>CAMNRH010000011.1 GCA_946552115.1 uncultured Lachnospiraceae bacterium
TCTACGCATTTCACCGCTACACTAGGAATTCCACTTGCCTCTCCGACACTCTAGCAGCACAGTTTCCAAAGCAGTCCACAGGTTGAGCCCATGCCTTTCACTTCAGACTTGCACCGCCGTCTACGCTCCCTTTACACCCAGTAAATCCGGATAACGCTTGCCCCCTACGTATTACCGCGGCTGCTGGCACGTAGTTAGCCGGGGCTTCTTAGTCAGGTACCGTCATTTTCTTCCCTGCTGATAGAGCTTTACATACCGAAATACTTCATCGCTCACGCGGCGTCGCTGCATCAGGGTTCCCCCCATTGTGCAATATTCCCCACTGCTGCCTCCCGTAGGAGTTTGGGCCGTGTCTCAGTCCCAATGTGGCCGTTCACCCTCTCAGGCCGGCTACTGATCGTCGCCTTGGTGGGCCGTTACCCCACCAACTAGCTAATCAGACGCGGGTCCATCTCATACCACCGGAGTTTTTCACACCAGACCATGCGGTCCTGTGCGCTTATGCGGTATTAGCAGTCATTTCTAACTGTTATCCCCCTGTATGAGGCAGGTTACCCACGCGTTACTCACCCGTCCGCCGCTCAGTCAAATCACTTTTCCTCCCGAAAGAATCAAAGCAAAGTGCTTCGCTCGACTTGCATGTGTTAGGCACGCCGCCAGCGTTCATCCTGAGCCAGGATCAAACTCTCGTTTTCAATATCTTAACAGCCGTTCTGCACGGCTCTTAAAATCTCGTTCTCTCCCCCGGTCAGGAAAACTGCTCGCTTCCCTTTTCCCGTTTTACTGTTTTTAGGTTGACATCTCTCGATGTCCGTTCTGAATTTTCTTCTCTTAAGAATCTTCAGGGTTGTTGTCTATTGTTTGATTTTCAAGGTGCTTCGCTGTCTTACGCGACAACTTCTAAAGGATAACACGTTTTTGTTTGTTTGTCAACACTTTTTTGTTATCTTTTTTATCTGCCTTTTCTGTTTTCAGATCTAAAAGCACAGTTCCACGCCTTTATCTCTAAAAATCCACCGCGTCTCCGCGATGGAACTTTATGATACCAAATTATATTTTTAATGTCAAGGTTTTTTTACATTTATTTGTCTTTTTTTACATTTTTGTTGCAAGCTGCATCACCGGATTATATTCATACAGTATTCTCAGCATCCCATTATCCTGTATCATATCATAAATTCCCGTTCCGAAAGAAGCCACATACATAAGTGTCACGATAATAAAAAGCGTCCAAACTATAACAAGTGCGCATACAATTCCGATAGCGCCTCCCGCAATCCGGTTGACGATCCCCAGCATCGGTAGATCCGCGACAAAATCCAGCGCAAATATAACCGCCCGCGTAATAATTGTAACTACAAGAAATGTGCACAAAAATGAAACAACATTAATAACCAGCTTTGCCAAAAACTGTCCTACATACTGGGCAAATGTTTCTACTCCAAGCTCTTTATATATTTCATCGTTGTTATTGGCGGAGAGCAGATTTTTAAAGACTTCCGGGAGCCGGGCTGACTCGATTGCCGCCACCTGCATATCTCTCGGAACCTCCGCTTCTTCAATCACCTCCTGAACGCTGCCGGCTTTAAGCCCATCCAGAATGCTGCTTGATATACCATATTTAGAGAGCTCCTCTCCGGTAACCTTTCCGTCTATGATATCATCAATACTAATTCCCAATTCATCCAGCTGCTCCTCATTCATTCCCGCAGCCTTCAGCACTTTACGGACACCCTCTTCTGTAAGCGCCCCTTCTTCCACATCTGCCACAGCCGAACCCGCCGCTTCAATCACGGCGCCCTTTACCTGATCTTCTATCACATCGTCCAGCGGTGTAAACTCGCTGATTGCTTTTGACATGTACGGCGTAAGCAGCGTTACCAAAATCAGTGTTATCATTGTTGTCAACAGAGAAACCGCAATTCTCACCGCTCCCCTGTACACGCCAATAAAAAACCCTATTACGATAATAGCCACTGTCGTCATCAATACCCAATTCATACTCTCTCCTTATTTCACAAGACGGATATGCTCCATTCCGTTTGCATTCATCACAATGTACTTATTAACACCTGCCACCGGAAATATTTCCAATATCTGATTATTCATCTCTCCCTGAAATTTTTGTATTCCATTTTTCAAAAAGATACTGCACTGCTTTCCGTCATACATAATAACCTGACTTCCGCAGAGCTTTATATTACTATAATTCCCCGAAAAATCCTTTGATAACACCTGCCGTCCGGATGTATTATAAATTCTGAGCTCGTGCCCCCCCTTTCTTTCATTTCTCAGAACCATTCCGATATATTTACCGTTATGAAACACACTTTCTATTTCCTTGTCTATCTTAACCGCTGCTTCCTCCTCCGGCATTTCTTTTCCTTTATAAATCACAAGAAGATTGTCTCCTACTGCCGCCGATGTATTTTTCGACATAAAAAATACATCCGCCATAATTGTCCCTTTATATGACTTGTCCATCACCTGGTGGTCTGTTTTTTCCTCACCCTCCTCACCGAAATTATAGAACCCGATTCGGGATGTAATCGCCCCGTCCTGCGTATACAGATACACAACCTGCATAACCTGTCCGTCCGGGGAAATCGCCGCGTCTATCGGATATCCGTTTCCTTCCAAAGACATTTTATGCTCCACCAGAATATTTCCCGCCGTATCATAACAGACAATTCTCTCCGGCGCTGATTCATTTTTCAATATGGCGCACACAATCCCCTGCTCCGAAACGGATATTTTCTGAATCGGAAGCGTTGTATGAATCTCTCCTTTCACTCCGTCTCTCTGAAACACATAAATATCATTCCCGCCCTTATCTGCAACTGCCGCCGAGGTTTCGTTTCCTTCGACAAACGGATTCTTAATCTGATACGGCTGATTCCATTGCCTCTCCCCGCTTTGATTCAGATAAGAAATACCGTCTCTGCTGTACTTCACCACTCCTCCTGCAAACTGCCTGTAGCTTCCGTCCTCCGCTCCCGTATCCTCATAGGTATCAGATACTCTGACAGCGGTATATGTTTGCAGCTGAATAAAAAGATATACCGCAGCGCCTATAGCCAGAGCAAAAAACATACCGGCAATCTTTCTCTTTCGCTTCCGTTTTTTGTAATTTCTGGTCTGATTTTCAATCTCTTCTCTGGAAATTTCGCTATTCCTTCGATATGACATTATAGCTTCCTTTCGTTCTTTACTGCTTCTATCATCATTTGTTTATTGTAACACACTATACACTACGGTAACAATAATTTTTGCCCTATATAAATGAGATTTCCGTCCTTAAGCCCGTTCATTTTACAGATAGCATCCACATGCCCCCTGTCTCCGTACACGTCGATACTGATTGTATCAAGCGTGTCCCCTTTTTTCACAACATAAAAATCTGTTTCACTTAACTGCTCTAAGGTAGCAAAGGCTTCCGGCATATTTTCCGCGGACCCCCCCGTCTCTTCTGTACTTTCCTTTACCTCATCCTCTGTCTCTTCCGTATCCTCAGGCTGTGTATCGTCACCGGCATCGGCCGCATAGACTTTTTTCTCTTTTGCAGGCGTTTTATCCTCCCCGGGTTTATTCACGGATTGGGATAATGATTCCAGCGAACTCTGTACCGATTCCATTTTTTCATAATTATTCATGGCTGAGACACCGATTACGAGTACAATAATTACAAGCAGAACACTTGTCACATATAAGATTCGGGAGCTTTGACGCTGCTCCCGGTATTCTGCTTTTTCCTTTATTGCACTACGAAAATTCTTTGCAGCTCGATCCTCAACCATTTCGCTGGGTGTAACGCCATTCTGTCTGCGTGTGCTAATCATATAATTCTGCATGGCGGGATTCCTCTCATAATAAATATAGTGTCCTCCCATCTGCATTAATTCGCCATATTTATACGCAAAAAACATTTCGTCATTTTCCACAGAATCTTTCCATATAAATATGCTGTTTTCTTTTGCAAACATTTTCCCGTGAATCTTGTTCACGCCCCGGTTCAGGCTCATAGGGTGTCCCGTCTCCACAAGGCACCAGCCCACAATATCCTGCCCCTCAAAATATTGCTTTTTCTTTTCCTCTAAATCGTTTTTCGTATCCTCATTAATAAGAATCTCTGTTCCGTCGACCGTAATTTCTTTCATTTGTATCGCGCCGGATATATAGACGACGGGCTGTCCGTCCTGCTCCATAATCTCTCCGGCAAGCGCTGCGGCAACTGGTGCGTCAATTGCTTTCGTGCGTATCTGGCTTAAATATGTGTCCACGTAATCCTCTACATATATCTTCGGCTCGTCGCTCACATTTCCTACCTGCCTTACATTTTTAGGAAACTGTCTTTCCATATACTCTCACCTCGTCTTACATATTTTTGCTTATGATAGCATATGGATTGCGCGCATTTTATCAATTGGTGAGGCCTGTCCAAAGAAATTTACGGCATCTTCCCGTTATTTTCGACGGCTTGTTTCACAAGCGCCACAATACTTGTCTGTTATAGTCGTAATCCATCCTTCTTTCGTGCGCGGAAAGGAAAACAGCGTAACCGGCCACATATGATGCAAAATAACATCTTTTTCTGTGGAATTGAGCTTAAACAGCTTTTCGGCATTTTTATACGCCTGTTCCGGGTGTGTCATTCCGTGAAAATAATCGCCCGTTCTGGCGGCATGCGTATGCCAGTCATATAAAAATAAATCATGAAGCATTCCCGCTCTCGCCGCTGCGCGTGCGTTTAAATGAAAGAACCTGCACCATTGGTAATTATAGTATGCGACGTTCATACAGTGCTGATAACAGTTTGTACTGCCGTGATGCGGATATTTCTTCATCCGAAGCACTACCGGATGTTTTGCTATATCCTTTATTTCCTCGTAAAATTCATCCCGCCATCTTCTGCGGATTCCCTTAAGTCTCCTAAATGTATGTATGCGTAATTCACGTATCATTCTTCTGTCCTCCGATGCCATTATAGCACAGCCGAAAGAAAAAGTTGTTTTTATTTGCAAAAAAAGCTATAATGCAGGGTAGACTAGAAACAAAGGAGATGAATTTCTATGTGTGGATTCACAGGATATATCGGGAAACTCGAAAATCGAGAGGAAGTTTTAGTCAATATGATGAATACCATCATTCACCGCGGTCCTGACAGCGAAGGAAAATATATTGACGAAGACGCAGCGCTTGGCTTCCGCCGTCTTAGCATCATTGACCTTTCCTCTGTGGGAGATCAGCCTCTGTACAATGAGGATCGCAGCATGGTGTTGGTTTTTAACGGAGAAATCTACAATTACCAGGAATTAAGAGAAGAGCTGATAGAGGCCGGACATACATTTACTTCCAACACGGATTCGGAAACACTGCTTCACGGTTTTGAGGAATGGGAGGAACGTCTGCTTGAACGCCTTCGCGGAATGTATGCTTTCGCAATCTGGGATATTAAGAAAAGAAAGCTTTTTGCGGCACGGGATATATTCGGAATCAAACCTCTTTATTATGCGCAAATGAACGGCACACTTCTGTTTGGCTCCGAAATAAAATCCTTTATGGAGCATCCTAAATTTGATAAAGTATTTAATGAAACCGCCCTCGGCAATTATCTTTCTTTCCAGTTTGTTCCAACAAACGAAACATTTTTTAAGGGCGTGTTCTGCCTGCAGCCGGGGCATTATTTTATCTACGAAAACGGTGTCATGAGCATTACGCGTTATTTTGAACCTCACTTTACGGGAAACTGCAAAAAACCTTTCAGCGAAGTAGTAAATGACGTAGAAGCAGTCATGAAAGATTCTATAAAGATGCATAAAATCAGCGATGTTGAAGTTGCCTCCTATCTGTCCAGCGGCGTAGATTCCAGCTATCTGACCTATCTTGGACAGGTAGACCATACATTTACCGTAGGATTTGATGAGGGCAGATACAGCGAGATTCAGGACGCAAAGGAATTCGCCGCAAGCATCCATATGAAGAATGATGCCAAAGTCATTACTCCCGACGAATACTGGGATAACCTCTCTGACATTCAATACTATATGGACGAGCCTGTTGCAGACCCCGCCGCGATTGCACTGTTCTTTTTAAGTCAGGAAGCGGCAAAAAAGGTGAAAGTCGTTCTCTCCGGGGAGGGCTCCGATGAATTATTCGGCGGATATAATATTTATTGTGAGCCGATGGAGCATACAGGCTTTAATAAAATTCCGATGCCCATTCGCCGTATACTCGGTAAATTCGCAGAATACTGCCTCCCGCGCGGTATGAAAGGCCGCGGTTTTCTGATGCGCCACGGCAAAACGCTTGAGGAGAGATACTTTGCGAATGCAACAAATATTTTCACCGAGCGGGAAGCAAATAAAATATTGAAAAACGGCTGCGTACCCGGAATCCGGAAGATTACCAGACCCCTTTATGACCGCGTAAAGGACAAAGACCCCGTAACGAAGATGCAGTACGTAGATCTTCATCTCTGGCTGGTGCACGACATACTTATGAAAGGCGACAAGATGGGAATGGCCAATTCTTTGGAGGTGCGCGTTCCTTTCCTTGATAAAAAAGTACTGGAGCTCGCCGAAACACTGCCTCTGAACTATAAAGTGCGCGCTCCGAAAACAAAGGTCGCTCTCAGAGGAGCCGCCGAAAAGGTCATCCGCAGCAAAACCGCCGAAAAGAAAAAGCTGGGCTTCCCGATTCCTACCCGTGTCTGGTTAAAGGAGGACAAATACTATAAGCGGGTAAAGAAAATGTTCACCTCTGACGCGGCAGAACAGTTTTTCAACACAAAGCTTCTGGTAAAAATGCTCGACAACCATAAAAACGGAAAAAACAGAAACGAAAAAACAGATAACAGCAGAAAAATATGGACCGTATATATCTTCCTTGTTTGGTACGACAGGTTCTTCGGACATGGCAAGCCTGTCCATCCAAGTCAATCGGGGACGGGGTTTTTTTAAAAAAACCCCGTCCCCGATTGACTTATCCCTGTCCCTATACGAATGCTTTTACTTTTTCATAAATGCTTTCTGCGTCCAGTCCGTATTTCTTAATCAACTCCTTTGCCGGTCCTGATTCCCCATATACGTCATTAATGCCGATTTTCATAACCCGCGCCGGCGCTTTCTCCGCAACCACGTCACATACCGCGCTTCCGAGACCTCCGATGACGGAATGCTCCTCTACCGTTACAATTTTACCTGTTTTGGCGGCTGCTTTTATTACGGCCTCTTCATCTAACGGCTTGATGGTATGAATATTAATTACCTCCGCGCTGATTCCATCCCCCGCAAGTTTTTCCGCCGCATCAAGAGCCTCTGATACCGGAAGCCCGGATGCAATAATCGTCACATCGGTCCCTTCGCGAAGCGTCACCGCCTTCCCCAGCTCAAATTTATAATCCTTGTTGTCATTGATAACCGGAACCGCAAGCCGCCCAAATCGCAGATACACCGGCCCCATATGCTCATAAGCCGCCTTTACCGCCGCTTTTGCCTCTATATCATCTGCCGGATTGATAACGACCATCCCAGGAATCGTTCTCATTAAAGCAATATCCTCGTTGCACTGATGTGTTGCACCGTCCTCTCCTACCGAAATACCTGCATGTGTCGCACCGATTTTGACATTCAGCTTCGGATATCCTACCGAATTGCGCACCTGCTCGTATGCGCGTCCTGCCGCAAACATTGCAAAAGAACTTGCAAACGGCACTTTTCCTGTCGTGGCAATGCCTGCCGCCACACCAATCATATTACATTCGGCAATCCCGCAGTCAATGTGCCGCTCCGGATATGCCTTTTTAAACACGCTTGTTTTTGTTGCTGCCGCAAGATCCGCATCTAATACGACAACATCCTCATGCTCTTTTCCCAATTCCGCCAAAGCATTACCGTAGCTTTCTCTCGTTGCAATTTTCTTTACATCTGACATAATGCTTCACCTACCTTTTCTAAATCTGCCATAGCCACCTCATACTGCTCGTCGTTCGGAGCCGCTCCGTGCCATGCTGCCTGATTTTCCATAAAGGAAACATTCTTTCCCTTTATTGTTTTTGCAATAATAGCCGTAGGCTGCCCTTTTGTCTCTCTTGCCTCTTTAAATGCCGCGTCAATCGCGTCAAAATCATGTCCGTCAATATTAATAACATGGAAGTTGAATGCTTCAAATTTTTTATCTATCGGATATGGAGAATTTACCTCCGTAATTGCGCCGTCAATCTGCAAATTATTATTATCCACAATCACAACCAGATTATCAAGTTTCCTGTGTGCCGCAAGCATGGATGCCTCCCATACCTGCCCCTCCTGAATTTCACCGTCTCCAAGAAGCGTATAGACTCTATAAGAATCTCCGGACAGCTTTGCAGAAATTGCCATTCCTACCGCCGCGGAAATCCCTTGTCCCAGAGAACCGCTTGACATATCAACGCCCGGTATATGCTTCATATCCGGATGCCCCTGAAGATAAGAACCTATTTTTCGGAGTGTCTTTAAATCCTCCACCGGGAAAAAGCCTCTGTTTGCCAAAACCGAATAGTATCCCGGCGCCGTATGGCCCTTAGATAATACAAAGCGGTCACGGTCAGCTCTTTTCGGATTTTCCGGATTGATATTCATTTCCTCAAAAAACAGATACGTATAAATGTCCGCCGCCGACAGAGAACCGCCCGGATGTCCGCATTTTGCACTATGAACAGCAGTGACAATTCCTTTGCGCACCTCGTTCGCAGTTTTCATTAGCTCAAGTTTGTTCATGTCTGCTCCTCCTATTCTCCAAACACAGCCTTGTAATCTGCCTGGAATTTCTCAATACCTGCATCTGTAAGCGGATGATGTGTCATCTGCTCAATTACCTTATATGGTACCGTTGCAATATCAGCGCCGGCAAGAGCACAATCCGTCACATGAATCGTATTTCTTACACTCGCTGCAATAATCTGCGTATCAATATCGCCGGCAACACGGAAGATTTCAGCAATCTCCGCAATCAAATCCGTACCCCTTACGGAAATATCATCCAGACGTCCTAAAAACGGAGATACATAGGTAGCCCCCGCTCTCGCTGCAAGAAGCGCCTGATTAGCGGTGAAAACTAATGTCACATTTGTCTTAATCCCCTCTGCCGTAAGCTGCTTGCAGGCTTTCAGCCCCTCTGCGGTCATCGGAAGCTTTACTACCATATTCGGATGAATTTTTGCAATTGATCTTCCTTCTTCAATCATCCCCTCAGCGTCAACAGTTGTCGCCTTGACCTCACCGCTGATTGGACCGTCCACAATAGATGCAATCTCTGCAATCACTTCCTCAAACACTCTTCCTTCTTTAGCAATCAGGGAAGGATTTGTTGTTACGCCGCAAATAACCCCCATATCATTTGCCTTTCTAATATCCTCTACCTTAGCCGTGTCAATAAAAAATCTCATTTTTCTTCCTCCTTTAAAAATAAATAATACACATGTCTGTCTGAAAAAATTATATCCTATTGCAGGACTTACGGTCAATAGGCATATATTTTTATTAATAATTTTATTTGTTAATATTTTATTATTATTAATTACTATTCTTTTCTTTTTGATTGGCTTTTTGTTAAATCACAAACAATTTCTATCTCAACAGCGTTGTTTTACACATTTTTATTATCTCCGCATAACAGAACCGCAGTATTTATTAATAATAAATACTGCAGTTCTATTAATTTTTATTTTTTCTTTGTTTTGCATAAGAGGTTGTCCCCCGCGCAATCAGCTTAGGCTCGTACTCTACATGATAGGTACTGATTGGTTCTATATCAGAATATTTTGTCACATGAGTAGCTATTTTCTTCATAATAATATCACACGCATCCCGCCCTTTCAGTATAACAAAATGCTCAATCGTCGTAAGCCCTACTTTATGAAGCCTGGAAAACAGCGTATTATCACACCCCATCACAGATATATCCCCCGGAACCTTTATCTTTGCATCATGCAGGGCATCCATGACTCCGAAAGCAATCATATCATTTAATCCTGCTATTGCAGTAATGTCCCCTGTCTCTTTCAAAAGCTCACATGTCAGCTCATAGCCTATCATATACTCAGAGTCAATATGGGCAACATTTCTGTCAATCTCCTCCTTTGCCGCCTTAATAATCACATTTTCCCTGATACCGGCCGCCTCATATTCTTTCAGAAACCCTTCCACACGCTTCGAGCGCTGCTTTTGCCTCACCGTAAGCGGCGGCGCAATATATGCAACCTTGCGGTGCCCAAGCTCCAGAAAATGTCTTGCCATCAAACGGCCAAGCTTCGAATTGTCAAGCTCCACCGCGTCTACATCCAGCTTCTCATTTTGATTGTTGATCACTGCCACCGGAATCGTCCGGGACAACTCCTCCACAAGCCTCATAAAGCAGTCGCTCGGATTACACATATAGACAATTCCAAGGGGACGGATTTGCCACATCATTTTAAGGTAACACTCCTCCATCCGAAGATCTCTTTGCGTATTACACACAAACAACGCGTATCCCTGCTCTTTCGCCCGGGACTCAATGCCCTGCAGCAGCATCACATAATAAGGATTTGTAAGATTCGGACAAAAAACAACCAAGAGCTTCTCCTTTTTATTACTTCTGGAGGTTTTCCTCTTCTGCGACACATAGCCGAGGTCCTTTGCGGCCCTTTCTACTCTTTCAACCGTTTCTCTGGAAAACGAAGCATTATATTTTTTATTCAATATCATGGACACTGTAGATTGAGAAACCCCCGCCTCTCTTGCAATATCCGTAGACGTAACTTTCCTCCTGCTCATACCTCACCTCCAGTTGGGGACGGGGGAATTTTAAAAAAACCCCGTCCCCAATTACAATTCTGTCCGTCCGTCAAGCGCCCGAAGCAGCGTTATCTCGTCAATATATTCCAAATCCCCTCCTACCGGCACTCCGCTTGCAATCCTGCTAACCTTAATCCCCGTCGGCTTTATCAGCTTGCTAATATACATCGCCGTTGTCTCCCCCTCAAGGCTTGAATTGGTAGCTATAATTACTTCATCCACTTCCTTTTCAAGACGTCCAATAAGCTCCTTTAGCTTAATATCGCCTGGTCCGATTCCAAGCATCGGCGAAATGGCTCCATGCAGCACATGATATACTCCTTCATATTTTCCCGTTTTTTCATATGCCGCCAGATCCCGTGTATTTTCTACTACCATAATCGTCCTGTGATCCCGGTTTTCATTGGCACAAATCGGGCATAGCTCCTGATCGGTAAGCGTGCAGCATTCCCTGCAGTACCGCACATTTTCTCTTGCCTCTACCATTGTATCCGCAAGTCTTCTTACATCTGCCGGCGGCAGATGTATCAAGTGAAAAGCCAGCCTTGCCGCTGACTTTGTACCGATTCCCGGGAGATGGGACAATTCTTCAATTAATTTACGAATCTGGTTACTATAGTAATCCATGAAAGCAGCTCCTTATCTGATAACTAAAACAGTCCCGGCATTCCGCCACCCATTCCGCCTGTGAATTTAGACATGGAGCTGGCTGATTCTGCATCCACCTTTTCTAACGCCTCATTCACCGCTGCCACAATCAAATCCTCCAGCATTTCAACATCCTCAGGATCCACAACCTCTTCATCAAGCTTTACTTTCAGCATTTTTTTTGCCCCTGACACCGTTACCTCCACAGCGCCTCCGCCCGCTGTTGCGGAAAATTCCTTTGTCTCCATTTCCTTTGCCTGCTCTTCCATCTGGCGCTGCATCTTCTGCGCCTGCTTCATAAGATTTGCCATATTTCCCGGCATTCCGCCTTGAAATCCTCCTCGTTTTGCCATACTATTCTCCTCCTGTTTTTCCCTTGCCATAATATTTTCTATCAATCGTCTTCTATCGTTATTTCCATATGAATTACTTTCTCTATATCAATAAAGCTATCCTCAAATCTACCTCCGTCTTCCATATGACGAACGTCCAGATCCATCTGTTTTCCTGTTTTCTGCGCAATGAGCCCCCTAATTTCCTCCTTATGCGCTTCACTTCCCACAGCGCCCGCGCTCACCTCGTCCGGAAGCACAATTATCAGTCTGTTTCCGTCTCCTGCACTAAGCCGCGCTTTTTTTAAATATGTCCGAAGAAGCGGAGAGGTCTCATTTACGACTGAGCGAAAATCCTTTACGACTGCCTTTACATCCTCATTTAACGCCTGGGGAAGCACCGGTTTTTTTTCACTTCCCGCTTCGGAAATCTGCTCCGCACATACAGCTCTTTCTTTCACTGGCGCCGCAGAAATCACTCCCTCTTCTATCTGCTTTTCAATCGCCCGGATACGTTCAAGCAGCGTATCCGTTCCTGTTTCCATCTGGGGCCTGCATAATTTAATCAGCGTAATTTCCAAAAGAACCCTTTTTTGCGACGCATATTTAAGCTGGCTTGTCAAATCAGAAAAAATACGAATATAGCGAATCAATGTATCATTTTCAATCAGCCCCGCCTCTTCCTTAAGCCTCTCAAGATTTTCCGTTGACACATCCAGCACATCCTCCATATTATCCGAGCATTTAACGAGCAGAAGATTTCTTAAATACCATGTAAAGTCTATGGAAAGCTGAGAGAGCTCTCTTCCCTGAATCACCAGCTCATCCACCGTCTCAATTACCGCGCTCACATCGAACGTAAGAAGCTCTCTTAAAAGTCTGCTGAACACCTCCGTATCAACCGCTCCCAGCACCTCCAGCACGTGATCATAGGTAAGAGTTTCCCCAATATAAAATGCCGCGCACTGATCAAGAAGACTTAAGGCATCACGCATTGAACCGTCCGCCATCCTTGCGATATAGCGAACCGCTTTCTCCTCCACATCCCATTTTTCCTTTTCAATCAGCTCGATAAGTCTTGCCGAAATTGTTTCTATGGAAATGCGTTTAAAATCATATCTCTGACAACGGCTTAATATCGTAACCGGAATTTTATGCGCTTCTGTTGTCGCCAGAATAAAAATTACATATTCCGGGGGCTCCTCCAATGTCTTAAGAAGCGCATTAAAAGCGCCGATAGAAAGCATATGCACCTCATCTATAATATAGACCTTGTATCTGCCCTCTGTCGGCCTGTAAGAAACCTCTTCCCGAATTTCCCGAATATTATCTACGCCGTTATTAGATGCAGCGTCTATTTCAATTACGTTCATGGAGGTCCCTGCAGCTATGGAACGGCACATTTCACATTCCCCGCAGGGGCTCCCATCTATTGAGTGTTCGCAATTTACCGCTTTGGCAAATATTTTTGCTACCGTAGTTTTCCCCGTCCCCCGTGTCCCGCAGAACAGATACGCATGTCCGATACGGTTCGCTTTAATCTGATTTTTTAGCGTTGCCACAATGGCATCCTGTCCCTTTACATCTTCAAATTCATCCGGACGAAATTTCCGGTATAGTGCCATATACGACATCTGCTCACACCTCTGCCTTTATTCTTATTTATCGCCAAAGCTGATTCCCGAAAGCCTTGCCTCCTTAATAATATCAGACTCCGGATCAACATATTTAAGCTTTCCTGCAACCTCAGAAAGAGGAATACGGACAATCTTATCATTCTTAATACCAACCATATTTCCAAAATCGCCGTCCAGAATCGCCTCTGCCGCTGCCGAACCAAGTCTTGTAGAAAGTACCCTGTCATACGGACAGGGAGAACCGCCGCGCTGCGTATGTCCGGGAATAGCAATACGTACCTCCTGATCCGTTCTCTTCTGAACTTTCTCCGCCATCTCGTAGGCCACAGAAGGATATTTCTTCTTCGCCTGTTTTTCTTTCATCTCTTTTTTGGAAAGCTTTGCATCCTTTTTAGAAATCGCACCCTCTGCGACCGCAATAATCGTAAATCTCTTTCCCGCTTCTTTCCGCTTATTAATGGCATCTACGATAACGTCAATATCATAAGGTATCTCCGGAAGCAACACAATATCCGCGCCGCCCGCAATTGCTGCATGAAGCGCTACCCAGCCTACCTTATGCCCCATAATTTCAACAATAAACACACGGTTATGGGAGGTTGCCGTTGTATGGATTTTATCAATCGTATCCGTAGCAATATCCACTGCACTCTGGAATCCAAATGTCATATCCGTTCCCCAAAGATCGTTATCAATCGTCTTCGGAAGCGTAATAACATTCAAGCTTTCCTCGCGAAGAAGATTCGCCGTCTTATGGGTGCCGTTTCCGCCTAATATTACCAGACAATTTAAATTCAGCTTATGATAAGTATGCTTCATAGCCTCTACCTTATCAAGCCCATTCTCATCCGGTACTCTCATCAGCTTAAAAGGTTGTCTGGAGGTGCCCAAAATCGTACCGCCCACCGTCAGAATGCCCGAAAAATCTCTTGATGTCAGCATTTTAAAATTAGAATAAATTAATCCCTTATAACCCTCCTGAAATCCATAGATTTCAACCTCATTCTCCTTACATCTGGAATAAATGCCCTTAACAACTCCGCGCATAGCCGCATTCAGCGCCTGACAATCACCGCCGCTGGTCAATATACCGATTCTCAACATACATCTTTCCTCCTAACTTTCGGCACACTTTAGACACGTACCGCATAAATATAGTATACCTTATTTTCCAACTTGAAACAATGGGGACAGGGAAAATTTAATTGGGGACGGAGTTTTTTTAATTTTCCCCCGTCCCCAATTGTGATATACTATAATTTAGTAATCATTTATTAACAGAAAGAAGGCTTTATACTTGGACAGATTAGATATTAAATTGTGGTCACTTGCTGCCAGAGGGCATATTGTTCCGGAACGTTCTCTTCTCAAAACTCCAAAACAAATTGCTGCAATCAAAAAAAGCGCTGCCCTCAACACCGCTGTTCTCGACCATGTAGAGGCTCACATCCATGCAGGTATGAGCACTGAGGAAATCGACAGATTAGTCTATGATTTCACTACCAGTCACGGAGGAATTCCGGCGCCGCTTAACTATCAGGGCTTCCCGAAAAGTGTCTGTACCTCGCTTAATAATGTCATCTGTCACGGCATTCCAAGCGAAACCGAAATATTGCAGGATGGCGATATTCTTAATGTCGATGTTTCTACCATTTTAAACGGATATTATTCGGATGCGTCACGTATGTTCACAATTGGTAAAATATCTCCCCGGGCTGCAAAGCTCGTGCGTGTAACAAAAGAATGTGTAGAACGCGGGCTTCACGCCGCGAAACCGTGGGGACATCTCGGAGATATAGCTTACGCAATCAACACTCATGCCCGCAGAAACGGCTACTCCGTAGTAGAAGATATTGGTGGTCATGGAATCGGCCTCGAATTCCACGAGGCGCCTTTTGTAAGCTATGTCACTCAAAAAGGAACAGAAATGGTTCTCGTTCCCGGTATGATGTTTACAATTGAACCAATGATAAACGAAAGCAGCCCCGACTTTTTTATCGATGAAGATGACGGATGGACCGTATATACGGAAGACAATGGTTTATCCGCACAAATCGAATATATGGTACTGGTTACAGGAAGCGGAATCGAGGTGCTAACAAAGTAATTGGGGACAGGGATAAATCAATTGGGGACGGGGTTTTTTTAATTTTCCCCCGTCCCCAACTGTGCAAGAATTAATGCCGAATACGCCCCCATATTTACAACTACATTTCCTTCTTTTACAATATATTCTTCGTATTCCGTCTTATAATCTTTCGCATAAGAATAGATCAGCCGATACATTCTACACTCTAAAGGTATCTCAGCCTCCCAGACCGGAACTGTCACCACCTCGCGCTCGCTGCTGTTATTTATAACTACGACAATATGCTCTTCATCCAAAAATCTTCCATATGCCAAAATATTCTCCCGCCATGCAAGCATCTTAAGAGAACCCGTACGAAGTGCCTGATAAGACTTATGAATGTGTATAACTTCTTTATGGAACGCCAGAAGTCTCTGATTCTCGTTCCCCCACGGATAAGTTCTTCGGTTATCCGGATCCGTGAAACCGCAGACACCGGCTTCATCTCCATAATACACGGTAGGCGCGCCAACCCACGTCATCTGTATTACAACCGCCTCCCGAAACACCGCTTCATTTACATACTCCTCTGCGGCATGCGGGCCCAGATGCTCCGCCCTTCCCACCATATGATTCGTTCTCGTAAGAAATCTGGAATGATCATGATTCGAAAGCTCATTCATAGCCACCTGAAGCGACGGAGACAGCATATTGGACATGTGGTGAGAAATAGAACCGACAAAATGGTCTGCATTTCCCATAAGCTCATCCCGGCTCTCATCACTGTGCTTTTCCATTCCCGTAAGGAACCATGTCACAGGCTCCATAAATGCATCATAATTCATGACCGTGTCCCACTCGTCTCCCTGAAGCCACTCTCCGGGATCCCCGTAATGTTCCGCCAGAATAATCGCATTCGGATTCGCCTCTTTCACTGCCTCACGAAACCTTTTCCAGAAATCATGATTATATTCATTACTTCTCCCGAGGTCAGCCGCCACGTCCAGCCTCCAGCCGTCCGCATTAAAAGGCGGAGACACCCACTTACGTCCAACTCCCAAAATATATTCACTCAGCTCATCGGAATCCTCATAATTTAACTTGGGAAGCGTATCATGCCCCCACCAGCCGTCATAACTTGCATTATACGGCCATCTTTCCGGCCAGTCCTCATAGAATTTGAAATAGCTGTGATAAGGACTGTCCGCGGAAACATACGCCCCGGGCGCGTAATTTTCCTGATTTTCATAAACACGCTCTCTATCCATCCACTTATTAAAAGAGCCGCAGTGATTAAAAACACCGTCCAATATAATCTTCATGCCTCTTTTATGAAGCTCCTCCACCAGCTCTATAAACAACTGATTGCTGGCCTCCAGATTTCGAAGATCCGTTGTTCTCTTCTGATATTTTGTGGCTTTTGAATTATCTGTAACTCCGTCGGGGAGCACCTCGCCTCCGTCCTCCACAATAACGCCGTAATGCGGATCAATATAATCGTAATCCTGGATATCATATTTGTGATTTGAGGGCGATACGAACAGCGGATTAAAATACAGCACCTCAATGCCGAGTTCCTGGAGATAATCCAGCTTCTCCATAACGCCTTTCAAATCCCCTCCGTAAAATTCACGCACTCCCATAGCGTCCGGATACTTATTCCAATCCGTTACTTTCCGGCTGTATCCGCCGATGTAATAATACTCATTTGACTCCACATCGTTTGACGTATCTCCATTATAAAAACGGTCCGTGTAAATCTGATAAATTACTGCCCCTTTCGCCCAGTCCGGCGTAAAAAATCCGGGAACAATCACAAAATCATAAAACTCAACAATCTCTTTTGAAACACCGCACCTGTTATAATAGCATATCTCTCCGTCGCTTTGAATTTCAAAACAATAGTGAAAAGGGCTGTCATTTAGTCTCCAGCGAATCCCATAGTAGTCAAACTCACCCTCCGACCTCTCCTTTTCCATATCATATCCGCCAACTGCAGTAATCAGCCTGATGCGCAGGTCATCTCCCCTTGCCGCACGGAACCGAAGAGTAATCACCTCATTTTTCTCTGCCTGCGGCGGTACCACATAAGCCGCTGTACCATCACAGAATAACGCCTGTTTCCTCATGACTTTCAGCCCCTTCTAAATAGGTCTCATTTATACTATTCTCAACAAATAATGCTTCAAATTCTTCTCTGGATATCTTTTCTTTCTCCAAAAGTAAATCCGCGCATGCATGAAGAACATCATCATATTTATGAATAATATTCTTTGCGTTGTTATAGCATTCATCAATAATTCTCTTTACCTCTTTGTCAATCATAGAAGCGACACCTTCCCCATAACGTCTGTGCGTATGGGTCAAATCTCTTCCAATAAACACCTCATCGCCGTCATCATCATAACTAATCAAGCCGATCTCTTCAGACATACCGAATTTTGTAACCATCGACTTCGCAAGTCCCGTCGCCTGCTTAATGTCCTGAGAAGCTCCTGTCGTAATATCGTCAAATACCTCTTCCTCAGCCACGCGGCCGCCAAGCGCTACCGTAATATCCTGAAGCATTTTCCCTTTTGTATTAAACATCTCATCCCTTTCCGGAAGCGGCATCGTATATCCTCCTGCCCCTCCGGTCGGAATAATCGATACACTGTACACCGGCCCCACATCCGGCAAAATATGGAACAGAATTGCGTGACCCGCTTCATGAAATGCAGTAATGCGTTTTTCCTTATCGGAAATTACCCGGCTTTTTTTCTCTGCCCCGATACCGACCTTAACAAACGCTTTCTTAACATCCTCCTGTAAGAGAAACATCCGGCTTTCCTTAGCCGCAATAATCGCTGCCTCGTTCAACAAATTTTCAAGATCCGCGCCCGTAAACCCGGCCGTTGTCTGGGCAATCTGCTTAAGATCAATTTCCTCGCTGAGCGGTTTCCCGTTCGCATGAACCTTAAGAATTTCCTCTCTCCCCTTTACATCCGGCTTTCCGACCATAACCTTTCTGTCAAAGCGTCCCGGACGCAAAATCGCCGGATCAAGAATATCTACGCGGTTTGTCGCGGCCATAACAATAATTCCTTCGTTGACTCCAAATCCGTCCATTTCTACAAGAAGCTGATTCAGTGTCTGCTCCCTCTCGTCATGTCCGCCGCCCATACCGGTGCCTCTTCTTCTTGCCACGGCATCTATCTCGTCAATGAAAATAATACACGGCGCATTTCTTTTCGCCTCCTCGAACAAATCCCGCACACGTGAAGCACCCACGCCGACAAACATTTCCACAAAATCGGAACCCGAAATTGTAAAAAACGGCACGCCCGCCTCTCCTGCCACGGCTTTGGCAAGCAGCGTTTTACCTGTTCCCGGAGGACCTACAAGAAGCACTCCTTTCGGAATTCTTGCTCCCACCTGAATATATTTCTTAGGTGTTTTCAGAAAGTCCACAATTTCCTCCAGCTCTTCTTTCTCCTCCTGAAGTCCCGCAACCTGAGAAAATGTAATCTTCTTATCTCTTTCCGTACTGAGCCGGGCTCTGCTTTTTCCGAAATTCATCGCCTTAGCATTCGCTCCCCCGCCCTGACGATTCATAAGGAAGAAAATAACTAAAATTGCCCCTACCGTAATCAGAACCGGAAGAATTGTCGTTGCAAACCAGCTATCCTGCGGAATATCCGGCATCTCAAATCTAATATTTTTTTCTTTCAGATAATCCTGAATATCGTTGACGTCCGACACATACAGATAACGGAGCTCATCTCCGTTTTTCCCTTTCACTGTAAGTTCCACCCGGCCGGTCGGCACCGCTTTATTTTGTGTGATGACAACGTTTTTTACACTTTCCGTAGAAACAAGACTCTCGAATTCTTCCCATGTAATCTCATCTTCCCTTTGCTCAAACTGGTTGGTAAACCACAGCATTGCAAATAAAAATATAATCAGCACAAGCAGCATTCCGCTGCCTAAGCCTTTATTTTTCCTTGTATTCAATTTACTTAAGCCCCTTTCTACTCCACACCTTCTACAACTCCGATGTATGGTAGATTTCTATATTTTTGCGCATAATCCAACCCGTATCCTACTACGAATTTATCCTCTATCTCAAATCCCGTGTAATCCACCTTTACCTCCCGAACTCTTCTATCCGGCTTATCTAGCAATGTACACAGTCTCATACTGTTCGGATGACGCTTGAAAAGAATCTCAAGAAGATAGGAAAGCGTCCGTCCCGAATCAATAATGTCTTCCACTACCAGTACATCTTTCCCCTCTAACGGTTCATCCAAATCCTTGGCAATTTTAACCACTCCGCTGGAAGATGTGCCGCCGCCATAACTGCTCACACTCATAAAATCCATAGAAACAGGAACACTGATTCTCTTGGCAAGCTCACACATAAAGAATACTCCTCCCTTAAGAACACAGATAAGATGCACCTGCCGCCCTTTATAATCCTCGCTAATCTGCTTTCCTAATTCTTCAATCCTTTTTGCAACTTCCTCTTCACTGTGCATTACATGAATTGTCTCTGCCATCATCTTCTCCTCCGTAAAATTCAACTTCTAAAATACGTATCGTTTTTTCTGTCACCTGATACATCTGATTTTGCCGATACCCTATCACCCAGATAATATGGGAGCCATCCGCTAAAAGCCAAATTCTGTCCCTCATCTCCCGAGGTATTTTCTCATTAATAAAGTACTGTTTCAGCTTCTGAGTATTTCCGTTCTTGTCTATTGTCAAATAATCTCCCGGCTCCCTGTGCCTCATTTTTACAGTATTTTTTATTATATCATAGTCAAACCATTTCGTGTAGATTTTTTTCGGAAAAGCTTCTGATATAACGGTTTTTTCAAAAATTCGAAAACGGGCCTTTTGTTCCGGCAAAGTACCGTCCTCCGGCAAAATACTGTCCTCCGGCATCCGCCGCTTTTCAAATCGAATACCCTCATAGCACCGTACTGCCGTAAGTCCGTATGGAAGACTCATTCTGCGCCCCACTTGCTTTTTCAAAAGATCCTTTAGCATCTGCACATGGGGCGACTCAATATTTTTTCTGTAACCTGCCGCCTCACAAATAATACCATGGAGCACATAACCTTTAAGCGCTCCGTCTATTTTCCGATAATCCTCTTCAATAAGAAGCAGTTTCCCAGACGAATCCCATACCGTACATTCCTCTTTCAAACGCGAAACTTCACGTCCGATATAACCGCTCAGCGCATGCATTTGCTCCGCCGTTTCCGCCATATGGGAAATGACCTGCTCATTTATATTTTTTTTCAAATAAGGAATCACATCATTTCTGATCCGGTTTCTTGTGTATACATTCTCCTCATTTGTTTCATCTGTACAATAAGATATTCCCCATTTTTTCAGATATGATACAATTTCCTCCCGTTTCACACACAATAAAGGCCTAATCCATACGCCGGAGACCGGTGCAATGGCTCCAAGCCCTTTCAGAGCCGTCCCTCTGCACAAATTCCAGAGAAGCGTTTCCGCATTATCGTTCATATGATGAGCAAGCGCAATTTTCGTTCCTTTCTGCTCCTTTAAAACCTTTTCAAACGCCGCTCTTCTAACCTCGCGCCCGGCCTCCTCCTCTGTCAGTCCATGCTCTTTCGCATACAGGGGAACATTTTCCCGAAACACTGTACATAAAATCCCCTCCTGCCCGCACACACGGCGCACATAAGCCTCATCTGCATCTGCACTCTCCCCCCGGATACCATGATGGACATGAACGGCATGAAGAGCAAAGCCCCACTCTTTCGCAAACCTGATAAGTATGAAAAGAAGGCATATGGAATCCGCTCCTCCCGATACGCCCGCAATCACTTTATCATCCTTTGTAATCATATGATATTTTTCTATATACTGCTTTATCCTTTCATACATCCGGAAATCCTCTGCTTTAATGCGGTTTCTTAATATGCGGTTTACTGATCCTGATAACATATTATAGAACTTTCCGGTAAAATGCAAGACATCGTTAAATTTTCCATATCCCGACGACCAGAACTGTCATATCGTCTATCGGAATCTCATTAGAACACTCCAACACCTTTTCCAGAATATAATGCGACAGCTCTTTCGGATTTTGAATATCCGGTTCTGAGATAAATCTGCTCATCAGATTATCCTGCTGCCCGGTCGGCAGCGCATCAATTACTCCGTCTGTCACCATAACAACAAAATCACCGGACTCCAATTTCTTTGTCACCGTATCAATTTCAATGTCCTGTATCACCCCTATAGGCAGCGTCACGGAATGAATTTTTTCAACCTCTTCTCCCCGTTTAATATAAGTCGTTGCCGCACCCGCCTTTACAAACTCACACTCTCCGCTGTACAAATCAAACAGACTCACATCAATCGTAGAAAAACGAACCTCCTCGCGTCCGATTACCAATGCCGTATTCATAAGCTCTACCGCCGTCCTCGCCGGAAAGCCTGCATCCAAAAGCTCCTCTAAAAGCTCCACTACCATTGTACTTTCCCGAAATGCTTCTTCACCTGCTCCCATCCCGTCCGAAAGAGCTACACCTTTCTTCCCTCCCGGAAGATCCGTCATAAGAAATGTATCTCCTGAAATCTGTTCACAGTCCTTTCCTATCTTTGCAATTCCCTGCAGCGTATGAAATCTCGCTCCCTCCACACAGCTGACCGTACAATATTCATCACCGACAATCGGACGCTCCCCCTGCTCCGGCATCATCACACGTCCTACAATACCTCCCACCTCGGACGCCAGCTCTTTCACCGGGATTACATGCCCTTTCGGCGCCTTAATTGTAAGATGTATCTCATATTTTCCATTTGAGGTAATATAAAATACAGATGACAGCATTCTCACGCCTGATTTTCGGAGGTGATTTTTTATCTTTTTTTCCAGATGTTCATCCTCAAAAATACCTGCGTCCAACTCTCTCGTCGTATTTCGTATCGTTTTCGCAAAATTTTCCAGCTGATTGGCATAGCCCTCCCGGTTTTTCACAAGCTTGTTGCTCCATACAAGCTTTTGCTTGGCGCCCTCAAAGGTTTCAAGCGTCTCCCGAAGAAACCGGGGGGCCATAATACACTGCTTCTGAAGACGCCGCTTCAACTCCACATTAAGCTCTGCGCCGTATTCCTCTACCGCGCATAAAATCTCATACATCATATGATACGTATTCAGCCGCCTCTCCCCCAGGCAAGCCGCTTTATTCTCACAATTTTCACATACCTTTTCCGTAACGCGACGGAACATATCCTCATTTTCCTCTTTTGTAAACGTCATCCGGTAATCCGTAAGCCTCAAAAAAATATTCGACAAGTGTCCCAGCGAATCCGCCAGCTTGTCCATCTGGATTACATATGGATTCAGAAAAATCTCTTTCTCTTTCATATCCATTCTATACTCCCTCCAGTTGGGGACGGGGAAAAATTAAAAAAACCCCGTCCCAGATTGAAAAAAACCTGTCCCTATTGAAAAAAGCTCCGGGCATATTGCCCGAAGCTTCTCTTACGTATCTCATACCTGTTATCTCTTCACAGCTGTTTTTATTTGGCCCTGAAAATAATCTCATTTTCATTTACTAAGCCTAATTTATCTTTTGCCACTTCCTCCACATACTCCTCTGTGCCTACATATTTTTCAAGCGCATCTATCTCCGCAGAACGCTCTTTCTCTTCTTCAATCTGCTTTTTCAGCTCTATCTCCTGTGCCCGATATGCCCTGTCCTTTTCACGGAGTGATATCGCATTTACGGACACCACTGCCATTAAAAGTATAATAACCGCGCCCACTGCAAGCATACTGCGCCTATACCGACTCACATGCCGTTTCTGTCTCTTTCTGCGACTTTTGCTTCTTACATTTTTCATATTTTTACCCTTATACCGGCTCCCCGCCAACATTTTATACTCCCTGAAACAATTTTATATTATCTTGTTTCAGGTTGTTTATCAACTCTTTTTACGCAAAAAAATTCCCCAAATTTTTTCAAATTTTTTAACAAAAACAGACATTAAAACAGTTCCAATCACAACACCTAGTATAAAATGCCATCTTATTCTACCACTATTTGTTTGGTAAATTTGTATAAACAAATATATAGCGGCGCCAATCCAAAATATCATATCTTCTATTCCGATTAAAATAAGGCTGTGCTTTACAATTTCACGAAAACATCCCAGACATTTGTATGCCAGCCTGACGCTTGCTCCCGAAAGCAGCGCCACACAAAACACGATTACTTCCTTTTCTATTCCCGGCATTTTCTATTACCTGAACAACTTAGAAAACAGGCTTTCGCCTCCTTGTTTTGCACTGGCATGAATATCAGAATAAGAAATACTGTCAATATTCCCGGACAAATCGACCTCTCCTTTCTCCACGCTCAGCCGGTTTACGTGAAGATCCGTCCCTTTCACCATCATCATCCCCTGTTCTGTCTCCAGTAAAATCTCATTTAAATCAAAAGAAAGCACGTCAATTACTCCTGTTACCATACTCGTTTTCCGATTATTCACAACAAGCTTATGACTCTTTCCAACTGTTCTTTCTTCCATATGTATCACAACCTTTCTTAATAATCATATGAAAGGCTGCTACCTTTTATTACAAATATTTAAACAAGTCTTTTGCTTCTTCTTTCTTCGTCGTCTCCTGAATATCAAGAACCTGAACCTTAACTGTCTTTGTTCCAAACTGAATCTCAATAATATCCCCTGTTTTTACTTTTACAGAAGCCTTTGCCGTTTTTCCGTTTACCAAAACGCGGCCGGCATCGCACGCTTCATTCGCGATAGTTCTCCTTTTAATCAAACGGGATACTTTCAAAAATTTATCTAATCTCATATTTCCCTCCGTTAAAAAAGTAGAGAGTTCAAAACCTCTCTACTTCGTTACTTCTTTGTATAATTACTCATTAACAGCATCCTTTAATGCTTTGCCAGCCTTAAATTTGGGAGCTTTGCAAGCCGCAATCTTCATTGTTTTTCCGGTCTGTGGGTTTCTTCCTTCTCTTGCAGCCCTTGTGCTTGTCTCAAACGTACCAAATCCAACTAATTGAACCTTATGATCTTTCTTAAGTTCTGCTGTAACTACATCAACAAAAGCTTTTAATGCTTTTTCAGAATCTTTTTTAGAAATCTCTGCCTGGCTGGCAATGGCTGCCACTAATTCTGTTTTGTTCATGGAATATTTTCCTCCTCTTGTTTAAATCTCTAGACTTAATGCCTTAGTTACTGTTATAACTGTTTTCATATTATTTGTCAAGGCAATTTCTGTGTTTTACGCGCTTTTTACGCGCTTTTGGCCGTATTTTACAAATTTTTCCTGTTTTTCTCCTACAGCATTGCCTCAATCATCTCCAACACTTTTCCGCCCAGCTTTTCAGAACGCTCGTCCGCATCTGCAAGAGAGCTTCCCTTAATTCCATAATAGAATTTTACTTTCGGCTCCGTCCCGGATGGTCTTACGCACAACCATGCGTCATCCGTAAGGTCATAATACAGCACATTCGATGCCGGAAGCCCTGTCTGCGTCTCTTCTCCCGTCTCAATATTCTTAATAATGCCAGTCTGGTAATCCCTTGCACTTAATACCTTATATTCACCAACCTCTGTCGGGGGATTTTTGCGGAATGTCTCCAAAATTTCCTGAATTTTCACGAGCCCTTCAATTCCTTTCAGTGTAACAGATTTTATATCTTCTTTATAGTAGCCATATTTATCATACATGTCCACCATTGCATCCCACAATGTCTTTCCCTTTGTCTTATAAAATGCCGCCGCCTCACAAAGCGCCATCGTTGCCACTATTGCATCCTTATCTCTCGCATATGTACCAATCAGACAGCCATAGCTTTCCTCAAAGCCAAAGAGATAACTTCCCTTTCCGGACTGCTCAAAGCCTAAAATCTGCTGTCCGATATATTTGAAGCCGGTCAGCACCTCAATAAATCCCGCACCGTATTCCTTTGCAATCGCCTTTGCCATGTTCGAGGTAACAATAGATTTAATCAGGTAGCCATCCTCGGGAAGCCCTTCTGTAGCCTTACGCTCTTTAATCTCATAATCCGCAAGCAGACAGCCTGACATATTTCCGGTAAGAACCTTATACTCGCCAGATTTTGTATCCTTTACGTATACACCGAGACGGTCTGCATCCGGGTCTGTCGCCAAAATAAGATCTGCATTGACCTCCTCAGCAAGCTTAAGTCCCAGAGTAAATGCCTCTTTAGCTTCCGGATTCGGATAAGATACTGTCGGGAAGTCGCCGTCGGGGAGCTCCTGTTCCTTTACTACATATACATTTTCAAAGCCCAGTTCTCTTAAGATACGTCTTGCCGGAATATTTCCGGTTCCGTGAAGCGGGCTGTACACGATTTTAAGCTCACTCTTCATGGCATCAATGGCATCCTGATGAATTACCTGCTTTTTAAGCTCCGCAATATAGCTGTCATCAATCGCCTCGCCAATCACCTCATACAGACCGGAAGCTTTCGCCTCCGCCTTTTCCATAGTCTTTACAGTACTGTAATCCGTAACTGCTTCCACTTCCTCCATAATTCCCTTGTCATGCGGAGGTGTAATTTGTGCTCCATCCTCCCAGTAAACCTTATATCCGTTATATTCCGGCGGATTATGGCTCGCAGTAATATTAATTCCGGCGATACAGCCAAGCTTACGCACTGCGAAAGAAAGCTCCGGCGTGGGCCTCAATGATTCAAACACATAGGCCTTAATTCCATTTGCGGCAAGACACAGCGCCGCCTCATCCGCAAATTCCGGAGACATACAGCGAGAATCATAGGCTATTGCCACCCCTTGGCCTTTCGCATCCTTTTTTGCAATATAATTTGCAAGCCCCTGCGTAGCCTTACGTATGGTATAAATATTCATACGGTTCGTACCAGCGCCGATAATCCCTCTAAGACCTGCGGTTCCGAACTCCAGATCTTTATAAAAACGCTCCTCAATTTCCTGTTCGTTGTCTGCGATTGCATTTAGCTCTGTTTTCGTAGCCTCATCAAAATACGGGTTATTTATCCATTCCTCATAATTCCTACGATATTCCATCATTTGGTACCTCCTGTTTTTATATACCATAATTATACAACAGGATATCATAAATGAAAAGAAAATATGTTATTTAAAAATCGCTCTTTCTCCTCTGTCTGACGAATCGCTGTGTTAATCTTCTCAATACTCTTTACAGATATCCACGCCTTGTTAGAACGGTAATAGGAATCTGCCAGCTTCCAGAACTTCTCCGGATATATAAAACGTATTTTCAAATACTCTGTCTCTTCCTTACTAATAGGCCTTATTGCAGAATATGCATTTATCATATTGTCGCCCAGCCGCTCTTTCCATCCCTGCTTTTCCAAAACCTTACGCAGGAAATAATATAAATCCTCCATCTGGACATCACGCCTGAAACGCTCAAAATTCGTTGTCATAAGAAACTTTGTCCCCGGAAGCTGCTCCATCAAAATATTATGATAATTATATTCTCCGTGAATCATATGTGAATTCTCAATACTTTCCTCATAAAGCCCGTCGTAAGCAGAGCTTTCCAACACGTGCAGCGCCGTATCCGCCCACTGATACATCCCATCAAAATATTTTAGAAAAGCGAACTCAAACTCACCTTTCGGAGAAACTCCTCTCATAAATTTGCGCACTTTCTTCAGTTCTCGGTTATGGCGCATGTATTCTTCTTTCATCTGTCCGGCCGCCGGAGCGCTATGCTCCGTTTTTCCGCGCATCAAAAGATGAAGCTTCGCCAGATTTCCAGCAGCCTTTAAAAGCTCACCCGTCTTTCGTATATCACACTCTCGTCCGTCTGCCCAGCATTTAACCACATATCTGCTCCCATCCTCCGTAAGACTTACATACTCCCCTTCTTTATTTTTCAAAGGAAAATCGGCCTGCATATAACCATGATTCTCAAGAGATCCATACAATTCGAGAAGTGCAGGTATTTTTGTCTTTGAAATAACTACCTCTTTCAACAAAAGAAGTCCTTTATCTGTGTCGCATAAAATAGCACCCCTTGTTTTATGGGTGCCGGACACTGCGATATCATATTGTTCTAATATACTATTTATTTCATATTCCTGCATAGCAATCCCCTGCACTTTACCTTACATATTCTCTCTATCGTATGCGCGGAATACCCAAAATAGACCATTGGGGACGGGGTAAAATTAAAAAAACTCCGTCCCCAATTGAATTTACCCTGTCCCTAATCAGCTTTTTCCCTGTCCCTCCCGCTCCAATACTTCTAATAATATTTCTTTCTTATTCATCTCCGGTCTCTCTATTACCATTTCCAACAATTCTCTAAGCTTTTCTCCTATCTCTTTCCCCGGCTTCACACCAGCCTTTATCAAATCATTGCCGGTTACCTCCAACGCTTTTAACGTTACACATTGTCCCGCTTCTACAATCTCATAATAGATTCTTTCAATATCATCCAAATTTCTTATTTTTTCCTCCCGCCTATACATGCTCTGTGCCAATACATCAGCGCGACGCACCTCCATATAATACGGAAACAAATCTTCTCCAATCCGACTCATAGCACGGCGGACATTTTTCGCTTCCGCCGGCATACGATAATCATGATAAAACACCAGTCTTGATACCTTACGCAAAGTATCATTATCGAATTTAAGCCGCCGTAATACCTGTTTCGTGATTTTCTCACTTTCTATCGCATGCTTTTTAAAATGAGCCCGCCCCTTTTCGTCAATTGTTTTAAACGCCGGTTTTCCCATATCGTGAAAAAGCATCGTAAGACGCAGTATTTTATCCGCTCTGCTATTACTCATCGCATGTATCGTATGTTCTCCCACATTGTACATATGATGAGGCGTTTCCTGTTCTGTTTCCATAAGACAATCAAATTCCGGAATAAACTCTTTTGTTATTCCAAGCTCATACGCATCCCGTATAAGTTCCGGATGTTTGGATGTCAGCATTTTTACCAATTCTACCTGTATCCGTTCAGCGCTGATATTTTTAAGATTAGGCGCAAGACATCTCATACCACATCGAGTTTCTTTCTCAATTTCAAATTCCAATTGTGCTGCAAAACGTATACCTCTCAGAATACGAAGCGCATCCTCCGAAAAACGCTCTTTAGCATTTCCGACACAACGTATTATTTTATTGTTTAAATCCTGGATGCCTCCAAATAAATCGACAAGTCCATTTATATCGTTATACGCCATCGCATTAATCGTAAAATCCCTGCGCAGTAAATCTTCCTTTAGATTTCTTGTAAAAACCACTTCCTTAGGGTGACGGCCATCTTCATATTTCCCGTCAATCCGATAGGTTGTCACTTCAAAGCACTCACCCCCAAGCAAGACCGTCACTGTACCATGTTCAATACCTGTATCAAATGTACGCGCAAATATCCTTTTCGTTTCCTCTGGCAAAGCAGAAGTAGTAATATCCCAATCTTCAGGAATTCTTCCAAGTATAGAATCCCTCACACAGCCGCCAACCGCATAAGTTTCATAACCATGTTCTTGAAGAATAGTAATAATTTTATTCACTTTCTCCGGCAATACAATCCTTTTATTCCCCATCTCGCTTCCTCCCTCCTAGTTGGGGACGGGGTAAAATCAAAAAAACTCCGTCCCCAATTGAATTTACCCTGTCCCTAATTAACTTCTTCCCTGTCCCAATTCATTTTCTATCATTTTTCTAATCTCTTGTGCAGATTTTTTTGAAATATGAAACCAATCCCTGATTTTATTTTCAAATTGTGTCCTTGTCTTAGTATAATCCAAAATTTCTTTTGCGGGAAGCTTTAATTCATATTGCATATCCTGAAGGATATCCCTGGAAATTTCTTTTCTTTGTACAAGTTCTTCCTCTGGCATTCCGATGAAAAAATTTCTATCACTCATTTTATGAAAATTCACAAAATCTATATAAGTCTCAAATCTTTTCTTGTTCATACTATATGCGGCATCTGCTAAAATCCGCTCCTTTTCATCCCTATACCGATAATACTCCTTCGCACTACTATAAGTATACTCTTCAATATTTCTGCAAACTCTTGCTTTCACTGGATTTAAATGAATATATCTTAGACAATTCCAAAAATAGCCATTATCCTCAATACACTGACTCCGATATCTGTCCTGAAACACATATCCTACTCTTTTGTGTCTATAATTATAGTATTTCGCATAACCGGCTGAAATTTTTGACATAAACGATGCAAGGTCGTCCAACTTTGCTTCTAGTAATAAATGAACATGATTAGACATAATACAATATGCAAAGATTTTTACATTGTATTCTTGATAATTTTCTCTAATTAAATTTAGAATTCTTGTTTTTTCTCGCTTGTCCCTGAAAATTAATGCTTTATTCAAGCCTCTGACAACTATATGATAACAGTCCGTCCGGCTTTTCTGTCTGGCTCTTCTTGACACTATATTCCTCCCTTATAAGGGGACAGGAATATTTCAACTTCGGGACAGGGTTCTTTCAATTTGGGACGGGGTTTTTTTAATTTTACCCCGTCCCCAACTATTAATATGATTTTCCCCAGTACGCCATATGTCTGGCTGGTTTGCCGCACCAGATACATTTGTCTGAAATCATTTCCTCATCTTCAATCAAACATCTGGTCGCCGCACCGCCCGTTACATATTTTACTTCTCCCTCACACTCAGGATCTCCGCACCAGCAAGCCTTTACAAATCCACGGTTCTTTTTGAATTTCTCGGTCATCTCGTCCATTGTAACTGCAGTATCAATATGACTTTCAAGAAATTCTTTTGCCCTGTCATACATATCCTGCTGTATTGTTTCCAGAATATCACGAAGTCTTGTAGCGATTTCATCCATCGGCACAATAATTTTCTCACGATTATCACGGCGAACGACAACAACCTGATTCTTCTCAATGTCTTTCGGTCCGACCTCGATACGTGTAGGAATGCCAAGAATCTCCTGCTCCGAGAATTTCCACCCGGGACTTTTCTCGGAATCGTCAACCTTTACTCTGTAACCTGCTTTCTTAAGCTCATCAAATAATGCATACGCCTTATCAAGAACACCCTCCTTGTGCTGAGCAATCGGAATTACTCTGCACTCAACCGGAGCAACATGCGGAGGTAAAACAAGTCCGTCATCATCACTGTGGACCATAATGAGGCCGCCAATACTTCTTGTAGACCACCCCCATGAAGTCTCATATACACTATGCATTTGATTATTCTTATCTACATACTTAACCCCAAACGCATCCGGAAAACCACTTCCAAAGAAATGGCTTGTTGCAGACTGCAGAGCCTTTCCGTCATGCATCAGAGCTTCAATTGTATAGGTATCCTGTGCCCCTGCAAACTTCTCGTGCTCTGCCTTTCTTCCCGAAACAAACGGAATCGCCAGCGTTTCCCTGTAGCAGTCTTCATACACATGCAGCATCTGAATTGTACGTTCCTCTGCCTCTTCATATGTCGCATGAATCGTATGGCCTTCCTGCCATAAAAATTCTCTCGAACGAAGGAACGGTCTTGTCGTTTTCTCCCACCGGAGTACGGAATTCCACTGATTCCACACTTTCGGAAGATCTCTGTGCGACTTCACAGTTCTCGCCCACAAATCACAAAACAGTGTCTCTGATGTCGGACGAATACAAAGCCTTTCCTGAAGCCTTTCCATTCCGCCATGCGTTACCCATGCAACCTCCGGTGCAAATCCGTCAACATGCTCTGTTTCCTTTTCAAGAAGGCTTTCCGGAATCAATAACGGCAATGATACATTCTCGACTCCCGTTTCTTTAAAACGCCTGTCCAAATCAGCCTGAATCAGTTCCCAGATTGCATAACCATTCGGCAAATAATTAAGACAGCCCTTAACACTTGAATAATCACATAACTCAGCCTCTCGAACTACATCCGTATACCACTGCGCAAAATTTTCATCACGCGGAGTGATATTTTTTACTAACTTTTCCTTTGCCATATTTCTCTTCTCCTTTTCTCTTTGTCAGGACATTTCCCTGTAATACTACCTGGCGGAAGTGCTCTATCCCAGCAAAATGCCAAAAAACAAACGCCGGGCTCTCACTCCCCAAAAGGGACCGAAAAGCTCGGCGGTACCACCCTAGTTAACTGCAATCTTTTCTGCAGCTCTCTCTATTACCGTTAACGCTGGAAAACGCTGCATTTTCATGCAGAGGCTCCGAGGTGGGTTCTATGCAGTACTAAGCAGAAATCTCACACCATCATGATTCCCTCTCTGATGCTCGCTTACATATACTATTCCTCTTCAACGCCAATCTATTGAATAATACAATTTAACCGTAATTTTAATCTATGGAAAAATGTTTGTCAAGACTAAGCGGGAAATTCTCCCCAAATTTCCCGCCTCTGCACATAGAAAATACAGATAAAATCTGTAAATGAGACATCAAAACATGAATTAGAATTGAGTTAGAAAAGAATGTTCTAACGAAATGATTTGCAACTTTTTATTGAGTAAATATATTATAACACATTTTTTCCATATTGCATATTTCCTATATTCGTGCTTAAATGATAAGAAACACCTGAAATTAGAGAGGTAACACCATGAAAACGCCGTATTTACAAGCTTTTTTCGAAGATGACCACATTCTTGTATGTTATAAATCGCCTCATTATGCAACAGAATGTAGCAAAATTGGAACACCCGATATGGTCAGTCTCATAAAAAATCACCTTGCAAAAACATCAAATATTTCCGGAGAGCCTTATTTAGCAGTTATACACAGACTTGATCAGCCCGTAAGCGGAATTCTTGTTTTCGCAAAAACTCCATTTGCCGCAAGAGAATTGAACAAACAACTGCAAAATCAAGGATTTGGAAAATACTACCGCGCACTTATAGACGGAACTCCGCCAAAAGCAGAAGGTACATTAGAAAACTATCTTATAAAAAACGGGAAAACGAATACTTCCACCATATGCAGTAAAGATACACCCGGCGCAAAATTCGCTCGTCTGCACTATAAAATTGTCGAAAAGGGACAGGGGTTTTTCAATTGGGGACGGGGTTTTTTTAATTTTACCCCGTCCCCAACTGAGCTTGATATTCATCTTGACACTGGCCGTCATCACCAGATACGTGTTCAATTGGCTGCCGCCGGATGCCCTATTGTCGGCGATACCAAATATAATCCGAATATTTCCGGACTTTCAGAACAAAAAAAATGGAGCGATATCTGTCTGTGCGCATACAGACTAGATTTCTTGCACCCAAAAACTCATAAACCTATGCATTTCGAAATATCCCAAATACCGCCAAAAGGGACAGGGTAATATCAATTGGGGACGGGGTTTTTTTAATTTTACCCCGTCCCCAATTGAAAATTATTCTTCCGGCTGTTCACGTCCCCAATTGAAAATTATTCTTCCGGCTGTTCACGCAGCACTTCTTCATATTTTTCAAGGATAATGCTCTGAATACGGTCTCTCGTCTCCGAATTAATCGGATGTGCAATATCCCGGTATTCTCCGTCCAGCGCTTTTTTGCTCGGCATTGCAATAAAATGCCCTTTTTCCCCTTCTATAACCTTAATGTCATGTACCACGAACTCCTCATCCATCGTAATTGACACCACTGCCTTCAACTTTCCTTCTTTTGCAACCTTGCGTACGCGTACATCTGTAATCTGCATACCTTTGTCAGCCCCTTTCTTACTCAGACCGCACTATAGTGCATACCTCTCACTCTTTTCGACAACTACTTTCACTCCATTTTCACCCACATAGCGGGTATTTGCCCTAATTGTATCACGGCTCTCTACAATACAATTTTCAATATAAGTATTGTCCCCAAGATATACGTCATTCAGAATAATCGAATTCTTAATGACACAATTATTTCCTACAAATACTTTCTTAAATACAACAGAATTCTCAACCGTACCATTAATGATACATCCGCTTGCAACAAGACTGTTCTTCACTGTCGCCCCCGGATTGTATTTTGCCGGCGGCAAATCACTCACCTTAGAATAGATTTCCGGATGCTTCTTAAAGAAATATTCTCTGACTTCCGGCCTCAGGAAGTCCATATTTGTCTTATAATAAGCGTCAACCGTTGAAATATTGCTCCAGTAGTCTTTAATCTTATAGCCGTACATTTTCTTCAGATTTTTATATCTAATCAAAATATCCGACACAAAATCATGTCTTTCTTCTTCTGCACAATGCTCAATCAAATCAATCAACAGTCTTCTCCGGATAATATAAATTCCGGTAGAAATCGTGGTTGCATTCGTAACCATCGGCTTTTCCTCAAATTCCTCGATACGCATCGTATCATTCATTTTTACCGTTCCAAAACGGCTCGCATCCTCGCCTTCCTCTAACTCACGGCACACCACCGTAATATCCGCTTTCTTCGCGATATGATACTCCAGCACCTTATTATAATCCAGCTTATACACTGCATCTCCGGAGGTCAAAACTACATATGGCTCATGACATCTTCTTAAGAAATCCAGATTCTGATAAATGGCATCTGCCGTTCCTCTGTACCAATAGCCATTATCTATTGTAATCGTAGGCGTAAATACGAATAAGCCTCCCTGTTTTCTTCCAAAATCCCACCATTTGGAGGAATTCAAATGCTCGTTCAAGGAACGCGCATTATACTGTGTAAGTACCGCTACTTTCTGAATATGGGAATTTGACATATTGCTAAGTGCAAAATCAATCGCTCTGTAGCTTCCTGCAACAGGCATTGCCGCTACGGCACGTCTATGTGTCAATTCCCGCATCTTGTTACTGTTACCGCCTGCTAAAATAAGTCCTACTGCTCTCATGCCACTTCACCCGCCTTTATCAATGTTTCTCCGCTTTCCAGTATGCCGTTCGGATAATCCTCTTTCGTTGTAATACCGCTGATTGCCGTATTCTTACCAATCTGCACACCGTCAGGTATCACAGAATTTTCTCCAATTGTCACAAGCCCGAACGAATAAGCCGCCGGCTTCAGCTTATTAGGCACATCGCTTCCTGTTCCAAGCGTAACGTGATTGCCAATCCTGCAGCTCTCGGCAATAATAGACTTATCAATCACACAGCCCTTTCCAATCCTCACATCTTTCATAATGATAGAATCCCTGACCACGGCTCCCTCCTCAACAGTTACTCCGGACCCGATTACGCAATTATGAACATGTCCATAAATTTCCGAACCATTACCGATAATACTTCTCTCAATCACAGACTGCCCGGAAATATATTGCGGCGGGAGAATTCCGCTGTTTGTATAAATCTTCCAGAATTCCTCATATAAGTTAAACTCCGGAATGATGTCAATCAGCTCCATATTTGCCTCCCAATAGGAACCCAACGTTCCGACATCTTTCCAATATCCGTTATACTCATAAGCAAAAAGTCTTTCACCTTTCTCATGGCAGTACGGAATAATATGTTTGCCAAAATCACAGCCTTTCTCGTCGCGAAGTGCGACAAGCGCCTCCCGGAGTACCGGCCAGCTGAAAATGTAAATACCCATCGACGCCAGATTGCTCTTCGGCTCCGGCGGCTTCTCCTGGAACTCCGTAATTTTTCCACCGTCATCCGTAACCACAATTCCGAAACGGCTTGCCTCTTCTTTCGGCACCGGCATTGCTGCAATCGTCACATCTGCATTATTTTCCTTATGGAAATCCAGCATTACCTCGTAATCCATCTTATAAATATGGTCGCCGGAAAGAATTAAAACATAATCCGGATTAAATGTCTCCATATAGTCCAGATTCTGATATATGGCGTTTGCCGTACCGGTATACCATTCACTGTTGGTACTCTTTTCATATGGCGGCAGGATAGTAACTCCACCGATATTACGGTCCAAATCCCACGGAATACCGATTCCTATATGTGTGTTAAGCCTGAGCGGCTGATACTGCGTCAACACCCCGACAGTATCAATCCCGGAGTTAATACAGTTACTGAGCGGAAAATCAATAATTCTGTATTTACCTCCAAAAGCAACCGCCGGCTTGGCCACTTTTGCCGTAAGGACACCGAGTCTGCTGCCTTGTCCTCCCGCCAGCAACATTGCTATCATTTCTTTCTTTCTCATGTCATCACCCCTTCTAAAAATGTCTGCTGCATGTATTATATCATAATTTTTCCATTTAGTGAACATTTTTTACAAATAAAAACAACTTTTTCAAAACTTTTTATGAAAATATACCAAAAAACTTTTAGTTGGTTTTTTCTCCATATATGTTTATAATATATGAAGAAGAATATTATTGTATTACTATAATCCATTTGGAGGGAATTTCATGTATAAAATAAATTTCAGGCAGCCCATACACATACATTTTATAGGAATCGGCGGAATCAGCATGAGTGGATTAGCGGAAATCCTGTTAAAGGAAGGCTTCACCGTATCCGGCTCTGACAATAAAAAATCTCCGCTTACGGAAAGCCTTTCCGAAGCAGGCGCTACCGTCTTTTACGGGCAAAAGGCTTCTAATATAATAGCGGGAATTGATGTTATCGTATACACGGCTGCCATCCACGGGGATAATGAAGAATTTCAGGCTGCCAAAAATAAAGGACTGCCTATGCTGAGCCGCGCCGAGCTGCTCGGACAGCTTATGACAAACTACAGGATCCCGATTGCCGTATCCGGAACTCACGGAAAAACGACTACCACTTCTATGTTGTCCCACATTCTTCTTGCCGGCGACATGGATCCTACAATATCCGTCGGCGGAATATTAAAAGCAATCGGCGGAAATATCCGCGTCGGAGGCTCCGATATCTTTCTGACGGAAGCCTGCGAATATACAAACAGCTTTTTACACTTCTTTCCGAAAATCAGCGTTATATTAAATATCGACGAAGATCATCTGGACTTTTTTAAGGATCTTGACGATATCCGGCACTCTTTCCGCGAATTCGCAAAACTTGTGCCCTCCGACGGCTGCCTCGTTATCAGCGGTGAAATCAGTCACCTGGAGGAAATCATCCGCGGGCTTCCGTGTAAGATTGTGACTTACGGCTGCAACAATTTTCTGGATTACGGCGCCGTAAATATCATGCACAATGAGCTTGGAGAGGCCTCCTTTGATTTCACGAAAAACGGGACTTTTGTGGAGCGTATTTCCCTGTCTGTAAGCGGAGATCACAACGTATCAAACGCGCTCGCCGCACTTGCAGTCGCAGACTGTCTGAATGTCCCTGTCGCCGTATCGAAAAAAGGACTGAAAGAATTCACCGGAACAAACCGTCGTTTTGAATATAAAGGAGATGTAAACGGCGTTACTGTCATCGACGACTATGCACACCACCCGACCGAGATAAAGGCAAGTCTTATGGCTGCGAAAAATTATCCTCACCGGGAAATCTGGTGTGTTTTCCAACCTCACACCTATACAAGGACAAAAGCGCTTTTCACTGAATTCACAGAGGCTCTGGCACATACGGATCACTTGATTCTCGCAGACATTTACGCCGCAAGAGAAACAGACACCTTAGGCGTCTCCTCAGAAGCCCTCGCCGATGCAGTAAAAGAAAAGGGCTGCGATGCATACTATTTTGACAGCTTTGAAAAAATAGAAGCATTCTGTCTTGAAAATTGTAGAAAAGGTGATTTGTTAATAACTATGGGCGCCGGAGATGTCGTAAATATCGGCGAAAATATGCTTGGAAAATAGTTATCCACATTTCCCACAGAATTTTATCCACAAAAAACCTGATTTTTAGCACAAAAAAAACTTTTTCACTTGTCTTTCTAATGCTATAATAATCCACACGAGAAATTTTTCGATTATTTTTAGAAAGACTGGTGAGCGAATCATGAAAAAACTAACACTTACCAATCACGCGCAGCGGGACACGACTGTGCTTGAAAATGAATTTATCGACCATTATATGGCAAAGGCAAACGGAGAATACGTAAAGGTATATCTTCTTCTTTTACGCCATTTGAACGCTCCGTCGGGAACACTTACAATATCCCGAATCGCGGATTTGCTCGACCATACGGAAAAGGACGTCATCCGGGCACTTAATTATTGGAAAAAGCAGGGACTTTTAGAATATGAAAATACATCTGAAAAAAAAACGCTGGCAGAGCCTCCGGCTCCCGCCCCGGAAGTGTCCAATCTTCAGCAATACAAAAGCCGCAAAGAATTCAAGGAGCTTTTATTCGTAACAGAACAGTATTTAGGTAAAACACTCTCCGGAACAGACGTTGATACAATTGCATATTTCCATGAAGCACTACATATGTCTACAGATTTAATCGAATATCTGATTGAATACTGTGTGGAAAACGGACACAAAAGTATCCATTACATCCGAAAGGTTGCTCTTTCATGGCATGAACGCGGTATTTCTACTGTAGAGGAGGCGAAAGCCGGAACATTGACCTATAACCGGAACTGCTATTCTGTTCTAAATGCATTCGGTATAAAAGGACGAGCTCCGGCTGCTTCTGAGCTTACCTACATAAAAAAATGGAATGAAGAATACGGCTTTTCACCGGATATTATTGCAGAGGCCTGCAGCCGTACTATCAACACAATCCATCAGCCAAGCTTTGACTATGCCGACACAATTTTAAAGAGCTGGTCTGAAAAAAATGTACACCGCCTCGAAGATATTAAAGCTTTAGATGCCGGCTTTCTGAAGGAAAAGGAACGCCGCAAAAAACAGACGGCGAAGCCCTCTGTATCAAAAAATAAATTTAATAACTTTGAAGGCCGCTCTTATGATATGAGTGAGCTCGAGCGGAAGCTAATACAGCAATAACAATAAGGAGTTTTCCTATGGCATTATCTAACTCTCAGTATGACGCGCTTATGCGCACTTACGAACAGCGACAATCAGACAATGAATATACTCTCCGCAAACACTATGAGGAGGTATATTCTAAAATTCCACAGCTAAAAGAACTGGATTCTGCCATCTCCTCCTTAAGCGTTCAAAAGGCAAAAAGCCTGCTGAACGGCGATGAGTCCGCGCTTTCTTCTTTAAAAAGCGATATAACAGAGCTGGCTTTAAAAAAACGCGCTCTGCTTCTTAATCATCATTTCCCCGAGGACTATCTGGAGCTGTCTTATACCTGTCCGGATTGCCGGGATACCGGGTATATCGGCGCCCGGAAGTGCCACTGCTTTAACAAGGCAATCATAGAGCTTTTATATGCACAGTCAAATCTACAGGGAATTTTGGAGCAGGAGAATTTTTCCACCTGTTCCCTGGATTATTATTCTTCTAACCACAAGGATCCCCTGACCGGACGCTCCTCAAAAGAGGCCATATTAACCGCGTTAGAGACCTGTCACAAATTTGTAGATACATTTTCAACCCATTTTCAAAATATATTGTTATATGGAGATACAGGTGTCGGAAAAACCTTTCTTTCCCACTGTATTGCAAAAGAGCTGATTGAGAGCTCTTATTCTGTTATCTATTTTTCCGCATCCAGACTTTTTGATTTTCTTGCAAAAGAAGCCTTTTCAAGAAAAGAAGAGGCGGAAGAAGAATACACGCATATCTACGACTGTGAGCTATTAATTATAGACGATTTAGGTTCAGAGCTCTCCAACACGTTTACAACATCCAGACTTTTTACCGTGTTAAATGAGCGTATTCTGCGCAGAAAATCAACGATTATTTCTACAAATCTTGCACTTGAGGACATTAAGTCCATTTATTCTGAACGCATCTTTTCCCGCATCAGCAGCTGCTATACAATGCTCAGGCTGACGGGTGATGATATTAGAATTCAAAAAAAATTATTAAATTTGGGAGGTACAAATGATGATACGCCGTAACGAACGCATATTGGATAATATTCCAATCGGAGCTCTGGGTATTATCGCACTGGACGGTTGTCAGGATATGGGGAAAATGGTTGACAACTATCTTGTAAAATGGCGCAGAGAAAGCGAACATATCTATAAGGATGATGTCGTTTTCAGCGGCTATGAAAGGGACACTTATTTGATTAACGCCCGGGTTCCAAGATTCGGTTCCGGGGAAGCGAAAGGAATTATTGGGGAATCCGTACGGGGCAGAGACATATATCTGATGGTCGACGTATGCAATTACAGCCTTACCTACTCTCTTACCGGTCACATCAATCATATGTCGCCGGACGACCATTTTCAAAATCTCAAGCGGGTCATTGCCGCTATCGGCGGCAAGGCCAGACGGCTGAACGTCATCATGCCGTTTTTATACGAAAGCCGTCAACACAAAAGAAGCGGGCGGGAATCCCTTGACTGCGCACTTGCGCTTCAAGAGCTTGTAAGAATGGGAGTTGACAATATCATCACTTTTGACGCCCACGATCCCAGAGTGCAGAATGCCATTCCGTTAAGCGGCTTTGAAACAGTAAAGCCGACCTATCAATTTGTAAAGGGACTCTTAAGAAGCTATGACGACCTTCAGATTGACAGCGACCATATGATGGCAATCAGCCCGGATGAGGGCGCAACTGGGCGCGCCGTTTACCTTGCAAACGTATTAAATCTTGACATGGGAATGTTCTATAAACGGCGCGACTATACGAAGATTGTGAATGGGCGCAACCCTATTGTTGCCCATGAATTTCTCGGCTCCTCCGTAGAGGGTAAGGATGTTATTATTCTGGACGACATGATTTCCTCCGGAGACAGTATTCTGGATGTCGCCCGCCAGCTAAAGCAGCGGAAAGCAAAACGTATCTTCGCCGCCGCAACTTTCGGACTGTTTACCAACGGGCTGGACAAGTTTGACGAAGCCTATGACGAAGGCATTATCAATGCTATTCTTACAACCAATCTTATCTACCAGACGCCGGAGCTTCTTAAACGGCCCTACTATATTAATTGCGATATGAGTAAATATATCGCACTTATGATTGATACTCTGAATCATGACGGATCTATCAGCAGTATTCTGTCACCAAATGAGCGGATCCAATACGCGGTAGATAATTATAAAAACAGAAAATAAATCCATGATCACAGGGGCTGTCCTGAAAATACAATTCAGCGATAACCCCTTTTCATATCCGACATTTTTCAGAAAATATCAACCTTCCTGTAAGGTATTTTTAATTTCTCAAGCGCTTCCTCTTCCCGCCTTTGGCAGGTAAAAATAATCACCTGTTTTTTATTTTCATGCAGCCATTTCAAAGTCCGCGCCAGTCTCTCGTCATCATAACAGACAAAGGTATCATCCAGAATCACCGGGTAATCCTCCTTATACAGAAGCCTGCCCGCCGCCATTCGAAGCGCAAAATACACCTGTTCAAGAGTTCCCCTGCTCACCTGCGCGGTGGAAATCTTCCGTCCGTCCGACAAAAGCCCCATGAGAAGCCCCTGTCCGGGCTCCTCCTCAAGAATCAGCCGTGAATATTTTCCGCCCGTAATTTCACATATAATGTCTGACGCATCTGCATTCAGGCTTCCCTTAAGCTTCTTCTGAAACCCATCCGACAGCTCCTCAATCCGCTCGGCCGCAAGCTGCAAAGCACAGCTTTTTCTTTCATACTTTTTATGCTCATCCGACGTCTCATCAAGCTCCTCAAGCGTCTCCTTAAGATTATCATACTGCACCTGTTTCTCCCTGAGCTCTCCTGCACGATGCTCATATTCCCAAATCAATTTTTCATAGGGAATCTTCTCTTCCTCCGGCGTAATTTCCTCAAGAATCAGCTCCGGCTCTGTCTTCACTTGTTTTTTTGCTATTTTCATCCGATTCCAGATATAAATAAGGCCGCACAAAAACATAACGACAGTAACAAATGAATTCCACGGTCTTGGTATAAATAAAAATGAAAGAATAAGGGCAGCAATAAAAACAAGAATTTCCACTGGATGTATCCGCCATTTCGGAGGCCGAAGCTCGTCCAGCATCCGCTGCTTTACCTCGGACGCCTCTTTCTCTCTCTGCTCCATACGCTCTCTTCTATTTGTGATTTCCTCCTCAAGAAGCCCCTGCTCCTCCGTAATACGATGAATATCGCGCCAAATATAAGAAAGCTCCTGCTCCACTCGGTCGCGCTTCTCCTGCTTTTTCCTGATTTCCCCGCGAATACGGCGCTCCGCCTCTTTCCTGTCATCCTGAAGCTTCTTAAGCGCCGCGTCAAGATTCAAATCACTGTCCCCTGTCACGTAATAATTCGTCGCGTAATTCTTAAGCTCAGCCGCCAAAGAGCTGCCCGGCTGTACCTTTAATTGTGCAACAGAAACCGTATTTTCATATCCAGAGGCCGTAAGCCCGTCAAGAAGCATATCCAGATCCCCGTCCTCAGCGCTTAATGCTTCCCCATCCTCCTGACAGATGATTTGCACTTTTTTTGCGTATTTATCAAAATTTCTTTCAATTATAAAATGCTTTCCTCCGACCTCAAGCGTCAGCCTGCCAGAGTAATAATTGGGATTCTCCCACGGCTCATACCGGGAAAATATATCGCTGTTCGCGGCACGTCCGCGCCCCCTTTCGATCCCAAACAGCATTCCCTTAATAAATGTATGGAGCGTTGATTTCCCCGACTCGTTTTCCCCGTATAACAACTGAATCCCTTCTGTAAGAGCAATACTTTTATCTCTAAATTTTCCAAAATTTTTTAGCACTAATTCACAGATTTTCATATTATCCCTTTCTCGTTTCCATCAGAGCATACACTCCTTCACACATCGCCTGATATTCAAGACTCCCCTCGTCATTTCCGGAAAAGCTCTCAATAAACTGTCCGAGAATATTTTCACGGTTCTGCTCTTTAAGCTTTGTAAACTGATAGGCATAGGTGGTATTATCAACTACCTCAACAATATTTCCATATACGTTAAGGCTCTCCGTATCAAACTCCGTCTCCGGGTCCCTCTGACCTGTCAGGATAATTTTATATATATGCTGCTCGCCTTTTTCCCTGATTTTTTTCCCAATCTCCTCCTTAAGCCCGCGCTCTGTCATCTCTTTATTTACACGGACCTTAAGATGGACATACTCTCTTGACGCTGCCGGAACGAATGTAAACTTGCAGCCTCTTTCTGTTATTTCTCCCGAAATATAACCGTGAACCCCTGTGTCATTTTTATCGATGGGCTCCAGCGCCCCCGCATAGGCCGCCTTTCCCGGACTGATTTGCTGCGGTTTGTGAACATGCCCCAGCGCTATATAATCATACCCCAGTCTCAGTAAATCCTCTTTCTTTAACGGAATATGATTCTCATCCCCGCCGTGAACAAGCAGGATTTCACAGGCCTGCCGTTTTCCGGGAAATGCGGTCTTACAGCGCTCTTCCTTAATTTCTCTTGATGTATAACTAAGTCCGTATACGGCAAGAGAATATTCCGGAAATTCTATACAGGATATTTCCGGCGACAATATCATATGTACGTTTTCTTCCCACTGAAAGCTCCTATAATAGGAATCTTTCTTGAGATAATCATGATTTCCCGCTATAATAACAACTTTCGTCACGGTAAGCCTGCCAAACATATAATTCAGCTCTCTAAGCTCCCGCCTTAAAGGCTGTCTGTGAAACAAATCTCCGGCAATCAACAGCAGTTCCGTCCTCTGCTCCTCACATATGCTCAGAATCCGTTCCAGACTGTCCCATATTTCCTTTTTCCTTTTTCCTTGCCGCGCGCTTCCACTGTCCGGATTTGCTCCCAAATGCACGTCTGCGATGTGTATGAATTTCATTTGTCTGCTCCTCTTTTTTCTCGTCTTTGGATGGCAACGTTACAATAAACTGCGTCCTGTTATCATCACTTTTCGCACGAATCCGTCCGCCGTGCATCTCCACAATTTCTTTCGCAATGGCAAGGCCCAGCCCCGCACCTCCGGTTCCGCTCGACCGGGCATTGTCTACCCGGTAAAATTTTTCAAAAATTGTCTGCAGCATATCGCCCGGAATCTTGTCTCCCTGATTCATAAATGTAATTTCAATATTATTTTTTACCGTCTGGGCGCCAATCGCAATCCTTGTATCCTCATAGCAATAGGCAATCGCATTTCTCAATATATTATCAAATACTCTCGCAAGCTTGTCCGGATCCCCGTACACTGCCAGATTTTCCTCAACATTCACCTCACAGAAAAGCCTTTTTTCCTGCAGCACCCCGTAAAGCTCATCCGCAAGCTGCTCAAGCATCATCGATAAATTAATCTCCACAGGCTCCAGTTCAATTTTCTGAAGATTATATCTCGTAATATCAAAAAATTCGTTAATCAGCTCTCCCAATCGGATTGATTTTTCAAACGCTATACGTATATATTTTTCCCGTTCCTCTCCCGGCATATCCGGATGCCCCTCAAGCATACTCAGATAAGCCACAATCGAGGTAAGCGGAGTCTTTAAATCATGCGCAAGAAAAAGCACAAGGTCATTTTTCCTCTTCTCCCCCTCTTCCGACTCAAGCTCCTGACGTTTTAATGTCGCCTTAATCTCATTCAACCGAATCTCAATAGGCTTAAGCTCTGTAATAAGCCTGATTGGCTCCGTAGATTCCGAGACAATATTTTCAATACCATCTTCAACCTGATTCAGATAAACCACCATCTTTGTGAGCGCAATATAAAAAAACAGCGCAAAAAGAAGAAGAAATCCGACAATCATAAAAAACATTTTATTATTACCGATAAGCTGCCAATATAAATTAATTGCATCTTCCTCTTTCATATGAAAGAATGTAAGCACATTTATAAAGGCCTGTGAAAAGCTGTCATTATAAACGCCGTCAATAACATAATTCAGCAGAAACCCGCCGACAAATACCGCCAGCGCGGTAACAAGCACTGTCTGAAGCAAAATGCTGAATTTCAATTTCCGATAATTATTCCTCAACCTTATACCCTACTCCCCACACAGTTTTAATAAAATCCGACTTTCCTGTAGGCCCGTTCATTTTCTCCCGCAAATGCCTGATATGCACCATCACCGTGTTATTACTGTTTTTATAATATTTTTCATTCCACACTTTCTCAAACAGCTCCTCAGAGCTTATAACCTTACCGCGGTTCTCGCAAAGCAGCCAGAGAATGTCAAATTCAATCGGCGTAAGCGTAAGCGACACTTCATTATAAACACATTCATGAGAATTTCTGTCCAGAAAAAGTCCTCCGAAATCAATAATATTTCCGCCGTCTTTCGTACCGTCATTATATTGGGTAGAGCGCCGTATCTGCGCTTTCACCCGCGCAACCAGCTCCAGCGGATTAAAGGGCTTCGGAATATAATCGTCCGCCCCCAGCGTAAGTCCTGTAATCTTATCAATATATTCCGTCTTAGCTGTCAGCATAATCACCGGAAATGTATATTTTTCCCTGATTTGCTTCAAAATCTGAAAGCCGTCTACATCCGGAAGCATAATATCCAGAATCGCAAGATCAATCCGGGTATTGCGGATACAAGCCAGCGCTTCCTCGCCGGTATAAAACTTTAGTACATTATACTGATCATTTTGAAGATACAGCTCAATAACGTCTGCAATCTCCCTCTCATCATCAACAACAAGAATATTCATACTGCTCCTCCTATGTTGGGGACGGGGGAAATTTAAATTTCCCCCGTCCCGGATTGATTTATCCCTGTCCCCAATTCTAAAGCTCGCAGTTATTCACTGTCCTCGGGAACGGAACTACATCCCGGATATTCCCCATTCCAGTCAGATACATAACGCATCTTTCAAATCCGAGACCAAAGCCCGCATGTCTGGTCGACCCATATTTTCTAAGATCCAGATAGAACCCATAATCCTCATCCTTAAGCCCCAGCTCCCGCATTCTTGCATGGAGCTTTGCAAAGTCGTCCTCTCTCTGGCTCCCGCCGATAATTTCCCCAATGCCTGGAACAAGGCAATCAACTGCCGCGACAGTCTTTCCGTCATTATTTTGTTTCATATAAAACGCTTTAATATCTTTTGGATAGTCAGTTACAAATACCGGGCGTTTATAAACCTCTTCTGTTAAATAGCGCTCATGCTCTGTCTGCAAATCTGCCCCCCATGACACCTTATACTCAAACCTGTCATTTTCTTTCTCCAAAAGCTCTATTGCTTCTGTATAAGTGATTCTGGCAAAATCTGAGGTTGCCACATTATTAAGCCTGTCAAGAAGTCCCTTATCTACAAAGGAGTTAAAAAATTTCATTTCCTCCGGCGCATGCTCAAGCACATAATCGATAACATATTTGAGCATGGCCTCCGCAACGTCCATGTCATCCTCTAAATCTGCGAATGCCATCTCCGGCTCCAGCATCCAGAACTCCGCCGCATGTCTGGTTGTATTGGAATTCTCGGCCCGGAAAGTCGGCCCGAACGTATAGATATTTTTAAAAGCCTGCGCGTAAGTTTCAGCATTCAATTGCCCGCTCACCGTAAGGCTTGTCTCTTTCCCGAAGAAATCCCCTGAATAATCTACCGCCCCCTCGCCGGTACGCGGAATATTCTCCATGTCCATCGTCGTTACCCGGAACATCTCCCCGGCTCCCTCACAGTCGCTTCCGGTAATAATCGGGGTATGCACATATACAAAATCCCTTTCCTGGAAAAATTTATGAAGCGCATAAGCGGTCAGCGAGCGTACACGAAATACTGCCTGAAAGGTATTTGTCCGCGGACGCAAATGTGAAATTGTCCGGAGATATTCGAAGCTGTGACGCTTTTTTTGAAGCGGATAATCCGGTGCGGACGCTCCTTCAACCTCCACGGTCTTCGCCTGTATCTCAAACGGCTGCTTTGCCTGAGGAGTCGCAACCAGCGTTCCGGTTACAATGATCGCGGCGCCTACATTTAACTTTGATATTTCTTCAAAATTTTTCATTGTATCATGGTACACAATCTGAAGCGTCTCAAAAAAGGTACCGTCGCTTACCACGATAAATCCAAAGGCTTTTGAATCGCGGATACTGCGTACCCAGCCTCCTACCGTAATTTCTTTCTCAAGATACGCTTCTCTGTTCTTGTATAAATCTCTGATATTAATCAATTCCATACCTGTATACTCCTTTTCGCTTTTTCATTAACCATTCAGGGAAGCTATCCAATCCTTTTGCCACCCATATGTGGACATTTTACCACATTTTATCATATTTTAAAAGGCACGTTCCACGCAGAATAAATATTGCTTTTTTTCATATTTGACTTATAATTGTTTATATACGATATCATCAGCGAATCCATGCTGACGAAGACAAAAAAACAGACGGAATATATTGTATAAGAGAGGGCTTAAAAACAATGAAAAAACACTTCTGTATTATCAGCGACGGTTCCTGTGATCTGCCGGACGATATGATAAAAGAAAAAGAAATTGACATTGTCCATTTTCTTGTCTCATTTGACGGAAGGCAATATAAAAAAGAGGGAATTGAACTCAATCTTAATGAATTTTACCAGCGCATGGTTGACGACCCAAAAACCTACCCTATGACAGCGGCTCCTTCCCCTCAGGATTTTTATACTCTTTTTGAGCGTCGGGCAAAAGAAGGCCTTAATATTCTTTGTATCTGTATCTCTGCAAAATTAAGCTCTTCTTTACAGTCTGCCCAAATTGCAAAAGAAATGTTAAAAGAAACATATCCCGGCGTCCGGGTAGAAATCTTGAATTCTCTTTCCTGCACGCTGATGCAGGGCGCTTATGTATTAGAAGTATGCCGGATGAGAGATGCGGAATACACCCTCGATAAAACAGTGGAAACCATGAACAAGCTAATCAAAACCGGACGGATTCTGTTCACGGTAGGCAGTCTGGATTACCTGTATCACGGCGGACGAATCGGAAAAGTAACCAGTGTCGCAGGAGCTCTTCTGAATGTAAAACCGTTAATTACTCTGGAGGACGGTGAAATTCATTCCTCAGGTATCAAACGGGGACGCAAAAACTCTCTCATCGGTGTCATTCAGCTTTTAATCTCATATCTTGAAGAAGCTCGCTGCACGCCTGACGACTGTACAATTCTAATCGGTTATTGTCATAATAAAAATGAAGCCGGCAATTTCCGGGATATGACCATGCAGCGGCTGAAAGAACGATTCGGCACTCTTTCGCCTCTGCCTCTGTGCCGAATCGGCGCGACTATCGGCGTACACGCCGGACCATACTCTATCGGATATGGAATAATACAAAGAAGTGACCGAATATAAATAAAAATCAATGGAGATTACAGCGATGAGAAAAATAACACTGGGAAAAACCAACATTACCGTAAACAAAAATGGCTTCGGCGCCCTCCCCATTCAGCGAATCAGTACCAAAGATGCCGTATATCTGCTCCACAAAGCCTATGACCACGGAATCGACTTTTATGATACGGCCAGATTCTATACTGACAGCGAAGAAAAATTGGGACTGGCATTTGAAGACCGGCGTGACAAAATCATTCTTGCTTCCAAAACTGCCGCTCAGAACACCGTGGATTTCTGGAGCAATCTCGAAACTACACTGCATAATTTAAAAACAGACTATCTGGACATCTATCAGTTCCACAATATTCCGTTCTGTCCGAAGCCGGGCGACGGAACCGGCCTTTACGAGGCCATGCTCAAAGCAAAAACACAGGGAAAGATACGCCATATTGCGATTACAAACCACAGACTTTCAGTTGTTCATGATGCCATTGACAGCGGACTGTACGATACATTACAATTTCCTTTCAGCTATCTCTCCTCCGGACAGGAGCTTGAATTAGTAAAAAAATGCGCCGCGTCCAATATGGGCTTTATCGCCATGAAAGCCCTCGCCGGCGGATTAATCAACAATTCTGCCGCAGCCTATGCGTACATGCTGCAGTTTGAGAATGTTCTTCCTATCTGGGGAATTCAAAGAGAAAAAGAACTGGACGAATTTCTTTCCTATCAGGAAAACGAGCCTGTCCTGAACGGAAAATTGGATTCCGCTATCCGCCATGACTTAAAAGAACTGCAGGGCGACTTCTGTCGCGGCTGCGGATACTGCATGCCATGTCCGGCAGGCATTGAAATCAATAACTGTGCAAGGATGTCTCTTTTGATTCGAAGATCTCCCTCCGCCGCGCATCTGACCGAGGAAGCTCAGGCAAAAATGAAGAAAATAGAGGACTGTCTGCACTGCGGAAAATGTAAAACAAAATGCCCGTATGGTCTGGATACCCCGGCACTTCTTAAGAGAAACTACAAAGACTACAAAGAAATACTTGCCGGAAAGAAATTATGAAAAAAATTGAGATATGCGATGAATTCATATACATATCAGGGGCAATTCTCCTGTCTCTGGCGACGGCGATGCTTTCGGCGGCTGATTTTGGGCTCTCCGTCATTGTATCGCCCGCATATCTTATCAGCCTGCGCATTCCTTTTCTCACCTTTGGACAGGCCGAATACATTATTCAGGGGATACTGTTCCTCCTGTACTGCATTATTATGCGGCAGGTAAAAATTTTATATTTCGGAGCGTTCCTGTCCGGTGTTATCTATGGTTTCTTTCTGGATACATGGAGATTCCTGATTCCTCACTTTAATCCGGAGATATATCCTCCGGGAACACTGACAATGCCGACGCGTACTTTTTATTTTATTATTGGATTTTTCATTAATATATTAGGAGCAACTCTGTATTTCAAAAATCGATTTTATCCACAGGTATACGAATTTTTTATAAAGGGAATCAGCGAAAAATATCATATAGACATATCAAAATTTAAACTGAGATTTGATTTATCATTTCTCTTACTCACGTTATTCCTTTCCCTTTTACTTTTTCATAAACTGATGGGAATCGGAGCAGGAACACTGATTATGGCATGCTGCAACGGTCCGTTAATCGGCATATGCGGCAAAGGGTTCGACAAATTTTTTTAAAACGAAAGGATTTTTTCATGAGAAGCGAAAGTTTAGCAAAAAGCAAAGTAATCATTACGGCAAGAGATAAGTGGCAGAAAACAGGAATGCGGGCAACCCCTTTAGAAACCATCGCCGTTAAGCGATTATCAGGAAGCTGGTGTATTAATCCGGATCTGGGAACCTGTGATGCAGACGGAACCGGCATGATAGCCAAAGAAGGATACGCCCTTAAAGGAGCGCGGGAAGGCCAGCTTCTGGGAAGGATTGGAAGCCATGTCTTTGCACTTGGAAACCAGGGAGAAACAAAAGCAGGATTGGAAGGCGAACTGGAGCTGTGCGCCAATGATGATGTGAATGGAAAATACGGCGCAGGTTACACGGATAATTACGGTGAGATTGAATTTGAGCTATCTTTGCGGAGGTAACAATGAAGCTCCATTATATTACGATTCAGCCGGCTGTTAAAGAAATGCGTAAAGAACTCCGGGCTATGGAAGAATCCTTTTTGGAAAACAGTCTTTGCCAGCCCCTTGCAGAATATGAAAGGCAACTGTATACATATATGAAATCCGGAAACTGGGATAAAGCATTTATGCTTTACAATGAATTTACAGATCCCTCAAAACAATGGAATCCTGCGGTTTTGCCATGGGCCGGGCGCCTGAAGTCCCTAATTGACAGAGAGATAAGCAAGTTGGAAATAATAAATCCGCAAACCATAGTAAAGACTGTATACAAAAGCATCAAGGAAATACGGCAGGAATACTGGCTTGCATGGCTGGAAGATTTCTTTTGTGAAAAAATAGAATGGGCGCTCCGGAATTGTATGCAGCGGCCGGCAGATGGAAAAGAACACCTCTACTGCGTAGCTTTGCCGGAATTTTGTTTTGCCGATTCGGGAAATGCCGTTTTGAAAAAATATGGAGCATGGAGCGGAAACAGAGCATTTTACAAGCCTGTTGTCACAAAGCTTCTGCACGGAACTCTTCCCAGGGATGTTCCAAGAACAAGCTCCGGCATGAAGACATTAAAGATGTTGACAAATCAAAGCGGCGGCTATGCTTTCATGCAGGTAATTCTATTTGCCGGAACAATTATAGGAAGGAATAAAGAACAGCAGGACGACGGCAAATCTCCCTATTATAATATGGCTCCTGTATTTACCAGAGGGCGCTGCATCGGAGTGTGGGAGAAACAGGAGATATCCGATATTGACGGAAAGAGCAGGCTGGTGAAACACCGTCATGTGATGTGGTCTGAGCTGCGGGCGCAGGGCATAGAAGCGTATACAGCCTCTGTCTTCTCCAGACAGGAATTGCAGGCCATGGGCCTGCAGGAATTAAATCCCATTTTTGAAATCCAGGTCTTTCAGAGAAGACTGCCGCTGCGTTTTGCTCTGTGTATTTGCAGGGATTATATTGAACCGCGGATTATCGGCTGCCGGCCTGCAGAAGTTTATGTCCTGATTTCTTACGGCATGCATATAGAGAATCATATTCAAGAGGTTGGAAATGCTGTGGAAGCATTTTTATACTGTGACGGTATGTATAAAGGACATGCGGGCATTCATCTGGGAGATCCGGTTTTTTGGTCCGGAAAGCCGGAAAGAGACTGTACATGGTGGAACATTGATCAAAACGCTTTGTCGAACAACAGTTATAGGAATAACTATGTAAGACCTGGAATTTATATTGAGCCGAATGTGTTGGAATTCGAGCCCAAACGGTTACAATTGTGAGCGAAAACAGGAGGGTTACATGAATCAGGAAAAAGAAATTCGCCTGACACAGACAGATCCGGCAATTCCCGGCTGGTTTGCGGCATTGATGCAGACAAACGGATGGAAGTATTTGACGCTGGTGCTGGAAAAGGAGAAGATTACATTCCGTGAATCCATTGATTTCATTGAATCCATGTATTTAGGAGAAACGGATGAGAAAACAGCTACAGTTCTTCTGTGTACAATACTATCCGATGATACTGCCATTGCAGATTTGTTAAAGGCTGACGGCGTTTCCGTCTGGAACATTCCGGAGTGTTTTAGCTTTTTAAACAATCCCATAAAAGGGCTGGACGTCTGTTTTGGATTGGTGATACCGCTGGATGCCGGAGGATACTACGGAGAACAGTTTGTCATTCGTTATAATGATGTTTTGGAACTCATCCCGGGATTCCTGAGTCTGGATAAGGTCTGCCTTAAAATTCTGAAACAGGGCGCATCCGCTGTGATTTCCCTGACGGGTATGTTTCAAACAGACAATGCTATGTGCTTTTCCGTCTGTCTGGATATTACATCAGAACAAATCACCGGGAGACTGGGAACACCAACCGGAAAATTTCCTTCGATGATGGAGTTTCTGACGTGGATAGGCAAACAGACAGGCGGAGTACAGCAGGAGATATTCGGATGGCTGCAGGATAGTGAAAAAATCTTAAAGGCGGTTCTTTCAAATGCCTCCCTGACAATCGGATTAGAAACTCGTTCAATAGAGGATTATATACTGGAATTCTGTGTAACTTTGTGGGGAATGGAATTTGCACTTACTTTTTATGGAGCGGCTCAAATCCTTCAAGGCTCTCTGTGGGAGAGAAAAAAATTTTTATTAAAAGATTTATGGGGAAAACTCGCCGCGGACACACCGCTTCCAAAGGAGCTTGAGGAGATGGAGCTGTCAGACTGTTTCCTGGAAATTAATCTGGCAGAAAAAGCGTGCAAACTCCACTGCTGTGTGGAAAAAGTTTGTACAGTGGCCGGCTTTGCATTAGAAGAGATAACATTATCACTTCTAATCGGGGAAAAAAAACAGATTGACGTATCCGGACAGATGACAATTCAAAACATTTGGAACTGTTCTATGGAGCTTTGTTTTACAGACAAAGATGCCTGCCAGATTAACGGCAGATTAAGTCTGTCAGATACATTGAATCTGGACGGGATTCCTTTGTTATCTTATATCTTTCCGAATCGGGCAGATTATCAGGCGGGAGGCATTGGTTTTCATTACGAAAACGGCAGGCTTACCGGGGCAGACGTTTCATTTTCCTACAGACAGCCTAAGAAAGAACAGCAGGAACTGACGCCTCAATATCATCTGGAGCAGTCCGGGAACGGTACTTTTCAGATGATAGAAGAACAAAGCGTTCCGGAATGCGGCGCCCTGCGTGCGGAAGACGGCATTCGCTGGAAAGAAATCAGAAAAAAAGCCGGACCAGTGGTAATTGAGCGGATTGGAACAGCTTTTGATGACTGGATATTATGGACAGCCCTGGAAGCCGGAATGGAAATGGGGCCTGTGAGAGTGGACGTGACAGGGATGATGGTCGGCTATGACTTACAGGGACAAAAACTTCTCGCAAAGCTGTCCGGCCTCGGAGTTTCCTGTAAAACTTCTGTTTTTTCTCTCGCAGGAACCATGATGAAAGATACGACGCTCCCGGAAGACGTAAAGGAGTCTTACAGCGGCAGCCTGACGGTCAAAATGGGGAGATGGAAGCTGGCCGCCGAAGGTTCTTATGCCGTTATGAAAAACGGTACAGACAGTCTGTTCATTTTCTTAAACTGCAGCATGATTCTGGCCGTAATGCCGGCAATTCAGATTACGGCAATCATGGGCGGAATTGGAATGAACAGAAAACTGCGAATTCCAAAAGCCCAGGAAGTAGAAAATTTCCCGCTGTTATCGGCAGATATGGAAGAGGGGCAGGTACAGAAAGCCCTGAATCAGTGGATTGTACCGGCGAAAGGAGAATACTGGGCGGCGGCAGGAATTCATTTTACGGCCTGCGGTCTGGTAAAGGGTAAGATTCTGCTATCCCTTCTTTTTGGACAGGAATTTCAGGCCGCACTGCTGGGAAGCGCCGAGGTGACGCTGCCAAAGGGAACACCTGAGGAAAAAGCATACGCGCGCATTATTATCTTTTTGTCAGCGCTGCTCCGTCCGGAACAGGGAAGCTTTTGTGCGGAGGCTTCTTTGGGAGAAAATTCTTTTTTGCTGGATCATAACTGCCATGTATTTGGACAGGCGGCATGCTCCGTCTGGTTTGGACATCATGCAAATGCGGGAGATTTTGTCCTGACTTTGGGAGGTTATCATCCATCCTATAGACCTCCTGCTCATTATCCGAAAGTAAATTCTGTCGGATTTTCCTGGCAGGTCGATAAGCATCTGAGCGCAAAAGGCTCTGTCTATCTGGCTTTGACCCCGGCCTGCGTAATGGCAGGAGGAAATCTGGAATTTTTGTTTACGTCGGGGAATCTAAAGGCCTGGTTTAAAGCTTATCTCCATCTTCTGCTGAACTGGCATCCTTTCTTTTTTGAAGGGCAAATCGGGGTTCAGCTTGGCATTTCCTATCGGCTGAATCTCTTATTTTGTCATAAAACCATTAAGATAACGCTGGGCGGAGAATTATCTGTCTGGGGACCGCCTCTGGGTGGAAAATTGAAAATACACCTTTCGTTTCTTCAATTTACGATTTCATTTGGGAAGAAACAGGAAGCAGGAAAGCGGGCTCTTAGCTGGAGGGAAATGAGAGAAACACTGCTTCCGGGAGAAAGCTTACATTCTATGGAAGCTTTGGACGGAATCAGAAACCAAAAAGACGAAAAGGAGCCCTGGCTCTGCGCGGGCGGAACCTTAAAGCTGCGCTGCCGAACCGCCGTTCCGGCAGGAACAATTCAAATCCGTCCTATGCAGTCTGAACAGATTCAGTCAAGCTTTAAGATTTCCGTAGTTTCGCCAGACCAGAAAACCGGGACACTGGAACAATTCGGATTGGAAGCGGAAGAGGAAACTGCTTCCCTGCCCGCTGCCTTATGGGGGAAACCCGAAAAGAACCTTACAGCCTCTGGAGAGAGATTGGTAAAAGGATGTACCGGATATCTAATTCGAACGAAAAAAGCAGAATTTTCGGGAGAAATTCAGATTCCCGATTTCAGGGAAGCGCTAATACAATGTCTAACCCTGCCAAATCCGCTCACAGCAGCGGCCCTTAAAGAAGATACGGAAATCTATGGGGATGAGACGACGGATACCATAGAACAGTTAAAAACAATCGACGGCAAAGAAGCTGTAGAAAAACGCGGCAAGATCGCACAATCCCTGTATCCGTATTATAACGGAGCCGGCGGAAACTTTACTCAGACGCAGAAAAACAGGGAGCATTTATATATGGACTGTCCAAGATACAGGAAGCAGGTGGGAGATTAGATGGCAGATAAAGAAAATATGAGTCTGTATGACGAAGTAAGCGGGGGACTGGAAGCCGGAATCTGGACATTAGAGACCTCTCAGGAGCTTCAGAAAGACGGGAAATTAATGCAGACGGACGGAATTTCGGCCATACAAAAGATTCAGGTAGAAAATTCCGTTTTTACATTCAAAAAAGAAAACGTTGTGCAGAGACTTCCGCTTCCCGGAAGTCAGGGAATGTACACGGAAATGATTCCTCATTTGGTAATAAAGGGCTGTATTTATGTAAAACAATCCGGTCACTTTTTACTGCTGCTGAAAAAAGAGGAGATACAGGGGAGCACAATCCGAACCGGCGAAGAGTATAATCAGGAGAGCATCTATATCCGTAATTCCTTTCAGGAAATATCAAGGGAAGCTCTGAAAAATACGTATTCCTGTATCAGGTTAAAATCGGATCTGTTAGAACAGCTTTTACCTGCGGAAAGCGAATTCCCTTATTTTTATCATTACCGTCAGGTCTATATCGGCAATAAGCCGGAAATGGATTTGGACGGAATGTTCACCGTATTTTTATCCAATCGGCTTCCGGAATATACGGAGGGGCAGGGAAGCATTTATGAAGCTCACCTGACATCGCTTGCCGGCCTGAGGAACGCGCTGAAAGAGGGAAAAGCAAGGGGAAAAAATATTGCAGAAATCCTCTCTTTGGATTCATGGGAATTTACCGTGAGTGGGAAAAGCCCCGAAAGCTTTCAACGAATTTGCGCAAAAATGAAAAAAAATGCTCTGTCGGAATGGCTTTACAGGCTGGAAGATATTGGAGCGGCAAGCAAAAGGCTGCAGCATGGATTCGTACCGATGGAGTATCAGACAAGATTAGGCGATCGGGGGATTTGTTGGAACCGTTCTCCATTCCTCCCGTGTTATACGGAAAAAATGAAAAAGACCTCTTTCTATCAGACCGCAGATGGGGCGCTTTGCTATGACGGCGGAGACAGTATGTTTGACGTAACATACGCCGCGGCTTTCGAGGCCGGCAGAATGGCGGCGGTTCGGGATGAGGCATATATCGCGGCACTTTTTTCTTTCAGGCGCAGGCTGCAGAAAGCTGTAGACAGCAGGTATATGGACCAGATATGGAGAGCAGGCAGCTCCGTTACCGACAGCTTAAAAAGCTTATTGGAAAAAGTGGACTGGAATGCATTAGGCGAAGCGCTGTCCTGCACGGAGCTTGAGACGGAATTAAGGGTGGGCTCTCCGGAAAGCCCCATAGAAGACAAGGAACAGTTAGAGCAGTTTATCAAAGAAAAGGCGGCAAAAATCTCAGAGGAGCTGGAGGAATTCATTGAACCAGTGACCGGCTGGCTGGCAAAATTGCTGCTGCTCTATCCGATTCCATTGGAAAACCTGATTCCTCATGAAATGCTGATTCCCAGGGAAAGCGTCCGCTTTTTTTATTTGGATTCAAATTGGCAGCAGGCGCTTCTGGAGGGAGCTTTGAGCCTGGGATTATATTCCCGCAGGCAATCTCTCTTTAATCAGGTGATGCGAAAGATATTAGAAGAAGGGACTAAAAGGGCAATGTATCATTACAGGGCGAGCCTCTATCAAATGGCTCCTCCTGTCGAAAACGACGCCCCCTGGACGGGCTTCCTTTTACATGCTGACGCAGCGGCTTTCTGGCCGACGCTGTCAGTGGACGCGTGGGATAAAGAAGGCCGGAAACTGGCCATATTGAGAATGCAGCATGTCAGTCCCGGTATACTGCTTACAATTTTTGACGGAATAGCAGATAAATTAATTATTAATGAACCGGAGGAATGTCTGAGTCTGAAATTAGAGCGAAAAAAGTATGGATTTTTCAGAAAACAAAATACCGTGCTGCATCTAAATCCTAATGGAGACGACGGTCTGATTGAAGCATTAAGAAAAGAATATCATCAGTCAATAGATTCTGCGCTTTTTGCAAAGCATTTTATGACGATGGGGCAGAGAACTGTTTTTTGCAGGGAGGAAGAAGTGTGAGCAGAGAAAAAAATCAATACCGGACAATGAAGCTGCAGGCAATGGTGCTGGATAACCAGATTGCGGGACGGGACGCAATCAGAAACTGGATATTTGATTATCAGAACCTGGAGGAATTCCGTTCTCCGGAGCAGGAGCCTTTGGGAAATAATATCAACAGGAAAGAACGTGGAATATGGCTCCGCTGGATTCTTCCTGCAAGTCTGCGCAGCGAGCGGCCAGACGGAGGATTTCCAACCATCCCCAATCGCTTTCTAATTACCAGAGTAAGCGTGAAAACCGGCGGCGTACATTCTGTCATACTGGAAACGGATTGTCCTCTTTCAGAGCATATGGAGGAGGATACGTATAACAAAATCCTGCCTTATACGACAGTCTTTCTCCTTAGCGAAAAGGAGAAGGAGATGCTTTCTGCTTCCCCGGATTCTTATCGGAATACAGGATATTTTAGAAAGATGCAGGACAGAAATGGATATTACGCGAATCTGGGTGTGCCATTTCCGGCGGAAAATTGGGAGGAAAGAGATGGCGGACGGCCTTTTATGTCGTCCTGCGCTCCCGGAAATCCGGATTTTACAGGATATATCCGTTTTCACAGCAACATACTTGCTTATTTTGACAATCTGGCGGACTGTGCGGAAGACATATTTCATTATTCGGTAATCGGCTGGTATTCTTCCGGAGAAAACAGCCATTGCTTTTACAGCGGACAGCTTTTTTCCGTGAAATGGCGAAAAGAAGGTTACCCAATTAGTGACGACCACGACCCTTATGGAGATGAGCTGCAGAAAATCCGCCGTGCAGGAAAAATCAATGTGGCAATCGGCGAGAACAGTCAGGATGCCTTTCGGAAGTGGATGGTGACAAAGATTCTGCACGGAAAAGAAGTAAGCCCGGAAGAGGAACATGCACTGCATTGGGTTTTGGCTTCTTTCTTATCAGGCGACGTCGGAAAATTTAAGGGAGAAGACGGCGGGTGGCGTATTAGGGAGCAATTGCAAAAAGAGCGGTTTGATGCGTCCTACGGCGGAACAGAGGAAACCGAAGAATTAGATAAAGCGATCGAAATTCTGCATTCCCTGCAGGAAGAACTACAGACAATCTGGTGGAAAAAGGGCTATCTGAACAGCTATCAGAAATTTTCGGATCCCGATATCATGAAAAAACTGGAAAGAGAATTAGACGCTCAATCTCCCGATAGTCTTTTGATGCAAACTGCGCGGCAGCTTATGAAAGTTAAGGCTCTCTATGCAAAATATGAAAACGGGCAGGATTATGAGAACGCACGGCAGCAGGGAAGGTACTGGAAAGGGAAAAACCCTTATCTTCTGATTAGCGGAGTGGAAGAACCAGAAGATATGGATAACGGCGAGGAACAGGTAAGAAGTGATGCGGACTTATGTATGGATGAGATTCCGGAGCCAAAAGTCAGGGGAACACTGCCGGAGGGCGTCATTCATCTTTATCAGGAGGCTTTCTTTATAATAGCGCATGTCTATTCCGGCAGAACCGGCTCCGGAAATACACCGGCACAGGGAACACTTCCTGATTATCCGATAGAAACCTGGCGCCAGTCCTGGAAACCTGCTTTTATGGAATGGAGAATCTGTTACGAAGATATGGAAAACTTTCTATTCAATGGATTCGAATATGAGCTTCCTTATTTGGGAAATGAAGACTTGGGCCGCCAGTCGGGATATACGGGGCGGGCAGTTTTGAACGCCCACAAAAAACAACTATTTCTGGAACAGTTGGAATATATGGACTCACTGCTTCAGGAGGAGCAATTAAAAGAAATCCGGGAAACCGTAAAAAAATGGAAATTATCAGGGCAGGAAATGTCCGGGTTTATGGAACAGATGGGACAAAGAGACTGCAGAGCCTTTATCCATCCGGCCGACTGTACGATGAAAGAACTGCTCGGATACACGTCTGACAACCAGCCATTCTTTAAGCAGACAGGAGGCGGTGCAGAAAGTATACCCTGCATAAAAAATAATATCATACCAAAATACAGGTTTCTGAGAGCAGGCAAGGGGTATCTGAAAGATTTAATTCTTTATGACGCTTTCGGAAGAACATTGGAGGTAATCTCTTCCGGCGCACAGCAGGGCATTCACTCCAGCGACAGATTTCCTCTAATCGGCGCCGGCGAAAACCATGCTTTTCCGCTGAGGCCGGCTTTGCTTCAGCCCTGCAGATTGCGAACGGATTTTGCAGGGAAAGAAGAAGCATCATTCCTTGGGTTTGTGATACCCTGCTATCTGACCCACAGTCTGCTGGTATACGGCGGGCAGGGAGAAGAGCTGGGAGAGCTGTTTGTCGTTGTGACAAACCAGAGGAAGAAAAAGGTATATTTCCGGCAGGAAACAGCACGGATAGAAGAGGAAGCGGTTTTATCTTTCGTGGACGCCATGGAGAAAAAAACAGAGGAGGAATTCTATCTGTTCCTGGATGCTATAGAAGCCTCCTTTTGGACGATGGAAGCAGCCGGCAATGACAGAGACCAAAGAAGAGCGCTGTTGGCAGGGCGTCCGCTTGCAATTTCAAATGTGCGTATTTACCTGGAACGCTGCGGTCTTCCCAGAAAAGATTACGGATGGAGGGGCGGAGCGGAAACACCATACGCGCGTCAGGTCTTTCCGGTCCGGCTGGGAAACCCATTCATGAGAGAGGACGGTTTGACCGGATATTTCCCGGAGGGAGACTTTTCCGTATTTTACAGTACGGCAAAACCGGAGCTGGAAAATGAATTTGTGAAGGAGATTGGAAAAGAGGGATCGCCTTATGTTACGGCAGGGTTTCAAAAAGAAGAAGCCCCGGCGCTTTGGCTTTTTTATGACCCTCTTCTGCCCGTTCATATTTATACCGGAATCCTTCCGGTAAAGCGCATTCAGCAAAATAAGGAGGCAGTACTTAAAATATTGAAAAAGATGACGGTTCCTCTCCGAATCGGCCCTGTTGTGGAAAAGGAGGAAAGCGGAAATATGTATATCAGAGAAGGAAATCTTATTTTGCAGGAAGAATCAGAAAACAGAGGTGATGAGCATGAATAATCATTGTGAGGTTAATGTTTCCCTGTCTATTGAAGGAACGGCGTTAAACGTCGCGGAGACAGGCGTCTTGCAGGGAAAATTGTGGGCCTGCGAGGGAAAAAAGATTTGCTGTGAGAAAATCTGTATTTATATTCCTGTCGGTAATGGGGAGGAAGACCTCTTTTTTAACGATGGCGGGACAAAAATTGAATCAGAACAGTGCAATGCCGGGGAACTGCTTATCCGCCAGGGCGATACGGACAGGATAATGCTGGAGCTTAGCACTCCTGACAGAGGACAAAGACCGCTTACTAAGCCGCTTGAATTCACCATAACCGGCAGAATAAACATGCGGACGGGAAAAGTAAACGTCGAGTACGAATATTATTGCAAAAATGCAGGGGATACAAAATTTGAGCAAATGTCAAAAGACTTTTCGTTTGAGAAAAGCAGGGCAGAATTATATCTGCAGAACTTTTTGGCTTCCAATTCGGAAAGCGGCTCAGAAGCTGCCACCTGTTTTAAACCGAAAGCCCCGATTTATTTTTCATGGGAAGGAAACGGGACGAGCTATGAACTTTATACCTCTGTAAACGGAACAATGAAACAAGTGATACAGACGGTCCAAAAATACTATCTATACCGTGATGGAATTGAAGCAGACAGTACGTTTCTTTTAAAAGCGGTAAAAACAAGGAATTCCGTTGACGACATAAACGGAACAAGAGAAGTATACGCTTTACTGACTTTGACTACAGATTGCCCAAGCTATAAAGAAATAACAATAAAGGAAAAATTTATCGGGAAAGATTCGGCAATGGCAATGCTGGGGACGGCAATCGAACTCCCTCTAAACAAAATGCCAAATTATAAGACGCTTATCCCAAAAACGGACGGCATTCTTGCGGGATACCTGCGTCCGACCTCCTATCTGGAGGAGAGCTCGGCAACGCTGCGTGCCACTGTTTACGGAGACAGCCGGGAAGAAGAATATTCTGTGGAAGATGATGCTTATTCCGTTAAAATCAGTACAGGCGCCGGGGAGATGGAACTGAAAAATGGAGCGTCCGTTTTACTGCCGGTCGCCCAGGGAAAAACGGTAAATTTGTATTGGACAATGACGAAACCTGAACAGAGTGAACTGAAAAAAAATTACGATTTGAATTGGTATTTCTTCCCGTTCGGCAAAGGAGATATTCAAAATAAACCTTGATTTTTCCCCTTTTGCATGCTATACTAATCCACGCTTAAAAGCCGTCCGCCGGAAACCTTTTGTGTCCGCCGGGGCGCGTGTGTTCGAGACCTTCCACACGTAAAACAAAACTAGAGGAGATTTTATTATGACAAACAAAAAACTTTTATTACTCGCTCAGGCAGCTATGATCGCCGCTATGTACGTAGTACTCACTTTCGTATTTGCACCATTTTCTTTTGGAGAGGTTCAGGTGAGAATTGCCGAAGCTCTGACGGTTCTGCCGATATTTACTCCCGCTGCTGTTCCCGGACTATTTGTCGGATGCTTAATCGGAAATATTTTAGGAGGCGCCGTCCTCCCGGATATTGTCTTCGGAAGCGCCGCAACCCTAATCGGAGCTTTCTTTACATGGCAGCTTCGCGAACAGCACCCTGTAATCGCAGTTTTTCCGCCGATTCTGTCAAATGCGATCATTGTACCGTTTGTACTCCGCTTCGGCTATGGCGTTCCGCTTCCGATTCCGTTTATGACGCTTACAGTCGGTGTCGGAGAAATCATATCCTGCGGAATACTCGGACTGCTTCTTTACTCCGTGCTGAAAAAATATACCGGTGTTCTGTTCCGAAAAAACATTTAATGCAACAGCAATTCACTGGCATTCAGGTTAAAAACAACAGAAAACGTGTACGGCTTTTTCTCCCGTACACGTTTTCTAATATCCGCAGGCTATTTTTCTATTTTCCTCACACTGTCCCGAATATAAAGCTTTGTCGGAACAGTCACCTTTACGCTGATTTCCCTTCCGTTTAAGATTCTCTCCTCCAGCATGCGAACAGCATATTCTCCCATGAATTCCATATAAAGTCTCGTTGTCGTAAGGGGTGGAATCATATATTTTGCAGTCGGTATGTCATTAAATCCGATAATACTGATATCTCCCGGAATGGAAAGTCCCAGCTCATACGCCGCTTTATAACACCCGACCGCCATAGAATCATTTGCCACAAAAAGCGCCGTCGGAAGCTGTCCCTCCTCTTTCATCTCCTTTAACAGACGGTACCCGTAATGCGCATGATACCTTCCTGTTTTTACATACTCCGGATGATACAGCCCCTTTTCCTCTAAATGCTCCTTAAAAACAGATATCCTTGGATCCAGAAAACCGTTTTCATCGTTGCATGCCTCTATACCGCCAATCAATCCAATCCTTGTATGGCCATTCTCAATAAAATAGTCCAAAATCTCCATAACCGCCTGCCGATAATCAATAACCACCGCGTCAAATCTCCCGAGATCCGGACACGCATCTATAAACACCACCGGCTTTCCCCATGCTCCGATACGCTCCACAGCAGCACTGCTGAAAGTCCCGGTACATATAACCCCGTCAACTCCGGCCAATGATTCCTGCGTATCTTCAAACATCACTGTCTGCTTCCGGTAGCCCTCCTCCTCAAGCGTCTTTTCAATGGAAAGACGAATGCATAGATAATAAGGGTCCTCCAGCTCCTCTGTCGGAGAGTAAGAACAGAATACCCCTATTTTGAGCTTTCTTTTACGCCTTTTCTGAGCCCGGGGCTCATATTCCAGTTCCTCCGCAATTTCAAAAATTCTTTGTTTTGTCTCATCCTGTGCATTTAATGTTTCGTCATGATTCAACACTCTGGAGACAGTTGCGATTGATACGCCCGCCTTTGCCGCGATGTCTTTTATTGTTGCCATATGATATCCACCTTTTTCTATAATAATTGCTGGTCCTTTTTCTTAAACGAAACCTCCGAGACAAGCACTGCCGCCAATATAAGCGCCGAACCTGCAAGCATGCGTACCGTCACACTTTCATGAAGTAAAACTACGGAGAAAAATGTCCCGAAGACCGCTTCCATAGATAAAATAATGGCTGATTTCGTTTCATCCACATACTTCTGTGAAACCGTCTGCAGCAGATATGTAATCGTAGTACTTACCACTCCCAGATAAAGCACCGCCAAAAGGCTTCTGGTCGAGGGATCAAATACAAAATCTCCCGAGAGCAGGAGCCCTCCGGCCGACAGGATGCATGCCGCTGTCATCTGCAGAAAATTAAGAACTGCCGGACGAATTCTGCCTACATACTCTCCCGTCAAAAAAATCTGCAATGCGAAGCATACCGCACATAAAAGTGTCAGTCCGTCTCCAAGTCCAATAGAAAAATCCTCTTTAAGAGAAAGCACTCCCGCTCCCACAACAGCCATCCCCGCACCGATAAGGCTGCGCACCTCTATCCTTTTCCGGTATATAACAAGTGCAATGAACGGCACAATGACAACATTTGTCGCCGTCAGAAAAGCATTTTTTGACGGCGTTGTATATTGAAGCCCGATAATCTGAAGTGCAAAACCTCCGAAGAGCGCAGCGCCAAGCCAGAACCCGCAGCGAACCTCCTCCTTCGAAATCGTCTTTATCTGCTTTGCTCCAAGCAAAGTCATAATTACTGCTGCAATTAAAAAACGAACCGCCATAATCTGAAAGGGCGTCAGCGTCTCCAGTGCCATATCGCTGGCAACAAATCCACCTCCCCAGATTACCGTAACAGTCAAAAGTCCCAGAATTCCCAAATATTTTTTCATAAATAGAATTCCCCATTTCTCATAGTATAACACAATTCATTTAAAAAGGGGCATTTTCTGCCCCTTTCCCTGGTCATTTATTTAATTATTTAAACTTTGCTTCCAGCTCCTCCTGAAGCGCTTTCATCGTAGCGTCTACATCCTCTCCATTGAGGAAGATTTTAGACACTGCAGCTCCAATAGAATCGCCTGCCTCCTGTCCGTTCGGAGAAATCGGTATCTCTGCAACTTTCTTACCGTTTTCGATAAATACATTATAAATGTTTTCCTCTCCGAAGAATGCGTCGCCTTTCTGGAAAAGCTCATTCTCATAAGACGGAATATAGGACGGATACAATCCGTATTTTTCAAATGCACTTGCCTGAAGATCTACATTTGTCATTGCAAATTTTATAAAATCCTTTGCCTCATCCGGATACTCTGTTTTTGCATTGACTGTCAAATCAGAACCGCCGTTGCTGCAGCTATACTGTCCGCCCTCGATCATTGGAAGGTCGATAACGCCCCACTTACCTTCTGTCTGCGGTCCTTTATCCTTAATCGTACCAATCATCCATACCGCCTCAGGAATACATGCTACAGACTCATTTACAACGGTCTGCTCATATTCATCCCATCCGTTATAATCAAGTGTAATTCCTGAATCATAAATCTCTTTTGCTTTTTTCATTGCCTGAACGGAACGCTCATCATCCACAATCGGATTGCCTTCCTCATCAAATACCCCAATTCCAAGCTGGCTGCGAAGCAGTGAATAAATTGTACTCTTCTTAGGATCAACCGGAATCATTTTAACCGGATCCCCTGACGGAGTCTTACATTTTTCTTCAATCTTCTTTCCTGCCTCAATCAAATCATCCCAGGTCTTAATATCTTCTGCTTTCACGCCTGCCTGCTCAAAATAATCGGTACGGTAGAAAAGTCCCTCCGGGCCTGCATCCCACGGGAATGCGTGAATCTTATCCTTGTAGGAAACCTCGGCTATCTTTGCCGGAAGGTAATCCTCCTCATCCACAACATCAGACATATCTAAAAATCCCTCCGGGAATTTATCCGCATACCCTGCAAGCATCTCGCCCTCAATCTGTACAATATCTGCGATTCCGTTTCCCGTCGCAAGAGATGTGGATAATTTTTTGTAAACCTGATCGGTTCCCATCTCTTCAAACTCAAACTTAACATCCGGATGCTCTTTCTGGTACTCCTCAGCCGCTTCCTTAAGCCACATCAAAGCAACATCCCATGACCATACCGAAATCACTTTCTCGTCGCTGTCTGATTTTTTGTCTCCCTTTCCACCGCATCCGGTAAGAGCCAGCGCCGCTGTCATTGCCGTTACAAGTACTACTGCTACTACTCGCTTCATGTTTCTCTTCATCATTCTTTTCTCCTCCTTATTTATTCTTTCACTGCACCGCCCATGACACCTGCCACGAATTGCTTCTGGAAAACCAGGAAAATAACCAGAATCGGCAGCGTTGCCACGGCTGTTGCAAGTAAAATCACAGCATAGTTTTTATTTGTCGGATTTCCGTCAAGCATTGCCAGGGAAATCGGAAGTGTATATTTCTCCTCACTACCAAGTATAATTAACGGCCACATAAAGTTGTTCCACATACTCGTAAACATATAAATGACCAATGCGCCAAGCGCAGGCTTAATATTCGGCAGAACAATCCTGAAAAACAGTCCGATTTCTCCAATTCCGTCTATTCTTCCTGCTTCCAGAAGCGCCGTCGGGAAGTTCAGCATATTCTGACGCATCAAAAAGATACCAAATGCATTTGCCAGAAGCGGCAGAATCACTGCCCAATGGCTGTCTGTCATGTCAATCTCTATCATCATTTCAAATAACGGCACATACATTACGAGAGACGGTATCATCATAGACGCCATAATAAACATAAAGATAATACCCTTTCCCTTGAATTCGAATTTTGCCAGCGCATATCCTGCCGCCGAAAAAATCAAAAGTGCCAGCACGGTATATACAACCGAAACGAACATCGTATTCCATACACTTGTAAGCAAATCAACCTTATCTACCAAAATCTCAAAATTCGCTGCCAGCTCACTGCCGATAGTAAGCTTCGGCGGCACCGACAAAATCTGATTGTTCGTATTTGTTCCTGACACAAACATGAAGTAAAACGGGAACAATGAGAGGAAAGCCGCAATTATAAGTACAACATATCCAAATACTCTTCCAAATGCTTTTTTCATTACTCTTCCTCCTTTGTTATTTTAAACTGCAATACTGACAATATTCCGATAATAATAGTCATTACATAACCGATTGCCGATGCATAACCGAACTTCAGATAACGGAAACCATTATTATACAAGTACTGGCCCATTGTAATCGTCGCATTATTCGGTCCGCCCTCCGTCAGGATAAACGGTTCGTCAAACAGCTGCAATGTGCCTATTGTCGAGGTAATCGTACAGAACAGGATAATCGGCTTCACCATCGGAATCGTAATATAAAACAGCTTATCCCAGAAAGTTGCGCCGTCTATATCCGCCGCCTCCATCAGCTCGTTTGGAATCGACTGAATACCTGCATGAAGAATAATCATATTATAGCCAAGCCATCTCCATGTAATAGAGATGATAATGGCAAATCTGGCGGACCATTCTCCGTAAAACCAATTGATACCCTTTCCTCCAAACAGCTCAATCACGTAGTTGATTAATCCATGGTCTCCGTTCAGCAGTACCTTAAATACCAGTGCATACGCTACAAGCGCAGTTACTGACGGGAGGAATATCGTTGTTCTGAAAAACGCTTTTCCCTTAAGGAATTTCTGCTCGACCGCCACTGCAATGAGAAGCGCGCCGCCTATCATAACCGGAACCTGAACAATCAGATAAATACACGTATTAAACAGGCTCTTATAAAACGTCTCGTCCTTAAATAAATTCTGATAGTTTTTAAAGCCCACAAATTCATAGGAGCCTGACACAAGCTCAAAAAAGCTCAAGTACAACGACCGCAAAATCGGATATACCATGAAAATAAGGAAGATTACCACAACCGGAGCAATCATGATATAAGGTATCGTTTTACGGTTTACAAAGGACTTTTTATTCATTTTCTCTCACCCTGACTTTCCTGCTTTCCTCAATAATCGATTCATTTCCCACACATTTAAATACCAGCTTCATAGAGTAATCATTCAGTCTTGTTTTATTGGCATATGTCTGTTCCTCGCCGCAGGCATTGCTTCCCAGCCCTGAATGCTTCGCATCTATATGGAGAACCACCTCGCCGCAGCGCTCCAGCTCTCCCACGTGCTTTGCCCGCTCTAATGCTTCTATCGTATAATCATGTGCATCAATTCCAACCCCTGTTTCCGAACAAATCAAAAGACTTTCCCTGCCGTCTCCTGCAGACAGCCAGCGCACCTGCTCGCGGTGGCCGTTCTCCTGAGGCATCGCATACTCCACGTGCATTTCCTCCACCGTCTTTCTATAGACGCCCATTCTGGAAGCGGACTTCATATCACAATAGTTTTCCTCCGGTCCAAGCCCGTACCATGCGATATTTCTCATTTCTTTCGGAAGCCTCATTTCAATTCCAATACGCGGGATAAACTCCGGAATAAAATCACTGTTTTTAAAGCCTTTTATATCAAGAACTAATCTCAGCTCTCCGTCTCTTCGTATACAATAGGTATAAAAGCCCTTAAAACCAAATGCCATGCTAAGCGGTGAAAAATGGGTCTGCACATACACCAGCACCTCTTCGTCCGTTCTTTCTATCCGAAACTCTTCCAGCTGCTCCTGCTGCCGGTGAAGAAAATATTTTTCTTTCCAGTCCGTCAGCTTATACATATCGTTGTCAATCGGCGCCCGCCAAAGGTTCAGACCTGGCCCCTCCGCAATTCTGTGCTTTCCGGTAACCTGATAATCCAAAAGCTTTCCGGTAACCCTGTCAAATACAACGCTGAAATTATCCCCCGTAATCACCGCACGGGCTTCTGTTTCCTTTATCTCCAATTCTCTTTCAGCGCCTGTACTCTCCGTTCCGCTCTCAAACCGGCTCTCTGCTTCGATTGGAAGACGGAACTGTTCCGCCGCAATTTCCGCCCCCTCCGGCGCAAAGTCTGTAGCCCCCCTATATACAAATGACAGATTCAGATAATAATCACAGCCCGGTATGATTTCCTCCGGCTTACACGGAAGCTTTACTACCGCTTCCTCTCCCGCCAAAATTTCCAGCTCCTCTATCTGTCCCGCAAGGTCAACCGTCTCGTCATGCACAATCTTATATTTTAGAATAATCCCGCTCAAATCCTTAAAATCATACAGATTCTTAATTTTTATAAGCCCTTCCGAAAGCTCTGCTGCCTCTGCCTTTACCGGCGCAATCACCTGCTTGTAATGCATAAGCCCTGTAGAGATTTCTCCGTCCGGGCGAAGCAGGCCGTCCATACAGAAATTAGAATTATTCGGCTCATCTCCGTAATCGCCGCCATATCGGTAAGATACCTTTCCGTTATCCCTTTTTTCAATTCCGTGATCATACCATTCCCATATAAATCCGCCCTGAAGCCTCTGATATGTACGGAACAGCTTCTGATATTCCTCCAGATTTCCCGGGCCGTTTCCCATTGCATGCCCGTATTCACAGAGGATATGCGGTTTCCCGTGACAATCATCGCTCTCTCCGATATTCTTAAGCCCCTCCAGCCTCGTATACATTGTTGAATAGACATCTGTAATATCTGCGGCATAATCACTCTCATAATGGATTAATCTGGTATTATCAAGCTTCTTAAGGGTTTCCGCCGCTGCCGTAAAATTCTTTCCGACAGAAGATTCATTTCCAAGCGACCACATCAGGATGCAGGGATGATTTCTATGCTCTCCTGCCATCCGAAGCATACGGTCAAGATAAGCCTCCCGCCAGCTGTCCTCGTCATTCAGCCACTCATATTTCTGAATCCATTCAAAGCCGTGCGTTTCCAAATCTGCTTCATCAATGACATAGAATCCATATTTGTCACAAAGCTCATAAAAATACGACATCTTAGGATAATGTGCGCAGCGGACAGCATTGATATTATGCCGCTTCATCATACGCAAATGCTCCTCCACCGTCTCTCTCTCTACGGTCGCTCCGCCCGACGGGCTGAAGTCATGCATATTAACTCCCTGGAGTATAATCGGACGCCCGTTCACAAGGAAATTAGGACCTTTTACCTCCACTCTGCGAAATCCTGTTAAAACCTCTGCTTCATCGGCAAGCGCCCCTTTCACATACAGCTTAAGGTTCAGCTTATAAAGAATCGGCGTCTCAGCGCTCCACGGACAGACGGTACCGACATCCGCTGCCATTTCCGCACATCCGTCCTTCAACTCCTCTTCTCCGCTTGAAACAATCTTCCCTGCTTCGTCCTTTAAATCCCACTTCACGGCATCCGCTTTTGGAGAAGCCGTTATGACTTGTGTTAAACGCCCTTTTTCATAGCTGTCATTAAGCTCTGCCTTTACGATATAATCTCTGATTGCTGTCTCCGGCTCTCCAATTAATGTTACATCCCGGAAAATACCGCCGTACCACCACATATCCTGACATTCCAGATACGTTCCATCCGACCATTTGTACACTCTTACTGTAATCTGGTTTTCGCCGGAGCTTACAAAGCCGGTAATGTCAAACTCTGACGCGAGACGGCTTCCCTTACTGTAACCGGCATGTTTTCCATTTACCCAGACATCAAAGGCGCTCGCCACACCGTCAAACCGCAGAATTTTTCTTTTATCTTTCCAATCCTCCGGTACGGCGATAACCCTCCGGTATATTCCCGTCGGATTTTCTGACGGCACAAAAGGCGGATTGATTGGAAACAGATACCATACGTCTGTATAATGCATCTTTCCGTATCCTTTCATCTCCCAGCAGGACGGAACAGGAAGCTGCTCCCACCCGCTGTCCTTAAAATCAACATCAAAAAATCCATCCGGAGAATATTCCGGCGCCTTGAGATACAGAAATTGCCAGCTTCCGTTTAAGGAGATTCGGAAACCTTTTCCGCCCCCTCTTCTGAAGTCGGTGTGGGGAGCTCTTCTTCCAATATGGAGAAGCTGCTCATTCTCCCAACGTTTCTTTACTCTTGACACGTACTTTTTCCTCCATTTCTTTTATGAGTAACATATTATCATTTTACTTATTTTATGTCAATGTTTTACTAGTTAATATTTTACCTTTTTTGTGAAATATGGCGATATGTTCAAAATTGGATTGTTTATTTTGTGCACTATTTACATTCTATTTTTCTTTGACTAGCTGACGGTAATTTGGTAAAATAAATGATAAGTAAACTTTTACCTTTTATAAATGAATGACGGGGGATATCGCTATGAACCATGAGTTTAAAATTATGGACATGTTCTCAAAAATTACAGAGCTATTACTTTTAAATTTCCTTTTTGTTATTACCTCCCTCCCCATTATTACTCTCGGCGCCTCCCTGACTGCATTATTTTCTGTAAATATTAAGTTAGCCAAAGATGAAGAGGCCTATATTACAAAAAGTTATTTTCATGCTTTCCGGCAAAATTTCAAGCAGGCGACAACGGCCTTTCTTATATTTATCATTACGGGCGCGCTATTTGCCTTCAATATTATACTGGCTCTCAGAAATACTGGTTTTCTTTTTCTTATCACCGGAATATTTTCTCTTATTTTCCTTATTGTAATCAGTGTATACGCATTGTATTACTTTCCGGTACTTGCCCGCTTTTCCTTTACACAGACGGAGATTCTGCGCCACATTCCGCATATGATCGGTTCAAAGCCCGGATTGTTTTTGATGCTTGCCGCACTGAATATACCGATTCTGTTCCTGTGTATTTACTCTGTATACACGCTGTTATTTGTGCTGATTACCGTACTTCTCATAGGAGCGTCGGTAATTACGTATGTGGAGGCCGGCGTCTTCCGAAAAATATTCGCGCCCTATGAAAAATAAAAACGGAGACATAAAAGCACTCTGCTTTTCATCTCCGTTGATAATATCATAAATCAATAATCTTCTCTTGTTATTTCTTATTTCACATAAGCTACATACGTATTTCCGCTGTCTTCCGTCATTTCATCCATTCCCTTATACGATACAACACGAACCTCGCCCGTTTTCGCCTCCTTACAGGTCACACTTCCGTCTCCATATCCCGTAATAATTACCGCATTCTTTGTATCCAGCATTGCAATAACCGGAATATCCTGATTTACTATATAAAGGAGCTGCTCCGGCATACATCCCGTCAAATCAATCATTTTTCCATCCGATATCTCCTCCATAACAGAAATGGGAGATTTCCCGCTGTTTAGCTGCGCGCGAATCTCTTCAATCTCATCATTTTTTCCGGGAATATTATACTCCAAATCACGGTTTCCCCTCTGCCATATATAGGTCTGCCATTCTGATACGACGACACCATTACAGATATCCGCATTCTGAATCGCCTCCCCCGCATGATCATAACTGCCCTGAAGCTTCCCGTACCCATAAACATAGCACTTATTTTTCGTATTCTTACTTGTAAAATCAACTGTCCTGTGATCCTCACGCAGCGTTTGCTTCGGCTTCAAAAGCCTCGGCTCCCGGTCTTTCATTTCCCCCTCGAAGATAAGCCTCATCTGTGTTTCCTTTAATTGCGTAACATACGTTTCCGCATATATCATGTTTTCTTCCTTTTCTTCATTGTTGGTAATATAATCGTCTGCCACACTGTTATAAGCAGAGCCCTTTTTCTCCGCACAGCTCAATGTAATTAAATTATCCTCAAACTCAGCATCCAGAATATAAACGCCGCTCTGCTCATAGCTTTTCACCGGCTCCCCTTTCTCATCCTCTATTTCCACCTTATACATCGGGAACACCTCCTGTCCTGCCACAGTCTGTCCGCTGTCAGCAGTTCTGGAAACGCCATATACAAAGTCTTCCTTTATAAACCCAAGCGGTATAATACGTTCACCCTCCGCACATTCTACCGTCCGTTCCTTTCCGTCGGAAAAATTTTTGACCGTTATACTTGTATTCGTCTCCTTATCTTTCGGATAAGCGGCAAGATGCCCGTCGGGGGACGCGATATACTGGTTATCTGAAAGCTCTGAAGCTAATTCGGATATCGTCTCTTTCTCTACGTTAATCTCATAAAAGGTTCCTTCCGCAAGCACATAGAGCATATCCTGCTCCACACTGTAATACACAAGCTCGCCCAGCTCTTCTGTAACTCTCTCATAGGATTTATTGCTGGAAATAAAAATTTTCTCCTCCACAGAATTATTTTCAAGCTCATAGTAATAAACCGCAACGCCGACCTCTCCCTCATGCTCGCCCCGGTTCATGTATCCGTATACTGCAAACACCAGATTTCCGTTATTTTCCATTTGCAGAAGCTTGATTTCATGCCTCGAAAAGAGATTCCTCACATCCGTATTTTCCGCATCGGCAAAACTGAATATCAGCGATACCTCATTGCTGTCTTTGTTATAATTCCACAGCTCATCTGCCTGCACAAAAGACACAATCGTCCCTTTCTGATTTGCCATATACGGCACGGTACTTTCTGCAATTCCAAGAATAACCCCCTGATCATCCAATATCGTATGGGCAGCGTCAAATATCTGCTCCATTGTTCTGTCATAATCCAGCAGATAATTTTTCTTTTCCTCACTGATATAACGCACTCTGAAAAATTCCTTTACATTGTAAACATCCGTCTCATTTTCTTCTCCCTTACAGCGCGCGCGATATTCAATAACGATTGACATATACATACTGTTCATCTCGGTAATATGATAACGCTCCCCGCCCTCAACCTGCGGCTCAAGCTCTCCCCACGACACATGATCATAGTCGGAATGAATCGTCACATGCTGAAAAGTCGTATTATCACTTTCCTCATTGGGCTCCAATACAAGCCCTACACCCGCATCCTCTACCTTTGCCATGGCATTTTCATGGAAATCCCTGACATAATCCAGACACTCCAATGTATTCATTCCCCCGGCATCGATAATCCGTGTATACATATAAAACTTTTTATCCCCGTCAGCCTTAAGAATCAGCTTCAATACACGCTCCTCACTCAAAAGCTCCTCACCGCTGAAATCAAGAGAAACCGACTCGCCGGGATTATTCATCTTATTCTCAAAAAGCTTATCTGTGCCGTCCAGAGTATATACCTCATAGACAAGGCTGGTAATATCATTGTTATATTTTTTAAGCCCCATTTCCAGCCTTCCATTCGTAACGGGAGTAATCGTATCACGCACGGCAGTAATATCCATCTCCTTTGCATAAACCGGCAGGGCATTCAGTCCGTATCCATTATACGAAAATGAAACCTGCGGGCGGACAGCCGCTCCCAGGTCCGCTGCAATATTGTTATTCTCTTTATTGGTAGTATAGCTGAATATTACAATTGCAAGAAGAAAAACAGCAGCCAATATTCCGATATTCCTCAGATTGCGTTTCTGCCTTCTCCTCCTTTTTCCTTTCTTCCTCCTATTATCCTTCATCCAACGTCCCCTTTATTCATCCAGCAGCTTTCCAAGTGTCGGCGACACATGAAAGAACTCCTCACACGCCCTTATCTGCTCTTTATTTCTGCCTTTTTTACCGCTTTTCACTGCCCGAATTAAAATATTCTTCGGCGTATGCTCCATGTCGATAAATTCTAATATCTGGACACGATAGCCTTCCCTTTCCAGATATCTGGCACGGAGTGCATCCGTCACAAGCGCCGCTATGCGCTCCTTAATAAGGCCATAACCTAAAACAGGAGCCAGAATTTCATTTTCAATCTGTCCATTCAGCTCATGCTGACAACAGGGCACCGATAAAATCACTTTCGCGTTCCAGGCAACCGCCCGGGCAAGGGCATAATCCGTCGCTGTATCACACGCATGGAGCGTAACGACCATGTCCGCCTTATCCGTCCCCGTATAATCCGCAATATTCCCCTCCAAAAATCTAAGCTTATCATAACCATACTTACACGCCAGCTCATTGCAGTGACTGATAACCCCGCTTTTCAAATCAAGCCCGATAACGCGTATATCGTATCCCTTAAGCTCATGCAAATAATAATACATGGCAAAGGTCAGATAGGATTTTCCGCATCCGAAATCAAGAATCGTAAGCTCCCTGCCCGTCGGAAGCTCCGGAAGGACATCCTCAATAAACTCCAGAAAACGGTTGATTTGCCGGAATTTATCAAATTTTGCATGTACCACCTGTCCCTCCGGTGTCATGACGCCAAGCTCCTGAAGAAACGAAACCGGCGCTCCTTCCTCAAGAATATACCTCTTTTTCCGATTATGAGTAAGCGTCCCCCGCTCTTTTATCTCTTTTCTGGCGCTGCGTTTAATTGTAACTTTTCCCCTTTTACTCACAAGCGCCGTATAGCTGTACCGCTTCGTCTCAAGCTGCATCTGCCGCATATTTTCCATATATTCCAGAAGCCTTTCGGCAACGGCATCCGCTGAAAGATTTTCGTGAAAAGCCTGGCTATTTCTCAAAGTCTCAGTCTGAAACATAAGCTTACCCTTACTAAAAAGCGGACGGATACGTATTTTGACGGCTTCCTCCCGTTTTCTGGGATTACTCAATATTGCCGATATAAATTCCTCATTCAAACTCTTTTGTAATAATAATCTTAATTCATCCATAATATTATTATTGTAATTGTTTTTCTCCGGGAACGCAAGTTGGGGACGGGGTTTTTTTAGAAAAACCCCGTCCCCAATTGCTTTTACCCTGTCCCTATTTGGAAATATTTTCCGCTTTTACTCTCGGAAAGCTTATCATAACCTTAAACAAGTCTCCGTCCAGATACAGCTCGAACTCTCCCCCCTGCATTTCCGCAAGTGTTTTCGCTATTGAAAGCCCCAGTCCGCTGCCCTCGGTACTCCTCGATATATCTCCGCGGATAAACCGCTCTGTCAATTCATCCGCCGATATATTTAATGGCTGTTCAGATATATTTTTCAGGCTAAAGCGCACCTCATATTCGTTTACTGAAAGGTCTCCGTATATTCTGGTCCCTTCCATCGCATACTTTGCCGCATTGTTATATACATTTTCAAGTACTCTCCATGTGCGCCGTCCGTCGGCCCTTATGATTGCCTCCTCCCCGGGAAGCGTTAGTATTTCCTGGAGACCGCGCGCTTTGAATTTCTCTTCAAATTCTCCGCTTGTCTGCTGCAGCATCTCTGTAAAATTAATATCCATATAATCCAGAGTGATATTCCCCGAGCTCACTTTCGACGCCTCTACCACATCCTCGGTCAATGTCTTCAGCCTCTGGGACTTCTGCTCCAATATTTCAATATATCTGCGAAGCTTTGGATCCTCAAAATTTTCCTGCTTTAAAAGCTCTACATAATTTATAATGGAAGTGAGCGGCGTCTTAATATCATGGGAGACATTCGTAATCAAATCTGTCTTGAGCCGTTCATTTTTCATACTTTCAGCCAGCGCAAAATTTAAACCTTCCCTGATGGTATTAATCATTGCCGCAATTTCCTTTTGCTCCCCATAAAGCCCGTCAAGCGGAATCATATACTGTACATCTCCGCCTGCGATACATTCAACTCCTTTTCTAATCTTACTTTTTCCGGCCGCCTGCAATATCAGTACAATAAATGCAGCCATATTTACCGTTATCAAAAGTAACATCGAAAATCGGCTCATGTATCCCGCAATGCTAAAGCAGACGATGAGCTGAGCAAAGACAAAGCCTCCGAATAACAGCACAGTTTTCCAGATGACGTTCATATTCCTGATAATCAGAAGAACAAAATCAAAAAAGCTTTTTAAAAGGCTATTGCTCCACACTGTTTTTGCTTTCAACCGCCTGACCAGGCTCAAAAAGCCTGTCAAAAACATGCCGCACGTCCATATTGCCAGTAAGGAATACCATATAATATACGGAATAGAATCATACAGGTACGTATCATATTGTACAATTCCATTATCTCCAAGCCGTTTCATCATCTCTGTCGGCAAAATCAATTCGCCCGACAAAACACCGGCGAAAGCAACAATTCCCCATATAAAAATAAGAATTGCCGCCGACAGCTCCGTTTTCCAGTAATCAAACCAATTCAGGTACAGCTCATTATCCCCGCTTCTTCTTCCCGCCGCTGCTGCAAGCCATACGATACATACCAAAAACAGTACCGCCGCTAAAAATCCGCAGAACATCACCTGCCTTACACTGTCACTGTACCTCTCATACCGCATGTTCTCCTTGTAAAACTCATCCTGAATCGGATAGTCCGTGTCCACTGACGCCGCAAATACAAAATCCTCCGTCAAAGGTCCGGCATATTTAACCAAATCACGCAGCTCCTCAGCTTCAATATCCATATCCGATTCAAAATCCGAAAGCTTCGGCTTTACAATAAGATAGCTCTTTGATGCTTTCATCCTTTCTATATTCGTCTGCAGACTTCCATACGCCTCATATTCTCTTTTATTTGTAAAAATGCGCCTGTTCTTTATATCTGCATATATATAGGAAAAATTCGTATCTCCTTCCAGCAGCTCATCCCCATATTCCTGATAGGAGGTATACATTCCGCCCAATCCGTCACGGGTGACTTTCAGCATATCATATACCTCGCTAAGCTTTCCGTTCCACTGTTTTTCCTCATTGACAAGGTCCAGGATACTTTTAGAGCCCAACGGCTCATATTTTTCCAGACAGGTTACGCCGTCATATATCCAGCAGTCCGTATAGATAAGCCTGCCTTCCGAGTCCTGGATTCCGTGAAACCAGCCTTCCGGCATCGCATATCCATATTCCAGATTCCTGAGAATATTATCCGGTGTAATTCCTTCTTCGTCATCAATATCAATAAATTGCAGCTCATTGCTTCTTACCAGCATATAAAATTCGGAAATCAAATAATATTGAAACGTATCATCCGCCCTTTTACACACAATAATCTGCTCGCCCGAATCCTCCTCATCTGTTTTCTCCTCATACCATTTTAATAAATCTCCAAGTCTGTAGATTAATTTCCCTTCGCTTGCCCCCTCCAGCATCCCGGTATTATAGTACTGCTCAATGTCTACCAGCTTATCCGGATTATACTTTCCGTCAGTCTCAAACAATTCCCTTGCAGTGATTTCCCCTACGGCCCGCGCGCTGTATCTTTTTGCCCGGTCGGCAAAATCACCGCTGTCCTTATATTCCTTTGCCGGATTCTTTTCAAGAATTTCCATCCCCAGCGATGGATTCGCTATAAACCATAAAAAACTCGCCAGCATCACTACAGTCAGTACATGTGCCAGAATAATCAGCACTGCCTTTGTCATGCTGGTCCTGTACCATCTCTGCTTCATGATTTCCCCTTTCTAAAGTTTCTCAATCTTATATCCAACCCCCCACACCACCTTGAGATACCTCGGGTCCTTTGGATTAATCTCTATTTTCTCCCTGATATGCCTGATATGTACCGCCACCGTATTATCTACTCCAATCGCATCCTCGTTCCAAATGCTTTCATATATCTGGTCAATAGAAAATACCTTTCCCTGATTTTTCACGAGCAAAAGCAGAATATTATATTCAATCGGCGTAAGCTTTACCGGTTCTCCGTCAACCGTAACCTCCTTAAGGTCATCGTCAATTGCCAGCCCTCCTACTTCATATACGGACTTTTTCTCCGCATTTACGGTGCTTCCAAGCTGTGTATATCTTCTGAGCTGCGATTTTACTCTCGCCACAAGCTCCAACGGATTAAACGGCTTCGTCACATAATCATCCGCACCCACATTCAGCCCCAGTATTTTATCCGCATCCTCCGACTTTGCAGACAAAATGATAATCGGCATATTATTTTCTTCCCGAATCTTTAAGGTCGCGCGAATACCGTCAAGCCCGGGCATCATAACATCAATTACAAGAAGATCTATTTCCCCTGTTTTCAGCACCTTAAGCGCTTCCATTCCGTCATACGCTTTCAGTACCTCATAGCCCTCCTGAGTAAGATATATCTCTATCGCCTCAACAATCTCCTTATCATCATCGCATACTAATATTTTTGCCATCTCAATCACCTCCCTTATACTATACAAGAATAACAGAGTTTTTTTAAGACACGGTGCTGTTTTTCTTAAGAATTCATGAAGAAAATCTTCTTTATCTATCGTATTATGTCGAATCATGTCTTATTTTGACTGTACTTTTTAAATTCCATATTTTTCCGCTATAATGTACTCATAGCTTATAACTCTCAATGGCTTATACAAATGAGAACAGGAGAAAACATACATGTATGATACAAAAATCGAATTCCTTATTCGCTCTCTCGGAATTGGGGCTACCTACCGCGGTTACCATTACTTAATCTTCGGAATCAAGCTTTGCATGAATAACGAAGATTATCTTTTAGCTGTAAGTAAATTACTGTATCCGCGTATTGCCAAAGAATTCCAGGCGACCAGCAGCAGTGTAGAGCGCAATATCCGCACGGTTATCAAAGTATGCTGGGAACGTGGGAATCGGTTGTACCTCCAGGAGATTGCGCTTCATCCTCTCCTATACAAGCCAACCTCCAGTGAATTTTTTGATATTTTGGTCGGACATCTGAACAGAGAAAATGCAAAAGAAACCGACAGTTAAGAGCTTCTTAAGAATTTTTCTTTTTCTTTTATAGAATCAACATATTTTGGACATATTTCTCTTTTATACTTAAGTCAGATAGTTGAACAGGACATCAACTATCTCCCCCTCATAAAAGTAAAGCATCGGTAATACCGATGCCGCACTTTAACTCTCATTCCTTTAGATAACTATAACAACAACGGAGACCCGCAAGCCGCAAGGCAAGCGGGTTTTCGCTGTTTGTAGCCATTCAACTCGATTTGCTATAAAAATTATTTCGATAATACATACACCTATTACAGAACCAACACTTTCAGTATGCCCGAAATAACTGTCATTCCTAAAATATTGCTTGTAAAAACATCGTTAATCCAAAATATAGAACAAAATTTCCCCCTGTTACTCAATCATAATTTCCTTGATAGAAATCTTCTTGATTTTTTCGGAATATACATACATCAGAATTTCATAAATCGCAATAAAAACAACAAGTGAAATAATCATGACAGGAAAGTCAAATTCATATGCAGGTATACCCTCAAAATCCTTGAATATTATATCAACCGTAAGCCTTAACAATCCATACTGATATACTGTTCCGATTACAAAACCAATATATGACATTGGTCTGTAACCGCCGAGAATTGCCCCGCAACATTCTTTTTGTGAATAGCCGAATACCCTCATCATAGCAATCGTTTTTGTGTTTCCATTTATTACTGTAGTTATGGCAAGAAACAGCGTTGTAAACGCTAATACAAGTCCGATGACTAACATCATCATACCCATCATTTCACTTGATAAATCTTTCATACTAAACGACATTTGTGTCATAGCCGAAAAGCAAAACGAAGCAAAAATAATGAAAAATACAAGTGCTTTTTTAGCTTTCAGAGTACTCCTTTTCAAATCTTCTACAAATGATAATTCTCTGTCTTTTTCGATTCTGTGTTTTGGAGTTTTAGACGCAGTTTGCAGATTATCTTTCAAAAGCAGCAACACGGGCTTTTTTAATTTGCAGCAAGCGTAATAAACAGAAAGCACCGAAAAACATACTGTCGGCAAAACCACAAAATAAAGCAAAATGCTCGGATGAAAATTTATAGTTATCTCAGGAAGCATTTTATCTTCATTTTGCAGGGTGTAAAACCATGGCATTAAAAGAAATGCTCCTGCATATCCGATTGCAGTTCCAATAAAAGCACTAATTCCGAATACCCAAAAGCCTTTTGCGATTTTAAGATTTGAATATCCCAACGCCTTTAATATCCCAAGTTCTTTCTTATGTGTGTCGATATAATGCTTAATATAAAACAACAACATAACAACTGAAGTTAAAAGCAAGCATCCGCCACTTACAAGGCAAACGACTTTTACGGTAGAAACCTGAGCATTATAAAAAAACATTGACATTTCAGATGTTATTTCACCCTCAATTAACCGAACATCAAAATAAAAGTTCAAAAACATTGTACAAACAAGTACAGCACAACAGGCAATAATGGAAATGCCGATAAGTTTTGAAGCATTTTTTATTCCAACGAGCATACCATCACCACCCAATCCCATAAGCGGTCTTTTGTGTTTCATTTGTGTAAATTTCAGATATTTTTCCGCTGTTCATTTTTATAACTGTGTGCGCCATTTCCGCAATATTCAGATTGTGCGTTACCATTACGATTGTAAAATCATATTCCTTTTGAAGTTTATAGATATAATCAAGCACCTGCCGTCCAGTTTGTTCATCTAATGCACCTGTCGGCTCATCCAGAAATAAAACTCTCGGTCTTTTTGCCAAAGCTCTTGCAACAGATACTCTTTGCTGTTCGCCGCCTGAAAGTTCGCTTGGATATTTATGTAGTTTTTCTCCGAGTCCAACTGCCTCAATGACGGTTTTATAATCTTTATTATCTGCTAAGTCGGCACCCATTTTCACATTTTTATCGACGCTCATATTAGGCAGCAGATAATACTGCTGAAAAATAAATCCGACATTTTCCTTGCGAAATGAAGTTACTTCATCATCGGAAAGTGCTGTAATATCCTTTCCGTCATAAAACACTTTACCGCTGTCAGGGCGTTCAAGACCTGAAATTACATTCAAAAAAGTTGACTTACCCGATCCCGATGCACCCAGAATAACTACAAAATCATTATCCTCAATATCAAGGCTGATACCCTGTAATACTTGGAATCGGCTTTCTCCGCTGCCGTATGATTTTATGATGTCCTGAACTTTAATCATAGTTTCCTCACTCCCTTATATTTTTCAAAAGGCTTGTAAATACCTCTGTAATCATCGAGCTGATTTCGCCACCAGTAAATTGGCACATTTTGGTGGCACAAAGCGATGCAATCCCGTGTGTATATATCCAAAGATGATGATATAGCTTTTTTGCAGACAGCTCGCTAATTTCGTAATCTTTCTGAATCGACAAGAGAATTTCCTCATAACTTTCATCTATTAAAGGAAGCACACCTGATAAGTCAGGAATTTGTTTTTGCTCCGCCATAAAGAGGAGCTGAAAAAGTTTTGGCTCATTATCAGAAAAGAGAATATATTGTGTACCCACCCCCTTAAAAGGGTGTTCCGCTGTTAATCCTTTATTGACATATTCTTTATACAGAGTTTTAGCAGCTTCAATCATAGCCTGCTGAACTTCCTCCATATTTTTGAATACAGTAAAAATCGGTCTTGCCGAACTGCCGAGGTATGTTCCCAGCGTTCTGGAAGTCAAAGCTTCATATCCGTCTGTCCTGACAATATTTAATGCGGCTTCAATAATTTCTGCTTTTGTAAATTTTGCTTTTGGTGGCATACTTTACCCCTTTTATTAAATCACATGTTTTACATCAACCGATTTTAATTATAGCTAAAATGCTGCATAAAGTCAATAAGCAGCAGAAATTATCTCCTGCCGCCTTTACCTTATGCGAAAATAATTTTTTTGTTCACAATCTCCATCGCACAAGCCCGTATGTTATTGAGCTGCCTTGCCCACTATAAGCTCTGAATGCAAACAGCTTTTCTACTTATCTCCGATGGTGCAAACGCTTCGCCAAAATTTATGCTAACATAGTAAGCGTGGGGATTGTCATAAGCCATTTGCCAAAATGGATACTTAATGATACTTGGGGTATTATGTTTTTTGCGCACCATTTTATTATTTTATAACAGTGTAATTGGTGTTCCTTGCTTTTCCATTCTGCTTTAGCATGTTGCTTCTTACCATTTTCCTAAGAACTCTGGAAGCGGTAGATGTACTTACTTCAAGCAATTCGATTACATCATTTCTTGTAACAGAGCCATGAGACCTAGCATATTCCAGTACTCTTTCTTCATTATTACCCAAACTTTTTTCTGGTTCGGTAACAGAATCTTTGATTGATTCCGCTTTCGGCACTAAAGTCTTTCCTGTTTCATATTTTGCGTTAATATTAGGCAATATGATCTTAAAGGCATTTTTGGTCGTTTCAATCGAAGGTTTTTCTTCCATTCCTTCGTATGCCCTCATAATCTTTCCCATGCCAGTACCGTAAGCCTCAATCAGGTGCAGCCGGTAGAACACATTCGCAAGTTCCTGATTTCTGCATACAGAAATACCTACCATAATATCTTCCAGATCAATTCCCGGCATTAATCCGCCAAGAACATGTTATATCAAATCGGGTCAATCGTGTCAATGTGATGACCCGATTTTGACCCGATTCAGTCTGATTTGACCTGATATTCTCATTTCGCTTTCAAATGAACGAAGTTTATGTTTATTGCGCACCAGATTTTAAAAAATATCTGACAGTTTCCGATTTACCGGAACTGATTCTCCTAAGTATAATCCCTGTAGTATCATTATTTACACCCCATATCAGATACGCCTCTGATCTGTTTGAGTGTAGCGTTAACATGAATATCCGTATTATCTGGTATTATGAAGGCGACAAAATGATCATTTTGTTGGATGTCGGGCATCATGATATACTAAAGCAGTTTTAATACTGCCCCAATATCTCCATCTATACATATAGCCCGCTCCTCAATCTCCTTTGGGCAGACCGCTTCCCCATAATTGATACAGGCATATACCGCTTTCGGATTTTCCGCCGTCATCTGCCAGAAAGGATACTTAATGATTCCCGGGGTATTATGTTTTTTGCGCACCATGTGATGAAATTCTCTATACCGTATGCTTATTTCTCCAGAAGCCATTCCGCAATATCCCATATCTCAATGCCCTCATATGTGTATTTCGGATGTTTTGTTCTGGCAATTATTTTTTTAGGATACGCATCCCGTATGCTTAAAAGAGGTGCGGTCTCCCGTTTAAACGTGTCCTCTTCGGTAATATTATCACTGACCTGAACATATATTTTTTCACTTCCACACTGTGCCACAAAATCAATTTCTTTTTGATACAGTTTTCCCACATAGACATCAAAGCCCCTTCGGAGAAGTTCCATACAGACAATATTTTCATATATCCGTCCATAGTCCATATTCCTGCGGCCAAGAACCGCATAGCGGATGCCTGTGTCGCACAGATAAAATTTATCCAGAGATTCCAGATACTTCTTTCCCCGGATATCGTATCTCTTAATATCATAAAAGACAAAGGCATTACACAGATATTTAATATATTTGCCAATTGTTATATGGTTGGTAATAATCCTGTTTTCAGATAAAATATTGCTCACCTTATTGGGGGAAGTCAAATTGCTTACATTATCCATCAGGAATTCACTGAGCCGCTGCAGAACCGTGGTATCGGGAAGATTATATTTCTGCACAAGATCTCGGGTCACAATTGTCTCATAAACTTCTTTAATATAATTTGTTCTGTCCTTTTCGGTTCGATAGACATAAGAGCCTGCCAGTCCGCCGTTTACGGAATAATCCTCAAAAAGCTGTTCTTTGTCCTTGATATCATTGTAATATTCACAATACTCCTCAAAGCTAAAAGGAAATACAGGAATTTCAATATATCTTCCGGTAAAAAGTGTTGCCAGATCTGCACTTAATAAAAATGCATTCGATCCGGTAAGATAAATGTCATATTTTCTTTTTGTATAAAGGCTGTTAATGGCCAGCTCAAACCCGGGGCACATCTGCACCTCATCTACAAAGACATAATTTGATTTTCCTGCCAGATACCGCTCCTGCACATAGTCATGAAGCGCATGATATTCTTTGATTTCCTCAAAAGCCAAATCCATATAGTCAATAAAAATGATATTGACATGATCAAAGTGATTCTGCAGGTATTCTATATAAGACTGCATCAGCTGAGATTTCCCGGAACGCCTAACTCCTGTAATGATTTTTATATCAGGGGTATCTTTTAAAGCAATCATCTGCTCCAGATATCTTTTCCTGCGTATTGTTTTCATAAAATCGCCCGCTTTCAAAAACATAAATTTTTTTCGTTTTTGAAATAGTATATCATGCTTAGCGTAAAATATGCAATAACTTCATTTTCGAAACTCTAAAAAAACTTAATTTCTAAAAATGCAGTAATGCAGAACCCATCCTATATCCCCGTTAATACAGATCGACTGCCCCGCAATCCCCTTCGGGCATCTTGCCTCCCCGTCATTGATACAGGCATACACCGCCTGTGGATTTTCCGCCGTCATCTGCCAGAAGGGATACTTGATGATCCACGGGGTATTCATACCAACGCCAAGTTCCAGAAACAGCACTTGAAGCCCTTTATGCCTGCGAATAAAATCCGAGTATCTTTCACCTGCCTGATACCATCTTTCATCTTGAACAAAGGTGTCATCAGCTCTTAAATTCATCGTCATAGGTTTTCCGCATACAGGACAATGAGGTATTAGCCCGGCAGGTACTTTCATATCCTCCTGCCGTGCAACCATATCACGGATAACCTTTTCATTATCATAAGTGGCATTGTGGCAAGGCTCGCTGCATTGAAATAACCCGTAATCGCCCTGCGTGTAAAATAATCTGTGTTTATCAAATCCCGCTTTTTGAAACTGGTGATCAACATTTGTTGTCAGCACAAAGTAATCTTTGTCTTTTACAAGTTCAAACAATCTTTTATATGTTCCGTTATCGCTATCCATATAGCGGTTGATAAAGATATATCTTGACCAATACGCCCAATATTCTTCAAGGCTCTCGAAAGGATGGAACCCCCCAGAATACATATCTCTGAAACCATATTTTTTTATAAAGTCTGAGAAATTATCTTCAAATCGTTGTCCTGTATATGTGAAGCCTGCCGAAGTGGATAATCCTGCGCCTGCTCCTATAATGATTGTATCTGCTTTCTGTAAAATCTCTCTTAAACGCTTTACTTTATCCGAGCAGTTTTTTGTAAATGTCGTAATCTTCCTGTTTGAAAACATTGAATACCACCTTTTCAAG
>CAMNRH010000012.1 GCA_946552115.1 uncultured Lachnospiraceae bacterium
TTGCAGAGTATCAAACATAGAAAACACTATGTTTTGACCCCAGCATCATAACATAATGCTATGTATTATGGTAAAATAAGATGATAATGCTTAACAAACAGAGGTGAAATCATGCACAAAGAATTTTTAATGGGAAATGAAGCAATTGCTCTGGGTGCAATCGCCGCCGGTGTGAACTTGATTTCCGGCTATCCCGGCACCCCCTCTTCGGAAATACTGGAAACGGCCGCAAAGCACCGGGGTGATCATCTGTACATAGAATGGTCCGTGAATGAAAAAGCTGCGCTGGAGGTTGCGGCGGGCGCGGCATATACCGGCGCCAGAAGTATGGTAACCATGAAGCAGGTAGGGCTGAACGTAGCGTCCGACCCGCTGATGAGTTTGGAATATGTGGGAGTAAAGGGCGGTATGGTAGTGGTTGCGGCCGACGATCCGGGGCCGATTTCCTCCCAGACGGAACAGGATACGAGACATTTTTCCGCATTTTCCAAGATTCCCTGCTTTGACCCGTCTTCTGCACAGGAGGCCTATGAGATGATACAGGAGGCTTTTGAATATTCCCAGGCCTACGGTACCCCTGTATTCCTCCGGCCGACAACCCGGGTATGCCACGGCTACGCTTCCGTTATGGTCAAAGATGAAACAGAATACAAAAAACAGATTCCGGAGGGCTTCCAAAAGGATTCCGGGCGATGGGTCATTTTCCCCCGTCTCTCCTATCAAAATCATATAAAAATCGAAGAAAGAAACGGAAAGCTTGCCGATGATTTTTCCGGCTATGAAAAAAACCGTATCTATCAGGCGGAGGAAAAAAATGCGGCGCTTAAAAAGGGGGTTGCCTCCGGCGGCATCAGCTTTACATATGCTTATGAGACATTGGAGCAATTCGGCATGGTACGGCTTTTTAAGGTTGCAACGCCCCATCCCTTTCCGGAAAAACTGGCCCTTGAATTCCTTAAGGGACTGGACGAGGTGCTCTGTATCGAAGAGCTGGATCCGGTTATTGAGCGGGAGCTTACTTATCTTTGCGGAAAGCACCGTCTTCCAATAAAAATATATGGAAAGCTCACCGGACATGTAAAAAACGCAGGAGAAAACAGCCGGGACAGCGTACAGAAAAATATAACGGAATTTTTAAATCTGGATACCTGCGTCTCAGACGGCCTTATTCCTGATACCTCCAACATGCCAAAGCTTCCGATAAGGCCTCCGGTTCTCTGCGCAGGCTGTCCGCACCGTGCGTCCTTTTATGCTGTAAAATCCGCAATGAAAGGACGAAAAACAATTTTCTGCGGGGATATCGGATGCTACACTCTTGGAAACGCCATGCCCCTTGATATGGTAGATACCTGTCTTTGCATGGGTGCAGGTCTTGGAATCGCGCAGGGAGTCGGACATATAGAGCCGGACACTTCCTGCTTCGCATTCGTAGGGGATTCTACATTCTTTGCCTCCGCGATTCCCGGTGTTATCAATGCTGTTTACAATCAGGCTGTAATGACCCTGATTATACTGGACAACTCTACTACCGCCATGACCGGGCACCAGCCCCATCCCGGCACCGGCCGGACTATGATGGGTGAAATTGTACAGAAAATCGACATAGAGGCTGTTTTAAGAGGCATCGGGCTTACAACCGTCAGAACCGTCAATCCTCTGGATTATACGGCTTCCTTAGAATGCGTAAGGCAGGTGGCGGATGAACCGGGCGTAAAGGCGATCATCTTTAAATCTCCGTGTATCGCCGTTACCCAACCGGCCGAAGCCATGACCATCGACCAGGAAACATGCATCGGCTGTAAAAAGTGTGTCCGGGAGCTTGGCTGCCCGGCGCTGGTAATCTCAGACGGACGGATTCATATAGAACCCTCTCTTTGCACCGGATGCACCCTTTGCTCACAGCTTTGCCCGGTAAATGCCATTACGGGAGGTGAGCAACATGAATAAAAATATACTGCTATGCGGAGTCGGAGGACAGGGAACCGTTCTTGCCTCCAAGCTTATTGCCACTGCCGCCATGAAAAAAGGGCTGTCTGTTATGAGCGCGGAAACAATCGGGATGGCTCAGAGAGGCGGGAGCGTTTTCAGCCATATCCGAATCGGCGAAAACCTGCGCTCACCTATGATCGCAGAGGGCTCCGCCGATATAATTCTCGGGTTTGAACCGGGAGAAGCCGTCCGGATGCTTCCTTATATAAAAAAGGACGGATGCGTGATTGTAAGCAGAAAAAGTATTATGCCGGTAACTGCCGCTCTCGCCAATCATACCTATCGGGGGGAGGAAATGATTTCCTATTTACAAAAGCAGGTTTGCACGTCACGTTTGATACAAAAATAATAAGGCGAATGCCCCGATTTATAGGGGTGTTCGCCTTATTATTTGGTTGGTAGAGGTTAATAGGTGGGGATTTTAGTGGGAGGCATGACTAACGGAAGATAGCGATTTTGATAGTGATTTTACACGATGCACCATGAGGATTATGATTAGGCGTGTAATTTTACACGTTTTACACGATTTTGAGAAAAGGCGATATTGCGGGATAAGAGTTATATGATTTACTGTTTTCTCATAATTTTAAGTGTGTGCGGTAGAGCTCATAATACGCAAAATGCGGATAATTCTTCACCGAGTAACACCTATAAAATATCCTGATTTGCCATTGGTTTTTGTCCGTAGCGGGTATGTCTATTTGTCTAGTGGCTATATTAACTATGGCGGTAGCGAGGGTGATACATGGGCGCGTACGGTGCAATCATCTACTAACGCGCGTTACCTACGCTTTCGCACGTCCAATATTTACTCGTCAGGCAGTAATGGCGATCGATGTCTTGGCTTCCCCCTCCGCTGCCTCTACCCAGGTAGTGCCTAATGGAGGAAAAAAAGAAAGCGGAATGGTGACGTCAGTTTTTCTGATATAATTATAGAGCAATGGCACCAAATTGTAATAAATAGCACTACGATGAGAAGACTTGGATTCACTACTGCACAAACCGCAGAAATTGACTCGGCTCTTGAAGTATCTTCCGATTCATACCTTACGCAGCGTCTGAAGATTTTAAGCCTCTATGCGCACGGCATGAAACATAAAGATATCTGCGAACAGGTTGGAACATGCAGATCGGTCATAGAATCACTTGTGCGGAGATATAGGCGGGGCGGGATTGAAGCTGTAAAAGCCATGGGCATTGGAAAAAGATATTTTACGGAAGAACAGATTGCTGAAGCCAAAGCCGCCTACGAAGCCGCTACAGGCGGCCTGATACGCAGGCATCTGGAAGTAGCTTATCTCTATGTCCAGGGAAAGCCTTATAAGGATATCATGGAAGCAACCGGATACGGGCAGACAACTGTAATCCGGATAGTCCAAAAATATTGGGATGGTGGGCTGGATGCAATAGCCAGCCCACCAAGCGCTTCTGCACAGAAGCGCCATTCGAAGTATTATGAGTTTACGCCGGAACAAGCTACAGAAATCAGAGACGCCCTCAAGACTGCGGAGAAGAAACATGTTATCCGCAATCTAAAAGCACTATTGCTGCTTGCTGATAAAAAGTCGCTTCAGGAAACTGCTGATGCGACGGGATACTCTCTGGGGAGCGTCTGCCAGATTAAACAGGAGTATTTTAGCGAAGGCATTACAGCTATTACCAGAAAAGAACACCGGAAGAAACAGCCTTTTATCGCCCATAAACATAAGTTTACAGCAGCGCAGAAATCTGAGATTGAGTCTGCATACAAGAATGGGGCGGTCAATAGCAAAAGAGCCGCACTGCGATTAAAAGTGTTATGGTTACGGGCAAATGAGAAAAGCATGCCTGACATCAGTAAGGAGACTGGTTACACTGTGAATGCTATTTTGTGTATTATAAGGCAATATATGAAAAACGGTCTGGAATCCATTATAAAGGGTTCCCGCTAATGTAAGCTGCCGCATTCTGGAAAGCATCCTTGACAATCCTCTCCAGATATTCTTTCTTGGACAAGTCACCCAAATCATGAAATACTGCAGAATAAGCTACGAGCGCAGTTCGGACATAAGCGCTATGCTGTTCGAAAATTGTCCAATTCATGGGGATGCCCTGTGCTTCAATGAATTGACAGCAAAACGTAACAGCTACTCTGGTGTTACCTTCACGAAAAGCATGCACCTTCCAGACTGCTGCCAAATCCTCCGAAAAACACTTCACTTTATCCTCCAGAGAAAGATTTGTCCAGGGGCGCGACGTCATCTTCGCTAAGGCGTTAGATAAATCCCTTTCTATTTTTGCTTTGTCCGAATATTCTACAGAGAGACCACCCAGCGCAGGCTCCTCTTTCTCAATGTTGATAGTGCGGAACTCGCCAGCCCATTCATAAAGATCTTGGAAAATATAACGGTGCATCTTAGACAAATGTTCAATGTTATAGTTTCCAGGCAAGGGCTTCTCGGCAACTTCTCTCAGGCGGAGAGAAACATAGTCCGCCTCAGCATCATCCAGTGTTTTCTTATCCTTAATGTTAAGGATGTTTTTCAGGACATCCGTGCCAGGATATACATATGGGTCAAACACTGTCTTTCACCTTGTATTTCTTGTCTAAGTATTTTTTTAGGTCTTCGGTGGTTGCCTGGCCGGATTTCTCAAGCTCAATATATTTCTTAAAGTCCTCCGTCGGCTCAAGACCGTCTACTTTGATCATCCCAATAGCGTAATCCCATGCTGCCTCTGCCGTCATATAAATTCCTCCAATCGATTATAAACTGTTTATAGTATACCACATTTTTAAGGCAAATACTATGCTGGTTCTGCGTAAAAGCGGGTATTAGGCATACTTAGCATCTCAGAACAACTCCATCCCCAGATACGCTTCATCCCGTTCATCTTGTGTAATACCAAGATAACGCTTCGTAATTTCGTAACTACTGTGATTATAAATGTCTACAACCACGGCCAATGCTACTTTATTATCTTTCACGGTATGATATCCCCAAGTCTTCCTTAAAGAATGGCAGGCAATCTTTCCGGTGAATCCAAGCTCCACTACTGCTGCGTGGATAATCCGCCATGCCTGTACCCGACTAATAGCTTTTGGCTCTTTGCGGTTATTGGCAAATACATATTCTCCTCGGCGATGAGCGTAATACTGCCGGAGCGTGCCAAGCAGTTGCGGATTCAGGGCAATCGTGCGCTCTTTCTTAGTTTTCTTCTCTATTATAGTAATGTGGGTGCGGAACTCCTGTCTTTTTTCATCATATACATCCGACCACTTCAGCCGGAGCAAGTCGCTGATACGAAGCACGGTATATGTTCCCATAACAACCAGTATATAGTTGCGAAGCTGTCCTTTGCGTAAAAAATAGTCTGCGAGTTCTTTTAACTGTTTCTTGTCCCTGATCGGTTCTGTTGCTGCCATAATTGATAAAGCCCCCTTGTCGTAAGATACGGCTGATTATAGCGTATTCCCGGACAAGGGGGCTTTTGTAACACTTTATTGATATTGTTACTATTTTAACACCGAAACTGCCTGTATTCAAGTAGCCGATATATTAAAATAGAGAAAATTCGTAAACAATACTATCACGAACGGCTATTTATGGCAAAACAGCGGCCAACAGGGAAAAGCGGATGTAACATTTTCAATATTGTGTTACATCTTATTTTTTAGCGGGAAAAACCGTGTTTTTGCTGATAATACGGGCAGCTGTTTGACCGGCATGCCCTTGTGCCAGGTTTACAAAATGAGGAGGTTATTTGTATGAGGAACACCATAAAAAATAAAAAGCAGGCTTGGTGGAAAGTCGGATGTACTGCTGTTGCAGCTACGGGTGCCGCCATCACCCTGATTTCCATAGCCGTTCATCTTCATTTGGGAAATGAGACCAAAATCAACAAAGTTGACGCTGACAAGGTTCAAGATGTCGATGTTGAGGGAGATAACAATAAAGTCGGGGATACCTACAATACCTATATAGAAAACAACTATTACCTGACGGATGATGACCCATCTGTCCCACAGGAAACAGACACATCAGAGGAAAGCTCTTCTGTAGGGTTCGAGACAGAGACCTATGTGCGCCTGGCGGGAGCGGCAGACCGGACATGGAGAAAGTCTGTTGAGGCGAAAGTTGGTGACCAGGTAGAGTTTCGCATTCTTTATACGAACACTAGCGACAAGAGCCAGACTGGCGTTGCTATTAAAGACATTCTTCCGTCGGACTTGAAATACGTTGCTGGTTCGAGTGTCATTAAGAACTCTAACCATCCAAACGGCGCAAAGATTGTCCAAGACGCTCTCGTTGATAACGGCATCCGGATTGGCAACTATAGCAAAGATGCAAACGCTTATATCTATTTCACGGCTGAAATCGTAGACGAGAATTTATCGGTAGGTACTAATTCACTAGAGAATTGGGGACAGGCTGGTGTGGGCGAGATCACCATACAGGATTTTGCGGAAGTGATAGTCGTAAAGGAATAGCACAGGATTGGGTAATATGCATAGAAAACAGTCGATAAACCGCTTATAATTGCGCATTTTGATTAATCATAGTAAAATCGTGGGAATTAGCCTGCGGACGCGGAGTACCTTAACAGACAAAAAGATAGAAGACACTGAGGTTTTACTCTGTGAGTCAGGCGATGTAACCAGAAACCGTAAACCGCAAAAACAATTATGGAGGTGGAGCATATGCGGAAAAGAATTTTTGTAATTTTGTTGTTAATAGGCTTGTTGCTTGGTGGATGTGGGGGCGGTGGCGATACTACCGCGACGATGAATGATGATAATTATGAGGCGGAGTATGATACCGAAGATGAATCGTCTGACATAGGTGCTGAGTATCTCGACGAAGATAACATGAGCGGAGAAGCTGAGACTAAAGAAGATGAGAATGAAGCTGAACTGGTCGAAGCGAAGGGGATTATTGCGATGGTGAGGCAAACTGGAGCTATGCAAATCATTAGCGTTGACCCCAGCAGCAGTGAACAGCAAATCGTCAACGAATTTCATCCCGATAACTCTCTTTTTGTATTACCAAAGGGTAAATGGATTTACAGCCGTAGTAGCAGTTGGATTTCCGACGACTTTGAGAAAATAGCTGTAACAAAAGCCATAGGGAGTGATGAGTGGCATGCTGGATGGATTGACAATGCCAATAATTTTTTTGATGTAACAGAAGCAATTGGCGCAGTAAAGGAGGTGGACTTTGCTAATCCACAGCCTGCACAACAGGAAGCGGTTGGGTTTAAAGATGGCTTGTTCGTGTTTAGGGAAAGCGGGCAATATTATTATGTGCCCGTAGATAATCCTGTGGCTAATAATATCACAACGGAAGAAAGTGAATGGGAACGAACGCAGATTAACATGGTGCAAAAGACGGATACTTTTTATATTACCGATAAGGTTGATGAAAATCACTATATTGCAGATTGTTATGGCGATAAAGGTGTTATCTATAGTACTATCGTCAATGCAGATAATAACGAGTGTTCACCTTATATTCCGGATTCAGAACGCTTAAATTGGAGCGGTGTACTCAGTCCAGATAATAATAGAGTAGCTTTTCTATCACTGCCAAAGAATAGTATTGAAGCTGGGGCGGAGCTATATATAACCTCGATTCATGAAGGAGATCCGATTAGCGTTCCCATTATTCCATGCGAAAACTCATTATTGGATGCATCTAATCTAACCTATTTTGATTTATTCTATTCTGAAGCACAATATGAACTTTATTTGCTGGACTGGAGGTAGAAAAGCGCATCAAGAAGCATCATATGAAAGGTGGTGATAAATATGTTGATCATAATATGTATTTTAGGAATAATTGCGTCGGCTGGAGGTATGCCTGAACCGGCAGCAGGTATCGTTGGGTGGGTTTCTAAAATCGGGCTGGGAGTTTCTATTGTGTTCTATGTACGCAATGCTATAAAATCTGAGCTAGCAACCATAGAAAAAAATAAGCCACCTGCAGGACGCGAACGAATTATGGACCCCCAACATAATGAGGATATCAATTCTCCGTGGCGCAGGAAAGAGCTTATAAAATGGAATGCGAAGCACCCAAATACCCTGTTTGAAGGTCCGCTTAATGAGAATCCTGCATTAAGGTCTTTGCGGCTGAGTTTGCTAACGCCAGAGCAGCTCGCAATGATACCATTTTGGAAAAGAATTTTGGTTCGTAACGCGCAGTGCCATCAGGGATATTTTGCCGATTCATATCGATGTATAATTTGTGGCGCTAGCCGTTATCGAGACCAAAAATGGTGCGACAAATGCGATGCGCGTTATGGGAATGATATAGCAAATGGTTGGCATCCGGACCCTGAGGATCATATTAAAGAGGGGTACGAGTGGGTGCTTTGGCGACTACAACAAATTGTCGCTCAGGACCAACAATTATGTATTATTTCTGAGGAAATAGCGAAGGCTGAGATGAAGGAACTCGTTGAAGTAGCACGCCAAGAAATTGCCGAGATAGAGAGACGAGAACTAGAAGAGAAAGTCGATATCCAACGGCGCAAGAGTCGGCAATCTGAGCTGAGTGATATTGTCAAACGTCTTTCATAGACGAAGCCCCCCTCAGCTGTCTTTATCCTAAACTGTGAATAGAGTCGAAGTACAGCTGCTTCGCCTATTCAAAAAACATGCTAAGCCCGGTTCTCTAGTGAGGACCGGGCAAAGTTTATGGGAGAATTATGCCGCCACCACCATTATTATTCCCGCCATTATTATGCTGGCGCATCTGACGTTCAAAGTCACGAATCTGCGAGCCGGTCATGTCGCCGCTATGCCCGTTACGTGGGATGACAATGCCACTACCATTTTCTTCAAAACCACTCGGGACCGGTGCGCCATTACCAGAGTTATGCTGCACTCGCATCGTGTATGCGATTTCTGAACGGCCATCAAGAGCGCGAATGCGATTTAGCTTGTCTGCAGTTTCCTGACTTAGGTTTACCGTTCCGGCGTTAGCTGCATTAAGCGTTGCCTCAGCAACATTCGCCATGCCTGTCCGATCATCACCCGTAATCGTTCCATTTTCGACTCCGCGCACAATTCTATCTACCTCTCCTTGACTTGCACTAGCCATGCGACGAATACTACCGCCATCGACCGTATTGACGCTCGCGTTACTGCTCGCGCTCCCCACAGATGGGGCGTAATCCATATTGGCGATTTTCTGGAGGTCACGTTCGACATCACCCTTGACGGAGATGTTTTCATTGTTAATTGCTTCGCGAGCTTGAGAAATGATGTTGTTGCGTTCTTCGCCGGTAATGCTGCCATCGGCTAGACCGCTTAGTATATCGCGGCGATAGCTATCGTCAGTTCCAGCGAGCTGTTCAGCGCCAATATCCCTAGCTTTGGCTTGACGATTCCTGACATAAAGAGTTTCGGTATTACCATCCTTATCTTGCCTTGTAATTGTCGAAAATTGCGCAGTATTATAAGCCCTTGCATTACCTTCTGCATAGTCCATCATGTTGGCAAAGGCGTTCGGGGTCTTAGCTTTATATTCGCCGCCAGCCGCTTTACGCACTGCGTTACTCGCCCATTTGACACCTTCGTTACCAGTGCGCCCAGCTTGAGCCTCGCTGAAAACTGCTTTATTCAGCGTGCTATCAACATACTCACGTCCTTTATCGCTCGTATTGAGGCTGCGCATTGCAGCGGTAAAACGGGCGCGCGCGTCGGTATTAGTAGAATCTACACGTAGATCGTTCAATGCCCTTTCGAGTTCCGTGGCTGTTTTCTGTTCACTAGCAAACGTTCCGTCTTTGTCCCAAGTGCTTGCGTAGTCTCCGGCAACTTCGTCAATATGTTTTTGTTCATAATAGTCACTACGGTCACGATTAGCCAGATTTTGCGCCAACGCCGTGCCTTGCAGGCGATTCATCTTACGATTATGTGATTCTCTAGCCATTGTGGCAATTTTACCCTGATGGCTCTTATCTCGCAATGCATTACCTGGGCGATTTAGCAACCCGCGCAGACCAGTCGTTTTCTGTGAGCGGTTTATAGCACGTTGCGCATCCCAGCCTCGACCTCGTGCCACGCGATCTCTATATCCTTCTGATCTCCGAATCGCGCCAGTCGCCCCACGGCCTAATCCACGCCCGAAGTTCGACAACTTCATGCCAAGGTTCCCCATGGCCGCGAATGAACTTTTAACGATGCTTGGTACGAAGAAAAACGGTACTACTTGAATTAACATTGCAATTAAGACATAGAAGAACGATGCTCCAGTGTCACCTGCGATATTAGCTAGCAATAATCTTGACGCAAATTGCCCGCCACCCATTAACGCACCACAAATCGGGTAAACTAACAATAGCCCAAATAACATTTTCCACCAACGGCTAAAGATATTTTTTGTATTCGGCAGTGCGTAACAGACGATTGCAACTGGCGCTAAAGTCACTAGAATAATAATCCCAGCCTGCCGTATCCCAAGTAATATAAAGAAGAATATGACACTGATTGCTGCACCAAGCAATACAAGTAAGAACGGCCAAATCCATGTTCCGGCCGATGCAATTAAAGCAGCACCAACTCCAATTGTAACTCCGCCAGATAACAGTGTGGGTAGTACCCCTGCAAACTTGTTATCGCTAGTGGTGCTGCTAGGGTTTCCTACAATAGCCCCAAGACTTCCGTCCCCAAACTCATCCGTAGTCGTGCCCAACTCACTAAACGTCTGATTAATTCCGTAGCCTACGATGTTAGATATATCTACTGCTAACTGACACAAGAAGAAAGATATGTTTACTAGGATAGCTACAATGATTAAGCTAGGTAGCATTTTTTTGACGCCATAGTTACTAACGCCAAAACCAGTGATTTGCGATAGAATAATCACTGTTAGCGCAATTACAAACACAATGTTAGAGATTGTCCGAAAAGTCTCCCAAGCCGTATAAGTTCCAGTCTTAACCGGCTTTTGCGTATTGGGGTCTTTAATTTCTTTCCCAGAAGCGTCTTTTTCTGTTGTATCCATGAAGCGCACATCGGTTTGCAAATAGCTCTCCTCAATATAGTCATAGATACCATCAACAGCCGTTCCGACACCTTGTATCACCGGACAAATAATCCATCCCAACGAAGCTGCCGCCGTCGAACAGGGTGAAGCTTGCTCTCCTGTACTAGTTTCATCTCCAGCTTCTTCCGTAATATCTCCCACTACATCATCCGGTTTTGTTCCGTCGTCGTCCTTTTCGGTTTTGTCCAAAGCCTTCTTGACGGCAGACGCAGTTTCGTTAATCCGCTTAATTACTGCGTCGCAAGTGTGAGCGCCTTTGCTATTTATCCAGTTACTATCCCAATCGCCATATTTACTTGCACCGCCTTTCGGGTAATAGCGCTCATCCATCTTGCCAGTGCTTGGGTTTGGCACTTTTATTGGACCATAGTATTTAGTCTTATTCATTAGACTCTCATCTCCGCTGAATGGCTCGCTGTTACTACAAGCCGTGGCGAAATCGTTAAAATACAGGAAATAGTTAATCAAATCGTCCGAAAAAGTTCCCCGATCGCCCCATGCAACCATATAGTCGTTGTTTTTCTTCTTGGCGTCATATAATTTTTTGAGATGTTTTAGTGCCTCATCTTTATCGTTCCAGACAAATCGGTAGTCACTGTTACCTAGCCCAGACATACAGTAGTTGGTAACATCCTCCCATTTCCCATCACTATCCTGAGTTTGGAGCTTGACGATGCCCGGCTTTTCGCCATTACATAATACTTCCTCTTGACTGACACTCATCGTACTGACAAAAACATCGAAAATTTTTGAATCATTATCATCACAATAGATTGTGCCGTTATTGACCTTGCCTTGCACTTGATTTTCTAGCCACGCTCCAGTCGGGATCTCTGAATTCGTCCAATTGGTGTTCATAAAAATATTTTCAAGTCCAGGATAGTCGTACAGGATATTTGTTAGGCCCATGTCGATTTGTTTGGTCATACACTTGCTGAAGACGTTCGCTACCAGCTGAATCTTCCCAGCTTCCTTCATTTTCTCTAAAGCCTCAGAAGTCTTAATCGCCATTACCTGCGAACCAGCTGCCACTCCTAAGAGCGTCGAGATTACAAGCGCCCAAATAGCAAGTTTTTTCCAACCAGTTTTTATCACTCTTCCGTCTCCTTAATTACCTGTTCTACGCGCGATATCAGCGAGCTCTCATCTTGGTAATCTGGCTCAGCGTCGTAAGCAAAAAATATCGACTGCGGCACAGAATAGCTTTGCCTCATCGACTCAATAGTGTCGCGATAATTATCCACTAACTCAATACAAATCTCCGAAGAATTATTGCCGTCTATAGTGCAATCATTTGCCGAAATCTGCTCAAGCAGGAGATCGCGATCATTAAAATACTCAACGAACCTCTCAGCGATTGCCGCTACTGTATATTCTTCACTTACCAGATAATCGTTCAATAACTCTGGCTTCTCTTCTGTATATGCGGAATATACAGTGTTATATAGTTCTAGTGACTTTTGATATGTCTCTACCCTAGACTGCAAGTTTTCGTATATTATTTTGATTTCGTCATCTAATTTGCCTGGATTAATTTTGGCGAACTCTTTCTGAAAGCTAAGAAATTGGGAGATGTTTTGGTTTATCTGTTCGTGATCTTCCGAGGTCATAATGTCGTCCGTTGTTATTTCACGAAAATAAACTTTTTCAAAAAAATCTTCCGTAGAACTAATCGTATCAAAATTTTGCCGTAGGAGTGTCGCCACCTTCTCGTTGTCTTTTTTCAACAATGCTGGAAGCAACATAAGCAGCGCAACGAACAAGATTACCACCGCAATAATGCTGATAATTATGATGCTTCGTTTACTGTTTCGCCCTGTCTCCAATTTGATATCCCCGCTCCCGCTGGCAGATGTATGGGTTGGACGTAGCGGATCGGTCGGTAAAGGCGCGTTGAGGGGCGTTGCCGTTGGCAGGCCAGCAGAAGAAATTATAGGGGTATCGGCAGATGGAGCCAGAGAAGAAGTGTCTGGAACTTGAGAAGAGCCAGTATCCGTAGCTGGAGGCTGGCTGAGAGGGTTGTTATTTTTGTCACGATCCATATGATATGAGTATAGCACAAGCGTCTTTCTGCGTCGAGTGCAGAATCCCGAATTTTTAATCTGCACGACAGATTCTCTTTTCTCCATTAGGCACTACCTGGGTAGAGGCAGCGGAGGGAGAAACCACCATAGCGAATGTAGTAGTCTGACGGATTAACATACGTAGGATGCATGCCCAAGTAGTAGGCGTGGGTAGACGATTTGGGGGTACGTGACCAAGCACGACCATACTCACCAACGTTGCTAACATAACCATAGCTGAGGTAGACATACCCGCTACGGACAAAAGCCAATGGTAATTGTACTATGGTGGTGGCGCCGGAGGTACTGATTATATTGGAGCATTCATCTCCCTTGTCAATTTTCGCCAGACCATGACTGCTATTTTTGGTGATTCATGGTATGGACGCCCACACCATCTTGTCATATGATGTCGTCCTGTAAAGGAGGCGTACAAAAATGGATGAGAAAGATTTTATGGAACTGCTTATAACAGAACGGATGGGAATGCACTGCGAGAAGTTTAAGGAGGACTATCCACCCACACCGGAGCAACTGGAAGCGGCAGAAAAAGCCAATATTGCTCATGACAAAGTATTCTCAATACTGGATGCCGAACATCGCAAACTACTGGAATTTTGTGAGGATGCGGGCTTTGAGAGTTCTTCGCGAGAAAATGAGTATTATTACAGGGCGGGAATTAAAGATGGGGTGAACCTTGACCGTTTAGTAAAACAGATGAAAAGCACTGATTAGCTATCTTCATGTATTGGCAGTAGTAATTTCTATAAGCGGCAATATAATCTATGTTAGAATTGAATCGTGGATAGTTTTGTCCATGGAAACTACTGCCAGCTATTGAGGTCAAGCTCCGACTGCCAAAGGTTTTCTAGTTCAAAGATCGTGGAGTTCTCTCAGAAATTCCAGGAGGATGATTGAGATTTGAATGATTTTCCGCTACGGCGGTTTCTCCCTCCGCTGCTTCTAGGGTTTCCCGGTTCGGTGCCGATCTTTGGAAAATAAAATATGGCTGAAGTCATATTGAATAAACCGCCGAAAAACTATCAACTATGAGGTAAAATAGGGATAGTAATTGGAGAAAAATATGGCAGCAAATACTAAAAGCATAGAAGTTCATAACGAGGCTTTTATAGATGGACAGAACCTTAAAGTAAGTACATTCCGGGCGAAGCCTTCTTGGAATATCGACCTGAAAAGGTTTAGGGTGTTCCTTGCGGAAAAATATAAAGTTAAAGAAGCTTATTATTTTATTGGTGCTTTTGACCCAAAAAATCAAGAATTGTATAATGCCCTCCAGCGATATGGCTATGTGGTGGTTTTCCGGGAGCATACTGAAAGTTCAATCAGCCACAAGAAAGGTAATGTTGATACGGATATTGTTTTCTCGGTCATGAAAAAATTAGTTGAGCGGGAGAAGTTCGACAAGATTGTCTTAGTATCGGGAGATGGTGATTATTGGCGCATGGTGGATTACCTTATTAAGAAGGATAAATTCGCGAAGCTTCTGGTTCCGAATAACGCTACTTTATCGTCACTCTATAAGACCAGAACATCCGATTCTTACCGGGCATATCTGGATGAGAGCGCAACAAAGCGGAAAATCATCTACAAAAAGACGCGATAAACTTACAAAAAAGCAGGTTCGCCTTAGGTATTTCTCCGTTCGGTACATCCCTGCGTCTGGATATGTTTATATTATAACAAACAATGCTAAAAAGTCTAGAGTTCTGAACGGTGATTTTGTATATTTTCCGTGCTAAAATATGCTTGTGGATAACTGTTGTCCATGGGATCTGAAAGCGGTATTTTGAGGTCATGCTCCGGCTGCTCGATGTTCTCAATCGAAAGAAGATCGTGAAGCTGCTCTCCTGAGTTTTGGGTAAAAATCAATGGAGATTAGCAAACTGGCTTTGTTTATGGATGAGGCCAGATAGAGTCAGCTTCTTTTGTCTGTGTTACTCAGATGTTTATTTCTGGCTTTTGTCCGTAGCGGGTATATATATCCTCCAAATGGCGCTGTCAACAACGTCGGCAACAACGGCTACGGCTGGTCGCGTACTTCTAAATCGTCGACTAACGCATACAACTTGAACATGAATCCTACGGGCGTCAATCCGTCAAACAACAACAACCGTTATCACGGTTTCCCCCTCCGCTGAGGATTGTCCGGTTCGGTGCCGATCTTAGAAATGCCCCCGCTAGTTGCAGCGAGGGCTATGTTTTTATAGGTGTTGCTGAGGTAAGAAGCAATACGCAGTTTGCGTATTCTAATGAGTGTTATCGAATTTATAAAAGATACGCAAAATGCGGATTCTGGTCATCAATACACACACTCTGATCGCAGGAAGAAGTGTCGCTGCGTATATTTTACGATAGAAGCACTCCGACAATCCTAAAAAATCACTCCCCAAATCTAACCTCAATTTGAATACTCAGGGTATCAAAAAAAGCACGGTATTGATTTGGTACGTTTTTCCGCAAACCGGTTCTCACCAGCGTCACTACGTCATCCGTCTTTACGCTCTCGTATTTTATGTGTATTCCCCATGGGGTATTGTGGCGTTCTAAAATAGGGCTGCCTTCGACCAATGTAATCTGGAAGGGGCGTGCGGCTTTAAGGACAACAGAATCCTTAAATCTTGCCGATGCGCCTGGGATATCAAACACGGCGCTAATCTGCTGCTCATGAGACGCCTTTGTCGGCATAGTGCAAGACATAGCTGCTTCTTCCAGCGCGCCTTTATCCATATCATGCAATACCCCAAGTTTTACCGTATAGATGCCGTCATTTTCCACGAAAAACGTTCTGCCATAACAATGTATATCAAATATAGTTAATATGCCGTCATCATCAAGTAACATGTTTTGGCAAGACGATGGTGTGCCTGCTTTTTCTGCTATGGGCAGGATTGTTTTACTGGCTGCTCTGTTTCTTTCCATTATACTTCTAAGTTCGTGTGGTTTCATATTGGTGTTCCTCCTTGCTTTACCATCAAAAATATGTTTAATCTGCATTTTTCTTAACGACAAGGGCTCTTGTGTTGCTAATAATGGTATCATTTTCATTTTTTGATTGACAGGAATAACAGCGGAAGATGACCGGAAAATAAGCGGAGATATAAAAGAAGTACGGAAAATAAGCGGAGATGTTACTAACGAGATGAAAAAGGCTCATCTTGATAAGACGAGCCTTTTAGTTTAAATATCAGTATACTCTGTGACGTCTGCCCAAGCTGGGCGTACAATGTCGTATCGGTCAAAAATAACCGGATTATCTTCTGCGTCCCGATGGTCAATACAAAAAGAAATGCATTTTTGGGTATCCTGACTGAAGCTCTCCAGCAGGATAAAGTTATCTGCCGTGCGGTCTGGGTGGCATTCCGCCACGAACAGATAATGTGTATCAGGTTTGCCATTGGTGTGTGGCACTTCAAACCGCATATGCAACTTAGCACTTTCTTTGGCAAGACAGCTGACATGAAGATAGATTTCTTCTTTGACATCGAACCCTCGGTTGTAATACCGCAGGTAAATACCTGTCATTACAGGCTCAAATTCCACTAAGATCCATTCCGGCCTTTCCCCCCGCAGGATCTCGGTACGGTTTTGTAAGAACTCAGCGTTCAGATACTCATCTTCCTTAGCGGAGGAATAAATCAACCCCGCAAAATCAATCTTGTCGCCATCGCATTCGCATAATTGAACCTGCATCTTCATTGGCAGATAATGCCTTTGTTTTGGCACACCGTACCGGCCGGCATGAGCGATAACTGCATAGGCTTCTTCCTCATTGCCTGTAAACTCCCAGATGTAAGTGCGTCGTTCCATGGTAATTTCCCCCTTTGATATTATTGTGTAATTATTGCATCGTTGTACACCTTATAAAAAACATGTACAATTTCTGCAATAATCTGTAATATTGGGGGATACAGAGATACTGATAGGATGATAATGTGCATAGATTAGTTAGTCTATACTAACTATTGTAGCACAGATAGAACAAAATGTCAAGAATAATGGGCAAAGACAGGCGGAGCCAGAGGTTCTATAACCGTTTCTCTGACTCCGCCTTAAGTACTCACGAACCCACTGGCTTGGCCAGTGGTGCGTGTGAGGCTTTTGCCGTTGAGCAGAAAACTCCTTTTGTTATACTTTGATTGTAGCCCGTCAGCTGCAACCATAAAATCAAGTTAACAAAAGGAGTTTTCCGGCCATGGGAATGAATGATATAAATAGTTTAAGTCAAACCAAGTGGAATTGCAAGTACCATATTGTCTTTACCCCTAAACTCAGGCGCAAAGTGTTCTATCAGCAAAAGCGAGAGGCAGTAGGCAAAATCCTAAGACAGCTTTGTGAATGGAAAGGCGTAGAGATAGTTGAGGCTGAGGTTTGTCCTGACCATATTCATATGCTAGTATCTATTCCGCCGAAGTTTTCTGTATCCAGCTTCATGGGATATCTCAAAGGTAAAAGTGCAACTATGCTTTATGAGCAATTCGCTGAGTTAAAGTATAAGTATCGCAATCGTGAGTTTTGGTCGCGAGGGTATTATGTAGATACAGTAGGCAAAAATACTCAGCGAATTGCGGAATACGTACGTAATCAACTGAAGGCGGAAAAGCTAGGCGAACAATTAACGCTAGGAGATGTAAGGTATCGGTCAAAGCGTAAATAGTTTAGTCTAGTGATTTAGCGGCTGACGGACTAACTTACGCGTTGTTAACGCGTCCCGCTAGGAACAAAAGGGCTTTGCCCGCATAAGAAAAGCCACCGGCTAGGCCGGTGGAACTTTACTTTCACGATCTAATATGATGCTTCTGCTTCCACATTCTGCCTCCCAGAATAACAATGCCTATTAGGCAGAGCACGATCAGCAGCAGGAGTACTGTTGATACGGTGGAAAACCTGAAACCTTTTGACACTTCCACTGTCACATAATCCTGTATGGTTTTTAATCCTACGCCTGCCTGTGACCAATTGGTGAGTGTATTTACGCCTGCTGCTAAACTATCATCCACAACTTCTGCTGTGAAATAAACATAGGCATTTGCATCGGGTCCATAATCACCAATTCTAATCCCATCTGTTACAAGGTAGTCATGTTCTGCGGTTGCCTTATCAGGATGGTTGGAATTTTTAAGTTCGGTTGTCCCTTCAACATAACGCAAATTCTCCGGAAGGATGTCTTTAATGGCAACACCAGTCTGGCTCGTATCACCAGTGTTTATGTATTCAATGCGGAACTCTACTTTATCCCCGACTTTGGCTTTGATTGCGTCTTCCCAATCATTATCACTTCCGGCAAGCCGGACTTTTTGCTCCACTGTATATTCATAGTCAAACACGGCTTTTACTTTTATAGTCACATAATTGTCGTATTGATAGCATCCGGGAATTCTTCCGTCAAGCGCGTCATAGCCTATCAAAACACCGTCAGTGCTTGCAGCCTTAACGATATCGTCGCTCAGGGTTAAACCGCCGAGGCCGATGCCATTATTTTCAAGCAGAGCGGATCCGTAGATATAATCCAGGTGAAATGGGACATCGCTGTTAAAATTAACATAATCCCAATACTCACTTGGTGTAGCATTTGATGAATCAATGAAACCATTGACCTGAATGCGCCTGTTTTCTCTGTCATATTCATTTGGAATACTAAAGGACACATGGGTATCTTCCGCTATGGCATCTTCGCCGTTTGGGTTATTATTATGAACGAAAAGGCGGATAATATAGTACCTGCCATCCTCAGCTTCGATATCATTTCCTTTCCAAACAGTGTCCTTGGTAGCACCTTCCCAGCTACCGTCTTCCCGTCGGGTGCATTCACGGGCTGCAACGAAGTTTTTCTCGTTGCCAATCGTGCTGTCAGAAATCGTGTTAAAAATAATCTGCCCCGGATAATAGGGGCTGTTTTTATAGTTTTCGCCATCAGACTGCGGGGTAGCACCGATAGCTCCATTGTTTATTTCTTCAATCGTATAGCTTGAACGGCCATTTTTCCCAGTCTCCGGGTTATAACCCAGGTTGTCACCCCAGGCAAAAACTATTGCGGGTTTTAATTGTATAATGAGAACAGCCATGAAACTGATAAAAAGTAAACTGGCCCTATGATACTTTTTCATAATTCTTCCTGCCTTTCGATATGTTGCTGTATGTATCGTTTAATTACTGCCATTCACCGGAATCATCATTGTCAACGGCGATTTCTTTATCTGCTTTGTCTTCGAATCCCGGTTCCAGCGTAATAAGTATTTCCACATTTTCAGCATTGCCCCCGCTCAGGGTGATCGTTGTAGTGTTATCGTCTCCTTCCCGCCACCCATCACCGCCTACAACTTTCCAGTCCCGCGTCATATCGGCAATCCTTGGATCCTCAATTGTGTAACCCAGCTTTTCCTGATCCGCTTCAGCAGGGCTTACCCCTATCCCGGGATCTTTCCGTTCCCCTGCTATCAGACTCAGTTCAGGATGGATTACAGATATGTTCTTGATTTCGGTTGTTCCTGAAAGCAAATTCCTGTTTGACAGGAAAAACAGGAATGCCAGAATTGGAAGGGCAGACACAAGAGTCCAAAAGCCATACTGGGGCTTTTCTCTGGTTACTCTGACAAAGGTGACTGTTATTGGCCTTATGATATTATTCACAATTTTATATTTCTTTTTTCTGGAGTCACGTTTTTCTCTCTTTGGGTTTTTGGATTTCTTGCCCTTATTGAGTGATGCCTGGGACAACATTTTTGCCCCCTGTGGTTTTGTCTCCTGCCTTTTTTCCGAAGGTTCTGATTTTTCTAGGATTTTGGGATCTAGCCCCACTTCCGTTATCCATTCCCTGTAAAGCGAAAACAACCGCTTGTCTTTATCGCAAAAATCACGATATACAATTTCTGAGATATTTATCAGGACTTTCCTTTCGTGTTTTTCCATCCCACTGCTATCTAATTGGACATCGGGATGCATATCAAGATAATGCTTGCGACATTGTGCGGCAGTGGGAAAATTCCTATAAACATCGGATATTCCAGAAACCGCAAGAAGCTCTTCCAATTCCCAGGTTGGCGGGGAATATTGACGGAGGATAGACTCATAGAGTTCCATTCCGTATCCGTAGTCCCATTTTTCCTGCTTCATTAATAAGCAGATTAGTTTTTCTGCGAGTTTATCATCCCGTCTTCCTTCCATATGAATGCGATAAAGAGTTTGGTATATATCGTCAGGGCTTTTGATTCCAGTTATAGCCAGTACTTCCTTTTTCGTCTTTGTCTTTTTATTTGCCACCATCCACACTCACTTTCGTTTTCCGCTTATTTTCCGTACTTCTTTTATATCTCCGCTTATTTTCCGGTCATCTTCCGCTGTTATTCCTGTCAATCAAAAAATGAAAATGATACCATTATTAGCAACACAAGAGCCCTTGTCGTTAAGAAAATTATAACATTAAACACAGTTCAGCGCAAGCAAAGGAGGTCTATATGGAAGAAGGGATTTTACAAAGCATCTGTATTCGTTTAGCTGATGGGCGGTCTGCCCGTTTGGAAGTTACCGCTCATTTGGATGGCATGTTTGAAACCGTTATTATCACAGATGCTTCCGAGCAGGAAAAAGTTTTTTCCAAGAAGTTCGAAGATCGGAAAAATGCTTTTGATTTTTTCGAATACCTAAAAGAAGACCGGCATGTGCCGGAACCCACTGGAAGGTATAAGAAGCTGGCGGAAGATTTGGAACGTGCAAAGGCATATGCAAAGGAACAAATGGGAGACGACGACAGCGGGTCATTTAATTTTGATTCCGCATCCATTTATCTTCCGAGATGGCGGGAGAAACTGGTGATAAACGCGGCAAAAACAGCAGGTGTAAACTGCTCCAGGGATGGGCGCACCAGCAGATACCTGTTTTCTATTCCTGGAACCGGCGATTGCTTGATGCGAACAAAAGCAGCTGAAGCAATGAGCGATTTTCTGAAGAGCATGGGATATCACACGGGCGTATTCTACATGCTGGATTAAAGAATACAGATTATTTTTATTGTTGCAAAAAAACGAGCTGGTGCAGGAAATTATAGTGAGTTCTGCACCAGCACTATCAAAATTATCACAAGGAGGGACCTATTATGAAGTGTCCAAATGTAGAATCAGTTGTTGAAGCCTTTAGCGGAGATGTGGTCGATACCATCCCTGCCAAACGCAGCATGATGTTCGCCCCGCGCTCATTGAAGCTGCTGCAGGAGAATGCGTTGCTTACGGCCAGTGAGAACAGGTGCCGAGCGCTCCTAGCTCAGTCCGCCATCAATGACAGTGCCAGCCTGGCGATGTCGGTTGACCGACTGTCGAAGGTTGCGCCGCTCGGAAGGCCGTATTACCAGAAAATCCTCGCGGCTTATGCCGATAATGCCGCAAAAACGATAGAGAGGTGGTGATTAGGTATGCTGGAAATCATTGACATCGTTATTGTAATTGTATTAGGCAGCATTGTATGCGTAGCAGTGTTCGAATGGTTTTGCGATTACTGCAACCTTAAGAAACGGGTGGAAGAAAGCGACGATTTTGAGAAACTGATGCGAAAACAACTGGAACTGGATGCGGCGAGGCTCAAAGCCCAGGAGGATATGCTTCGGGAAGCTTGCCGTTCGCAGGCTGAGGAATACGAGGATGGGTATGAGGAAGATTGAGCTGCCGTCAACATATTCTTGACAATTTTACAACAGCGTTTTTTGCTACACCTTAATTGACATTTTATCTCTGTTATGAGGTGTCGCATCGCTACAAAAGTATTTACTTCTTATGTTTGGGATCATGGCTGCTTTGCGGTTCAATGGGCGTCAAAGCAGCCAGCAAAAGAAAGGAAGATTATATGGAAGAAAAAATTAACTGTGCAAAAAACAATGCGCGCAAACGCTATGCCACGCTGATAATCGACCCGCCATGGGATATAGACCAGCGGGGGCGGTTCGGGGCTATTAACCACTACGATCTGATGTCGTTGGAAAAGATTAAAGCCATGCCCATAAAGAATTTGGTGACAGACAACAGTCACTGCTGGCTCTGGGTCACCAATAATACCATGAGGTATGGATTTGATATCTTAGAATCATGGGGATTTACGCCGCGTTCCGTGTTTACATGGATTAAATTCCGGATGGGGCTTGGGAACTACCTGAGAAACTGCACAGAACACGTCCTCTTAGGAACCCGTGGCAAAGCACCGGTATTATGCAAAAACCAGATAAACTACGGTGTTTTTACCGTCCAGGATCATTCGCACAAGCCCGAGGAATTCCACAAAATCGTAGAGCGGGTTAGTTCGGGCCCTTATCTTGAACTCTTCGCCCGCAGACGGCAGCCCGGCTGGGATGTATGGGGTAACGAAATCGACAGCGACATCGTGATCCCCGGTTATCCTGTGCCGAAGTACAGTGCCAAAGCGCTTGGAGAGGAGGCATGATGATGGATGTATCCCAAAAACCTAATCACCCAGATTTTGGAAGCCGCCTTCATGCTGGCGCTTGCCGCTTTTCTCATCAAAACCGCAGTCGGATGGATTCTGGAAATCTGGCCAGTGCTGCTCGCCATTGCAATCATCGTCGCTATCGCCATAATCGGTTTCCGTATCTGGAGGCACAAGCATGATAAAGATTTGGGAGAATGGTAGGAGGAAGTATAAAAAATACCGAAAGGAGTGGGCAATCTTGGGTAAACACCAAATCGAAGATATTAACTGGAGGAAAGTCCTCTGGACTCGACCTTACAAAATTGAGACCATTTGGGAAATGCTGGCACATCTTGCCGCCACATCGCCACGAGGTGCAGTAGTCTGGGAGGTGCGGAGTAAAAACGGACAGGTAAATTACTTGCTCGGAGCAGCCGGGAGGTATATCAGGAACGTGGAAGAAGCGATAAAAGCTCATGGCGATATCCAGTTCCATGCTATGGATGAGAGCGAACGCACACCAGTTACCACTGCCCGGCAGCTTAGAATTAGCCATCCTACGCTCTCGCTCAAGACCGATATCACTGGAGCTGTGATCCGGGCGGGGCTGGCGGCACTCACGGAAGAGACAGGTGGCACGGAGGCTGTGGTACAGATTGTGCTGGGGAGGGGCTACGCTCCTTCCCCGGTGCCAGCCAATCTGTTCGATCCGAATGCGACATGGCTGCAGATTCTGCTAGGCGATGTCCAGAAAGCTTCGGCAGAGAGCCGGAAAAATGTCCGGGAAAAAGCGGAGCAGCACACGTTCCAGGCAGCAATCCACATCGGAATAGCTGGTGATGGAGCATTCATCCGGCTGAACAGTATTATGAGCGCATTCAGAGTCTTGGAATCTGCCGGGGCAAGGATACGAGCAGAAAATATCAAACCCGCTGACCTTAACACGGCGCATGTACCTTGGCATTTTCCTCTAATGCTATCAGTAAAGGAACTGGCTAATTTCTTGCTGCTTCCGGCTGGGGAGGAGGAATTACCTGGAACACCGGGACTACATCCCAAACGCACACTGCCGCCGAGCTGGTATCGAAGTCCGACCAATAAAAAGTCTGACCGCAGTTTTGCTATCAGTATGGATACTATAAATCCGAAGAAACTGAGCATTTCTCCGAGAGATAGTTTGGAACATTGCCATCTGATCGGTCCTACCGGCAGCGGAAAAAGTACCGCTATGCTTCATCTGATTCTGGCGGATATTAAGGCTGGAAGGAGCGTGTTAGTTCTTGATCCTAAGGCGGATTTGGTAACAGATATACTTATGCGGATTCCAGAAGAACGTGTGGGGGATGTCGTAATTATCGACCCGTCAGACTCTTGCCCCTGTGGGTTTAACCCGCTGGCGTTTAAGGATTACGGCAACCCGTCACTAATTGCCGATGCGATTCTCTCGGTTCTCAAAGAAATATTTAGTGACAGTTGGGGGATCTATACGCAAGATGTTTTGACGGCTTCTTTGCTTACATTAGTAGAAGCAGAAAATGCCACGCTTTTATGGCTACTGCCACTCCTCACCGATGAGAACTTCCGCCGGAAAGTTACTGCAAACATAAAAGACCGTATGGCGCTGAAGCCTTTCTGGGATCAGTTCGAGGCACTGCGTGATACGGAGAAACGAACGCAGATCTCTCCGGTACTTAATAAGCTCCGTCAGCTGACTTTACGGCCAGGGCTTCGGAATATACTGGGACAGGCAAAGCCAAAATTCTCGCTGACAGATTTATTTTATAAACGCCGGATCGTATTAGTTCCTCTCAATAAAGGAATTACTGGCGGGGGAACCAGTAGGCTCATCGGCAGTCTGATTGTCGGTTTGACTTGGACGCTGGCACTATCGCGGGCTGGCATCCCGGCAGAGAAACGGCATATTGTTTCTATCTTTATCGACGAGCTCCAGGATTACCTCAGCCTGCCTACAGATTTATCTGATGCTTTGGCACAGGCAAGAGGTCTGGGTATCGGATTGACACTGGCACACCAGTATCGCGACCAACTGCCGCTTGACATTCGCTCCGGCATAGATGCCAACGCCCGTAATAAAATCGTCTTCGGTTTGAACAGCCGGGATGCAAAGGATATGGCAGCAATGGCGCCGGAACTTTCCGCCGAGGATTTTATGGCACTGCCCCGCTACCAGATTTATGCATCCATACAATCTAATGGCCGGAATACCGGCTGGGTGCAGGGCAAAACCTTACCGCCACCACCGGCACTAAGAGAGGCGGCAGAACTCAAGGCCATGAGCCAAGCGACCTACGGCATCCCAGCGGAACAGGTGGAAGAAGACTATCTCAAACTGTTTGGTGACAGCGTCGAGACCCCACCGGAATGGGAGGATGCGGCAATTGGAAGGAGGAAAAGACCATGACGAACCGACCGACGAACGATGAGCAGAAAGCACGAGCAGAAACGCCCACCACGCCCGACTTTTCCCGGTACATGGTATGCGATTCCTACTCCGTACCTACTACGGACACCACCCCTGCCGGCGGCGCCCCAGAACCACACCGGCGTCTGTCCCGACAACAGCTCATCAGCCTTGACGTCAGGCTCAGCACACGCGACAAGGACATCCTGCTCGCCATCCAGCGGCACCGCTACCTCCTGAGTGGGCAGGTGCAGCGGCTCTTATTTACCGATGCCGTGAGCGCTTCCGCCGCGCTCCGGGCCGCAAACCGCAACCTCAAAAAGCTAAACGCGCTGGGGTTAATCCATAGTCTCTCCCGGAGGATTGGCGGGGTGAGGGCGGGGTCATCTTCCCTCGTCTGGCATATGACCCACGCCGGAGAACGGCTGCTGAGGCTGCACGACCACAAGGCATATCCTGGCAAACGCTTTTTTGAACCGTCGCCTTATTACTTAGCGCATACGCTGGCGGTGGCGGAAGTTTCCATCCAGCTTACGGAACTCTGTCGGAACGGTAAAACCCGTCTGGCAGCGTTGCAGCCGGAGCCGGAATGCTGGAGGGCTTACAGCGAGCTTGGTAAGCATGTTTCCCTGAAGCCGGATTTATATGCGGCGGTGGTATCAGAAGAATATGAAGACCGCTACTTCTTCGAGGTTGACCTTGATACGGAGTCGCCAGCCAAAGTGATAGAAAAATGTCAGAAGTACCACAAATACTACCGCAGCGGACTGGAGCAGAAAGAACACGATATGTTCCCCTTAACCGTCTGGATCGTACCAAGCATAAAACGCAAGGAACATCTGCTCTCCCACATCCGCAGCGCATTTATCCGGCAATCCAAACTATTTGCGGTGATAACTTCAGAGGAATTACAGCAACTGGTTCGGGATGGCGGGGATGAAAACACATTATGCTAAACAGCGATGATAAATTCTGCGCAACCACTGGGCGCTTGGCACAGTTAAGCCGTAGAAGCAAACTTTATGTGGAAGCAACCCTGTCAGCTGTAATTTTTATCAACCAATAAACGAAGGAGCCTATATGGACACAGCAAAGAACCAAATAACACCAGCCATAGAGGAGCAGATTTACAGCGTAAACTACAACACTGGAATGAATATGCTTGACTGTCATGCCGTGATGCGTATCGCAGACCGCGAGGGTTGCCATGAGCTTGCAGACTACTTGTCTGACAGGAAAAACTGGCCGGATTATAAGCATTTTATCCTAACCGGGGATAAGGAAGGAGTGTAACAAAAACGACAGCATACAGACGGTGCCGCACACAAAAGAGCCTGCTCTGCCGGCTTAACTGCGCCAAGCACCCAGGCGCACCTAAAAATAACAAATTTACGAAAGGAAGAATGCCTATGACAATACATAAGGATATCCGGTTTTTTGACATGTTCTCCGGCATCGGCGGGTTCCGCGCCGGGCTGGAGCGAGCCGGCGGGTTTACCTGCATCGGCCACTCAGAGATTGACAAATACACAGAAAAAGCATACCGGGCGGCACATAATATCAAAGAAAACGAGGTGTTTTATGAAGACGCAAGAAAAATCAACCCAGAAACCATGCCAGAGTTTGATTTACTCTGCGGAGGATTCCCCTGCCAGGCATTTTCTGTCGCTGGCAGGAGAAAAGGATTTGATGACAGCCGGGGTACTCTCTTCTTTGAGATTGCCCGGCTGGCTCGAGAAAAACGGCCTCCATATCTTCTCCTTGAAAACGTCCCAGGACTGCTATCGCATGACCAAGGCCGGACATTGGCGGCCATCCTCGATACACTTTGCGACCTGGGGTACAGTGTCGAATTCCAGGTGCTTAACAGCAAAGATTTTGGCGTTCCCCAGTCCAGACGCCGGGTGTACATTGTCGGATATCTTAACTCCGGATGTGCCGGAAAGATACTACCTTTCCGAGGAGCAAACCCGGAAACTCTTAAGTGTCTCATAGACGGGCGGCAGGATTCGCGGGTATATGATCCGTCTGGGGTTGGAAAGACACTACTTGCCAAATCCGGCGGAATTGGCGGAAGGACAGGACTATATGCAGTTTCCGAAACTCCCGTGGAAGAAGATACACAAAAAACAGGGACTCATGCCGTGCTTAACCCGGAGCGGAAAAAAGTGCGGCAGAATGGCAGGCGCATCAAGTCAGAAAATGAGCCGATGTTTACCCTCACCTCCCAAGACCGCCACGGCATACTGATGATAAAAGAAGCCACCAAATCCGGCTGTAAGGCTGCCCATCCGGGGGACTCCATAGACCTGAGTTTTGCAGACCAAAATACCCGCCGGGGACGGGTGGGAAAGAATATCGCCCACACACTTGATACGGGCAGTTCGCAAGGCGTAGTTACACCCAATCTGCGTATCCGTCGTCTTACTCCGCGGGAATGTTTCCGCTTACAAGGTTTTTCTGAACTACAGATTGATAAGTTCCTCTCCGTAGATTCCGATACTCAAGCCTACAAACAAGCCGGAAATGCCGTAACCGTCAATGTTGTACACGCCCTCGGTCTTCGCCTCAAAGCCGCACATGCGGCGGTTATGGCGGCGACAGGGGTAGAAAAGGAGGCAGCATAAGATGCTTACAAATACACAAAAACAAATGGTCACCAATTTACGGCTGCAGGGGCTTACTTATGCTGAGATAGCCGCAGCCACAGAACTCTCTCCGAACACTGTAAAGTCATTCTGTCGGCGCAGTCATATAAAGCTAAGTGAAACAGAGCCAGCAGACAGCAATATCTGCAAAAACTGCGGCAGACCACTCACTCAGCAGATTGGAACGAAGAAAAAGTCTTTCTGCAATACCCAATGCCGTACCGAATGGTGGAACAAAAACCGCCGCAGGCATCCTTACCGTCTGACCTGCTACTGCTGCGGTAGAGAGTTTATCAGTTTTGGGAATAAAAAGAAGAAGTTCTGCAGCCGGGAATGCCGCAGGCTCAGCCGTTACGGTGAGGACACGGCATGATGCCGACATCCGGGTGTCTGGCACAGCTAAGGGGCGGACTTTCCAGGATATGGCAACCATTTCTTTAAAGTAATCATTTATAAGTTTTAAGGTAAGGAGTTTTATGAAGCACGCGAATAATCAAGACGGTGTTATGCTTTGGGTCAAACGGGATGATGAGGGCAATATCACCGATTGGGAGATGACCATTAAACGTGATGACCTGATAAAGATTTTGTCAGAAGTGATTGATGAGCTAAAGGAATCCGGAAAACAAATTCCTGCGGAAAAATACGAAAAGCTGCTCCAGCATCTGCTTGAAGAAAAAACGACACACAAAGACAAACCAAAAAAGAAATAAAAGCCTTATTTCCTGGCGCAGCCCTGCCAGCCTTAGCTGCGCCAGGCACCCAGATGACCAATAACACTACTAAATAAAGGATTATATGAGCAACTATATATTGAACCAATTAGAATCTGCCATTATGACAGAAACCAGAAAGGGGGATGCGATGACATAGCGCCGATTCTGCATTCCCCTATTTATACAAATAATGCCCAAAAGACAGCGGCTGCTATCAGTTCGCCAAAGCATAACAGCCACTATCAGGGCAGGAAGGAGGTTAAAAAATAAGAGTAACATAAACACGAAGTAAACATTGCGACTACGATGCGTACCTGAAGTTTAGGGGTGCATCGTAGATGCCCCCTGCTCTGCGCTACAATCGCAAGAAAGGAGGGCAAATGTTTACTAAACAGTTCGGTCTGGAGATCGAGTTTACCGGAATCAGCCGGGAAAAAGCAGCAGAAACTGTCGCACATTATCTCGGCGGCACTGCTACGATTACCGGGGATTATTACGATACCCAGAAAATCACCACACCCGATGGGCGTATCTGGAAACTGATGTACGACGGCAGTATTAACTGTCAGAAAAAGGATGGACGGAGGACGGTGTCCGCTGGCAGTAACTACAGCGTGGAGCTGGTCAGCCCGATCTTGTTGTATCGGGAAGATATTGACATGGTACAGGCACTCGCAAGGATGTTGAGAAAAGCCGGAGGATTTGCGAATAAATCCTGCGGTATCCATATCCATCTCGACGGAGTCAGCCATACGCCACGGAGCATCCGTAACTTTGTGAACATCATCTATGCGCATAATGATCTGCTTTATAAAGCGCTACAAATTGCGCCGGAGCGGATGCGCTACTGCAAGAAAATGGATGCATATCTCGTGGAACGGATGAACCAAGCGAAGCCAAAAACGCTGAGGCAAATCGAATCAATCTGGTATGAGAATTACTCAGGCAGCCACAACGGTCATTACCATCAAAGCCGTTATCACTTTCTTAACCTGCATAGTTTCTTCCATTGTAACCATACGGTGGAACTCCGAGGCTTCAATAGCACACTGCACGCCGGAAAAATCCGGGCATATATCGTGCTGGCTCTCGCGCTCAACCATCAGGCGCTGACGCAGAAAAGCGCCAGTTACCGGAAAGTCCAGGAGGAAAATGAGAAGTTTGCTATGAGGGTGTGGCTGAACCGCATCGGATTTATTGGTGACGAGTTCAAAAGTTGCCGGGAACACCTATACCAGCACTTAGATGGCAACGCTGCTTGGCGGTACGGTTCACGAGAAAATGTCAGAAGCCATGTGAGTACCAGAAACACACAGAACGGAGGAAGTCAGAATGAGCAATAAGAAAAACGAACGCCTGTATATCGCCTACGGCTCCAACCTCAACCTTGAACAGATGGCAAGACGCTGCCCCACTGCGGAAGTTGTCGGTAAAACCCATCTACATAACTTTCGGCTGATGTTCCGGGGTAAAGGCACGACAGTAGCGACTGTAGAAAAACAGGAAGGAGGCAAAGTGCCGGTGCTGGTCTGGCGGTTACAGCCAAACGATGAGCATAATCTTGACCTCTATGAGGGTTATCCCAGCTTTTACCGGAAAGAAATGCTAAGAATCTCCGTAAGCGGCAAGCGGATGTCTGCCATGGTTTATATTATGAACGCAGCAAAACACCCTTACGACACCCCATCACGCAGTTACTTTGAGACCATCCGGCAGGGATATGAATCTGCTGGGTTTGACATCAAAATCCTGCGCCAAGGCGTACTGAACTCGGTATGGGAGGGATATCTCGCCAAAAAGTATCAGGGAGGAGGTGATGGCTATGACCGAGACTGTTAAGACCCAGATTGAAGCCATCCGCAGGAGCGGAGAAACCAATATGCTGGATGCGAATATGGTGCAGTGGATTGCAAACCGGGAAAATTATTTTGAGTTAGTAATTTATCTGGAAGAACACCGGAAAGAATATATTAATTATCTCTTTACCGGCGAGGCTCCGGTGGAATAACACATATCACTTCATATTGTTTGGACAAAAACAAGACTTGCTTTGTGAAGCGAACAGAGTGATAGATGTGTGTGTAATAAAACGAAAGGAGCAAAAATATGCGATACAATTACAGCTTAAGCGGTAGCGACCGGAAACCCTTAGTAGAGGCAATTAGCCAGATACTGGACAAGCCTGCTGTTTACCAGGGCGCGCCAAGTTTTGCCTATACGGTAGGGGATTTTACCGTAGACCGGAACGGCGTGCTGTCATACACCAGTAATATCCATCCCGACTTTGCGGCGGTACTTATTAGTGATTTGCAGGAACGCGGCTTTGTGGCGGAAACCGTTAGCGATACAGGTGATGAAGAACCCGCAGAGGAAAATGCAATTAATACGGATGGACCCGAAACTACTGTGGCGGAAAATATAGCCAGCACTGAGATGACCGATACGGAATCACCGGATATACTGACGATTGAGGTTCCCGACAATGGGTTTACACCAGAAGCAAAGGAAAACATCAGGAAAATCGTGGCCAGCAAAAAGACTGTGCTGGAAAAAGCCCTTGAAACTGATGGTCTACCAATCGTAGAAAAAGATGGCAAAATCACCTTCCCATGGTTTACACTCCATGGCATAGATGGTGAAGCCGACGCTTACGGCCGCTTAGTTACTGCTATCTGCAAAATGGCAAAAGAGCAGAAAAGGGTAACGGCAACAGAAAAGCCGGTAGAAAACGAAAAGTTTACGATGCGGCTATTCCTCATCCGGTTAGGATTTATCGGTGACGAATATAAAACTTCCCGAAAAATCCTGCTGCACAACCTTAGCGGCAATGCCAGCTGGAAATCTGGACATAAGCCGGAGCGGAACATAGCGGCCACAATTCCGCCAAACCCAGCCGAAGCAGCGGCTTCAACGGAGCAGGAACTTGCAGCGCCACTGGAGGAAGCCGAACCCCAGAAAGAAAATGAAGGAGGCATCACTTATGGCAAATAACGGATTCCCCAGCCGAGAAACAGTGGAACGGGTACGGAAAATGTATCCTAAAGGCACACGGGTGGAGCTTGTTCAAATGAACGACCCGTACTCCCGCCTAAAACCTGGCGATAAAGGCACAGTCCGTTTTGTCGACGATGCTGCAACGGTATTCGTAGACTGGGACTCAGGCTCCGGTCTTGGTGTCGTATATGGAAAAGACCAGGTGAAGAAACTGTAACACATTATTTTATGGGGGAGCGTACTGCTCCTCCATTCCTACGAACGGAGGTATTCTATGAGAGAAGTCATTAAACTGGATGCTAAAAAGATATTGCCTGTCCAGAGGAAACGTGTAGCGGCGTACGTGCGCGTATCCTCCGGCAAAGACGCGCAGCTCCATTCCCTGTCCGCCCAGATTAGTTATTACAATAATTATATTGGAAGCAGGGGTGACTGGGAGCTTGCCGGAATCTATGCGGATGAAGCTATGACCGGCACAAAAGATAACCGCCCTGAGTTCCAGAAAATGCTGACAGACTGCCGGGCTGGGAAAATTGACATGGTAATTGCCAAGTCCATCACACGGTTAGCGCGGAACACGGTAACGCTGCTGGAAACTGCCCGCGAATTGAAAGCGCTTGGGATTGACATTTATTTTGAGAAAGAAAATATCCACAGCTTAAGCACGGATGGCGAGCTGATGCTGACACTCTTAGCTTCTTTTGCGCAGGAAGAAAGCCGGTCGGTCTCGGAGAATGTAAAATGGCGTATCCGAAAAAAGTTCGAAGCCGGTATCCCGACAGGCCAGCGTTTATTGGGGTACTACTTTAAGGATGGGATGCTGCAAGTAGTCCCGGAGGAAGCGAAAATTGTGAGGCAGATTTTCGACGATTTCCTTAGTGGTATGGGGCGTAGCGCCATTGTCAGAAAACTTAACCGCATGGGAATTACTACGGTACACGGCAACCCATGGGACACAAATACTTTATACTATCTTCTCCGTAACGAAAAATATACTGGGAACCTGTTACTGCAAAAAACCTACTCACTGGACCACATTAGTAAAAAAGATGTTAAAAATCACGGCGAACTCCCCATGTATTATGTAGAGGACAGCCACGAGGCTATTATCGACTTGGGAACGTTTAACCGGGTACAGCAGGAATTAGACCGGCGTGCGAAAAAGTATTATCGTCCTAATAATGAGAAAACCTCCTATTTCTTTACCGGGTTGATTCGCTGCGGTTTATGCGGAAAGCGCTATCGTAGGCGTATCGTTCACGCTAACAGCAAATATAAAAAAGCCGTATGGATTTGCCCTACGTTTGATAATTGCGGTAAAACAATGTGTCCGTCACAGCAGATTCCGGAAACCGTCCTGACTGCTAAAACATCAGAAATATTAGGATTTAACGGATGGGACCGTGAGACGCTGCGCCAACATATTAGCAGAATAGATGTTCCAGAGCATAACACATTAGTTTACTTATTCCAGGATGGACATACCGAAACAATCCATTGGCAGAATCCCTCACGCCGGGAAAGCTGGTCAAAGGAAGCAAGGCAAAAGGCGCGAGAATTCGAGTTAGAAAGAGTAGAACGCAAAAAGGAGGAAAAACGTTAATGCCGACATTTACAAGAAAAGTCCAAAAAATAGAAAGCCGTGCGGGTCTGTCTTCGGTTATCTCGACCGTGGAGCATCAGAAACGGCGGGTGGCGGCTTATGCCCGTGTATCCACCGACTCGGATGAGCAGCTGTCCAGCTACGAAGCGCAGGTGGACTTTTATACCAGGCACATCAAAAGCAACCCGGAATGGGAATTTGTAAACGTATATACGGACGAAGGCATCTCTGGCACAAATACCAAAAAACGCGAAGGTTTTAACCGGATGGTTGTGGATGCGCTGGATGGCAAAATTGACCTAATCCTTACTAAATCCATCAGTCGTTTCGCCCGCAATACCGTAGATACTCTGACAACCGTGCGTAAGCTGAAAGAGAAGAATGTAGAAGTATATTTTGAAAAAGAAAATATCTATACTCTGGACGCCAAGGGCGAGGTGATGATTACCATTATGAGCAGCTTGGCGCAGGAAGAAAGCCGTTCCATCTCTGAGAATGTGACCTGGGGAAAACGCCGCAGCATGGAAGAAGGCAAATTTTCCCTTGCGTATAAGTATTTCCTCGGCTACAAAAAAGGCGATGACGGAATCTTGGAGATTGTAGAGGAAGAGGCTCAAATTGTGCGCAAAATCTACCAGATGTTTCTGGATGGTAAAACTGTACGCACAATTGCCGATTACCTTACCGGGCTGGGAATCCCGACGCCAAAGGGCAAGGAAAAATGGAGTGTTTCTACTATTATAAGTATCCTGACTAACGAAAAATACAAAGGCGACGCCCTGCTCCAGAAAACCTATACAGCGGATTTTTTGACTAAGAAAAGCAAGAAGAACCATGGCGAAGTGCCGCAGTACTATATCAAGGACTCTCATCCGGCAATTATAGACCCGGCCACCTTTGACTTGGTACAGCAAGAAATGGGACGGCGGCGCCCGAACCGACGGCAGTTACATAAAAATAGCCCGTTCAATGCTAAAATCATCTGCGGGGAATGCGGCGGTTATTATGGGCGGAAAGTCTGGCATAGCAATTCCAAGCACCGCAAGCAGATCTGGCGCTGTAACCGCAAATACGAAGCGGAAACGGTATGTGCCACTCCTAACATAGATGAACCCGTTTTGGAAGCAGCGTTTGTGGAAGCATTTAGCAAAGTGCTAAGTAATAAAGAACAACATATTGTCCGGCTAGAAAAAATGCTGCCAACACTGGCAGATACCAGCAGTTTAGAAAAACAGCTGGACGAAGCGCAGAATCGGCACGCAGATTTGATGGATTCCCTTCGCCGATACATGGAAGAGAATACCCGTCAAATCCAGAACCAGGAGGAATATAACCGCAGATTCTCAGAACAGGACGCAGAATGTAAAAGAGCCGAGGAGCAAATCACGCAGTTAAAGGAAGAGATTTTGGCACAATCCGGCAAAAAGGAGCAGGTCAATCGCTGCCTTGAGGAACTGCACAAATGCGGAGATACCATAGAGGAATTCGACCTTAACCTTTGGAACACTATGATCGAATCCGTGACGGTATTTGCCGACAAAAGACTGGTATTTCTGTTCCGTGACGAAACGAATGCCACCGTGCAGATACCAGAAAAACAAAAATTGACCAAAACAACATAACAGTACTTTAATAATGCGCAGTTTAGCTGTGAGCAACTTAGTAAATATAAAGCCTGCGGAGGAATCCGTAGGCTTTTGTACTTTTTATCTATGCTATCTATACATCTTCATACTTAAATAGAGCAAACATATACGTAAAACTATCTAAATTTTTTACAAAAATTCTGTAATCGTTTTTGTGGTCTATAGGATAAATCCAATTTAAAACAATAAGCGCTTGTTCTTGGTAAAGAATTCGTGCTTCAATTGATTTATCATCCTGCATATAATCACGGCAAAGCAGCCCATATTTGTTACCTATCTTATCTATTAATTTATACAGAAAAGCATCTGGCTCAATTTGCGTAGATGATTCCAAATATAGTTTGCATGCTATTGCAAAGAGTGTAATAATTTGCTCGATCTCTATCTTTTCTAAGAATCTCATATTTCTATTTTACCAGAATAGAAATATCGTTAAACCAATATTTTATTATAGTCTAAAGGTTATTAATTTGCTCCTCTTTGTCATCTTGATATATTGTTATTCCATTTTCGCGCCAAAATTGTAACTTGTCTTTTGTGATATTAATATGGTTATGTCCAGGTCCATCAGGCACTCCTTTTCCACCATAAAAAATTTGAACTTGATTTGAATTGCCGGCGTCGCTAACCTTAATAATTGCAGGAGCACCATCAAAAGTTCCATCATATGTTCCGTTTTTAAGAGGTGTAACACTTTCGCCATATTGTTTATAGTTCTTATAAAGTGTTTGCTTCTGTTTGAAATCTTTATGTAACAACTCAAAGCTGTCCCTCAATTGCTTCGCAATTTTTAATGCCTCAAGAATATCACCTGGGGGATTAGATTTAGCTACGATAGCTAAATCTAATCCCAATAATTTATTAATATCGTTAGAAAGTTCATGTTCTTTCGCAAATTCTTTTGCTTCGTCTCTTCTTTTACAGCAATCTTGCACCGCTTTATTGAACATATGAAGTTTCTCCTCATGCTCATGTCCTTCCTCGGAAAGCGCCTTCGCTAATGCGCCATCACCTTCAGAAAATGCTTCTTGAGATGCCTCAAAGCATTCAACCATTTCAGCGTACTTCTCATCAGCATGTTTTTTATGGATTTTGATGCTCATACAAGCAATTTTATAACTATGCCAGAGTCTATCATTGTATGCGTCTACTAAAGAAATGACCTTTTCATAAACATTTTGTTTGTCTTGCCAAACCTGTTGTTTTTTGTTGTACGCTGAATCCATGTCATGTTTTAATTTTGCTAATTTTTGTTTATTAACCGCCATTCATATCACCATCTTTTGAGAAAAAACAAACTAAACGATACAATTGTTATATCGTCAGCTTATTGTGGTATCGATAGATTTATCCGAAAAATTCTCGAACAAATCTAATGATTTCACCGTCCATAATAGCTCAAACAGTTTTTACTGGTGCAAAACGGTGCATAAGATTGAATAGTATATAAACCGTGTAGAATGTGGTGCAATGGATTTATAGTGTATCATCCGTGACGTCTACACACAGGTAGAAAATCTTCTTGTCATTGACACGGAGAAAGCATGTAAAGAGCTCGGCTCCTCAAGAGTACTGAATCTTCTTCTTTTAGGGGCCGCCGTTCATACCGGTGCGCTGGGCCTTTCGGAAGAGGATATTACAGAGGCCGTTCGGGAGCGGATTCCCGAAAAATATCACGAATTAAATTTTCGTGCGTTAGAATATACAAGGCATTAAAAGATCTAAGAAAGGATGACACGTCATATGCAGATATCAGATTTACAAATCAGTCAGGTAAATAAACAAATACAGTCGCTGAGAGATGCCGGAAGCTTTTACGGGAAAAAACTAAAGGAAGCAGGTATTCAAAGGATTGCTTCATCCAATGATTTTGAAAATCTTCCGTTTTCCGAAAAGAATGATTTACGGGAGGCCTATCCTCTCGGACTCATGACCGCACCGGAGAAAAACATTGTACGGATTCATTCCTCCTCGGGAACTACCGGGCTTCCGGTTATTATCCCGTATACCGCTAAGGATGTGGACGATTGGGCGATTATGTTTGCCCGCTGCTACGAGACGGCCGGCATCACAAATACGGACCGCATTCAGATTACCCCGGGATACGGCCTGTGGACCGCCGGAATCGGTTTTCAAAGCGGAGCCGAAAAGCTGGGAGCTATGGTTATCCCTATGGGACCCGGCAATACCGACAAACAGCTCCAGATGATGATGGACATGAAGAGCACGGTCATCTGCGCAACCTCCTCCTACGCGCTGCTTCTCGCAGAGGAAATTGAAAAACGGGGAATCAAAGAAAAGATTCACCTGAAAAAGGGAGTCATCGGCTCGGAGCGCTGGGGCGATAAGATGCGTCAGCGTATTAAAAACGAACTGGGCATCGAACTTTATGACATTTACGGACTGACAGAAATCTATGGTCCGGGTATCGGCATCAATTGTAAATACGATACGGGAATGCATTACTGGGATGATTATCTTTACATTGAAATTATCGACCCTGTAACGAAAAAACCCGTTCCCGACGGAGAATTGGGAGAAATTGTTATTACAACTCTTGTGAAAGAGGGAGCCCCTCTTATCCGCTACCGAACCCACGACCTGTCCCGCATTGTCCCCGGGGAATGTCCGTGCGGGAGCCGATTCCCCCGTCTGGATACGATTATGGGCAGAACTGACGATATGATAAAAATTAAAGGTGTAAACGTATTTCCAAGCCAGATTGAAGAAATACTCCGCGGCTTCCCGGAGGTATCCAGCGAATACCAAATCCGCATCTCACACCTGGACGGACGCGACACGATGCGTCTCTATGTAGAAACAAACGGAAGCGTTGACTTCCTCGAGCTTGGCAGGCGCATTGCCGGAACCGTAAAAAGTCAGATTGGCTTTACCCCGCTCGTAAAAGTGGTAGAGCTCGGGCTTCTTCCAAGGAGCGAGAAGAAATCAAAACGGGTTATTGACGAAAGATATCATTAAATTGAACCGGGGACGGGGTTTTTCTAAAAAAACCCCGTCCCCGATTCGTCCCCAATTACGTATTCTTAAATATTCGCTCCATTTTTCTGATAACAGCGAAATAACTGATAACAAGTATCACTGTTGCCCCCGTCCACGCCATGATTTCCGCATAGAATATACCTCTCTCCCCGATAAGCATCGGGAGGAAAATTGCCGTCACCGCCCGCATAACAAACTCGGCAATTCCGGAGATAAGAGGCAAAACCGTATTGCCCATGCCCTGAATCGCAGAACGGGTAATGTGCAGCGTATACAAAATCGGAAGGCATAGACTCATAATCGCCAGATAATAATATGCAATCTGAAGTGTCTGCCGGAATTCCTCCTCCGTTCCCGAAATAAACCAGCTAAGAATATTTTTACCGGAAAAGAGCATAACAAAAGCTATCATCAATGACGTAAAAAATGCAATTGCAAGCGCCACTCTGACGCCTTTTCGTATACGCTCTGTCTTTCCGGCACCCAGATTCTGCCCCGCATAGGTCACCATAGAATAGCCGTAGGACGTAGCCGCAACCTCCAACACGCCGTAAAGCTTATTTGTCGCCGTAAATCCGGCGATAAAAATCACGCCAAAGCTATTTACTACAAACTGTACAATCATCCCGCCGACAGATATAATCGCATTCTGAAATGCCATCGGGAAGCCAAGCATCAGCAGACGGAATGAAAACCGTCTGTCCTGAAGTCGAAAATCCTGACCTGTAAGCCCTAAAAGCTCTATCCGCCGGATATAATATATACAATATAAGCTGGAAATCAGCTGGGCAATTAACGTAGCAATTGCAGCTCCGGCAATTCCCCACCCAAAAGCCAGAACAAAAAGAAAATCCAGAATAATATTCGTGACAGCCGCCACAATCATCGCATGGAGAGGGGTTTTTCCATCCCCCAGCGCGCGAAGAACGGAAGCAAGCAGGTTGTATGCCATCACGATCGGAACACCCAGATACATAATCCGAAGATATAAAAGTGTATGATCCAGTATTTCCGGCGGCGTTTTCAGAAAATTCAAAACCGGATGCGCCAAAAGCTGTCCGGCAGCAAGCAGCATAACAGAAGAGACAAGGGAAAGAACCGCCGAATTTCCAACAGACTTACGCAGACAGTCATACCTGCCCGCGCCGAACTCCTGCGCCATCATAATCCCAAAACCCTGCGTAAGCCCCTGGATAATGCCGAGCATCATCCAGTTCAGCCAGTCCGCCGCCCCAAGGGCCGCAAGCGCGCTAACGCCAAGCGCTTTCCCCACTACCATCGTGTCTACAACCGTATAGAGCTGTTGAAACACATTTCCCGCCATTAATGGCAGAGCGAAAGAAAAAATCAGGGCAGCGGGCTTTCCCTCTGTCATATTTTTGATATGTGACGCCATAATTTCACCTCAATCATCGGATTTTACGGTAATCTTTGCCGTTCCGGCCTTTCCTCTCTCTTTCACTCCACAATTCCAACCATATCTGTAACTTTCTTAAATCCGTTCTTCTCCATATACCGACCGATGCCCTCTGCAATTTCCATGGTAACGCCCGGGTTGTGGAAATTCGCAGTCCCTACGGACACTGCGCTCGCCCCGGCAAGGAGCATCTCTATCGCGTCTCTTGCATTGAAAATCCCGCCCATCCCGATTACCGGAACCTTAACTGCATGCGCCGCCTCGTAAACCATACGGACGGCAATCGGATGAATCGCCGGCCCGGACACCCCTCCGGTCTTATTGGACAGAACAAATGCTTTTTTATCAATATCAATCTTCATGCCCGTCAGCGTGTTAATTAATGACACCGCGTCGGCTCCTCCGGCCTCGACGGCTTTCGCCATATCCGGAATACTTGTAACATTCGGGCTTAATTTCATAATCACCGGCTGCTTCGCATATTTTTTCACTGCCTTTGTAATCGCCTCCGCCGCTTTCGGATCCTGGCCGAACGCAATACCGCCCTCCTTCACATTCGGGCAGGAAATGTTAATCTCCAGCATATCCACCGGCTCCTCTGAAAGCCGCTCTGCCACCGCACAGTAATCCTCCGGGGACTTTCCGCACACGTTAACGATAATTTTCGTATCATACCGCTTCAGGAAAGGAATATCTCTCTCGCAGAACAGTTCAATCCCCGGATTTTGAAGCCCTACGGCGTTCATCATGCCCCCGTAGGTCTCTGCTACTCTGGGCGTTTTATTTCCAGGCCACGGAACATTTGCGACACCCTTTGTCGTCACTGCGCCAAGCCTGTTTAAATCTACAAATTCCGCATACTCCGCACCGGAGCCAAATGTTCCTGAGGCCACCGTCACCGGGTTTTTCCAATCAACCCCCGCTATATTCACACGCATATCCGCACTCATCAGATTTCCACCTCCGTAGACAAAAATACCGGCCCGTCCTTACAGATGCGTTTATTATGTACATTACTATGGGCATCCTTATCTTTCGACTGGCATACGCATCCCAGACATGCTCCGATTCCGCATGCCATCCGTTCCTCTAAAGAGAGATAGCATTCTATTTTATTTTCTTCCGCGTATTTTTTAACCGCGCGCAGCATCGGGGTCGGTCCGCAGGCAAAAATAATATCCGCTTCAAGAGATTTTTCCCGAATGACGTCCATCACATTGCCTTCTACCCCTTCGCTTCCATCCTCTGTCGCCACATAGGTCTCTCCGCTTTTTTCAAATTCCTCCCGCAAAAAGGTCTGTGCGTCGCGGTATCCGACAATGATCTGCGTCTTTTCACATTGCGTCTGCCTTGCAAGCTCAAGAATCGGCGGCACTCCGATACCGCCGCCTATCAGGAACGCCCGTTTCCCTTTTGCCCTTTCACAGGGAAAGCCATTGCCAAGCGGTCCGAGAATAAAAAGCCTGTCCCCCTCCTTCATATGCGAAAACTGCTCTGTTCCCGTGTTCTCACCGGTTACCCGGTAAACTACGCGTAAGGATTTCTTTTCTTTATCAATCTCACAAATACTAATGGGCCGCGGCAGCAGCTTACTGCTGTCATTTGTATACATGGACAAAAACTGCCCCGGCCTTGCGAACAGAGCAGCCTCTGCCTTAAGCCACATGCTGTAGACAGCATCCGCCAGCTTTTCCTGTGAAACAATGATTGCCGCTTCTTTTTTTCTATTATTATCTGTCATATTCTTCTCCTGCTCTTGTATACCGCCTAACGGTTCTCCAATGCGCCTCTGATATCCGAAACCATATCCTTTACCGCCTCTCTGGAAGCGTCGCCGAAATTTTCCGCCCCAAACCCGGCGTATTTCTCCTGCTTATAGGCAGCGATAATTCCGCGCGAGGAATTTACAATCGCTCCCAGGCCATTTTCATCAAAGAAATGTACTAAATCTTTGCCTTTTCCTCCCTGGGCACCGTATCCCGGTACAAGGATATATGCCTTCGGCATAATTTTTCGAAGCGCCTTTCCCATCTCCGGATAGGTCGCGCCGACAACCGCGCCTACATAGCTGTACGCATTGCCCATAGCCTCCTCTCCCCACGCGGCAACCTTCTCACCGACCAGCTCATAAAGGGGCCTTCCGTCAATCAAGCGATCCTGAAATTCCCCGCTTGACGGATTGGAGGTCTTCACAAGAACAAACATCCCTTTCTTTTCCTCCTTACAAACCTTAAGAAAGGGATGAATACCGTCGGAGCCCAGATAAGGATTCACCGTTATAAAATCTTCTCCGAAAGGCACATATGTCTTGCTCCCCACCTGAACTTTCCCAATATGGCCCGCCGCATAGGCCGCAGAGGTAGAACCGATGTCTCCTCTCTTAATATCGCCAATCACAACCAGACCCTTTTCTTTACAGTAATCTACCGTCCTTTTAAATGCCTCAAGTCCGGGAATCCCAAACTGCTCGTACATAGCCGCCTGAGGCTTTACAGCCGGAATCAAATCAAACGTTTTGTCCACAATCTCCTTATTAAACTGCCAGATTGCCTCTGCGGCTCCCTCCAGCGTCTCGCCGAATTCCTCATACGCCCTTTTCCGAACCTGCTTCGGCACATAATCCAGCATAGGATCCAGTCCCACAACGACCGGCGCCCCTGTCTCCTTAATTTTTTCTACTAAACGGTTAATCATATTTCTTTTCCTCCATCTTCTTCCTCCTGCCGGACAAACCCTGCCCGTTTAAAAGGGATATACAATCTTTCCTGCCACCATCGTATATGCAACCTCGCCTGTCACCGGAAATCCGTCAAAAGGAGTATTCTTTCCCTTAGATACAAAGGTGCTCTTATCTATCCGATACTCCTTTTTTGAATCAAAAATCACAATATCCGCAATCTTTCCTTCAGATATTGAACCCTTGTCTTTAAGCCCGAGTATTTTTGCCGGATTACTGCTCATTTTCCCGGCCATATCCATCATACTTAATATGCCCGTCTTTACAAGGGCCGTATAAGTGAGCGCCGCCGACGTCTCAACACCAACAATGCCAAAGGCCGCTTCTTTCATAGACTTGTTTTTTTCTTCTTCTGAATGAGGCGCATGGTCAGTTGCGATTACATCTATAATACCATCTTTTAAGCCCTGTCTCAACATCTCTACGTCCTCTTTGCTCCGAAGCGGCGGATTCATCTTATAATTCCCGTCATCTGACAAAATATCATCCGAAGTGAGAATAAAATGGTGGGGGCACACCTCCGCGGTTACCGAAAGTCCCGCCTCTTTCGCAAGCTTTACAAGCTTTACACTGCCGGCCGTAGAGCAGTGGCACAGATGAAGGCTCACGCCCGTCTCTTTCGCAAGAAGAATATCTCTTGCGGCAATCACATCCTCAACAGAATTCGTAATCCCCGAAAGTCCAAGACGCTCCGCATTTTCATCGGCATTCATAACACCGCCCTCTACCATTGTAATATCCTCGCAGTGGGCAAAAACAGCGATTCCACATTCTTTCGCAAGCTTCATACCCTTTCTGTAAAGAGATGCATCCATAACGGATTTTCCGTCCTCGCTGATTGCACGGCACCCTTTTTCTGCCATACCTTTAATATCCGCCAGCTCTTTTCCGTATTGCCCCACCGTCACCGAGCCAAGCTGGATTACATTTGTCAGCGATTCGGTCTTCTGTCTTTCATGCACCTCCTCTACTTTCTTTGCAGTATCAATCACAGGCCTTGTATTAGGCATTGCACACACGGTTGTTACCCCGCCCTTTACCGCAGCCCGTCCCCCGGTCTCAAGCGTCTCCTTATATTCCAGTCCCGGATCACGAAAATGCACATGCAGATCAATAAACCCCGGAAGCACATAACACCCCTCTGCGTCAAGAATGTCCTGCGCATCCTCCGTAATATGCTCCGCAACCCTTTTGATTCTGTCCCCCTCAACTAATACATCATATTTTCCGTCTTTTCCTGTAAGCGGGTCAACAACATGACCGTTTTTTATTAGTACTGTCATTACTCTTTCCTTTCTCCCGTGGATATCCTACCCGATTTCCTCTTTTAATATTTCAACCGCCTTGTCAAGCTGATTATCTGCCTCCGGATCTTTCCCATCTGCCTTATATTCAACCTCTGCATCCGGAATAATCCCCTTTTCATTGATGCTTCTTCCTTTCGGAGTAAAATATTCCGAAATGGTAAGCTTGACGCAGGTACCGTCCGACAAATCAAAAATCTGCTGTACGACACCTTTTCCATATGTTTTTGTACCCACAATCTGACCGAGGCCATAGTCCTGAATCGCTCCCGCAAATATTTCCGAAGCGCTGGCGCTGTAGCCGTTTACAAGTACTGTCATAGGAATCTCAAGCTTATTCTCTTCATCGGAAGAAAACTCCTGACGTTTTCCGTTTTTATCCTCTGTATATACAATCAACCCTTCCGGCAGAAACTCATCCAATATATCGCATACAGTTCCGAGACTGCCTCCCGGATTGCTCCGCAAATCCACAATCAGACCTTTCATCCCCTGCGCCTCAAGCTCTGCAAAAGCCTCTTTATATTGATTATAGGTTACCGTATCAAATTCTGAAATCCGCAGATAACCCAAACCATCCTCCAACATTTTGGACTCTACAGTCGGATATTCAATTGTCTCACGGACAGCGGTAAAGGTCAGCTCCTTTGCTTCGCTTCCTCTGAGTACCGTAAGCGTTACTTCCGTTCCGCGTTCTCCCTTTATATCGCTTACGACCTCTGACAAATCCCGGCCTGACACCTCGCTGTCCCCCACCTTATACAAAATATCCTCCGCCTTAAGGCCTGCCTTTTCCGCCGGAGAATTTTCATAAATTTGTGCAAAGGTAATGACTCCCGTCTCTTTATTCTGACTCATAACAGCGCCGATACCGTCATATTCGCCGGACGTGCTCTCCATAAGGTTTTTTGTCGCTTCCTGGTCATAATATACAGAATACGGGTCCTTAAGACCATTAATATATCCTTCATAAATTCCGGATTGCAGCTCCTCCTCATCAATCTTTCCTAAATATTTCTTATCAATAAGCTGCTCCAAAACCTTTAATTTTTCTTCTGTCTCACTGCTGATTGCCTGCGTCTTTCCCTTGCCGATGTTAAGATTCATACCGCAGGATACAAGTCCCGCCGTCAATAACATAGCAAGGGCGCCGCAAAGCGCCCCTTTTAAAAATTTCATTTTCAAATCTCCTTACAAATATCCCTGAGGATTTACTGCCACTCCATTTAACTCTACCTGGAAATGCAGATGCGGACCTGTAGACCATCCGGTTGTTCCAACCAAACCAATCTGCTGTCCCTTACTAACACGCTGTCCCGCGCTCACCGTAAGCGCAGAATGGTGCATATACTTTGTCGTCAAACCGTTCCCGTGATTAATAACCACCCAGTTCCCCGCACTGTCACTGTAATTTGCAATTACAACTGTGCCGTCTGCCGCCGCATATGTAGGAACCCCCATATTTGCCGCAAAATCCTGTCCCTGATGCGATGGGTCGCTTGGACTTCTGTATTCCCCAAAATAGCTGCTGATATAGCTCGCTCCCGGGCATGGATTGGTAAAGGTCCCGTTACCGCTGACTACCGGAGGCCCTGCCTCTACAGTCCCGGAACCTCCTGATTGAGCCGCCTGCGCCGCTGCTGCCGCCGCCTGCGCTGCCGCTTCCTCCGCAGCTTTCTGCCTTGCCGCCGCTTCCTCCGCTTCCTTGATCAGCTTATCAAGCACTGCCGCATTATCCCCTATCTGCTTCTCCAAATCATCAAGCTTCATATCCGTATCTGTCAGAAGCTGCTCCACAGACGCATGCTTTTCTCCCAGCTCCTTACGAAGTGCTGTAAGCTCCGTATATTGCTCCTGCAGGGCTTCCTCCTGCGCTTTTACTTTCTTTACAACCTCCTGAAACTGTACAAGCTGCTCTCTGTCATACTCGGATATCGTTGTGATATATTCCGCTTTATTCAAAAAATCACCAATATCCTTTGAATTACACAAAATCTCTATAAACTCAGTATTTCCGTTTTCATACATGTACTTGATTCGCTTTTTCATGCTTTCATACTGGTCGTTTTCATCAACCTTAGCATTCACAAGCTCCTCTTCCTTTTTCTTAATCTCCTCCTCTTTCGCGCTTAACTTTTTCTGTGTGTTTTCCATTTCCCCTACAATATCATTAAGCTGCCGGGTAAGAGATTCCTTTTCCGCCTCTGTTTCACTTTTTTGATTTTCCAGCTTTTCAGCTTTTTCCCTGGCCTCATCAATGTCTGATGCCCGTACCTGGACCGCAAAGCCCAGACAAAGCACAAACGCCAGAACCAGACTGAAAATCCTTTTCCAATGTAGCATATGTATCCCCCTTAAAAATATACTCCTGTCTCAGTTATTTATACTCTTAAATGTTTTCGTATTGTAAAGAAGCTTCCTATAAAACCGATTCCGACTCCGAGCGCAAGACCGACCGGCAAAAGTGTACGATATACATCTATAACCGGAAGAAAATCAATAATATTTTTAAGAAGACTGAATCTTGTCATAACATACTGAATCGCTTTCTCATACATAAAATACAACAGGACAAGCGGTATTACCGCGCCGATAAATCCTATAATCAATCCTTCAAATATAAACGGCGCTCTTACAAATCCATCCTTTGCGCCTATATATTTCATAATTGCAATCTCTTCGCGGCGAACCGTAACGCCCATCGTAACCGTATTGCTAATCAGGAAAACAGATACTGCCAGCAAGATAATAATAATCGCTATTGATACATATCCTACAAGTCTGTTGACGCTGGTTAAGGTCTTCGCAACTATATCCGACTTGTTTACCTTACGCACCCCTTCAAGGCCTAATGCAAAATCCACAACGTCTTTCTGCTTCGCTACATCGTCCATATATACTTCGTAGTTATCGGAATTCGCCAGAGGATTATCGCTCTTAAAGCCTTCCGCCAGCTCTGCGGATTCTCCGAAATAATCTCCCTGGAAGTTGTCCCACGCCTCATCCGAGCTTATATAATTCACACTGAGGACTCCGTCCGTATCCTTAAGCTTCGTTCCGATTGCATCCTTCTGCGCCTGCGTTGCATCCTCATTAAAAAATACAGTAATGGCAACCCCTTTTTCCGCTTTCTCTACAATGTAGTTAAAATTAACTACAATAGCATAAAACAGCCCGAACAGAAAAATACACGCCGCCATAGTCGCTACTGACGCTATCGAAAACATCTTATTTCTTCCTATGTTCTTTACCCCTTGTCTCATTGAATAGCCAAATGTACTAATTTTCATGCTTATACCCACCTTTTTTCTCGTCGCTTACGATGACGCCTTTCTTCATCGTAATAACCCGCTTTTTCATCTCGTTTACGATCTCCTGGTTATGTGTAACAACCAACACCGTCGTCCCCCTGTCGTTTGCCTCTTCCAAAAGCTTCATAATCTCCCATGAATTTGTCGGATCCAGATTACCGGTCGGCTCATCCGCAAGCAAAATTGCCGGTTCATTGACAATCGCTCTTGCAATGGCAACTCTCTGCTGCTCGCCGCCTGATAATTCTTTCGGGTATGACTTATATTTCTGCGCCAGCCCGACCAATGACAGGGCCGCCGGAACCTTTTTCTTAATCACTCTTGACGAGGTCTCCGTTACGCGCTGCGCAAAAGCAATATTCTCATAAATATTCCTGTCCTTAAGCAGACGGAAATCCTGAAACACAACTCCTATCCCTCTTCGATACATTGGAATCTTCCGGTGCTTCATCCGGTTCAGATTCTGCCCGTTCACAACAATTGTCCCTGACGTAGGGTCAATCTCTTTCATAATTAAACTAATCAATGTAGATTTACCGGAACCGCTGTCACCTACAATAAATACAAACTCACCCTGATTAATTTTAAGATTGATACCATTCAGGGCCGCGATACCCTTCGAATATTCTTTCTTCACATCTTTTAATTCAATCATAGTTTCCTCCTAATTATTTAATACTCCATTGTCTCCATGTACTTCATATACTTTACTACCATAAGCGCAATCTTAAACGTAATGGCATCCTCAAACACACGCAAATCCAATCCCGTGCTCTTCTGCAGCTTATCCAGCCGGTATACCAGCGTATTTCTGTGAATATAAAGCTGCCTTGAGGTTTCTGACACATTCAGATTATTCTCAAAGAACTTATTAATGGTAGTCAGTGTCTCCTCGTCCAGATCATCCGGTGATTTTCCCTCAAAAACCTCCCGGATAAACATCTTGCACAGAGGAAGCGGAAGCTGATAAATAAGCCGTCCGATTCCGAGCGTACTGTAGGCAATGATGCTTCTCTCACTAAAAAATATCTTTCCTACGTCAAGTGCAAGCTTTGCCTCCTTATAAGACTTGGATACCTCCTTGATATCCCCGACAACCGTGCCGTAGGCAATCAATACATCCTCCTCCCCGTTATTTTTTAAAATGTCATAAAAATTCTGTGCAATCTTCTCAAGCTCTTTGTGTCCGTCACTGGCTTCAAGTTCCTTTACTACAATAATATTCTTTTCATCCACTGCCGTGACGAAATCTTTCACTATGTTTCCTAAAAGTCCTCTGACATTCTCCAGAGCATTGCTGTCCTTTTCATATTTTGTTTCAATAATAAAGATAACACGTCTGATTTCTGTGTCAATATGTAATTTTTTGGCACGGTTATATATATCTACTAAAAGCAGGTTGTCCAGCAACAGATTCTTAATGAAATTATCCTTGTCAAACCGTTCCTTATAGGCAATCAGAAGATTCTGTACCTGAAACGCCGCAATCTTCCCCACCATATATACATCGTCGCTTCCGCCTTCCGCAAGAAGCACATATTCCAGCTGATGCTCGTCAAAAATTTTAAAAAACTGATATCCATGCACAACCTGGCTGTCTGCAGGAGACTCCACAAACGCTACCACATCCTCTTCAAAATTCTCCTGCTCCTGCACAGTAGCCGCCAGCAGCTTGCCGTCTGTATCCATAATACAGAACTCAATCCTTGTAATCTCTTTCAAGCCATCCAACGCGCTTTGAAGTATCTGATTAGATATCATATTCTATCCCCTCCGTTTATTTCAATATACATTTTCCACAACAAAACCTATTGTTTTTCAGCAAAAAAGTATACCCTCGAATTCTATCTTAATATACTTTAACAAAAAAAGAAAGAGGAAATCACAGTTTTTTGTTGATTTCCTCTATTTTTTACATTTTCTTTTCTCGATCTCTTTTTTAAATATGTGCCTGACCACGAATTGTGTAAGCCGTCCGCTGCCAGTCTCACGGCGTCTGTCAGGGAAAATATCCTTGCCAAGCCCCAGCCAAATCCTTGCATTTAAGACACCCTTATTCTTTGAAATAAACTCCTCCTGAAGCGGAGCCGAGAGGGCTGCCAAAACACAGTCTACTTCTCCTCCATTAATATCATTTACAAGCATATCGTCTGCCTGATCCTCCGCTGACACTTTCGCCAGGCCAATCACCTGAATCCCGCTGTAACGGCGCTCCAGATAACCGTAAAATTCTTCTCCTTCTTCATCGGATTCCACAAGAAGATATACTCTCTTGTGATTTTTATGGAGATAACGGATAAACATTTTAAGAAATGTCCTGTTCTCTGTCTCCTGCAAAAGCTTTCTCTCCGTAATCCCGGCAGCGTCCAAAATCGTCTTCTCTCCCGCCAGCACAAGATTAAACTGACGGACATTCTCTTTTAAATCCTGAATTTCGTTAATCTGTATCAGACCGTCTGCCGTAACCAACTCTATAACACTAATCGGGTCAGACTCCATATAGATCATCGAATTTTTCATTGCTTCTTTTGCCGTAAGCTCATCTATCTCTATATCTAAAACATTTATCTTTTCGCCCATAACTCCACCTGCTACTTACGTTTCGGTTGTTCGATTATAGCAAAAGGATATTTCATTTTCAACCTTTCTTACCAAATATTCATACTAACTTAAATATTCGTAATAATTTTGTTACTTTTTCTCCTCCTCCCTTTTCCGGCGCGCCAAAAGCCCCCCGATTCTTCCCGTTTCTTTAGAAGAAAGGGAACGCCATCCCTCCTCAAGAACTCTGTCAAGAAGTCCCAGCTCCCCGGCAATCTCATATTTTACCAGCTCCTCCTGTGTCAATTCCTCAAGCTTAATCGGCTTATTCTTCTTTGCAGACATGCGTCACTACTCCTTTCCCTGCTTTATATTCATCATAGAGTATTGACAATATGAGGCTCTTTATTCAACGAATAGCACGGAAGCAAAACGGAATAACCAAAAAAAGCCCGGAAGATGAATTTTCTCTTCCGGACAATTGTATTCCAGGTCAGAACCCTGCGCACGGCTGCCGTCCCACGCCCTGCACCCTACACCTCATCAGGAATGACTATCGCGGCTATGATATACCCCAGCACTCCTGACCCGCCGAGACATGCAAACAATATCAGTCCCAGTCTTACCAATGTCGGGTCAATATTAAAATATTCCGCAACTCCTCCGCATACTCCGCAAATCATGCGGTTTCTTCTTGAACGATATAATCTTTTCGGTTCCATAATGATAATCCTCCTTTTATTATTTAATTAACATTAATATCAGTGTCAATGATGCCCGATTTCAGGCTCTGCGTGATGCGCTCCGTTATTAGCCGTCTCTCCCGGAAAATTAACGGTCACCGAACCTATACCGCATTCAATATTCATCTCTCTTTGCGCACCGTTATCTATCTCTTTCTCAGATCCGATACCGGAATAAGTGTCTGAGCCGCAAACAACTTCACCTATACCGCAGGAAATATCATAATTGTAATCTGTCTGTTTTCCCTGTACATTAAAATGAATTTCTCCGATTCCGCAGTTAATATCAACCTCTTCATTCACCTGCCCGGCAGTATCAAGGGCGCCGGTACCGCAGTCAATATCCGCCTCGTCCGCATAAAAATGTCCAATCTGCGCCTCTCCCGCGCCTATATTTACCGAGAAATCCCCCGCACTGATATCCTCCACATAAAGAGAACCCGCCAAAAGCTCTAAATCAACGGCATCAAATTTAAAATCATTCGGCACATAAAGACAGATTTTCCCGACACCATTTGCATTATTAATGCCGGCTATTTTCTTTTTTGTTTTTACTTTCAACACATCTCCATCCATATAATATTGAAGCTTCAAGCGCTTATCAATATCGTTTGTTTCAATCGTAACCCCGCCTGACGAAGTCTCCTTACATCGGATTTCGACCTCGCCTCCGCATACATACATATCGATTCCCCTTACATCTGCAAACGACTGCCTGTCGTCTCCCTCCGCAATGGGAGTGCCCTCTTTTTCTTCATAATCGTCGTCTGCAACTATTCGTCCGATATGATGGGGAAATCCAAATCCATACGGGAATCTATCCTCAATCGTTTCTATGGAAACTCCTAAAATAAGAGCCGCCATACAGCACATCAGACCGATTCCCACACAGGCTCCGCAGACAATCCAGAAGATTTTCCATCCCTTTTTCATTGCTTACGCCACCGCCTTTCCATGAAATGGTTTCCTGCATATCCATACAATCCCCCGTATTATACCCGGAAATACAACAATACAAAGCTTAACACCCGCAATCGTTCCAATCGTACCGAGAACACTGAGTATCAGCCCCGTTCCAATCAGAGCAAGCCCTACCGCAATCTCCGGTATTAATGCCATAATCCCGGTACAGAAAAGTACAATTCCGGTAATCGCCACTGCTACAGATGCGATAACCACAGACAAAAAGATTAAAAACGCCGCCAGCACGCAAACAAATACAACTACAGCCGCCGCCAGCGCAACCGGGAAAATAACCGGCGCACCGATTAAAATAATTGCAATAATCAAGACGATTTTTAGTGCGGAATTTGTTTTCGGGGGTTCTTCTCCCCCATAACTCCCGCCGCTTTCTGCTTCCTGATACTGTCCTGTATGATATTGGTATCCTCCTGATTCCTGATACCGGTTTTCTTCACTCTGTACAGTACGCCCTACAGGAACGTTCTTTTTCTCAAATCTTGTATCTCTGTATCCTGTTTCACTGTACTCACCGTATATTCCGTTCTTTCGCTCTTCCTCCGGAATGTTCAAATCTGCTTTAATTGTCGCCGCAACCTTTGCCGGGCTTTCTAACTCCTCGACTACCTGATGTTCATTCTCTTCCCCGGCATCGTCGAAGTAGTCATTATAGTACTTCATCGCCTCCTGCCTCTCAACCACCGGTATATCCTGCAAAAGCGCAGCTAATTCTGTCATAAACTCTATTCGGTTCATACAGTTACACCTCCCTCAAATAATTCATTAATTTTTTCAGAATAGTTTTTCCATTCCGTACGATATAGATTCAATTGTATCATTCCCTTATCTGTTGTTTTATAATAGCGTCTGTTCCGCCCGTCGAACTGCCGGTCATATACTTCCAGACATTCATCTTTTTGAAGGCGTCTCAGGACCGGATATAAGGTAGACTCTGAAACATCTATTGCTTTCCTTACGTCCTGCGTAATCTTATAACCGTATGTCCCTTCTTCCTCCTGGGATACAACTGCCAGCACAATTGCATCAAGAAGAGCTGCTCCGGTGTTAAATACCATATCTTCACTTCCTTTCGGCAAGACATCTATAATATTATTTTCTTCTTAATATTATTTAAATTAACAATATTATATATCATATAATATTGTTTGTCAACATATGAACGGAATTTTTTTGCAGTAATAAATAAGAGTACCTGAAATTAACAGGTACCCTCGTCACAGGAAAATCTCTTTTCGAAGCGCAAAGGAATAAATGATTTTTTCCTTTACTTTCTTTTTTGTTATCTGCTCTAATGCTCTGGCGTAATAATCAAGCTGCGTATGATATTTTTCCGCAAGCTCCCCGGCTTCCCGCGCTCTGTCGGTTTTATAATCAAGCACTACCAGCCCGTCAGGCTCCTCAAAATATACGTCGATTATTCCCTGCACAAGAAGTATTTCGTCCTCCTTTTCCTCAGGATAAATCTCGCATGCGTCAATTCCCAGAACAAAGGGCTGCTCCTTTGTTAACGCTCCCATACCGGCGCACGTTTTCATCCTCTGTCCGGTCCGGCTCTTTAGAAAAGCCAAAATATCCTCCTCACTTATACAATCCGCCATCTCCTTCGTCATCTTTCCGTTTCTCAGAAACACTTCTATTTCATCATTAATCCCCTCTTTCGTGTACTCCTTACAAAAATCAAGAAGCTCCAAAAGCCTGTGATAAGCAGTACCCCGCGCCGCCCCGGAAAGCTCCTCTTCCTCTTTAAGGAATTTGGGAATCAGAGGAATCACCTCCGGCTCCTCATAAATAAGCTCACCCAGCTCTTCCGACAGGTCTCCCTTTTCATCTGCCGTTTCCTGCAAATGCACTCTTTTTTTTAGCTCCGACACTGTAAATTTAAGCTTCTGAAAACGGCTTTCTCTGTGAGCATAGGAAAACCCGAATTGCTCCTCAAGAAATTCCTTTGTTTCCGAATCATAGGTTCTGTCCGCATCCCAGTTCTCTAACACAGATTTCTTTATCCGTCCGGCCATTTCCTCCGCAGCCTCCTCACGCACGATATCCGCAAAGGTCAACATCCGAAAATCTATCGGAATCTCCGGAGTAAGCCGCATAAGCGCCGGAAGAAGCCAATCCCAATAAGTAACCGCTTTGCTTAGCCGCCCAAAGCTTAAAGCTTCGGTCTGCCCTTTTAAAATGTCAAAATCATTCAGCTTTTTTTCCAGATTCGGCACTACACCGGTGAGTATCAGCTTTTCTTTCGCACGGGTAAAAGCGACATACAGCACACGGAGCTCCTCTCCCAGACTGTCCAGCGCCTCTTCTTTCTGAATCACTTTTTTAACAAGACTCGGACTTTTCGTTCTCTCCTTAAGATTGATCGCATCCAGACCTACTCCCAGCTCCTGATGAAGCACTACGCTGCTTCTTGCATCCTGCATATTAAACCGCTTTCCCATACCTACTGCAAATACAATAGGAAACTCCAGCCCTTTGCTTTTATGAATGGTCATAATGCGCACCGTATCCGACTGCTCATCCTCAAGCGACGCCTCGCCATAGTCCACATCATATTTTCTAAGCTGGCCGATATACCGGACAAAATGAAACAGTCCCTTGTAGCTGGCAGACTCAAAGGTTTTCGCCTTTTCCACCAGCATATCAAGATTCGCCTTTCTCTGTGCGCCTCCCGGCATCGCCGACACGAAATCCCCATATCCCGTCTCCGTAAGAATCTTTCGAATCAGCTCATGCATCGGCGTATACGGAACCATTTTACGAAGCTCCCCAAGCTTTCCCAGACATCTTTCAAGCTTCTTCCTTATTTTTTCATTCTCTCCCTCCCCACAGTAACGGGATACGGCAAGATAAAAGGGCTCCTCCTTATACGTGCTTTTTATAACCGCAAGCTCCTCCGATGAAAGTCCTCCAAAGGGCGATGCAAGAACGGCCGCCAGCGGAATATCCTGCTGCCCGTTGTCAAGCACCCGCAGATAATCTAAGAGCACTCCTATCTCCTGTGTCTCAAAATATCCCTCTCTCGTTCCTGCGCAGGCCGGTATTCCCGCTCTGTTAAGCACCTCTGTAAATACATCCGCAAAGCCCTTGATGCTTCTTGTCAGAATTACAATATCCGAATAACGCACGGGGCGGAACCTGCCCGTCTGTTTATCTGTCACCTGATGTGATTCGAGGAGCTTTCGGATACGTCCCGCAACCATGCGGGCCTCAAGCTCGCGCTCCGAAAATACGGATTCCTCCATATTACCGTCAATCGCAAATACCTCTGTATGCGCATCTACTCCGGCCTCCCAAACATCCGGATAAACAGCGCCCACATACAGCGCCGTCTTATCGCCGTAAGTGATGCCGCCAAGCTCCTTTCTCATAATCCGTCGGAAAATATAGTTAACGCTTTCCAATACCTCTTTTCTGCTTCGGAAATTTTTATGAAGGTCAATTCTTTGTTTTTTATCGTCCTCCGCCTGATATGTGTCAAATTTTTCCATAAAAAGCTCCGGTCTCGACAGCCGGAACCGATAGATGCTCTGCTTCACATCTCCCACCATGAAAATGTTATAACGCCCCTCCCGGACAGTAGAAATACTGGTTAGTATCGTCTCCTGTATCAGGTTGCTGTCCTGATATTCGTCAATCATGATTTCCCGGAACTGCTTCTGATACTCCCTTGCCACGGCCGACGGAACAAACTCAGTTCCGTCACGCTCCGTCAGAATCCGAAGCGCATACTGCTCCATATCAGAAAAATCAATCATCTCTTTCCTTCGCTTCTCTTTCTCAAAGCTCCGCGTAAATCTGTCTACAAGCTCTGCCAGGATTTCCATATTTTCTCTGCACAGCCGGAAGTCCGCAAGAATTCCCTCCATATCCTGATAGAAATACTGGGCGCGCAAATCTCCGATAAGCTCCTTTACTTCCTCGCGTATCTTTTTTACGCAGGCAGCTTTTTCCTCAGATACTGTCTTATCCCTGTTTGCCGGAAGCCGTGCCCATGCAAGACTCTGCATTTTCTCATTCCGGCCGGAAAAGGTATCCTCTTTACAAAATCCGGTTATCATCTGTTCATCTTTAAGAAGCGTCGTCTCATACGCCGCCGGTCCGTCCGGCTCCCCGCAGAGAGTGATGCCCTGCGAAAGAAGCTCCAGAGCCTCTTTCAGATAGCGTTCGGACGTTTCCATAATGCGCCTTACATAACCGCTTTTTTCAAGCTCCTCTTCTGTTTCCGCCTGATATGCAGATGTACAGGCTCTAAGCCAGCCCCCGCCGTCCGGATAGCTTCTGGAAAAATCATAGATTTTTAAAATCAGCTCCCCAAGCTTCTTATCATCTCTTCCGCCGCCATACGCGGAAACAAAATCCAGATATTCCGGTTTCGCAAGCAGGTACTGCTCTTCAAAAAGCTCATCCAATACATCATGGCGCAAAAGCTTAAGCTCTCCCTCCTCCCCGATTCGAAAACCCGGGTCGAGATTAATAGTATGAAAATGGTCCCGAATCACTGACAGACAAAAGCTGTGAATCGTCGTAATCTGCGCATTGTGAATTAAAGTTGCCTGCTGTTTCAGATGCTCATTATCCGGCTGTTCCTCCAGCTTTTTTTCAATCGCCGTCCGAATACGCTCTTTCATCTCGGCAGCGGCAGCCTCCGTAAAGGTTACAATCAAAAGCTCATCCACACTCACCGCACCTGCATCCGCAGTCAGCATCGCAATAATCCGCTCCACCAGTACTGCCGTTTTTCCGGATCCGGCCGCCGCCGAAACAAGGATATTGCGGTCTCGGAGCTCAATAACCTGCCTCTGCTCTTTTGTCCACGCCACTCCCATATCCTTACTCCTCCTCTCTCTTCATGGCGGCAATTGCTTCTTCCCTGCTCATTTTCCCGATGTCCCGATACTGAAAGCCCGGAACCTTTCCGTCAAAGCCGCACACATGGCGGTACTGGCAGTAATCACATCCGCTCTCCTGACCTCTTCTATAGGGAAGCGCATCTGTCTCTCCTTTTAAAATCCGCTCATGCGCTTTTCGAACTTTTTTTACCGCATGCCGCATCATCGACTGAAACTCCTCCTCCGGTACTGCTTTCGAAGTCTTTGACAGGCTCCCGTTTTTATTAAATTTTACAGGCGCCGCAAGAGATTCACCCTCCCTCTGACGGTCCAGATGCGCCAATGCCCCTTCTTTTAAATTAACGATGCCGTCCGGCTTCAATTCTTTTAGAATCGTCCGGCTGATATCCAATTCGTCCTCTTTTTTATCTACAAGCGGATCCTGAATCCGATAATAAAAAACCCCTGCCGGAATGACCTCCTTTTCCGGATGCTCTTTCTCCTGCTCCTTAAGAGCCGCATCCATATATACCATAAGCTGAAGCTGCAGGCCGTGATAGAGCGCCACAACATCAAACGCCGTTCCTCCTGTCTTATAATCCAGCACTTTCACATAAAGACAGTCTCCATCCTCGCACGTATCTATCCTGTCAATCTTACCGTTTCCAAACCGGAGTTCATATGCGGACGGCACGAAATCCCCCGCCTTAAGCTGCTCTGTAAGCGCCCACACGGTCCGGGCAAGCATCCGTTTCATACGCACAATCATATATTCATTGCGTGCAGAGCTGTAAAGAACGGAATTCCCGTAATCCGCAATTGCCTCCTCTACGCTTTCTTCTATAAAAATATTCCGCTGTTCCTCTGAGAGAGTTGTCCAGAGAAATCCCTCTTTTTTCACTTTACGTGAAAATATTTCCAGCGCACTGTGACACACATTTCCTATATCGACCGCACGAAACTCATATTCCTGCCGTTCCTTCAGACATAGTCCATAGGTCAGAAAATGGGCAAATGCACAGGCCGAAAACCTTTCTATCCTCGTAATGCTGTCTTCAAAATCCTCACCGTAAAGCTTTCTCGCCGCCGCCTCGGTCAATCCGTCCGCCGGACGGCAATAATATCCGGCAAGAAGAAGATTCTCCATCTTTTTCTTCCATTTCGGGCTCCTCAAATACCATGAATAAAGTTCCTGCCATGACCGGTTCATACCGGACGGACTTAAAAAACCCTGAATCAGCGCTTCCAGTCCCATCTGCTCTGTAAGCTCCCGCTCCGTAAGCCGCTGTTTCTCCCTGTCCTCTGCCGCCATACAAGGATAGAGCCTTTTCATCTCCTGCACAAGATAAGACGGGCGCATGCTCTTTCCGTCAGGAGATACCTTACTGTAATAGATTCTAAGCTTCTCCGAGGGCTTTGTAAGATTCATATAAAGATAAAACTTCTGAATATATGCTTCCTCCTTACCTCCCGGTGCAAGGGACAGCCTTTCTTTTTTAAAGCTCTCCCGGTCACGCTCGGAAAGAAGCCCGGTCCGAAGCAGAGCCCCCGGAAGATATTCATCATTGGCCCCCACAAAAAACAACACCCGGATATCCTTTAGCCTTGTGCGCTTTACATCTCCCGCCACTACCTGATCCGTCCCCGGAGGAATCACTCCTACGCGGGCCTCCGAAAGTCCCGCGTCCAAAAGCCTGCAGTATTCTTCTAAGCCGACCGGCTCATCGCCCAAAAGCTCCACAAACTTTTCAAATAACTCAATTAAAATCCGGTAAATCTGGGCATACTCCTTTGCCAATGCAAATTCACACGCTGCCTGAAACGCCTCCTCCTGCGCTTTTAGCTTCTTTTGGAGCTCCTCTTTTATCATAAACTGATAAAGGGCCATTGTAATATCCTTTACCGTCTTTTTTCTCTGCCTGAGCACAAATACAAGCTCATCAATCTTTTCCACAAAAATCACACGGCAGTGATTCAAGTGCTCCAGGTCCTCCTCTTTCATCCCTCTCGTCCGGCGAACCCAGCGCTCCTGCCATTTTTTATAACCTTTTATACCTACTCCAATCACATAATTTTCCATCATGCAGACATCCTCATAGGATAATCCGGAAAGACCTGTCCTTAAAAAACGAAACACGCTCTCGTACGTAAACCCTTGTTCCGCCATATTTAACAGGCTTCGGATATATTCTACAAAAGGATTCAAAAGAATGCTTCTTTTATGGTCCATAAATGCAGGAATATCGTAAGCCTCAAACGCCTGCTCCAGATAATCCCCGTAAACCTCCATATTGCTTACAATAACGCCGATATCACGGTACCGCATGCCTTCTTTCCTTACCAGTGCGCGGATTTCTCCCGCCGCAGCCATTGACTCCTCTTTCGGATTTCTCGCTGCATAAAGCCGAATTACCTGCTGCTTACCCTCATAGGTCTTTCTGCTGTAACGGAAAAGATTGTGCTCCAGAAAAGCAAGCACGTCATTTTCGCGAAAGCGGTACGGTATCTTTTCATACAGACAAACCGGCTCCTCTATCCTTAACTTCAGCTCCTTTGAAATATCAACCAGAGAGGTCGCCATCTGCTTGCTCAGAGCAAAAAGCTGATAGGGATGCTTACAGGCATATGGATTCTCCCGCTCATCCATAAGCACTGTCACAATTACCTTCCGACAGCAGCGCATTAACTCCCTTAACAAACGCATCTGCACCGGAGTAAAGCCGGTAAACCCGTCCAATACAACCGTACTGTTCTTTAAAAGCCCGGACTTCTCCACCTCACGGCTCAGTATATCCAAAAGCTCCTCCTTTGTGATGTACTTTTTCTGCAAATATTCTGCAAAGCCGCGGTATAAAGCCGCAATATCCTTTAATTTATAGTAAAGACCGGATTCTTCCCCCACGGTCTCCATCACACGCTCAAGCTCTGCCTCACCGATATCATACTGCGTAAATTCGGAAATCACGGACTTTACCTCACTGATATATCCGAGCCTTTTCATATTGCCCTTAAGAACATAAAGTTCTTCCTCATAATCTCCCGCAATCTTCCGAAGAATCAGATTCTTCCCCTCATCGTCAAGAACAGGCAGGTTTCCCCCGCCTGTCTCCTCAAATACGCGATATGCAAGCCGTCCGAAGCTTAACACGTCAATATTCATAATACATCTGTCCGGATGCCGCGACACCAAATCTTTCTGTGTCTGCATCGTAAATTGCTCAGGTACAAGAATAATGAAATTTTCCTCCGGGTGCCGTATGGACTCCCTGATTATCTGCTGATGTAATTGATATGATTTCCCGGAGCCTGACGGTCCGAATATAAATTGTAAAGACATCCTGTTTTCCTCTCATAACACCCAGTCACTTTATATTTTCCTTACCTGCAAGCTCTGTCACCGCAAGCTTCCATACGCAAACTGCCTCAAGCATCCTGTCCTGGAATTCCCATTCACCGTTTCCGGACGCATGCCTCATAACCGCTCGGAGCCCTTTTCTTTTTTCCTCCGCATCCTCTACAACACTGACCTGTCCCTGTCCGACAATACTTTGAAAATACGCCGAATATCCGCATGCTGCAGCGGCCGTTTTGAGCTCATAGCCCGTGTCCATCTCAAATCCGGCCATCGGACCTTCTTTTATAAGCTCCATCTTTTTTCCTTCCTTTGCGCCGTGAAAATAAAAAGTATACGCCCCGCCCTCGCAAACATATCCGAAATTTACCGGAACAATATACACCTGTCCCTCACAGGCAAACCCAACCCGACAGATACGGCACGCATCCATAATCTCCTCAAGTCTTTTTTTGTCCGTAACTTCTCTCTCTTTTCTTCTCATGATTTTTGTCCCTCTTTTCTTTTTTATTATACCAGAAACAAGTCCGCTTTAAAAGCGGCTCCCCGCCTTTTCCGCTTATATTGTCAGGGTCTTCGGCTGATTTTTAAGGTATAAAAACAAGGGGCGGATTTCAATTCCCGTCCCTCTGTTTTGAATCTGCTATGCTCTTTTCTTTCTAAAGGCTCCTTAACTTCTCCGCAAACTCATTGCTGAGTGTTATTTTAGCCAAATAGAATACATCGCCCGTCATATACACATTCCAATCATCCTTAACCTCAACTTGAAGATCTCCGCCCGGCATATGGACAATGACCTTGTTGTTCGTCATTCCGAGCTTATAGGCCACGCCCGCAGCAGCACACGCTCCGGTCCCGGACGCCAGTGTATATCCGGCGCCTCTTTCATATATCTCAATGGCAAGATGCTCCTTATCCACAACCTTCATAATCTGTGTATTCACACGGTTCGGAAAATATCTCGCAAGCTCTGCATAATCGCCGATTTTACATACAAGATGCCTGGAAATCTCCCGCATCGGAATAACGCAGTGCGGATTCCCGATATTGACGCAGGTTACCGGATAAAGGGTTCTTCCAAATACCATATCCTCATTGATAACCTCTCTTCTATCCCCGGTCACCGGAATATCATCACTCCAGAAAGATAATTTGCCCATTGATACGCGGAGCCTGCTTCCGTCCTCGTTTAAAAACGTCACCTCTACCGGTCCGTTTCCGGTATACAGCTTAAAATTTTTCTTCTGAATATAACCCGCATCTTTCAAATATTTCGCAAAAATACGGACGCCGTTTCCGCTTGTCTCTGATTCACTTCCGTCCGGATTCCACACTTTCACATACATTCCGTCCTCTTTTATAATTGGTCCTTCCAGCACTCCGTCTGAGCCAAGCCCTTCATTACGGTCACAAATCATTTTTACATTTTCACTTGTAAGCTCCAATTCATTTTTATTCGGGTCAAATACAACATAATCATTTCCAAGCCCGTGATAACGCTCCAATACTACTTTCATACCCTACCTCCGCATATACAGCATTTCCCTGTTTTTTACATCATAACAGGCATTTTTCATCATTTCAAGGTAAAATACTGCTAATTATATTGCAAATAATGCTCTCCCGGGATATGATACAAAAGAAGAATACAAATCGCGGGGATACTCTTATGAACGAATATAGAAAAAAAGGATACTTAAACAGCGAATTCCGCTTATTTCACCTGACAGACCAGGAAACTCATGAGGTGGAATATCACTTCCATGATTTTGACAAAATTACGATTTTCATTAAAGGAAAGGTATCCTATATGATTGAAGGAAAATCCTATGAACTGCGCCCCTATGACATCGTACTTGTAAAGCACAACGATATTCACAGGCTCAGTGTTGACAATACGCAGATTTACGAAAGAATCATTGTTTATATCTCTCCCGGCTTTATGAACGCCTACAGGACAGACAGCTACGACTTAAGCTATTGCTTTCAAAAAGCTGAGAAAGAGCACTCCAACGTACTGCGCATCCCCTCTCTGGAAAAAAGCTCTCTTTTTCACTCTATCACAAGACTTGAAAAATCATTTTCCGATGAAAGCTATGCGGCGGAACTGTACCGTCAGGTACTGTTTTTAGAATTTATGATTCACCTAAACCGGGCGGCGCTGAAAAACCGGCTGGAATTCATCGACACAGATAACCGTAATTCCAGAATGACCGCCCTCCTCCGGTATATTAATGATAACCTGTCCGAAAATTTAGATATCGATACACTTGCAGATACCTTTTATATCAGCAAATATTATCTCATGAGACAATTCAGGCAGGAAACCGGCTATACAATCGGGAACTATATCGCCCAAAAACGGCTCCTGCTCGCTAAAGAGCTTATTTTATCGGGCCTCTCCAGCAAGGAGGCCTGCTTTTCCTGCGGCTATAAAGACTATTCTACCTTTTCAAGAGCCTACCGGGGATTTTTTGACGAATCCCCCCGCGATACTCTCACACGCTCATAAATGTCCGCCGGTACATACGCCTGCACAAAAACTCCGTCCTCCTGATAAGCTTCCTTCTCAAGCTCCCCGAATTTACGGATAAGCTGAAGCTTAGACAGATCAGAATAGGGATAGAGTTCCTCCACATATATTTTCTGTTCCCTGAGCACTGCCTCCAAAAGCTCGGAAAGCCCGGAGACTCCCTTTCCCGTCTTTGCGGACAGACTCACCGTATAATCCGCACGAAAATCCCGGATAATCTGTATCCCCTCTACCTTATCCTGCTTATTAAAAACGGTAATAACTGGCTTATTCCTCACGCCCAGATTATCAAGTGTTTCATATACCGTATACATCTGACTGTCCATCTGCGGATTAGAGGCATCTACTACATGAAGAATAAAATCCGCATATTTCGCCTCCTCCAGGGTACCGCGAAAAGCTTCTATCAAATGGTGGGGAAGCTTTTTTATAAATCCAACCGTATCCGTAAGAAGTATCTCCTGTCCTCCCGCAAGCTTAAAATTCCTCGTTGTCGCATCCAGCGTTGCAAAAAGCTTATCCTCAGCCAATATGCCGACTCCCGTAAGTGTATTGAGAAGCGTTGATTTTCCGGCATTGGTATAGCCCACAATCGCCGCGACCGGAAGACGGCTTTTCTTTCTCTGCTCCCTTGTTATCTCCCTGTGTCGTTTTACATTCTTAAGCTCGCGGCTCAGCGCTGCAATCCGGCTTTTGATGAGCCTTCGGTCCATCTCCAGCTTTTTCTCGCCGGGTCCTCTTGTCCCGATTCCTCCTCCAAGTCTTGACATGGCAGTACCGAAACCCGTAAGCCTTGTCTGACGGTATTTAAGCTGTGCCAGCTCTACCTGAAGCTTTCCCTCGCTTGTGGAGGCCCGCGACGCAAAAATATCGAGAATGACCAGTGTCCTGTCCATCACCTTTACATCCAGCTCATCCTGCAGATTTTTCATCTGCACGGGAGACAGCTCATCGTCACAGATAATCCCTGAAGCATCCCGCTCCCGCAAAAGCTCTTTCAGCTCATCAAGCTTTCCCTTTCCGATATAGGTTCCCGGATGTACCTGCTCCCGCGCCTGTATTACAATCCCTACCGTCTCCGCTCCTGCCGTATCCGCAAGCTTCGCAAGCTCTTTCAAAGAATCCTCCGCATCCTCTTTTGAAAAAAGACTGATGCCTACAAGAACAACCCGTTCGGTTTCCTTTTTTAATTCTATCATAATCCTCCTGTTATCTTGTCTCCAAAAACTCCGCTTCTTTCAGGGCCTGTTCGTCCTCCGGATATTCCGCCGTATACTCCGCAAGCTTTGTTTTCACATTTTCCCAATCTTCCAGCTTTTCATAAGCCGCAATCACATTAAATTTCATTTCCTGTTTCAGCTTATCCGTACAATCCTCCCGGGCAAGTCCTTTTTCATAATATTCAACGGCCTCAAGAGGCTCTCCGAGCTTTAATTTGCAGGAGCCCATCAGATTGCAGAGCATCGCCGTCTCCTCTGCCCCATTTTGAAGGGCCGCCTCAAACGCTTCAAGCGCCCCTTCAAAATCCTCGATTTCCCACTTTGCAATTCCGATTCCCCGGCAGGCATCCCCTACGCTGCGCTTTTTTTCCACTGCCTTTTCCAGAGACTTAATTGCCTCCTCATATTTTCCATTCTCCAGACTTTCCATACCGTCTCTGTATTCGCGCTTTCCGCATCCGGCCAGCAGGATTCCGATAAGTACAACAGCAAATATTTTTACAATACGGTTCATACGTCCCTCCTGATACTTAAGCTGCATATTTTACTACCCACGTGGCATTCAGAATCGCAACAAACATCACTGCAACCTCCGCCAGAATTGCTTCCCACATTCCAAAATAACCTATAATAGCAAGAAGCAGCACAAGCGCTTTTACAAACAATGCAAAGGAAATATTCTGGCTCACAACCCGAAGCGTCTCTTTGGCAATATGAAGCGCGTCCACAATCCTGGGAAGCTCATCCTCCATTAACACAATATCCGCCGCTTCAATCGCCGCCGCAGAGCCCAGACTTCCCATAGCAATTCCCACGTCCGCCCGGGCGAGCACCGGAGCATCATTAATTCCGTCTCCTACACACACCAGCCTCTCAGTGCCGTCCTGTAAGAAGATAAATTCCTCTAACTGCTCCAGTTTATCCTCAGGCATCAGATTCGTATAGGCATAATCCATCTCCAGCTCCTCTGCAACCTCCATCGCAGACTCTGTCGTATCACCGGTAAGCATAACCAGAACCGCTTTATATTTATCCTTTAAGACAGACAAAATATCCTTTGTATCCTCCTTAATCGAATCCTGGATTACTATATAGCCCGCATACCAGGAATCCAGGCCGATATAAACTACCGTTCCCTGCACTTTCACCTCATCGACAAAGACTTTCTTTTTCTCCATCATCTTAAGGTTACCGATATGCACCCTCTTTCCATCATAGAGAGCGCTGATGCCGCACCCCGGCGTCTCCCGCATCCCGCGCACTTTTGTCTTATCCAGCTCTCCTTCATATGCCTGCACAAGAGACTGGGCAATCGGATGGTTGGAATAGCTCTCCACATGGGCCACCATGCAGAGAAGCTCCTCCTCTGTCATACCCATTGCTTTCACCTTTTCCACCTTAAATACGCCCTCTGTCAGAGTTCCGGTTTTGTCGAACACAAATGTATCCGCTTTCGCAAGCTCCTCCAGATAATTTCCACCCTTAACAATAATGCCCTGCCTTGCAGCCGACGCGATTCCCCCTAAAAATGCAACCGGAACGGATAGAACCAGCCCGCACGGGCATGCCGCTACCATAAAAATTAATCCCCGGTAAATCCACATGTCCCAATTCCCATAAGAAAATGTCATCGGGGGAACAATCATAACTACAAGGGCGCAGATAAACATAAGCGGCGTATAGATTTTCGAAAACCTTGTAATAAACGTTTCACTGTCACCCTTATTATTCTGCGCCGCCTCTACCATATCCATAATACGGGAAACGGTAGACTCCTTATATACTTTCGAAACACGCGCCTCAATCACACTGCTTAAATTAATGCAGCCGCTGTAGATACGATCCCCTTTTCCTGCCGCCCGCGGCAGCGCTTCTCCCGTAAGGGCTTTTGTATCAATTGTCGTCTTTCCCGACGTAATGACAGCATCTACAGGAATTCTTTCTCCCGGTTTTATCACAATAATATGATTCATCTTAAGCTCCCCGGGATCCACCTGTGTTTCCTTGCCCTTTATCTTACGCACCGCATATGCGGGACGAATATCAATCATCTCCGCAATCGAACGCTTTGCACGGTCCGTAGAAATCGCCTCAAAAATCATTCCAAGCTCAAAGAGCGCCATAACCAAAACAGCTTCCATATACCTTGCCACACCAAAAGCGCCGACCGTCGCCAGAATAATCATCAGGTAGTCTGTCGGAAGCTTCCTCTGCGTCAATCCTTCGCTGAAAGCCTCAAATGCACCGAAGCCCACCAGCAAATAGGAGAACAAAAACATCATAAATTTATAGCGGTCCGAAATTGTGTACTGCATCGTTGCCGCAACAAAAGAGGAATATACCAATATCCCTGTTACATAAATAATACAACGTCGTTTCAACTGTTTTGCCATCACTCATTCCCTTAACGAATTATATGAATCTTATTCTGTAATATGCTCCATTCCCTGACTGATAATAGACTGAATATGCCCGTCCGCAAGCGAGTAATATACTGTTTTTCCTTCCCTGCGGTTTTTCACCAGCTTCATTTGCTTCAAAACCCTGAGCTGATGCGAAATCGCCGACTGAGTCATCCCCAATACCTCCGCGAGATCACAGACGCACATCTCCGCTTCCAGAAGAACACACAAAATCCGAATTCTTGTAGTATCTCCGAATACCTTATAAAAATCGGCAAGCTCACTCAGGAGATAATCCTCCGGCATCTTTTCCCGAACCATTTCTACTCTGTCATTATGAACACATATTACATCACAGCATTCCGCTTCATTTTTTTTCATATATTCTTTCCTTTCATAATATATGAACAAACGCTCATCTATTAATTATGCCAAATGGCGAAAGCAATTTCAACCATTTGGCACAAACACACCCAAAATTAATACTTTTGTAACTTTTTAAATCCTGTTTGTCCGTTGCTATTTCTTCCACAGAATACGGATTGAATTCAGCACACAAAGCATTGCCACGCCGGTATCGGCAAATACCGCCAGCCACATATTCGCATATCCGATAAATCCTAAAAGCATCACGGCAGCTTTTACGGCAAGAGCAAACACGACGTTCTGCATCGCGATACTTCCCGTCGCTTTTGCAATCACAACGGAATCCGGAATTGCCTGTACCGAAGACGTCATAAACACAACATCTGCCGCCTCAATTGCCGCATCGGCGCCGCTTCCCATCGCTGCGCCCACGTCGGCTCCTGCAAGCACCGGCGCGTCATTAATTCCGTCTCCCACAAACATAACCGCTCCGCGCCTTTTTCTAATATCCTGAAGACGTTCCAGCTTCTCCTGCGGAAGAAGCTGCGCATGTACCTCGTCAATTCCTGTCTCCCCTGCTACCGCAGACGCGCTCTCCTTTGCATCTCCGGTCAGCATAACTGTGAAAAGCCCTTGAGACTTCATCCTCTTAACCGAAGGCTCTGCATCCTCTTTTATAACGTCTGCAATAATAAGATAGCCCTCCAGCACGCCATCTATAGCGATAAGCACTTCCGTTCCATAAGCTTCTTTTTTGTAAGCGCTGATATCCACCTCATACTTCTCCATCAGAGCGGCATTCCCACAAAGCACTGTCCCCTCCGGAAAGCCGGCCTTAATGCCCTTTCCGGATATTTCCTCCATCTCCTCTGCTCTCTTAAGCTCAAGTTTTTTCTCCCTGGCCTCCCTGACAATACTGCTGCCGACAGGATGTGTGGAATCAAGCTCACAATCTGCCGCAATCGTAAGTATCTGCTTTTCCGTCAGTCCCCGTACTGAGACCACCTTTTGAACCACAAAATTTCCTTTCGTAATTGTTCCCGTTTTGTCCATGACGACTGCCTTTATATCCTTTAAGGCTTCAATTGAAAGCCCTCCTTTAAATAAGATACCTTTTCTGGAGCCTGCGCCGATTCCGGAAAAAAACGCTAAAGGAACACTTAACACTAACGCACATGGGCAGCTGATAACAAGGAAAGTAATCGCCGTATATATCCAGTGATTCCAATTGCCTGTCACAAGCGACGGCGCCACTGCCGTTAAAACTGCTGCAGCGACGACAATCGGCGTATAAATACGGGCAAATCTGGTAATAAATCTGTCAATCTTCGGTTTGCTTGCCGCCGCATGCTCCACAGAATCAAGAATTCTTGTTACCATTGATTCATTTAAAGCCTTTTCCACTTTCACTCGTAAGACACCCTGTTCATTTACACAGCCCGAGACAACCTCATCACCCGGACGGATTCTGACTGGAACAGGCTCCCCCGTCACCGGTGATGTATCAATACGGCTCTCTCCTTCTAACACCTTACCGTCAAGCGGTATCCTGTCTCCAGGACGAATTACGATAACATCGCCCACTTCCGCATTTTCAGCCGGAATCTCTGTCACCCCGCCGCTTCTTACAACATTCACTACCTCCGGACGCATATCGACTGCTTCCATAATCTGGGAGCGGCTTCTCTCCACTGCAGCCTCCTCAAAAAACTCGCCCACACGGTAAAACAGCATAACACCTACTGCCTCGGCAAAATCTCCGATTGCAAAAGCCGCAATTGTCGCTACGCTCATTAGAAAATTCTCGTCAAACAAACGCCCGTTTTTCAGATTTTTAACCGCTTTCCAGACAATTTCCAAACCTAAAATGAGATACGCCGCAATGAACAGCGCCGCATTTATTATGTAATCCGGCACTATGTTCTTCATTACGATTCCCGCCACAAAAAGCGCCGCACCTGCACCGATCGCCAATAAATCTTTTTTATTTTCGGCAAAAAATCCTTTCTTTTCTTTATAGATTTTCTCTTTCTCCGGCTTTACAGCAACTTCTGATTCAATAGAAGCGCAGATTTTCTGCAAGATCGGAAGAAGCTCATCCTGAGCATCCGATGCCACCACAAGCTTCTTTGTAGCAAAGGTAATCGTCGCTGCCTCTACTTCCGGCAGAGCATTAATTTTCCTCTCCATCTTCGCCGCACAATTTGCACATCCGAGATTTTCCAACACATATACTTTCTGCCTTACCCCTGCCGGCATTGTATGTGTCTCTCTCGGAATCTCTTCATGATGATGGCCATGCCCATGATGCTCATGGCCGCAGCCGCATTCTTCTCCGTGATGCTCATGGCCGCAGCCGCATTCTTCTCCGTGATGCTCATAGCCGTGGCGGCTCTCATGTTTCCGCATATCTTCTTTATTCATACTGCTAACCTCCGTTACTAATCTATATTATTCATATGAATGATTGCTCATATGTTCATAATCTAATATAATCACATTAACGGAGGTTTGTCAATATCATTTTTTAAAAAGCAATAAAATATCGATCAAAAAATTATCTATAGACAGAATATAGAAAACAAAAACAGGGCGGAAACCTGTTATCCTCCAGATTCCTGTCCTGTTTTTATAAAGAAAGTACAAAATTTCAACATCAGAAAAGCAAAAAAGCAGATAACGGGAGTCGAACCCGCCTCTCCGGCTTGGGAAGCCAGCGTTCTACCGATGAACCATATCTGCTTAACAATGCTATTATACTCCTATAAGACCTGAAAAATCAACCCCTTTTTTATTCTATCTGCCAATCCACCGGCTCCACGCCGTGAGCTTCTAAAAATGCATTGGTCTGGCTGAAAGGCCTGCTTCCAAAAAAGCCTCTGTAAGCGGAAAGCGGGCTCGGATGCGGAGCCTTTAAAATCAAATGATTGGGATTGTGAAGCATCTGTGCCTTTCGCTGCGCAGGGGCGCCCCAGAGAATAAAAACAATCGGCCTGTCCTCACCGTTAAGCGCCATGATCGCCGCGTCCGTAAATTCCTCCCAACCGATTCCCCGATGGGAATTCGCCTGATGAGCGCGAACCGTCAGCACGGTATTCAGCATTAAAACTCCCTGCCCGGCCCATTTTGTAAGGCATCCGTGATTCGGAATCGTGCAGCCCAAATCATCCTGAAGCTCCTTATAAATATTCACAAGAGACGGCGGAATCTCCACGCCCTTTTTCACGGAAAAGCACAAGCCGTGCGCCTGCCCGTGATTATGATAAGGATCCTGTCCGAGAATCACAACCTTTACGCTGTGAAGCGGCGTCAAATGAAATGCATTGAAAATATCATCCGCCGGCGGAAAGATAAGTCTCGTCTTATATTCCTCATTTACCGTCTCAAATAACTTCTTATAATACGGCTTTTTAAATTCGCCTTTCAAGGCTTCCAGCCAGTCATTATTAATCGCTGCCATAGTACATTCTCCCTGTCATACGTTCTTCTCATGCTATATTCTTACAGACACGCCGCAGCCGCGCAGGTAATCCTTTACCTCCCGAATCGCAAGCTCCTTATAATGAAACAGTGACGCTGCTAACGCCGCATCGGCCTTCCCTTCCGTAAGCGCTTCCTTAAAATGTTCAAGTGTCCCGGCTCCTCCGGAGGCAATCACAGGAATGGATACGGTCTCTGCCACGGCTTTCGTAAGCTCCAAATCATATCCCGCTTTCGTACCGTCACAGTCCATACTTGTAAGAAGAATCTCCCCGGCACCCAGCTTTTCTGCCTTCGCCGCCCATTCAAGGGCATCCATTCCCACATCAATTCGTCCGCCGTTTTTATAAATATTCCAGCCCTTTCCGTCCGCGCGCTTTTTTGCATCAATGGCCGCAACCACGCACTGGCTTCCGAACTTGTCCGCAGCATTCGAAATCAGCTCCGGTGTATTAATTGCCGACGAATTGACGGATATTTTGTCCGCCCCCTCACGGAGAAGCACCCTGAAATCTTCCACTGTACGGATACCTCCGCCTACAGTAAACGGAATAAACACCATCTCGGCAACCCTGCGCACCATATCTACTACTGTTCCCCTTGCATCTGAGGAAGCCGTAATATCAAGAAAAACAAGCTCGTCCGCCCCCTCCTTATCATAGGCTTTTCCGATTTCCACCGGATCGCCCGCATCTTTTAAATCTACAAAATTCACACCCTTTACCACACGGCCGTTATTTACATCAAGACACGGAATAATTCTTTTTGTATGCATCCTTTTTTGTCCCTCCGTCTATATCTCTATAAAATTCCTAAGTATCTGAATTCCCGCATCACTGCTTTTTTCCGGATGGAACTGACACGCAAACACATTGCCGGATTCCACGGAAGCATGAAGCCTTACACCGTACTCTGTTACTGCTGTTACTATACTCTCATCCTCCGCACGAAGATAATAGGAATGGACAAAATACACGTAAGGCTCCTTTGAAAGTCCCGCAAATAATCGCCCGTTCCCCTTAAATTCCAGAGAATTCCAGCCCATATGCGGAATTTTAAGTCCGTCCTTATCCGGTATCCTGACTATCTCTCCCTTTAATACGCCAAGTCCTTCCACTCCCGGGGATTCCTCGCTCCTTTCAAAAAGAAGCTGCAGGCCGAGACAAATGCCTAAAAACGGCGTCTTTTTCCCGACTACCTCACGAATCACTTCATCAAGCCCATACTGCCTGAGCTTTTCCATTGCGTCCCCGAATGCGCCTACCCCTGGCAGGATAACCCTGTCCGCATTCAAGATTGCCTCATGGTCTCTTGTGACGGTCACCTCCTGACCTAAAAGCTTTAATGCCTTTTCCACACTTTTTATATTGCCCGCATCGTAATCTATGATTGCTGTCATTGCATTTATCCTCTCATCCGTCTCATTGTCCACTCTATTTTATCACAAGGCTTCTCTCTATTCTACATCTAATTCAAACCAGAAAGCAACCCCATTGTCATAATTGGCAACGCCATATTTCTGATGAAAGGATTCCATAATCGCCTTTACAATTGAAAGACCGATTCCATTTCCCCCGTATTCTCTTGTATGCGCCTTATCTACTTTATAAAATTTATCCCATATATGAGGAAGCGCCTCCTCCGGAATCGGAGTGCCCGTATTAAACACCGATACTTTTACCTTTCCGCCTGCGGGAATCAGCTTCACCTCAACCACATGCTCTCCGTCCAGATGATTATATGCATTGCTGATATAATTGCGCACAACCTGCTCGGTCTTAAATTCATCCGCCCAGACATAAACCGACTCCTCCTGCCGGAAAATAATCTTCGCCTCTTTCTGCTGCGCCAGTATCTCCATACTCTGTAAAATACCGCGAATCACCGCCGTCAAATCAAATCTCTCAAACTCTATTTTCTCGTCTCCGAATTCCAGCTGATTGAGCGCCATCAGATTTTTCACCATCTGATTCATTTTCGCGGCCTCATCCATAATAACGTCACAATAAAATTCCCGGCTCTCTGAATCCTCATTTACGCCCTCTTTCAAACCCTCTGCGTACCCTTGAATCAGCGCAATCGGAGTTTTCAGTTCATGAGAGACATTTCCCATAAACTCACTGCGCATCTGCTCCAGCTCTTCTTTCTGCTCAATATCTTTCTGTAAACTGTTATTGGCGCGTTTCAGCTCGGATATTGTCATTTCAAGCCGCTCTGACATCCTGTTGAAATTCGCTCCCAGCTCTCCTATCTCATTTTGACCGCCGCTCGTATATTTCGCTTCAAAATCCAGATTCGCCATCCTGTCTGATAAAACTGCCAGCTCCAGAATCGGATCTGTCAGACGCTTTGAAAAATACCAGACAAGGGCAATGCAGATTATAATCATCGTACACCCGATGTATATGAGAAAACGATTGGAAATATCTGCGCTTTCCCGGATACTCTCCAGCGGGCTTCTTAAAAGAAACGGACTCCCGTTATCAAATCTCCCCCACATTTCGATATATTCCGTTTTATTCCATATATCTTTCGACTGGGTGAGCTGATAATTATCCGCGCTTTTAAGAAGCTTGCTTTCTTTCTGCGTCTGGTCCAGCAAATACCCTTTCAGCTGATTCTTAAGTACATCCATATCATGCACGTTCGTCACAACACGATTATTTTCCTCATCAATAATCAGAAAAGAAATATTATTCTTCTCCGCAAGTCCCTGCAAAACCGCCGTCACTTCATCGTACTCAATCGTATTTTCTTCGATTGCCGTCTTTAGTTCCCTATACATTTGAATAAATGCCGTTCCCTTGTTACTGATATAATACGGCTCCAGAAATTTTACATTGATTACCAGTAAAACAAGCAGGAGACTTACCAAAAGCCCGATAAATACTCCCGTCATCTGCCGTTTAATCGAATACCGCATATTATTCCACCTCGAATTTATAGCCCATACCCCAGATGGTCTTAATATAATTCCCCTTATCGCCAAGCTTGCTCCGAAGCTTCTTTACGTGTGTGTCAATCGTTCTGGCATCCCCGAAATAATCATAATTCCAGACGCTGTTCAGGATTTTTTCACGTGAAAGAGCGCGGCCCTGATTCTCAATAAAATAGGCAAGAAGCTCGAACTCCTTGTAGCTTAGCTCAATATCTTTCCCGTCTATCTGAACACGGTGAGCTGCCTTATCAACCGAAATACCGCCTGCACCCGCAACCTCCCCGGCATCAAAGGTACCCGTACGACGCAAAATAGCTTCTACCCTCGCAACCAGTATTTTAGGGCTGAAAGGCTTGGAGATATATTCATCCACCCCAAGCTCAAAACCCTGCAGCTCGTCCCTTTCTTCTCCCCTTGCTGTAAGCATAATAATCGGAACCTTAGAGTCTTTGCGCACTTCACGGCACACCTGCCATCCATCCATCTTCGGCATCATAACATCCAGAATCAGAAGCGCAATGTCCTTATCCTGATAAAAAAGCTCCATCGCCTCCTCGCCGTCGCCCGCCTCCAGAACACGGAAGCCCTCTCTTTCCAAAAAGTCCCTGACCAGCTTACGCATCCTGCTTTCATCATCAACTACTAATATTTTAATTTTGTCCATAATATCATTGTTTCCTTTCGTCCGGCGAAATATTTTCCATCTCTTACGGCATTATTTTACCAGATAATTATGTCCGTTCTGTGAAAATAAACCCCTGACCGCATTCTTTTATGAAAACGGCACAGCGCCCGTAAAACGCTGTGCCGCAATACTCTTATTCTTTAAAGAGCCTTTTTTATCTCTCTTGTAATAACCTTGATTAAAACCAAGGTACCTATCATAAGCCCAATTCCTATCAGCAGGCATAAAACCGGGTTTCGTAAGAATCCCGCAATCGCGTAAGTGACAAACGATACCACCGCCACCGTAACCGCATAGGGAAGCTGTGTCGTAACATGATTGACATGATTACACTGCGCCCCCGCGGACGCCATAATCGTCGTATCTGAAATCGGTGAACAATGGTCTCCGCATACCGCGCCTGCCATACATGCGGAGATTGACATAATCATCATGCTCTCATTTTTTCCTGCGAATACCGCAACAACAATTGGAATCAAAATTCCAAAAGTTCCCCATGAGGTACCTGTTGCAAATGCAAGGAAACAGCCGACAACAAAAATAATAGCAGGAAGAAAACCAACAAACCCCTTAGCCGCAGAATCCATCGCACCTGCCACAAACTCAGCCGCACCCAGACTGTCTGTCATAGCCTTTAACGTCCATGCCAGCGTAAGAATCAAAATCGCCGGAACCATCGCTTTAAAGCCATCCGGAATACATTCCATAGATTCACTGAATTTCAGTACCTTTCTAACCGCATAAAATACAATTGTTATCATAAATGCGAAAAAGCTGCCCAGCATCAGTCCAACCGATGCGTCGCTGCCCGAGAAAGCCTCTACAAAGCCTGCCCCTCCAAAAAATCCGCCGGTATAAATCATTCCGATCACACAGCAGATAATCAGCACAATAATCGGAAATACAAGGTCAACGACACTTCCCTTGCTCTCCACAACGTCCTCTTCCGCATTCGCATAGGGTCTGTCCGGCGTCGTGTACAAATCTCCCTTTACCGCATTATCCTCATGAAGCTTCATAGACCCGTACTCAATTTTCAAAAGAACGCACGCAATCATCATCACAATCGTAAGAATCGCATAATAGTTATATGGAATCGCACGGATAAAAATGGAAAATCCATCCTCACCCTTTACAAAGCCCGTAACTGCCGCCGCCCATGAAGAAATCGGCGCGATAATACAAACCGGAGCCGCCGTAGCGTCAATCAGATAGGAAAGCTTCGCACGGGAAATATTCTGCTTATCCGTCACTGGACGCATAACGCTTCCAACCGTCAAACAGTTAAAATAATCGTCAATAAAAATCAAAACGCCAAGAGCAATTGTCGCAAGCTGCGCTCCCGCACGGGATTTAATATGCTCGCTTGCCCAGCGTCCGAACGCAGCCGATCCGCCGGCTTTATTCATCATACATACCATAATTCCGAGAATTACCAAAAATACCAGAATACCCACATTATAGCTGTCCGACAGCACCCCTACAATACCGTCCTGAAATACATGAGTAATGGTCCGCTCAAACTGAAAGCCCGAATAAAATAAACCTCCAATCAAAATACCGATAAACAGAGAGCTATATACCTCCTTGGTAATGAGTGCCAGCACAATGGCAACAACCGGGGGAATCAAAGCCCAGAATGTAGCATACATGCCCGGCACATACTCTGCGGCATCATCTGCCGCAAATACGGTTACGGCGCTTACCGCCAGCATGCATAATGCTGCGAATACGCCCCAGAATACTTTTTTCTTTCCTCTCATCATCTCAAATCCTTTCCTGCTTTCATAAAGTAATATAAAAATGCCATGAACAACGCTTTCCCGAGCGCGCTCACGGCATAATCCGCATCCTTATATCCATCAAACCGATAGTATATGGAATATATTCATTACACTACGATAGCGCTCCACTCTTGTGACAGTCCGCAGCATATTCTGCATACGTCCCAGAAACGATATATGGGGGATAACGTCTCTTCGGCGGCTTCCCCTTTCCCCGGAAACAGCCGCCCCGACTGTCGTTTCCGGATACTGATGAAATCCGCGCCTCTATCAAGCTTCATTATTCATATAGTACATTTTTACCACTTCTTAAGACAAATGTCAACAAAAGTTTTCAAAACATTAAGACTTCAGGTTCAGGACTTGATTCCCTTAAAAAGCTCCTTTATCAGACTTTCATCAATTACATAGTCCTCTTTCGATTCCGGATACTCCCCGATTTCACAGATAAGCATATGTCCGCTGTCTATCATCGTCCATGCATATACCTCGTTCCCATATAAGGTGTCATTATATGTATAGGAAAGAGTTACATAACCGATCTCTCTTCCGTCCGACCTGATATTCTGCTCCTCCTGATACCGGATATCGCTGTACCCTTCTGATTTCTCATACATTTCCTTAGCGCTTATTTTCGTTTCCGTAAAAAATTTCTTATCCTCTTCTCCGTACAGCGTTTCCAGAGTATACGTGACAGAATAAGGCTTCTCTCCGTTTTTATAAAAGTTGAGACGCGTCTCCTCGGAATATTGATCCGCCGCCAGTCCGTCCCGCGCCGGAATCAAAACCTCTCTTTTCTTTTCCCAGTCTGTCAATATATAATTTCCGTCCTCATCCTTCCGAAGATCCGGCTCCTGTAAATCCTCAGCTTCCGCCGAGGCATCATCTTTCTCCAAATTTTCCATAATATCCATGGAATCCGGCTGCGCATCTAACGCCTCCGGCGGCACTTCAATCTTACCCACGCAGTCAAATTCCTTAAAGCTCAAAAGAAAATGAAGATTCTTAAGTTCAATCCCATTTCCGCTCTTATACGGAATTACAAAACTTTCGCCCTCTTTTCCGGTCAGAGCCATTGATACCGACGCCGGAAGCCTGCTGTCCTTATAGATCCGAAAGGTGACATTAATCTTCGCGTCTTTAAGATCGAATCCCTCTTCGGCATCACCCAGCATATTTCCCATAATCGCTCCCGCACCTTTCATAATACCGCCGCCGACAGAGGTCGTAATCACATAAACCTCTTTTCCGTTTTCCTCACCGGTCTCTTTCTCTAATGTAAGCTTTCCTCCGTTTTCGATATAGCTTTCCAGATTCATTAACTCAGCAACGGGGCTTTCCTCTTTTACGTCATCCTTTGTCTTTGCCCACGAGCCTCCTATCTTTGTATAGGTAACAAATTCAGACCTGTCCCCGCCGGGCACATTATAAACCTCAACATCCATCCCCAGACCCTCAAAGCCCGTTTTAACAGTTCCTTTCATATGACAGGCTCCGGTTTCCCTTACGGCCTCCATATCCATGTCCATATTCAAATCCAGCCCGATGGAAACCCCGCTATCTTTCACTCCGATTCCTGCATCTATCGTCATATTTCCGGAAAAGGATTCCGCCTTATTCGTATTCTTTACAGCCTCTTTCATAATACCTACGGCCGGGGCTTCCTTTTTACAGCCTCCGAGAAGAAGCACAGCCACTCCCAGCACAGGCAGAAACATCCAGGCTTTCTTTTTCATAAATATCCGCCTCCTATTCTTTCCTTTTTATTCCCCCGTAAATCTTTTTCAGCATTTCCTCCATCTCCGGATAAAGGAAATCGCCTCCGCGGTCATCCCCCGATATATTGCATGACAGCATATAGGTATCATCCAGCAAAATCCACGAATTACATTTCCTGACCATATGGCCGTCCTTTTTATAAACTGACACAACATAATGAATCTCCCAGCCGCCTGTCTTAAGCGTCTGTATCTCTCCCATCTCAACATCCTCCGCTCCATTTTGTTCAGACATGGCCAAAGACAGCCGGATACTGTATAAAATATCCTCTTCCGATGAAATCTGGGAAATATCATACGCCAATACAGCCATTGAGTCCGCCGTTTCATCATAGCAGTCAAAAAGAATCATATGCTCATCCGTGCCTGTATCAGAAGTAACTTCCTCAAAAGCTTTCACCTCAGCTGTAATACTGTCTGTTATATCTGACAACAGATACACCCCGCTCTCCGACTCCTCCTGCGGCTCCTCCTTTTTCACCTCTACGTTCTTCCAGCTTTCCTTAAGCTCCGTATCATAGGGCACGGAAAACGGTCCCTGCTTCATCTCTTTTAATTCCTCATATACCTCCCACCGCGCTCTCGTATCCGAGGATTCATAATTCATATCATCCTTTTTCCAGAAATGATAGCCGTACAAATAGCTCCGACACAGCTCATCCCAGCTTCCAAACTCCTCCTGAAGTTTTTTTGCCACCGCCAGAGACACGTCCAGGCATTCCTCAAGGCTGATATATTCCGCCTGATAACAATCGCCCAAAACCTGTAATGCCCGGGAATAGTCCCATGCATCCAGCGCCTGTTCCCCCATCGCCTGGTAAGCCCGGTATGCCGCCTGAAATTCACCTGCATCCCCGTTCTCCCGCTCCACCCGGCTAAGAAGCTCCTCTTCGCTAAGAGACAAAAGATTATGCTTTTTCATCTCACTGATAAATTTCCGGTAGGTTTCCCTATGCCCTTTTTCCAGCAAACTGTTAAGCTGCCGGATAGCACTGTCCCTGTCCGAAATCCTCCATCCGTTCGCCAGGGCAATCCGGATAGCCCTCTGGTAAATTTCACTGTTGTCATCGGACGTGCCGCCTACGCATCCCAAATCTTTCTTATTATAATGCGTATAAATCGCATACGCAGAGCAAATCCACTGAACCGTATCACTGTCAACATCCGCCTGTTTAAATTCCGACGGTTCATAGGAATCCAAAAAATAATTTTCCAAACCGCTCTCAGAGAGCTCCTCCTTTTGCTCTTCCGCCTTCTCTTTTACCTTTCTGGCTTCCTCTTTTTCTTTGCCGCAGCCTCCCATTACCATTCCCAGCAAAAGCAGGGAAAGGAGAAATAATACTTTCCTTTTCATAAACTTTCACCTACTGTCCTAATATTTTTAATAATCGTCATAATCATCTTTTCTGCTTCTGCCGCCGAACAGAGATTGAATCAGCCGGAATATCCAAAGAGCAGCTGCACGAACAACCACAAACGCAATGAACATCGCCATAAAGCCCGCGACACCCGCGACGATATCATCAAAATCCATCGTCCCGGTCCCGGTAATTCCCTGACCGATCTCAATCGCAAATACGATCACGATGATTACCGTAAACACATATATCCACGCAATTACCAGCACATGGTTCTCGCTTAACAGCTTAAACAGCGGATAAATGATAAAGAGCATTCCCATTCCCAGAACTCCGATGACAAGAAAATGCAGTTCCTTATCCGAAAAAACTGTCTCAAAGCTATCGTTCCATGTCATGATCATATCATGGACCACTGCAATCATTTTAACAATTATGTATAAAAAATCAGCCATAATATCCCCTTTTCTTTTGTTTTATACTCTACCTTACCATCATAATATTATAACGCAAAAGCTGCCCGGCATCAAGTCCGAAGGCTTTTGCGATTTGCCGATGAGGCTTTTATTTAAGTTTTTATGTTAAACCTTTAAGCAGGCTTTAGCTTGAGATGCTATGATTTCTGAAAAAGAAAGGAGCTTGTTTACATGAAGAGAATTATATGCAGCATATGTACGGCATTTTTAATTTTATCTTTGGCTGGTTGTAAAACGGAAGCGACAACAGATGATGCCGGAAAGATGGTAACAGGAAAGGTGAGCGAGGTTACAGGTACGACAGTTACACTGCAGCTGGGTGAATTAAAGGAAATGGAAAGAACAGAGGAGGATGGGCAGGCCCCGCCGGAGAAGCCGGGCGGAGAAACGGCGGGAGGGGAAGCCGGAGAGGATATGCAGGCTCCGCCGGATATGCAGGGAGGCCGGGGAATAACGTTTACGGAAAGTGGTGAGGAAGCGATTGTTGATATTGCAGGGGCGTCTGTTAAAAAGGTATCTAAAGAGGCGGCGGCAGAAGAGATTGCCGTAAACGATATTCTCAAAATTACATTTAATAATAAAAATGAGGCCGTGAGTGTTGAAATTATTACTGGATGCATGACGGAAAATGATCCTGACAGAACTAACGGGGTTGTTCAGGGCGGCAGCGCCAATACCATTGATGAGGACGGAGATTATACAGGTGTTGTGTACGTCTCCGAAGGCGATGATGAAAACGCGCTTCGGATTGACGGGGCAGAGGTGAGCCTTGATAAGATAAAAGCTGATAAAAGTGCCGGGGCAACATCTAATACGGAAAATGGGGACTTCTATGGTGTGAATGCGGCTGTTTTAGCGACAAATGGAGCAGATGTGACGATTAAAAATGCGGAAATTACTTCGGCGGCTCAGAATGGAAACGGAATCTTCAGCTATGGAAACGGTACGACGGTTAATGTTTCAGATACTACAATTACAACTTCCGCCGATAATTCCGGCGGTATACAAACGACCGGAGGAGGTGTTACGAATGCGGAGAGATTAACGATAGATACCTCCGGTAATTCCTCGGCGGCGATTCGCTCTGACAGAGGCGGAGGCACGGTCAGTGTAAATGCAGGCTCTTATACGAGTAATGGTTATAACTCTCCGGCCGTGTATTCGACGGCTGACATTACCGTAAAAAATGCGTCTCTTACGGCAAAAAATTCAGAAGCGCTCGTAATAGAAGGAAAGAATGCGATAATATTGGAAAACTGCGATGTCACAGGTAATATGAGTGATACAAAGGGAGCCAGCTCAGACGAAAACGTTCATAATGTCATGATTTATCAGTCCATGTCCGGCGACGCTGATGTAGGGACGTCTACATTTTCTATGACAGGGGGCACGCTGACTTCCCAAAACGGAGATATGTTTTATGTAACCAATACACATTCCATCCTGACATTGTCAGGAGTTTCTATCAAGAATCAGGACGACAGCGCATATTTTATGAATATTTGCGGAAACTCGTCCTTGCGCGGCTGGGGGACGGCGGGAAAGAACGGCGCACAGGTAGAATTTACTGCTGACGCGCAAAGCTTTTCAGGAAATATTGTTGTTGATACAATTTCAACATTAAATATGATATTAAAAAATAAAAGTGAATTTACGGGCACGGTAAATATCGTCGACAATACGGCTGGAGGAACAGTGGAATCTGATTTGGCCGTGATTGAGATAGAGGAGGGCTGTACATGGAATTTAACCGGAGATTGTACGGTTACACGCCTTGTCAATAAAGGAACAATAAATGATAACGGGTATACGATTACCGAGTTGGGGACGGGGGAAAATTAATTTTCCCCCGTCCCGGATTGATTTGTCCCTGTCCCCAAACGGTTATTTCAGCTTTCCTTTTATAAATTATTGCTTTCCTTTCATATTTCAAATATACTAATAACAGGTGATAAATATGCGCTTATTGATTGCAGAGGACGAGCTGGATTTAGCGGAAGTCCTGACCGCGTTTTTTGAAAAAAATAATTTTTGTGCAGATGCTGTAAACAATGGTCTTACAGCCTATGAATATGCGTCTTCAGGAGAATATGACGCTATCATTTTAGATGTCATGCTCCCGGGAATGAATGGAATTGCCATTTTACAGAAGCTTCGGGAAAATAACATAAAAACACCAATTATGATGCTTACCGCTAAGGCTCAGAAGGACGACCGTATTGCCGGATTTGACGCCGGAGCGGACGATTATCTTCCAAAACCCTTTGAGCCTGACGAACTGCTCTGCCGCGTCCGTGCCATGCTGCGCCGGAGTGAGGAATACAGGCCCCTGGTTCTTACCTTTGGAGATATCAGCCTGAATTCCGGTACCGGCGTGATTGAATGCGGCAAAAAATCGCTTCACCTCAGCGGACGTGAATTTCAGGTTATGGAACTTTTTATGCGCTCTCCGAAAATTGTTTTTTCCGCCGACCGAATTATGGAGCGGATTTGGGGCTTTGACAGCGATGCTGAAATTAACGTCGTCTGGGTGCACATCTCCAATCTCCGCAAAAAATTAAAATCCATTGATTCCCGCGTATCAATCCGGGCAAACCGCGGACTTGGATATCTTCTGGAGGTAAAGGAATGATTCGCAGGCTTCGAAAAAAATTCATCCGCATAACCGTCTTCGCCGCGGCTCTGGTATTAATTCTGCTCAGCCTGATTGTTAATATTGCGAATTTTATTTCTGTAGATGCGTCTCTTACCCAAATGCTGAAAATGATTCATGAAAATGAAGGAACCATTCCGCCCCTGCCCCGTTACGGCAAGCCGGAAGAAACGGCAAACGGGCCTTTTTCTCCTGAAACACCGTACTCAACCAGATATTTTGTACTCCGTTATTCCGGGCAGAATGAATTATGGCAGGCGGATCTTGATAATATTGCCGCTATCACCTCTGATGATACGGACAAATATCTGAAAATTGCAGTGCGACACGGAAAAGGCTTCGGATATACATCCGGGTATAAATATTATGTATCATATAATGGAGAAAACAGATGGATGGCAATTTTTCTTGACAGCCACCGGGAAATGCAGTCCGTAACTATGATTGCACTGCTGTCTCTTGTTGCCACGGCAATATGTATTTTTCTCGTCTATATCATTGTCGTACTGTTTTCCCGCCGGGCAATTGACCCGGCTGTAAAAAGTACACAGCTTCAAAAACAATTTATAACAGATGCCAGCCATGAACTAAAAACACCTATTACCGTTATCAATACAAGCCTTAAGGTTTTGGAAATGGAGATAGGCCGGCAGAAGTGGATTGACAAGGCAAGACTGCAGACAGAAAAATTAAAGGATTTAGTCAATTCTTTAGTCACACTGTCGCGAATGGACGAAGAAGAATCTCCTCTCCGTTTTCATAATTTCAATATCAGCGATTCGATTCGGGAAACCGCAGAATCCTTTCAGGAATTTGCGTCGTCCCATGGACATGAACTGAAACTTTCTATTACGCCTGAGCTTCATTATTACGGAGACGAATATGCAGTCCGTCAGCTCGCTTCTATTTTGTTGGACAATGCAGTGAAATATGCCGTTTCGGACACCCCTATATTTTTTGCACTGGAAAAAGAGAGAAAATATATTGCTCTCCGTACCGTAAACAACTGTAAGGCTGTCGATACCGCTGAGCTTAACAAGCTATTTAACCGATTTTACCGCTCTGACGAAGCAAGAGCAAAAAACGACGGATTTGGCATCGGCCTTTCGATTGCGCGCAGCATTGCCGAAGGACATAAGGGAAGCGTCTATGCACAATGTAAAGACGAATGTTCCATTGAATTTACCGCAAAATTAAAGCTTGTTTAAAAACGGATATCATGTAGACAGAGCTCTTAATCAGGCGCTGCTAATCATACACGAAAGGGACAAATAATATGAACATCAGAAAATCAACAGCCCCGGACTTCGAAAATATTCTCCGTATCTACGCCTGCGCGAGGGAGAAAATGAAAAAAAACGGAAATCCGAAGCAGTGGGGCGATAACAGACCCACTCCGGAAACCATCGCCCGGGATATTGAAAATGAAAACGGCTATGTCATTGAAGTATCCGGAAAAATCTGCGGAGTTTTCGCACTTATAATCGGCGACGAGCCCACCTACCAGATAATTGAAGGGAAATGGCTGAATGATAAGCCTTACGGAACCATTCACAGAGTCGCCGGGGACGGCTCTGTAAAAGGCATTTTAAAAGAATGTTTGAAATTTTGCGAAAATAAAATCGGCAATATCCGCATAGACACACATGCCGATAATACCATCATGCAGCATTTACTTCAAAAAAACGGATACACAAGATGCGGCATCATTCATGTCGAAGATGGTACGCCCAGAATCGCCTATCAAAAGGCTTTGTCATGAGACCGTTTCAAAGTTTGTGGAAACTATAAAAACCAATGTAAGATATGTGAT
>CAMNRH010000013.1 GCA_946552115.1 uncultured Lachnospiraceae bacterium
CTCATTTCAGGGAATTCTGACGCTTTTTTTCGGTAATTTTAGTGTATCATAAACAGGCACACCACGATGCGAAGCAGGCGCACCATTCCACACGCCCGCCAAAGCCGTACCAGCTCCAATAGGGTTGTCCGCCCTCATTGCCGAGCTGTGTCAGAGCCACCTCTACGATGGCTTGATTGCCGCCGCTTTCCAGATTGAACTTCTCAAGCCGTGCGGCAAGGGTTATCTGGATGCTCTTTAGTGTCTTGGCACTTCCGCTGTGGTAATCACGGTAATATTTCAAAGCGATATGCTCTGGGTTCACCATCTCCAGACGGTCAAACAGCTCGTCAAGCGGGCTTACATAGCTGTCGTCATCCTCCCTTACCTCGCCTGCCCTTAAAAGCTCCATCACCATCGGGAAATTCTGTTCCTCTGGCGGGGCTTCGTATTTCAGATAAAACACAAACTGTGATTTCTCACACGTTCATCGGCTCTGCATCTAAAGTGTCTGGCTCTTTGATGACTGTTATTTGTAAATTTTTTACTTCAATCAATGTTTCCTGTCTGCATTTCGGACAGTAGAGAGGATAATTTATCAGAACAGTATCCTCCCTAACCTTATTACGAGTTTTACTTCCGCAGAGAGGGCATAATATCCATTCTGTCTTATCCATATCAAATTATCCCAATTCCTTTTTTAGTGTTTCAATCCATTCTTCAATTGCCTGCACCAACAAAAACTGTTGATGTAAAACCGCCATACCCGTGGCAGGAATATCGGGGGCATTCTTTTTTAAATCTATGTTTTCCTCAAGATAGGATTTTAGCACATTGATATTGCTCTCAATGTTATCCAGACATTCCCTCTGTTGTTCCTTTTCCATGCTTTCTAAATTAACGATAACCGCATTAAAATCCAAGAATATGTTAATCGGCTTGCAGGATATTTCAAGCATCAGCTTCTCAAATTCCTCATTTCCTGCATCCGTCAAGGAATATACCGCCTTTTCGGGCATTTTTCCCTCTTTCTCCGTGCGGCTTGTGATAAGCCCCTTTTCTTCCAACTGGATAACCTTTTTATAGATGGATGGTGTGCTGATTTTTACCCATTTTGAAATGTTGCGGTATTCCACCAGTTTCTGAATATCGTATGCACTCAAGGATTCCCGTTTCAACATTCCCAATACAATTAAGTCAATGGTCGCCATTCAAAGTCCCTCCTTTTTCTATTGACAACTACTATAAATTATAGTATTATAATTCCTGCAACACAATTACTATATTTTATAGTAGTATAAATAATACTATTTGTCAAGAGAAAGGAGTTTAAAATGAACAGTCAAAGCAAAAAGATGGAGCTGCTCGGCAGCACATCCATACCAAAAGCACTTTTAGCAATGGGCATCCCAACAATGATTGGCATGTTGGTAAATGCTTTCTACAACCTTGTTGACGCTTATTTTGTCGGCGGGTTAGGGGAGAGCCAGATGGGGGCAATCTCCGTGGTCTATCCGCTCGGACAGGTCGTTGTCGGTCTTGGTCTGCTGTTCGGCAACGGTGCGGCTTCTTACATTTCCCGATTGTTAGGTCGTGGGGATACGGAAAATGCGGATAAAGTGGCAAGTACCGCTTTATACAGCAGCGTATCCGTTGGGGCGGTCATCATTATTATTTCTATGGTGTTCCTGCATCCCATACTGAAGCTCTTGGGGGCAACCGACAGCATCCTCCCCTTTGCCGCCACATACGCAGGCATTTACATTGTTTCCTGCATCTTCAATGTATTCAATGTCACGATGAATAACATTGTGACTAGCGAGGGAGCTGCTAAAACAACCATGTGTGCCTTGCTGACGGGTGCGGTACTCAATATCGCCTTAGACCCGCTGTTTATCTATGTGTTTGATTTAGGCGTGGCGGGAGCGGCGATAGCGACCGCAATCTCACAAGTCGTTTCAACCTGCGTATATCTGACCTATATTTTTCGGAAAAAAAGCGTATTCCATTTTCGGGTTAAGGACTGCACATATACAAAAGAAACCATGTCTGAGATTTTCAAAATCGGCATCCCGACATTGGTATTCCAGATTTTAACGAGTGTGTCCATTTCCTTAATCAACAATGCCGCTGGCGATTACGGGGACTCTGCCATTGCAGGCATGGGCGTTGTCACCCGCCTTATTTCAATGGGCAGCTTGTCCGTATTCGGGTTCATCAAAGGCTTTCAGCCCATTGCGGGATACAGCTATGGAGCAAAGAAGTTTGACCGCCTGCGTGAAGCAATCAAGACTTCTATCCTTTGGTCTACGGTTTTCTGTGTTATTTTCGGATTGGTACTGGCTTTATTCCCCGCAGCTATCGTTTCAAGGTTTACAAAAGGCGATACCGAGATGATTCGCATTGGAGCGGCATCTTTGAGGGCAAACGGTATTTCGATTATGCTCTTTGGGTTTTATACCGTATATTCCTCCCTGTTCCTCGCTTTAGGAAAAGGCAGAGAGGGATTTATCCTCGGAGCTTGCAGGCAAGGAATTTGTTTCATCCCTGTTATCCTGCTTCTGCCTATGCTCTGGGGGCTTAACGGTATCCTATATGCCCAACCGATTGCCGATGTGCTTTCTGCAATCATAACGGTATTTATGGCACTGCCGCTTCACAAAAAATTAAATGAAATGCAGAAACAAACTGCTACAATAAGCACAAATACCAACAACTAAATATTTATTCTTTCTAAAAGCAGAGCCGATGATCTGTGATGTATCTCACAAGTTCATCGGCTCTGCGTCTTTGCGTCTGGCTCTTTGATAACAGTCATTTTCAAATTACTTACTTCAATCAATGTTTCCTGCTTGCACTTTGGACAGTAAAGAGGATAGTTCATTAAAACGGTATCTTTCCTAATTTTATCACGAGTTTTACTGCCACGAACAGGGCATCGTATCCATTCAGTATTTATCATTACACAACCTCATTCCGTTTCTGAATTTGATGTTCGAAATCTTATCCTATCCTTGTTAGTAGGGATTTCATTAGTTACTGTTTTCCATTCTCCATTTTGAAATATCTCATATTCCTCAAAAGCACAAGGTAAGCCATTTGCGGTAGCTATGTCACAACTATCCATAAGTTGAAAATGCAAATGTGGAAAAAAAGAATTGCCAGAATGACCTACTCTACCAATAAAATCTCCTTTTTTTACCTCTTGACCTGCCTTAACTTGGATTGACCCTGTTTGAAGATGGCATAAAGCAGCATACACATTTGTATCATATTCTATAATAATGTAATTCCCCGCAACTGATTGTATATCATCTGTTGTTGGATGAAAGTAATGAGCATTTTTATAAGCATTAGACAAGTCCGAAAATAAATTTGTCCGTATGTTTTCTTTATATCCGTCCTCTGCTTGAACAACTATACCGTCGCAGGGAGCAAATACTTCTTGTCCATAACCATAATATTCATTTAAGGAAACACCAAAAAGAAGATATTGCAGAAAACTCACATGATAAGCAGGATGCCCTGCTCTGCTCCAGTCCACTTGTATAAAGTCGTAGGCATATGTTGTCCCTAACTGGTCTGTCCCGTGGCTAGGAATTTTTGTTCCTGGGGTATTTGGTGAGAGCCATTCGCCCTTTAAAGGAAACCCAACAATGATAGGGGTACTTATTTCCGTCATATTCCCATTCCTTTCATTCCATTGGACAAAAACTGCTATTGTCACAAAGATAAATCCTAATGCCATACAGATACGTTTTCGCCAATGTTGATTACCTGTTTTCCAATTTTTCTTTATATTTTTAAGCATAGAAAATTTTTCTAAGTTCTTCAAAATACTCATCCAGTTCTGACATGATAGAATCACAATCCATATAAGAATTTTCACTATTTCTTATTTTATCAAGTATTTGATTCGTAAACCCGATATTAGACCAAAATATAAACTGCTTGCACTTTTCAATGTTCAACCCTTTTCTAAACTTCGTTTCATCTATTCCGTCAAAAAGTTTTGGATAGCAGCTTAAATGCTGTTCACGCATTCTGTTTTCAAGTTCTTTATTTACTTCATTGGAATTAGTTGCCCGTGTCAATTTATTAAAATCAAAAATAAAAGGATATTTTTCAGATAGTTTAATCTGCAAAAAATAGGATTGACGCAGTTTATCAAAAATGTCTTTTTCATCATAATTCATTAAATCGAAATATTCTCTTTTCATAAGGTCAGAAAAATAATCATAAACGACCAAAAATAATTCTTGCTTGTTGCTTACATAGTGAAACATAAGAGCTTTTGAAATCCCTGCCTCTTTTGCTATTACATTTGTTGAAGCATTGTCATATCCTTGTAATACAAATTCTTTTAATGCTGCGTTTAGGACAGCATCTCTCCGCCCAGATTCTAAATTCAATAATTTAGCCACCATTCTTCTCCTTTTATATCGAAAGTGTTTACCTAATAGGTCAATATCATTGTATATCTTTTTACCTAATAGGTCAATACTTAATTTTGATAAAAATAAAAAACAACCTTACGTCGGCAAGCGGATGTACTACTCCCTAACACTTTCGAGGATACGGAACTAACTATCATTAAAAGAATTACAAAAGGCATAAGTAAAGCAAAAGAGCCAGAGGAATAAACCCTCTGGTAATTCTTTTGTCTTTATTAAAAAACAGAGCCTATGAAATGTGAGAATACTTCACAAGTTCATAGGCTCTGCGTCTTTGCGTCTGGCTCTTTGATAACGGACATATTCATTTGTTGGACATTTATAAGAGTTTCCTGCCTGCACTTCGGACAATATAAAGGGAAATTTTCAAGTATCGTATCTTCACGTAATTTTAATCTCGTCTTGTTTCCGCATATGGGACATAATAACCATTTTTCCTGCTTCATACGGATACCTCCTGTTGTTCCTTTTCCATATTCTTAAAAAAGCCCATTGCAGACAGTCCGACAGCACATACAATTACGCCAGTTGGAATAAAACATAAATAAATCGCATTGCTAAAACTGTCAAATAGAAAACCGTACACCATTTGTCCTATGGGCTGAACACACAATGTAATTGTAGATGTATAAGCCATTACTTTCCCGATTAAATGATTCGGCGTTCTTTGCTGTATAAGGGAAACCGCAAAAATCGAAAAAATACTGATTGCAATCTGCATACCGCAAAGCGATACAATGGTAACAGCATATTTTATAATGGGATTGACTGGGCAAAGAAAAGCAATCCCGACAGGAATAATAAAAACACCCATAGAAGCAAGCAGGATAGATAACCTATGTATTTTCAATTTTCCTGTAAGAAGTCCTGCCGCAACACTCCCTAAAATTGTAGCAACTGCCAATGCACTCTCCGCCGCCCCATAATACTGTGCATTCAAACCGAGGACAGTACATGCACCATCGTAAGCACCGCAAACATCATCCTCTGGTCACGGGTCGTCAAATCATCGAGGAACTCCTTGCTCTCTTTTCGCTGCTGCTCCAAGTCATAAGGGATAACAGCGGAAAAGTTATTGTTCTGGTTCTGCTTCCTCTGCCAGTTCGTGATGTTCGTTTCTACCCCAAGCAGACGGTTTTCCACCTCCCTCACGGCTTCATCCGTAGGGACAGGGACGACATCGACGGAGAGCATCATGTTACGGTTTAATTCGCAAAGCTCCGCCACCATGCTGTCCTTGATATATGCCGCATACTCACGCAGGAAAATCACACGCCCGTAGCGGTTGCCGATGCGGAAATAGTCTTTCTCAAACTCAAAGGAGTCGGGGCAGATATAATCCTTGAAATCGTGACCTTTCCGCATGGTCTGTGCCATATCAAAGGAAAACGCCGTTTCCTCGCCTGTGCGGTAAAAATCATGGAAGATACGCAGCTTATCATTCGCATCCAGTTCCGTACACTTTGAACCTAAACGGTTGAAATGCCCGATAAGGTCAGCACCCACACGGGCAAAATAATTCCTCGCTTCCTCGATGTTCTTCTTGCAGACGGAGATTGTCACATATTTGTCCTGCACGATGGAGTTCGCCCCTGTCGCCTTATCCAGAAGCATCTTGTTATACTCTTTACGGTATTTATCTAAGCCGTCATCGGCGGCTTTTCCGTCCTTTGACGCCATCGGGATAAGGATGGTCTGCTCAAAATCCACCTTGTTGAGCCTGCGGTTGTTGATGGTGATTTTCGTGGTCGCCCCACTGTCAAGGGCATTTAAAAGCTCCGAGTATTCGAGGAACATCGCTTCCTTGTCCTCACGGCTCGCCACGGCATAGTTAATATCCTCAAACTTGAATGTCTTTGCATATTTGTTCCTGCCCACGAGGAAAATGCCGTCCTCCCACATGGTCTTTAACGGGATGACCGCCTGCACCGACTTCGGCACGGTAAATTTCTCCTTATCCTGCTTGAACAGATTCCTGAGCGTCTTAATCATAGTCTGCCTCCTTACGCTTTTTTACTTTTTCATTCTTCTTTCTGGCGTATACAGCCTGCTTTCTCCGTTTCCCTGCTTCTTTACGTCTTTTCGCCCTGCGTTTTTTCTTCTTACGGGATTTCTGCACGGCGGGCGTTCCTTTTTCATGGGCTTCAATCGTTGCTTTTAATGCTTCATAGTAGAGATTGTCTGGGAGAAACAGCACCCTCTTTGGCATCAGAAACTCCGATTTTATCCATGCCCACACAAACTGCTCTGCGGTCATGCCGTTGTACCTTATAAACCCCATCACCGCAAAGGGCGAAGCCCCCAGAACACACATCCAGCTCACGGTTTCCGTCCCGAACTTCCCACGGAGCAGGAAAAACAAGCCCACCGCCACGCCGCAGGCAAGGACAGAAAAAAGGAACTGCCGCATCGACAGCCCGAAAAACATACTCTCCGTGTAATTGCGGATTTCCTTATTTATCTTTACTTCCAATCATAAACACCTCCTATCGTTCCATTTCCTGTTTCTGGCGGGGCGGGGTCTGCTTCTGCCTTTCCCTCTGTGGGACTAAAAACAAATCCCCGTCGATTTCCCTTGTGCGGGTCGGACAGCCTAAGATTTTCAAGGCTTTCTGCAAATCTGGCACGCTGCCCCTGTCTGGCTTGCAGACGCCGATTGCCAGATACATCTGCAAATCCTCGTACCACGCTTCATTTTCAAAATTATCCGCCCGAAAGAATATATCCTCTTTGATTTCCTCAAGCGGCGTTTCAAATATCCTGCGGTATTCCGTTTCAAAATCGTACAAAGCTGCACCTCCTATCGCTCCATTCCAGATTTTCTCTTGGGCGGCTTCTCCCGTGACGGGTAGGGGATAAATTCTTCCTCGCCCACAATGATGCTGAACTCCGCCCGAAGCATCGGGTGTGTTTCCAGTTTCTGGTACTGGCGGATAAGGTCAACCGCACTTTCCCTTGTGGCTGTGCTTGCCTGCTGTACCCCGTCCTTAAAGATATAAACACGTTGCATACGTTCCCTCCCTTACAAGCCCATCATCTCACGCACAACACGGTCTGCCATCTTGACCGCACCGACAAGGACGAGCATATTAAATACCAGTTCCCCGATATAGCCCCATACCATTGTGACCGCAGCCGCATCGGGATTGACAACGGGCGGGGAAGCCGCAAATACCGAAAAGATGATGCAGGCAAGCACGATAATTGCCCCCTCAAGGCACACGGCACAATAGCTCTTGATACTCTTAATTTTTTTATAGGTGCATGGATAACCTTAATAATAAGTTCATCAACACAATCTGTATATCTGCCCTGCTGAATGAGCTGATTTTTCAGTTCCACAAGGCTATGTAATAAAATGCTCCGTTCCCCACTATCCACATATAAATGACTTTTCTTTTCTCTCATAAATGCCACCGTCCTTTTTTCTTTCATTATATAGACGGAAAAAAGGATAATCAAAGATGCAAATGGGCGAAAAAATAAGCGTACCACTATCTCTAATGATACGCCTATCTCGTTCAATTTCTAAGAGCCTGTTGCCCACTTTTTATGGGCAAGGTGGACACTACATAGACACGTTGATTGCCCAAACCCTTTATTTTCCGTTTGTGTTCCCACACCCGATATCAACCACCACCGAAACATCAAAGTAGTTTTTGAGGTGCTTATTTCGGATTTTTTCACCCTCCGAAGTGAACATGAAATGCTTCGCAAAGTGCCTAAAATAAAGGACTTCTACGAGTTTTTCTTTTGTATCAACACAATAGTCTCCACATGATAAGTCCCCGGAAACATATCCACTCCCCCAGCTCGTTCTACCCGATATCCTCTTCCCTGCAGCATCTCCAAATCTCTCACCAAACTCGTCGGCTTGCAGGCAATGTACACCATCCGTTCCACTCCGAAATTAATTATCTTCTCCAGCGCCTTCGGGTTCACCCCGTCTCTCGGCGGATCAAGTACGATAATATCCGGGATTTCGCCCAGCTCATCAATCACTTTCAGCACATCTCCCGCCCAGAAGCTGCAGTTCGAAAGTCCATTCAGCCTTGCATTCTCTCTTGCGGCTTTCACTGCCTCCTCCACAATTTCCACGCCCACAACCTTCTTTGCCACCGGTGCAAGCATCTGAGCAATGGTCCCCGTTCCGCTGTATAAATCAAAAACCACCTTTTCTTTCATATCTCCCACATATTCTCTTGCAAGCTGATATAATACCTCCGCTCCCAATGAGTTGGTCTGGAAAAACGAAAACGGCGTAATTTTAAAGCGAAGTCCTAAAAGCTCCTCATAGAAATAATCCTGACCGAATAAAAGAGCCGTTCCCTCATCCTTTACAATGTCTGCCACACTGTCGTTTTTCGTATGAAGAATGCCTGTAATTTCCCCGTCCAGGGACAGGGAAAGGAGCCTTTCGGCCCAAATCTTTAAATCCGTCGTCTCCCCGCCTGTCGTCACAAGGTCAATCAATATTTCTTTCGTTCTCGCTGCTTTTCTTACAAGCAGGTGCCTGTAATACCCCGTATGCCTCTTTCTGTGATAATAAGCAAGGCCTGTTTCTTTCGCACACTCCAGCGTACAGGCCAATATCTTTCGATAATCCTCATCTACAATCTGGCAATCCGCCACATTTACAATATCATGAAAGCTTCCGCGCTTATGCATGCCGAGAGCCAGCGGGCCGCCCTTATACTCGTCTCCAAAGGAAAACTCCATTTTATTGCGGTAACCGAAGCTTACAGGACTGGGCTTTATCCCCTCCCAGCTGTAGTCTCCGTCTACCGCCTTATCCAACATAACCTTAATCTGAGATTCTTTCAGGCGAAGCTGCTCTCCATAGGGAAGATTCTGGTAAGTACAGCCCCCGCATTGTCCGAAATGCGGGCAGGTCGGCTCTATCTCAAGAGGAGAGGGTTCCAGCACCTCAAGAATCCGTCCTTCTGCTTTCCCGTTTTTCAGTTTATTTACGGAAAAACGTACCGTTTGTCCCGGAACACCGTTTTTCACAATGACGGTCCGCTCTTCCTCCTGCAGAAATATTTTCCCTTTATTCGGGAATTCTACTGTCTCTATTCTTCCTTCATATATTTGACCCTTTTTCATATTGCTTTCTCTCCCTGCAAGAGAAAAGCAGGCTTTCCGCCTGCTTTTCTTTTTTCGCTTTCATACTTTTTCTCTATACCTGATCTTCCTCATTAAAGAAATCGTCATCAAAGTCATCCTCAAAGTCCTCTTCAAAATCTTCCAGATAATCCGGTGTAAAGAAACAATATACTGCATAAGCAATTGCTGCTACTGCCGCTACTGCACCTACAATGGCTAGTACCCAGAGAACCGTTTTACATTGCTTATCTTCTTCCTTTTTATTTACTAATTCATTTAATTTTGTCGCTGCGATAAGCTCTTCTACTCTACTCATGCTCCCGCTCCTTTCTTTTTTTACTTCTGCACATGCTTCGGCTGCCGAAAAAGGTATTTCTCCCAATCAGTATGCCCTTTGCTATATGCCCATTATACCATTATCGAATCAAGATTACTACTTATTTATTCCAAATTACTCAAATTTTATCCTACAGTCCCCGCGTTTTGCGAATGGCGCGGTGTAAACTGTCTCATGCGCCCTACAGCTTTTGCAATTTTGCAAATGCCGCGAACATCTTTTTTGTCCCCGCGCTGTCAAAGTTTACCGTAACCTCATAATCCCGGCCGCCCGATATAATAGACACAACCGTTCCCTCGCCGAATTTTACATGCCTTACCCTATCGCCTTCCCCGTAATCAAGCTTCCTCCCTTCCAGGCTTCCAAACTGCTGCACCGGCTTTGTCGGTGCGAATGCCTTTGCCCGGAACGCCTGTCTCGCCTGCTGATACGCGGTTACCTTTACCGGTTCCTCCTCTTTTTTGAATACATTTTCTGTCGATAAAAGCTCTGTCGGAATCTCCTTCAGGAAACGCGACATTTTGTTATATTGTGTTTCTCCGCGCACCATACGTCTTCTTGCACAGGTCAATGTAAGCTCTTCTTCTGCTCTTGTTATTCCCACATAGCAGAGCCTCCGCTCCTCCTCTATTTCCTCCGGATCATCCGAGACAATGGTCATATAGCCCGGAAATATTCCGTCCTCCATACCCGCCAGATATACATGGGGAAATTCCAGACCCTTCGCGCAGTGAAGCGTCATCAGAACCACATAATCATTACTCTCATCCAGACCATCTATATCTGCGACAAGGGCTACTTCTTCTAAGAATCCGCTCAGGGTCGCCGGTACATCCTGCTCATCACAGGCTTCCTCATAAGCCGTGATTTTACTCATAAGCTCATCAATATTCTCAATACGCGCCTTTGCTTCCTCGACATCTTCTGCGTCTAATCTCTCAATATATCCTGTTTCATCTATGATTTCCTGCATCAGCTCATGAATGCCCATATCCTTTGCATCCGACTTAAAATGCTCAATCAGAGCCGCGAAAGACTCAAGCTTTGCCTTGCCTCTTCCGATACCGGGGATATAATCCGCCGACTTAAGCGCCTCGTAAAAGCCGATTTCATGCTCTGCGGCATATTCCTGTACCCGGTTGATGCTTGTAAGGCCGATTCCTCTTTTCGGCACATTGACAATTCTCCGTACGGCCAAATCATCCCTGCCGTTATCGACCGTTTTCAAATAGGACAATAAATCCTTTATCTCACGTCTTGCATAAAAGTTAATTCCGCCTACAATTTTATATGGAATATTGGACGTTACAAATTTTTCCTCGAATATACGGGACTGCGCGTTCGTACGATAAAGGATTGCGTTATCATGATATGTAAAATCCCCGTTATTTACACGCTCCCTTATATCTCCCACAATATATTCCGCCTCGTCATATGCCGTGTCAAACTGATGGAAATGAAGCCGGTTTCCATCCCCCTTATCTGTCCAGAGCGCTTTTTCCTTTCTTCCCCGGTTATTTTTAATAACCGCATTCGCCGCATTTAAAATGTTCCCGGTAGAGCGGTAATTCTGCTCCAGCTTTATCACCGCCGCATCCTCAAAAAACTGCTCAAAATTTAAAATATTTTTGATATTGGCCCCCCGGAATTTATAGATTGACTGATCGTCGTCGCCCACAACGCACAAATTCCGATATTTTGACGCCAGAAGCCTTACCAGCTCAAACTGTACGGTGTTCGTATCCTGATATTCATCCACCATAATATAACGGAACCGCTCCTGATAATTATTCAGAACATCCGCCTGTGTCTGGAAAAGCTGAACTGTCTTTAACAGCAAATCATCAAAATCAAGCGCATTATTTGCCCTGAGCTGCTTTTCATATTCCTCATAAACCTGTGCTGTTTTAAGAAGTCCGAAATCACCGCCTGCCTCAAGCCGGAACTCCTCCGGTGTAATTAACTTTTCTTTCGCATGGGAAATCATGGATAAGAGCATGCGCTCCTTATATATCTTCGTGTCAATTTTTAAAAGCTTACAAATATCCCTCATCAGTGTCTTTTGGTCGTCACTGTCGTAAATCGTAAAGCTTGTATCATATCCGAGCAGCGTAATATGCCGTCTGAGAATCCGTACGCACATGGAATGAAAGGTGCTGACCCATATACTTTCCGCACCGAAGCCCACCAGTCTGTCTACCCTTTCCCGCATCTCTCCCGCTGCCTTATTTGTAAAGGTAATTGCTAAAATATTCCACGGATTTACGCCCTTTTCATCAATCAGGTACGCAGCCCTGTGCGTTAATACCCTCGTTTTTCCTGAACCCGCCCCTGCAAGAATCAACAGCGGTCCCTCCGTATGATACACCGCTTCCTGCTGTTTATCATTTAATGTATCGTAAATACTCAAGATCTCTATTTCCTTTCTCTTTATGCTCTGAAAAGATTCTATGTAAATTTTTCTTTTAACTGCCCAAGCGCTCCCATCACATATGCTCTCGGACATGCCAGATTAAACCGGGCATATCCACTTCCAGGTTTTCCAAAAAATGTTCCGTCATTTACCGCAAGGCGGCACTCCTTAAGAAGATATTCATGGAGTTCCTCCGGTAAAACCCCGGTCTTCCTGAAATCCACCCACACAAGATAAGTCCCCTCCGGCTTACGCACCGTTAAAGACGGAATTTCTTTCTGTATATAATCCACAAAATAATCCAGATTTCCGTTAATATACTGATTCAGCTCCTTAAGCCACTCCTCCGAATCATTGTAAGCTCCCAGAAGCGCCGCCTCCGCAAATGCGTTATTTTCTGCCGCATGTGATTTTTCAGAAATCTCCGCATATTTTTCCTGCAAAGCTTCATCAAAAATAAAACAGTTTGCCACATGAATCCCCGCAAGATTAAATCCTTTTGACGGAGAGGTGCATATCACGCATTTCTTTTTTATCTCTTTCGACAAAGAAGAAATAAATATATGCTCATATCCTTCCGAAATCAGCTCACTGTGGATATCATCCGAAATAATATAAAGTCCATGCTTCATACAGACATCAGCGAACGCCTTAAGCTCCTCTTTCCTCCAAACACGCCCCGACGGATTATGGGGATTACAGAGAATAACCGCTTTTGTCTTTACTGTAATCCTGCTTTCTAAATCTTCCAAATCCATTGTATAATAACCGCTATCATTTTTCATCGGACTTTCTGAAAGAATCCTGCCATTATCATTGACAACCTTAAAAAACGGTCCATATACAGGTGTCATGATGATAATCTCGTCTCCCGGTTCGGAAACTGCCTGCACTGCAAAAGACATGCCCAGCACGACATTCGGAACATAGAAGATTTCCTCCCGCTTCACCACAAGTCCGTGCCTTCTTTTCATCCAGCTTATAACTGCCTCATAGTATTTATCTGAAAGAAACTGATAGCCAAAAGCTCCCTGACCCGCTATTTTCATTAAATTTTCCGTAATCGCAGGCGCAATCTCAAAATCCATATCGGCAATCCACATAGGAGTAACGTCCGACCCGACAAACGGCGCGTCCCACTTAACGCAATTCGTTCCCCTGCGCCCGATTCCTTTATCAAATTGGTACATTATTTCACAACCTCTCTATTTATATGATGCCAGAGCCAAAAAACCATGTATGGCACGTTTGTGTACTGATACATAATTTCAGGATTGTGGAAGCGCAAAGCGCGGAACAATCCGCAAGTATCAATTTAAGTATAACAGGTTTTTATTTTCCTTTTCAAGTCCGGGAAATCTTGTTTTTCAGAAAAAACTCATATATAATACCTGTAAATAAAACGTCGGCGGAATGTCCCCGCATACCTTGCTTATTTGGAGAAAAATGTTTATGAAAAACAGTACTTTATCACAAAACAAAAATCTTTTAACAGACGGCCACCTGTATCCTGCTCTGATTCAATTTACGATTCCTTTTTTCCTGTCAAGCCTGCTGCAAAATCTGTACGGAACCGTAGATCTTCTGGTCATCGGCAATTTTTCTGCAAAATCAACCGTATCGGCGGTCGCTACCGGAAGCCAGGTCATGTCCCTGGTAACTTTCTTTCTGCTCGGGCTCACAACCGGAGCCACCGTACTGATTGGACAGTTTCTCGGTGCAAAAAACTATCGTACCGTTGCAGAGGTAATCGGAAACAGCGTTTTTGTATTCGGAGGCATCTCTTTTCTTATGACAGGGATGTTTCTTTTTCTGCACCCATCCATCCTTAAGCTTTTAAATATTCCCGCGCAGGCGGAGGCCGCCGCAAACACCTACACTCTGATCTGTATACTCGGAATCCCGCTGATTGTCGGCTATAATACCGTCTGCGCCATCTTAAGAGGAATGGGAGACAGCAAAAGCCCTCTCGCATTTGTTTCTGTCGCCTGTGTTGTAAATGTTGCCGGAGACTTACTTTTATCCGGACTTTTCCGCATGGGAGCTGCCGGGGTTGCCCTCTCCACCGTTGCCGCCCAGGGCATCAGCTTTATCATCGCCCTGCTCTGTCTGAAAAGAAAAGGACTGGGGATTCCTTTTTCAAAAAAAGATATCCGTTTTTCAGCAGACACTGCCTTTCGGATTTTAAAACTTGGCATCCCCATGGGCATCAGGAGTATTATGGTTAATTTATCATTCATGCTGATTACATCCATAATCAATGCTATGGGTGTTACCTACAGTGCCGCGATGGGCGTCGGCGACAAAATTATTGGATTTGCTTTTCTTCCGCAAAGCTCCTTTGCAACCTCTATCAGCGTCTTTGTTGCCCAGAACATGGGAGCCGGAAAAACAGAACGGGCGCGGAAAGCAACCTTATACGGGATGGTAACCTGCGTTGCCATTGGATTTTTATTCTTTCTTGTCAGCCAGCTCTTCCCAACTGCTTTGCCGGCCTTATTCACCAGAGATACAGAAGTACGGGTTATGTGCGGTATGTATATTAAAGCATACAGCTATGACGCAGTTCTTACCAGCATTGTATTCTGCCTCTCCAGTATGTTTACGGGCTGTGGGAAAAGCACCTTTACCATGCTGCAGGATCTGACCTCAACCTTCCTCGTACGTGTTCCCGTCACCTATTTTGTCAGCAGAATAGCCGACGCAACCTTGTTTCAAATAGGATTGGCTGCGCCAATCGCCAGCGCCATGGGTATTATCATCTGTCTTATTTATTTAAAAACAGGAAGATGGAAAACGGGATTCCGGGCAGGACATTAGAGCAACTCTTATGCTCTGTCTGCATTTCCCGTATAAAGCTGATAGTATCTTCCCTTTTCCTCTATGAGCTGCTCATGGGTTCCCCGCTCAATTATACGACCCTGCTCCAGCACCATAATACAATCAGAATTACGTACGGTTGACAGTCTGTGGGCAATCACAAAGGTGGTTCTGCCTTTCATCAGCTTATCCATACCGTCCTGCACAATCCGCTCTGTCCTCGTATCAATGGAACTGGTAGCCTCGTCAAGAATGAGTACCGGCGGGTCCGCTACCGCCGCCCTTGCAATGGCAAGAAGCTGACGCTGGCCCTGACTTAGATTCGCCCCGTCTCCGGTAAGCATGGTATCGTAGCCGTCGGGAAGCCGCCTGATAAATCCGTCCGCATTGGCGAGCTTCGCCGCTGCAACCACCTCTTCGTCCGTCGCGGTAAGTCGGCCGAACCGGATATTTTCCCGCACGGTTCCGGTAAATAAATGGGTGTCCTGCAATACAATTCCAAGAGAGCGTCTCAAATCATCCTTTTTAATCTTATTTATATTGATTCCGTCGTATCTGATCTTTCCGTCCTGAATATCATAAAAACGGTTAATCAGATTCGTAATCGTCGTCTTTCCCGCCCCCGTCGAGCCTACAAAAGCAATCTTCTGTCCCGGCTCGGCAAAAAGCTTCACATCATGAAGCACAATCTTTTCATCCGTATATCCAAAATCCACTCCGTCGAAGACGACATCTCCCTTTACCTCCACATAATCCACACTTTTATCTGCCTGATGAATATGCTTCCACGCCCAGCGTCCGGTTCTCTCCTGACACTCATATAATACGCCGTGCTCCTCTTTCACATTCACAAGCGTTACATATCCGTCATCAACCTCCGTCTTCTCATCCAGAAGCGCAAAGATGCGCTCTGCTCCCGCCATTGCCATCACAATCGCATTCATCTGCATGCTCACCTGATTAATCGGCATGCTGAAGCTCTTATTAAAGGTCAGAAAGCTTGCAAGGCCTCCCAGAGTAAGGCCTCCGATACCATGAAGCGCAAGGCCTCCGCCCACAATAGCACAGATAACATAGCTTACATTTCCAAGCTGTGCGTTAATCGGTCCCAGAAAATTTGCAAAGGTATTCGCTCTGTCGGCGCTTTCAAACAATCTGTCGTTTTTCTCTTTGAATTCCGCCTTGCACGCCTCTTCACGGCAAAATACCTTAACTACTTTCTGTCCGTTCATCATTTCTTCAATGTAACCGTTTACTTCGCCCAAATTCTTCTGCTGCTCCATAAAATATTTTCCGCTCATTCCGGCAGATTTTTTTGAACAGAACACCATAACGGCTACCATAATAAGTGTCACAAAAGTCAGCGGAATACTCAAGATCAGCATACTTATAAATACGCTGACAATCGTAAATCCGCTGTTTATAAGCTGGGGGATACTTTGGCTTATCATCTGCCTTAACGTATCAATATCATTTGTGTATACAGACATAATATCCCCATGAGCATGCGTATCAAAATATTTAATCGGAAGCCTCTCCATATGAGTAAACAAATCATCCCGCAGGCCGCGGAGCGTTCCCTGGGTTACATTTATCATAATACGGTTATGTCCGTAGCTTGCCAAAATCCCTATCCCGTAAAAACCGGCCACCCGCAAAATGGCATGCATAAGCGGCGTAAAATCCGGATTGGCGGTAAGAAGAAACGGCTTAATATAATCATCAATCAAATTCCGCATAAAAAGCGTTCCCTGCACGTTGCACAAAACGCCGGCAAAAATGAGAACTACTACCATTATATAATGAAGTCCATATTTCCGAAATACATATTTCATAAGCCGTAAAAACAATCTGCCTGGATTCTTAACATTTGATTTCACCCCTCTGGGTGTACGATTCATCGGTCCCGCCATCTCTTACTCACCTGCCCTTCCATTCATATTTTCATCCGTATTCTCATCAAAATCACCGCCGCCCTTTGTCTGAGACTCATAAACCTCGCGGTAAATTTCATTGTTTGTCAGAAGCTCCTCATGGGTACCGAACCCGTGAATCCGCCCCTCCTCCATAACAATAATCCTGTCGGCATCCTGAATACTGGAAATACGCTGAGCAATAATCAGCTTTGTCGTATCCGGAATCTCCTCCCGGAAAGCTTTGCGTATCTTCCCGTCCGTCGCCGTATCCACCGCGCTTGTACTGTCGTCCAAAATCAATATTTTCGGCTTTTTAAGGAGCGCTCTTGCAATACACAGGCGCTGCTTCTGTCCGCCGGATACGTTGCTTCCTCCCTGCTCAATATGAGTCAGATACTTTTCCGGAAACCGCTCGATAAATTCATCTGCACAGGCAAGACGGCACGCCTCCTTACATTCCGCTACAGATGCGTCCGGATTTCCCCATCTTAAATTATCCAAAATGGAACCGGAAAACAGCACGTTATTCTGAAGCACTACCGATACCTGATTCCGAAGAACCTCCATATCATATTCTTTCACATTATGTCCGCCGACTCTCACTTCTCCGCCCGTCACATCGTAAAGTCTGCTGACAAGGCTTACCAGACTGCTTTTGGCGCTTCCAGTACCGCCGATAATTCCAATCGTCTCTCCCGATTGTACAGAAAGATTAATATCTTTCAGCACCGGCTCGCTGCTCTCCTTTTTATAAGCAAAATACACCCTATCAAACTCAATACTGCCGTCTTTTACCTCCATAACCGGCGTTTCCGGATTATGAAGATCACTGGTTTCCTTTAAGACCTCCGCAATACGTCTCGCACTCGCCATACTCATGGAAATCATAACAAATACCATGGACAGCATCATAAGGCTCATAAGGATATTCATACAATAAGCAAGAAGACTCATAAGCTTCCCTGTCGTAAGAGAATCCGCCACAATCATCTTCGCCCCAATCCAGCTGATAAGAAGAATACAGGAATATACCGTAAACATCATAAGCGGCCCGTTATACACAAGATTTTTTTCCGCCTTCAGAAAAATACGGTAGATATTTTCACTGGCACGTTTAAATTTGCCTGTCTCCTGTTCCTCTCTCACATAAGCCTTTACCACATGAATTGCCGACACATTTTCCTGAACGGATGCATTCATATCATCGTATTTCGGAAACGCCTGCCGGAAATATTTTGTAGCCCGGCTCATAATCAGAAATAAAAGAATTCCCAAAATAATTACCGCCGCAAGATAAATACCGGAAAGCCTCTTATTAATCATAAACGCCATAACCATAGCGCAGATAAGACTTGCAGGAGCCCTTGTAAACATCCTTAATGTCATCTGATACGCGTTCTGAATATTTGTGACATCTGTTGTCAGACGGGTTACTAATCCCGCCGTGCTGTACTTGTCAATATTAGAAAAGGAAAAATCCTGTATATGATGAAACATAGCCTCCCTTAAATTTTTCGCAAATCCGGCGGACGCTTTCGCACCGAACCGTCCTCCCCCGATTCCCGCAAATAATCCTGCCAAAGCCGCTGCAACCATAAGCATCCCCACCCGGTAAATATGTCCAATATCCCCCGTATCTACGCCCTTATCAATAATAGAAGCCATAAGATATGGGATTACCATCTCCATAAGCACCTCTAAAATCATAAAAAGCGGCGTAATCAGAGAGGCCCGCTTATATTCTTTTACTTCTTTTAATAATATCCGAAGCATCCTATCCCTCCTCCAAAATTCATTGTATACATGCACATTTTTAATGTCAAAGACTATTTTTAATTCCTTATAAAAAGCTCTTGCCATCTAGTTTTCAATACTATATAATAACCATATTGGGGTGATGACTATGGTAATTGATACAAAGGATATGTTAGGCAGTATTCTGTCAAGCATTGCAAGAATTGATTATATAAAGCCAGGCACGATTCCGGATATCGACCTGTACATGGATCAGGTTACTACCTTTATGGAAGAACAGCTGGCTACTACAAAACGGTATGAGGACGATAAGGTTCTGACAAAAACGATGATTAACAATTATGCAAAGAATAACCTTCTCCCGCCTCCGGTAAAGAAAAAATATTCCAAAGAACACGTTCTTGTTATGATATTTATTTATTATTTTAAGAACATACTGTCCATTAAGGATATCGAAACCCTGCTTGCACCGATTACAGAAAAATATTTTCACAATGATAAGGACTTTAACATCACCTCTATCTACGAAGAGGTGTGCGAGCTTGAAAAATCACGCATCGACGCTCTCCAAAAGGATGTTGCCAGGGCCTATCATCAAGCGATGGAATCCTTTGAAAATACGGAAATTGAAGAGGAGGACCGCGATTATCTTAAGCTGTTTTCTTTTATCTCGTCTTTAAGCTTTGACGTCTATGTAAAAAAACTTTTAATAGAAAAACTGATTAATGAACTTCCCGAGCCGACACACGAGAAGAAGAAAAAATAGGGCATACGCCCTATTTTTCGTTAATCCTTTCAAATACCATATCATATCCGTCATTGCCGTAATTCAGGGAACGGTTTACTCTGCTTATCGTTGCCGTTGAAGCGCCTGTCTTTTCTGCAATCTCAAGATAGGTTTTATGCTCCCTTAACATTTTTGCCACCTCAAAGCGCTGAGACAACGATAATAACTCATTGATTGTACAGATATCCTCAAAAAATGTATAACATTCTTCCTTGTCTTTCAGGCTCAGAATCGCATCAAACAGATAATCCACCGACTCTGTTCTAATCTTTTTACTCATAGCATGCTACTCCTTTATGCTAACTACTTCTCCTCCCAATATTTTAGCACAGTAAATTTATAAAGTCTATCCTTTTTTAATCTTTCATACAAACATTGCGCAGTGAAAACAACACCTGTGCGAACAGTAATCCGTATATATTTCTGCATTTTTACACAAACTAAAAAAAATTTTATCTGAGGAGGCTTTTTATGAACACAGACAAAGAAAAAAGAAAGAAAACAAATAGTGAAATAATTGATTCCTACGATTATCTGTCAAATGCCGCATCCACTCAGGATATGACCGGCCTGATTCCGTCCGGGCCGACCTCGAAAGAAGAGCTCGAGGCCTACGAGGAGCTGTATCACTTTCTTCCCCCTGACAGCGAAGCAAAAAACATGGATTCATAGGCACGAAGTCCGTTTTCACGGCATATACTAATGAAAAACCGGAGATTTTTATTATGCCGACAACTTTAATACCGATTACCGGAATCGTACAAAATGTAGCTACTTTCGGCGAAAATTGCTGCGAACAGCAGGTTACCATCCGCAGCGGAAACGATGTAAATAATTTTATCATAGGCACGGACACCTATGTAATCGGAGAAGTGCGCCTGCGTCCCGGTATGTCTGTCGCCGCCTTTTATGACGCGTCGCTCCCGATTCCGCTTATCTTTCCGCCCAGATATCAGGCCGTTATTATCGGAAGACGAAATCCTTCCGAAAATATTTTTGCAGGATATTTCGATGAATCACTAACCGCAGAGGATCATGCGCTGACACTGAATATCGGACGTTCTACCGAAATTGTCACATCAAACGGCCAGACTTTCCGCTGCAGCCCTGCGGGACAGATGCTGATTGTTTATTACAGCGAAACCACACGCAGTATTCCGCCCCAGACAACGCCCCGCAAAATCATTGTTTTATGTTAATCTTTCCTCTCATGATTGACTTTTCCCTTCAATCCCTATATCATTGAATGGGGATATTTTTAAGCATTGAGAGGAAAATAATATGAAAAAAATACTTATGATAGCTACCGGAGGCACCATCGCCTCCATGGGCGGCGAGCATGGCCTGGCACCGGCCATAACCGGAGAGGAGCTGGCCGCAAATGTGCCGGGTATACAGGATAAATGTGAACTTACCGTCTTTCAGCTTATGAACATCGACAGCACCAATATGCGTCCCCGTGACTGGATTAAAATCCGAGACGCTGTTATGGAGCATTATGATTCTTATGACGGCTTCGTAATCCTACACGGAACCGATACGATGGCATATACTGCCGCCGCTCTTTCCTATCTGATTCAGGACAGCCGCAAGCCCATTGTTCTTACCGGCTCGCAAAAGCCGATGGGAAACCCGTACACCGATGCAAAAATCAATATCTATCAAAGCCTGCTGTATGCGCTTGACAGCCAGTCCTGCAATGTCTCGATTGTATTCAACGGCAAGGCTGTCGCCGGAACCCGGGGCAGAAAGCAGCGCACAAGGAGCTTTGACGCATTTGAAAGTATGAATTTTCCACTGCTTGCCATTATCCATGACGACCGCATTATCCGTCATTATATCGGCACGCCCCCTGAAAAAGAAATGCTGAAAACCTATCATCGCCTGAATGACCGGGTCTTTGTGTTAAAGCTAACACCGGAGGTAAAAGCGGATATTTTTGAGCTTCTAATCGGACATTATGATGCTGTCATACTGGAAACCTTTGGAATCGGAGGCATCCCGGAATACGAGGACGGCTCTTTCGAAAAAGCAATCTTCGGCTGGATAAATGCCGGAAAAACACTTGCCGTTACAACACAGGTCCCGGAAGAAGGCTGTGATTTAGAGGTATACAGGGTGGGAAAAAAATACAGTGAGCATCCCGGAATTCTGAAAGCAGACGATATGACGACAGAATCTCTTGTCGCCAAAATTATGTGGATACTTGGACAGACTAATGACCCTGAAACAATCCGCACATTGTTTTATAAACCGGTCAACCATGACCGGAATACAAATATCTGATTATTATGAAAATATTACGAAAAGAATCCCGGGATTTCTAAAGTTATTCAAAATCCCGGGATATTACTTATCTATTCTGTTTCTTTTTGCGGTTCTTTTCCCTCCGTCTCTTCCTTAGAGGCAAGCTCTGACATCAGATGCTCCGCCTCCCTTACATAAAAAATTCTTCCGCCGTTTTGCAGCACATACCGGAGATTTAATTTCGCACTCTCTTTTTCTCCTAATGCGGCATAAAGCTGCGCCTCTCTGATACGATACTCGATTCGCTGCCACCGGGGACACATATTCCCGTTCAGCGCCTCTCTTTCTCTCAAAAAACGAAACGACGCATCATAATCCCGGTTTCCCATAGCACGGATAAAATTATTGCCTGCACATAGCATACGGAAGTATTTCTGCTCCCTTTTGTTTCTGATTCCGCTCCGGTATGCCTGTTCAAGCTCTGCCACATGTCCTCCCATTCCTCTTTTAAAATAAAGCGAGGACAGAAGAATATAATAATTCAGCTTAAAGCTTCCCTTTAATTTGTAGACATTTATTCGCTGAAGCGTACCCCATGCCCTGTCAAACTCCCCCTGATAGTACTGGGCCAACGCATAATTACAGGCTAATCTGTCCTTATAAAACAAAATGTTCAGACGATTCAGGCATGCTTCATACAGATAAGGGTCGCAGGCTTCCGACAGTGTTTCTGATATTGCCCGCGCCCCGTAGCGCATCATAAATATTGCAAATGCCGCCAGCACAAGATAAACAGCAAATACACTGATTGTCAGCAGAAAAGATGCAAACCCTCCGACAACAAGGCTGATTCGGTAATCCATCCTGTAGATTTCCAGATAAATCAGATAAATAACCGCAGCCGCACAGATTCCGACTCCTGTCCATTTCCGTCTGTAATATTTTGCCATCACCTGATTCACTGCAGGCTCTATATGATATTCCATGTGCATCCACTTCTTTCCCTGTATTATTAGCGCTGTACAATATTGATAATCTTCTTCGGAACATAGATTTCCTTTACAATTGTTCCTGTAAGCTTATCGGCAATGGCATCCTTTCCGGCTGCAACGGCATCCTCTTTTGAAATGTCTGCCGGAATCGAAATAACTGCTTTTGTTTTTCCGTTAAGCTGTACCGGAACCTCAATCTCATCGTCCTTCATGGCCTCTTCGTCATAAACCGGCCAGCCTGCCTTAAAGACGCTTCCGGTATGGCCTAACTGCTCCCATGCTTCCTCCGCTATATGCGGCGCAAACGGCGACAAAAGCACCGTCATTGCAGAAAGGGTTTCCACATCGACACCGCCAGCGTTTTTCGCAAGCTCAATCAGTTTATTATTATGCTCCATAAAACCGGAAATCGCGGTATTCAGGCTAAAGCTCTCAAGACGCACCGTAATGTCCTTAATGAGCCTGTGCCGCTCCTTTATCATCTCTTTCGTTGCTGCTACATTCGCATCCTTGCTGTCCATTACCAGATTCCAGAATCTCTTAAGGAAACGGTTGACGCCGTCAATCCCTCTGTCATCCCACTCGGCATCCAGCTCAGGCGGCCCTACAAACAGCTCATACATCCTCAGGGAATCGCATCCATAATCTCTTACAAGATCATCCGGAGACACAACATTCCCCTTTGATTTACTCATCTTTATACCATTTTTACCGGTAATCATCCCCTGATTAAAAAGCTTATGGAACGGCTCGTCAAAATCAATGGCTCCGATGTCGCACAAAAATTTTGTATAAAATCTGGAATACAGCAGATGAAGCACCGCATGCTCCACACCGCCGATATACATATCTACCGGAAGCATAGCGTCTGCCTTTTCCTTAGATACCAGCTCCTTATCGTTATGATTATCCACATATCTTAAGAAATACCATGAGGAGCCCGCCCACTGGGGCATCGTATTCGTCTCCCTCTTTGCCGGTTTCCCGCATACCGGGCATTTACAGTTCACCCATTCATCAATTGCGGCAAGCGGTGATTCTCCGGTTCCTGTCGGCTCATAGGATTCTACCTCCGGCAGACGGAGCGGAAGCTCTTCCTCCGGTACCGGCACACAGCCGCAGTCGGGACAATGCACAATCGGAATCGGTTCTCCCCAGTAACGCTGGCGGGAGAAAACCCAGTCGCGAAGCTTATAATTCACGGTCGCGCGTCCAAATCCCCTCTCTTCAATCATATGAGGGGCCTCTTTCTTAAGAACAGCAGATTCCATACCGTTCCACTCTCCGGAATTAATCATCGTTCCGTTTGCCTCCGTGTAAGCCTCTGTCATATTCTCAATTTCTTTCCCGTCTTTTGCAATAACCTGTATAATTGGTATACCGAATTTTGTAGCAAATTCAAAGTCACGATCATCATGAGCAGGTACGCACATAATCGCTCCCGTACCGTAATCGGACAATACATAATCTGAAAGCCAGATTGGAGTCTTCGCTCCATTTAACGGGTTGACAGCGTAGCTTCCTGTAAACACTCCTGTCTTTTCCTTATCCTGCATACGGTCTACGTTGGATTTCATGGAAGAATCATAAATATATTTTTCTACTGCCTCGCGCGTCTCATCCGTAGCAAGGCCCGCCGCAAGCTCATGCTCCGGCGCAAGCACCATAAACGTCGCGCCGTACAGCGTATCCGGTCTTGTCGTATAGACCGTAATTTTTTCCTCTCTTCCGTCAACCGGAAAATCAACCTCTGCGCCGTAAGACTTTCCAATCCAGTCCGTCTGCATCTTTTTTACCTTTTCCGGCCAGTCAAGCTTGTCAAGGTCATTTAAAAGACGCTCCGCATATGCGGTAATCTTAAGCATCCACTGCCGCAGATTCTTTTTCGTTACCTCCGCGCCGCAGCGCTCACATTTACCGTTCACTACCTCTTCATTTGCAAGCCCCGTTTTACAGGACGGACACCAGTTAATCGGAAATTCTTTCTCATAAGCAAGGCCTTCCCTGAACATTTTTACAAATATCCACTGTGTCCATTTGTAAAATTCAGGGTCGGTCGTATTTACCTCTCTGTCCCAATCGTAAAGAGCGGCAATCTCATTGATCTGTTTTTTAATGTTTTTTACGTTCTCCGCCGTGGAAATCGCCGGATGTACCCCCATCTTAATCGCATAATTCTCCGCAGGAAGTCCGAAAGCATCCCAGCCCATGGGATGAATAATATAATACCCCTGCTGAAGCTTATACCGGCTCCACACATCGGAAATTACATAACCTCTCCAATGACCCACATGAAGTCCGTTTCCGGACGGATAGGGAAACATATCCAGACAGTAATATTTTTCTCTTTTACTGCCGTCTTCATTCTCCGTTACATTAACCGGATTTTCCTCCCAGTTCCTGCGCCACTTTTTTTCGATTGCCTTATGGTTATAAGGGATTCTTGACATTTCTTTACTCCTCCTGTTATATAAAATGCCTTCCCATCTCCAAAGAGACGAAAAGGCTTCATTTCCGTCATATTCTTAATTATTATACGGATACCGTAAAAATAAGTCAAGCGATTCTTCAAAAATTATAGTTGTTCCTGTCCTCTCTTTCGTGTATAATAGAGATAAGTAAACGGTACTGAAACAATTCAGTATAATATGATACATAAAGGAGAGTTCGCCAATGGTAAATTTATTAACAGGCCCGAAAGGGAGCGGCAAGACACAGCAAATGATTGAGCTTGCTAACAAAAAAGCGAAAGAATGCAACGGAAATGTCGTATTAATCAAAAAAACCCATAGAGATACAGCAAGCGTAACCTTTGATATCCGTACAATCTGTATGGATGATTATACATCCATTACTAATATTGATACATATATCGGATTTTTATACGGTATGTACAGCTCCAACCATGATATTGAGCATGTATTTATTGACGGGATCTTAAAGCATGCCGACGTTTCACTTGATAATATGCCGGAATTTACGGAAAGACTGAAAAAGATTTCTGCAGAATGCGGTATTGAATTTTATGTAAGCATCAGCGCAGCGAAAGATGATTTAAAAGATATCCACACAGAGGGCGTAGCCTTTATTAATTAATCTCAATACATCTTTTATTCCATGTATAAACAGAGGGGCGGATAATTCCACCCCTGTTTTTTTAGTTCTCTTCGCTCCGTGCACCCTGTTCCTGCCCGTCTGTATTTGCTTTTTCTTCTACGGTAAGTGACAGAACCGTATTTGTTTTCTCTCCCTCTTTGTATTCCAGCACGACGCTTTGGCCTTCCTCACATCTCACCACGTCAATAAAGTCCACAACAGAAATATCAAAAATATCCTCGGAATCTGTAATCATAAGATAATAATGTGAGGTTCCGTCAATAACCGCCTGTGCAATTTTTGTAATCTCCCCTTCGGCCGTAAGCACCTCACGGGTATCCTTTTCCGCCTCTTTCACACCACTGCTTAAAAGAAGCTCCAGATAATTCTCCTCACACTGGCTTACACTGTCTCCAATCGCTACAATCTGATACTTCTGCACATTTACCATCGCATACTTCTTTACAAGCCCCGCGTCATCCTTAAGAGCGATAAAATAAGTCGGCTCGCCTGATATATTGAGGAGAAGCGGAAATGTCGCAACATATTTCAGATTCTGAACCTGACCCTCGGCAGAAGACATCGCGGAGGATTCTGTCGCCCCTTCCACCTCATAATATTTTGTCTCCATCGTCCTCTGATTAGAAAGAACGAAGCCTACATTCGACTGATCACCATTTACAGAGGTAACGCCGGTGTACATCCACACATCATCATCAAGCGCAAGGTAATTATAGCCGTCCGTTGTCCTGAGACAATCCTTCTGACTCAGCACACTATTAAAAAATCCATGCTTCAGTGTCCCGTAATAATCAAACAGCTCCACCAAAAGATCCGCAGAATAAGCTCTGTCTATCCACTCCGGAGCCTGATCCACATCATAGGTCTTCATTTCTCCGGTCACCGCATTGCAGATGACAACCTTTCCTACTGTCTCGCCGCCGAACAGACCGATATTGAATTTTTTTACCGGGGCAATCCAGTACGGAACGCCGCTGTCATCTATTTCAAAGCTTAGCTGTCCATAAATATAGGTCGGATGCGCAAACCGCAAATGACGGTAAATATTCCGGTTAAAATGCTCGCAGGTCATATATTTCATGCCCTCCTCAAGCTTTACAATCTCCGTACTCTGGGTCGCCATATTAATACGGATATATGCCGGAATTCCTTCTGAGCGGTTGGTAAACCATTTAATCAGACTGGCATACTTAAGCGGGGATACCCGGACCGGGTTATCCTTATAATTAATCTGAGAATAGATTTCATCCGCCTCAAACTGAGATACCATATCCACCATACTTCCCATCTTACGGTCTCCGAGAATTTCCGCCGTGTCTTTATCAAGAAGCGGGATCATATCAAAAGAAAGCTCCTCAACATCATCGGAAAAATTTCCCTCTTCCACTTTCATAAGCTGCTGATATTTCTTAGCATTTACAATCGGGGAGGATAAAACCGTTCCTATCACATAAACTGCGCCAAGCGCCAATATCACCGCTCCAAAACCTCTGACAACCTTATTTTGCCTGAACTCGTCTCTGCGGATTCTCTTTTTCACCACATACACGACGACCAGTATAATAAGCAGCAATATTCCCATCACCCACGTATCTGACGAATGAATGTTAATCGCCGGAAGTGCAGCATAATAATATACCGCCGCCACGGCAATCAAAATCAATACGCCCATAAATGTTTTCTTTCCTTTCATATCATACCTCCCTTTAAAATCTCTTTCTCCATGAAAATGCTGTAAGAAGCATCAGGAACGGAAAGATTTCCAGACGTCCCGCCAGCATATCAAAGCAAAACACCAGTTTGGACAATACGGAAAAATCCGCAAAGCTTCCGGCCGGCCCTACCCCGGCAATACCGGGGCCGATATTATTCAGCGTAGCCATAACTGAGCTGAAAGTCGTCGCAAAATCCTTATTGTCAAGCGAAACAAGCAAAATTGACAGTACCGTAATTCCCGCATATGCCATAAGATACATATAAACATTTTTTAAAATATCCGGACTCATCTTTTTTCCGTTGATGCGGATAATGCTGACCGACTGAGGATGAACAAGACGTTTCAGCTCCTGCTTGATGCTTTTAAATACAATCATAACTCTGGAAACCTTGATACCGCCTCCAGTAGACGATGCACTGGCTCCGATCACCATTAAAAGAATCAATACACATTGTGAAAACATCGGCCATACATTATAGTCCGTCGTCGCATACCCGGTAGTCGTTATAATCGACGCCACCTGAAAAACAGCATACCGAAAGGCTTTAAGCGGATTCGGGTATTGACCGTTTATATTTATTGTAATGAGCACGGTAGAAAGTGCAATAATACCAAGATATGCTTTTAATTCCTCATTTTTCCATACTGCTTTCGCTTCCCCAATCAGCAGGAAAAAATAAAGGTTAAAATTCACGCCAAACAAAATCATAAATACAGAAATTACACCGTCAATATAAGCGCTGTTAAAATGCCCCACACTGGCGGCATAGTTGGAAAAGCCTCCTGTTCCCGCCGTGCCGAACGCATGAATCAGGCTGTCAAAAAGATTCATACCGCCCACCACGAGCAGAATAATCTCCAATACTGTCATTCCAAAATACATACCATACAGGATTCGGGCCGTGGACATAGTTTTCGGTACGAGTTTATCCTTTTCCGGTCCCGGAACCTCAGCCCGCATCAGGTACATAGAATTTTTCTTATCAAGCGTAGTCAGCATCATAACAAATACCAGCACGCCCATACCGCCTACCCAATGGGAAAAGCTTCTCCAAAACAGCATACTCCAGGGAAGCGCCTCCACATCTTTTAAAATGGAAGAGCCTGTCGTAGTAAACCCTGAAACCATCTCAAAGAAAGCATCAAGATAACTCGGTATACTTCCGGAAACGGTAAATGGTACGGCTCCGAAAAGCGACCATAAAACCCACGCGCTGGCAACGATTATCATACCGTCCTTGCCGTATATGGAGGGAGCTTCCGGTTTTTTCCGTCCCATAAAAATATAAATTAACGCAAGAACCAGCGCCGGAGCAATAAATGACACGGCCTCCCTCATCTCACCGTAAAGTACCCCGACAAACGCCGGTAGCAGCAAAAGAACCGCCTCAACTCCCAGCATCTTTGCCAAAATAAATCGTATCATCTTTATATTCATAGCTTTTCTTCTGCCTCTCCTATGCAAGTATATCCTTAAGCTGACGAATCGTATGTTCTTTCGTCACTATAATCACACTGTCACCCACTTCCAGATGGTCATTACCATTCGGAATAATTACCTTACGATTCCGGCCGATGCATGCAATCAGGTGATTCGGCTTTGTCGGCAAATCCTTAAGCGGAATATTCGTATACTCACATTCCTGCTTAATAATATATTCCTGAGCCTCAACTCTCCCGTTTACCAGACGGTACATTGTTTCAACGTTCGCATTGCTGTAGGAATTCATTCTGGCTTTGACATAATTCAGGATAGCGTTCGCAGCCGCGCTTTTTGCAGAAACAGCGCTGTCTATCCCAAGCTCCTCAACCATCTGGGCCCTTGTCTCGCTGTTAATTTTAGCAATGATCTTATCAACCCCCTGCATCTTTGCATACAATGCCATAATAATATTTTCTTCATCCATTCCCGTCAGGGCAACAAGAGCGTCCGCGCTCTGAATTCCCTCCTCAAGAAGCAAATCCTGGTCTGCGGCATCCCCGTGTATAATCATTGCTTTCGGAAGCAGCTCGCACAGCTCCTCACATCTTCTCCCATTTTTTTCTATGATTTTCACCTGCATACCTGCCTGCAAAAGCTGCTGCGCAAGGTAAAAGCATAAATGTCCGCCGCCGCAGAGCAGCACATTCTTCACCTTTGCATTCTTCTTGCCAAGCGCCTTAAAGAAAGTCTTCAAGTCCTCGTGAGCCGCTGCGATATGAAGTTTGTCTCCCTGCCTCAACACAAAATAACCATCCGGAATATAGACGTCATTTCCTCTTTTTACCGCACATACAAGAATTTTTATTTTATACTTTCTATATATCTCTGCCAGAGACAAATCCGCCAGCTGACTGCCCTCCCGAACAGGCATCTCTACCAGCTCCACTCTTCCTTTCATAAACGTTTCCACCTTGCTTGCCTCCGGAAAGAGAAGAATTCTTGCCACTTCATTCGCCGCTGCCAGCTCCGGATTTACCGCCATACTAAGATGCAAATCTGCTTTCAGCAAATCAATCTGCCTGTAATAAATGGGATTACGAAGCCTTGCAATTGTGTGTTTAGCCCCAATCTTTCTTGCGAGAAGACAGCTCAGCATGTTCATCTCATCAGACGAAGCACAGGCAATTACAAGATCTGCATTCGGCACATCCGCCTGCCTTTGCACCTCTACATCTGCGCCGTTTCCCGTAATACAAAAAATATCCAGCTGATTTAACGCTGCCTGAAGCTTTCCCTCATTCTGGTCAATGAGTACTATATCATAATCCTCCTCGGACAGCTGGGTTGTCAGCTTATGCCCAACCTTGCCGTCGCCTATAATTACAATTCTCATTTTTTTATTCCTCTTTACATCGTAATGTATTTTTTACAACAAGGGAATTATAGCACCTTTATACTAAGAAAAAAAGCCCCAAACGGGCTTTTCTTCTCTCATTTTCCTTTATTCCTCAGATGCTCTTTTTGCAATCTCCGCCTCCTGAACATCCGACGGCGCCTGCTCATAGCGGGCAAATTCATACTCATAAGTACCTCTGCCGCCTGTCATAGAACGAAGTGTCGTACAATATCCGAATAATCCTGTCATCGGGACGTCCGCCTCTATCACCTGACGGCCGCTGCCTGTCGGATTCATTCCAAGTACACGTCCGCGCCGTTTATTCAAATCTCCCATAACATCTCCGGTATAGTCGTCCGGAACCGTTACTTTCACAGATGCAATCGGCTCTAACAGAATGGGTCCTGCCTCCATAAATCCTTTTTTAAACGCCTGAATTGTAGCAGTTTTAAACGCCATCTCCGAAGAATCCACCGGATGATAGGAGCCGTCGTAAAGCACCGCCTTTACGCCTACTACCGGATATCCTGCCAGAGGTCCTTTCACCACGGAATCCTGAAGACCCTTTTCAACTGCCGGGAAGTAATTCTTCGGAACCGCGCCGCCTACTACCTCTTCCTCAAATACGTACGGCGTCTCCATATCTCCGGACGGCTCGAAACGCATCTTTACATGTCCATACTGTCCATGTCCGCCGGACTGCTTTTTATACTTCGTATCGACGTCGGATTTTTTCTTAATTGTCTCTCTGAACGCAACCTTCGGTGTCTCCAGTATTACTTCGCACTTATATCTTTCCGACAGCTTGCTGACAACTATGTCAAGATGCTGCTCGCCCATGCCGTAAATCAAAGATTGGCGGTTCTCACTGTCATTAACCGACTTCAGTGTAACATCCTCTGCCATCATCCTCTGGAGCGCCTGTGATACCTTATCCTCATCGCCCTTATTCTTTGTCGAATATCTCATATATGTATACGGCCTGGAATACTCTGTCTTTCCATAGAGAACCGGCGTCGTCTTTGCAGAAAGAGTATCTCCCGTCTTTGTACTCGTAAGCTTTCCGATAGCCCCGATATCACCCGCAAAAAGCTCGCTTACCTCTACCGGCTTATTTCCGACCATCGTATAAATCTTTCCGAGCTTCTCGTCCGCCTCTGAGGTTGGATTATAAAGAACATCCTCACCCTTTAATACGCCGGAGCATACTTTAATGAAAGAATACTTTCCTATAAACGGATCCACCATTGTTTTAAATACATACGCAGATTTTGCCTTTGAAAAGTCATAATTTGCCTCGTAAATTTCATTTGTCTTGCGATTGATACCCGCACACTCTCTCCAGTCGGGACTTGGGAAGAATCTTACAATATCGGACAACAGGTTTGCAACGCCGTGAGCCTGAATATTGGAGCCCATCGCCACCGGAACGATGCTTCCCTCCATAACCTCCGTACGCATTGCGGCGCGGATTTCCTCCACGGAAAACTCCTCGCCCGCAAAATAACGGTCCATAAATTCCTCGCTTGTCTCCGCAACCGCCTCAAGAAGCTTCTCTCTGTAGGTTTCCAGATTCGGCTTACAATAATCAGGAATCTCACATTCCTCTCTCTGTCCGATACCGGTGTAACGTCTTCCCGCATTCTTAATAATATTTACATAGCCCACCAGCTTCTCATTCTCACGGATCGGCTGGAAATGAGGGGCAATCACCTTGCCGTATTTATCATTCAAGTCCTCTACTACCTGACGGAAGCTCGCATCGTCCACATCCATCTCTGTTACATAAATCATTCTCGGAAGATTATATTTATCGCATAGCTCCCATGCTTTCTCTGTTCCGACCTCTACGCCTGCCTTACCGGATACTACGATAATTGCCGCGTCCGCCGCGCTCACTGCTTCCTCCACTTCACCTACGAAATCAAAATATCCCGGAGTATCCAGAATGTTGATCTTCGCTTTCTCCCATTCAATCGGAATTAAAGTCGTACTAATTGAAAATCCGCGCTTCTGTTCCTCTTTATCGAAATCACTAATCGTATTCTTGTCGGACACCTTTCCCATACGGTTGGTTGCTCCTGATACATAAGCCATAGCCTCAGCAAGACTTGTCTTTCCGCACCCACCGTGTCCTAAAAGGACGACATTTCTAATTTCGTCAGTTCTATAAACCTTCATATTTCGCTGCCTCCTTGCGTTAGTAAAAATCTCATGTATACATTGTACTAAAAAAAGAGTACCATTACAACTCTTTTGTGCAAAATTTATGGTTTAATCCTATACACTTTCTCACTTTAAAGTGATATGATATTGACAAAGCAAGCCCCAGAATATAAAATTAGGAGGTTCCATTTAATCATGAACGCAGAAAAACAGGAAAAACCGAACAAAAGGCCGAAAGCGGGCTTTATCGGCCTCGGCTTAATCGGCGGTTCTATCGCAAAGGCAATCCGCCGGTATTATCCGGATTATGAAATTGTGGCCTTTGATAAAAACAGGGAGGCGCTTGCCCTTGCCACTCAGGAGTCTGTCATCGACGTTGCGTCCACGACAATTGACAGTAATTTCCGCGGCTGCAGCTATATTTTTTTATGCGCTCCCGTTTCCTATAATACGGCATACCTAAAGCAGATTAAGGAATATTTGCACGAGGACTGTATTCTGACAGACGTAGGCAGCGTAAAAACCGGCATTCACAAGGAAGTAAAACGGCTTAATATTGAGAAATATTTTATCGGCGGTCATCCGATGGCCGGATCGGAAAAAAGCGGCTACGCCAATTCTAAGGCAATACTGATTGAAAATGCCTATTATATCCTGACGCCCTCCGCGCCTGTTCCGAAAGAAAAGCTGACAAAATATCGGGCATTTGTGGAAAGCTTAAAAGCTATCCCGATTATTCTTGGCTACGAGGAGCATGATTATGTAACGGGCACTATCAGTCATCTTCCCCATATCATCGCTTCCTCCCTTGTAAATTATGTACGGGACACAGATACGAAAGAAGAGCTGATGAAAAATCTCGCGGCCGGAGGCTTTAAGGATATTACGAGAATCGCCTCCTCCTCTCCGACTATGTGGCAGCACATCTGTTTGAAAAACCGGGAAAATATATCCGAAATTTTAAACGGATACATCCATACTCTGACAAAAATAAAAGAATATATAGATACCTCCGATGAACAGGCTCTATACCATTGGTTTGATTCATCCAGAAGCTATCGGAATTCCATTCCCGGCTCCTCAGCAGGACCGATTAAAAAATCCTATGCCGTATACTGCGACATTATTGATGAAGCCGGAGGAATTGCCGCAATCGCCACCATTCTTGCATCCAATGGCATCAACCTTAAAAATATCGGAATTGTAAATAACAGAGAATTTGAAGAAGGGGTTCTGCGCATTGAATTTTACGATGGAGCTTCCTCCGGGAAAGCATCGGAATTACTGCAGAAATTCAGGTATATTGTCTATGAGCGTTAAAACAATTACAAAAAAAACAGGATTACGCGGTGAAATCACCGTTCCGGGGGATAAATCCATCTCCCACCGTTCCATTATGCTGGGCTCTATCGCTCTTGGGACTACGGAAGTAACACATTTTCTTAACGGAGCCGACTGTCTTTCTACAATTGCCTGTTTTCGTGAAATGGGTGTAGAAATTGAACGGAAAAACGGTGTTGTCCTTATACACGGAAAAGGCATGCGGGGACTGTCCGCCCCTGAAAATGCCTTAAATGTCGGAAACAGCGGAACTACCACCCGTCTGATGTCCGGTATTCTCGCCGGTCAGCAATTTACTTCCGTCATGTCCGGGGATACCTCCTTAAATTCCAGACCTATGGGGCGTATCATAGCTCCCTTACAGGAAATGGGCGCCAATATTAAAAGCATAAACGGAAACAACTGTGCCCCTCTTCAAATTAAGCCGGGAATTCTTCACGGAATCTCCTATCGCTCCCCCGTTGCCTCCGCACAGGTAAAGTCCGCCGTTCTTCTGGCCGGACTTTACGCTGAGGGGGATACCGCTTTAAGGGAACCATCCCTCTCCAGAAACCATACAGAGCTTATGCTCCTAAGCTTCGGCGCTCCCGTAACGACCGTCTTTCATACGGACGGAAGCGCGACTGCAGAGATTTCCCCCTGCAGGGAATTATACGGACGGCAAATATGCATTCCCGGGGATATTTCCTCCGCCGCATATTTTATCGCTGCCGGAGCGCTTATTCCGAATTCCGAGCTTCTGATAAAAAATGTAGGCACAAATATGACACGCGCAGGCTTTTTAAAAGTATGTAAGGAAATGGGAGCAGACCTTACATTACTGAACCAGTCTGCCGCAGGCGGAGAACCCCGCGCCGATATTCTAATCCGTACAAGCCGTCTGAAAGGAACAACGGTTGCAGGAGACTTAATTCCGACTTTGATTGACGAAATTCCGATGATAGCGGTTATGGCAGCCTGCGCCGAGGGACGCACTGTCATTAAAGACGCGGCCGAGCTTAAAGTAAAGGAAACAAACCGTATTGATACGGTAACTGCAGGGCTTCGCGCAATGGGCGCGGATATTACCCCCACCGACGACGGAATGATTATTGAAGGAAAAGGGGCTCCTGATAACAGCAATTTCCCTCTTACGGGCGCCGACGTCAGGAGCTTTCTGGACCATCGAATCGCCATGTCTTTCGCCATAGCGGGACTTGCCGCCAAGGGCGAGACAAAAATTCAGGACAGCCAATGCGTAGATATCTCTTATCCGGATTTCTTTGGTACGCTGAATCAAATCTGCCCGGCATAAATCCTACCCGATGCGCCCCTCATCTATATAGCCTGCCAGCTCCTTCGCATAATAAGTCAGGTAGCTCTGCGCTCCTGCGCGAAACGCCGCAACCGCAGTTTCGCATACAATTTTCGCTTCATTAATCCATCCTTTCTGTGCGGCAGCCTTAATCATGGCATATTCACCGCTCACACTGTAGGCTGCTACCGGAAGGCTGGTTATTTCTTTCACCTTTGTTATCATATCCAGATAAGAAAGGGCCGGCTTTACCATAATTATATCTGCTCCTTCCTCCTCGTCAAGCAGTACCTCCCGGATTCCCTCCCTGCTGTTATGATAATCCATCTGATAGCTTTTTCTGTCTCCAAAAGAAGGGGCTGATTTTGCCGCGTCGCGGAACGGCTCATAAAAGCCGGAGGCATATTTCACCGCATAAGACATAATCGGTACATTGATATAGGCATTTTTATCGAGAATTTCCCTGATTGCCGCAACCCGTCCGTCCATCATGTCCGAGGGCGCCACCATGTCCGCCCCCGCCTGCGCATGAGAGAGAGCCGTTTTCGCCAATATCCTTACCGTCTCATCATTATCCACCTCATGACCGCAGAGCATCCCGCAATGTCCGTGAGACGTATACTCGCACAGGCACACATCCGTGATATAGTAAAGCTCCGGAAATCTCTTTTTCGCTTCCTTAAGCGCCCGCTGAACCACTCCGCCTTCCGCATAGGCCTGACTTGCCGCTTCATCCTTATCATCGGGAACCCCAAAAAACATCACCGCGCTCACCCCGGCGTCGCTCACCTTCTGAAGCTCATAGCACATCCTGTCTACACTGCACCGAAACTGCCCCGGCATAGACGGAAGCTCTTCACGGATTCCCGCACCGTCTCTTATAAACATCGGATAAATAAGAGAAGCTTTATCTACTCTTGTTTCCCGCACCATTTTTCTTATCAATTCATTGTTTCTCAGCCTTCTCGGTCTTTTCATCATCTGTACCTCTCATCCTTTCTACAAGCTCTACTAAACTGTCAATAGAGGCTTTTTTCGAAATACGGCATCTCATTCCGTACTTTTCTGCCGTATCCGCCGTCTGCCGTCCGATACATGCCGCCCTTACCTTTGAAAAATCCACTCCCCCCGCCGCTTTTACAAAGCCTTCCACAGTCGAACTGCTGGTAAATACTACACAGGCGTCCTTTCCGTCTTCCAGCTCGTCCTTTATCGATACGGGCATTTCCGAAGCGCCGCAATAAACGGTACGGTAAATCGGCAAATCACAGACAGACGCTCCCGCTCTCTCAAGAATCGGAACAAGCTCCCTGTTTGCTTTTTCTGCTCTTGGAAGAAGTATTTTTTGTCCCCGGATTTCCTGCCCGGCAATGCTCTCCCCCAGTGACACACCGTCATACAGCTCAGGCATTACATCCGCAAATATCCCGTAATTCTCCAATGCTTTTCTCGTTCCTTCTCCGATAACCGCAAATTTCGCATGCGACAACGCACGGATATCCACTCCCCTTTCCCGCATCTTCTCAAAGAAAATACGCACGCCCACCTGACTGGTAAATACAATCCAATCATAGAGCCCTGGTTTCTCAAGACTTTCCTCAAGCAGACGGTTTTTCTCTATCGGAACCGTGTCAATAGCCGGAAGTTCCAGTACCTCCGCCCCTTTCTCTCTTAATTTCTCTGCCATTGCAGAGATAAGCTCCTTAGGCCTTGTAAGAATAACTTTCATTCCCGACAGAGAAAGCTTCTCATACCAGCCTAGCTTCTGCGCCAATCTGCACACATCGCCGACAACAATCAGCGCCGGGGGCCTGACCGCCGCTTCCGCCGCTTTTCCTGCAAGCGTTCCTATTGTTGCAACTACACGTCTCTGCCCTGCTGTCGTACCATCCTGAAGAACTGCCGCGGGCATATCCGGCCTCATTCCCGCCGCCTCAAGCTCTTCCATGATAGCGCTGAGCGCCGTAACTCCCATCAGGAATACAAGCGTTCCGCCCGCTTCCACAAGTGCTTTATAATGAACCGGATTTTCCTTTCCGGCTCTTACGTGTCCGGTAATAATATGAAGAGAGGAAGCGTAATCTCTATGCGTTACCGGTATCCCGTTATATGCCGGAACCGCAAGCGGCGAGGTCACCCCCGGAACAACCTCAAAGGGAATCCCCGTTCTTTTAAGCTCCTCCAGCTCTTCGCCTCCCCGCCCGAACAAAAACGGATCTCCGCCTTTCAGCCTCACAACCTTTTTTCCTTTTTTTGCCTCTGTCACAAGAATGCGATTAATCTCCCCCTGCGGAATCGGATGATGCCCCGCAGTCTTCCCGACATTGATTAATTCTTTCCCGGCTCCGTATTTCACGACGATACTTTTTCCAACCAGACAGTCATATACAAGCACGTCCGCCCCTCTGAGCACACCCGCCGCCTTTATTGTCAGAAGTCCCTCATCCCCGGGGCCCGCACCTACAAGCCAAACCTTACCGGCCAAATTCTTATCTTCCATATCCTGCCCTCATTTTCTTTGCCAATGCAATTCCAAGCTCCTCCGATTTTTCGGGCTCTCCTGTTATTCTGCCAATCACAAAATCCCCTGTCTCCTCTATATAATAAAGTCCTTTTAACAAAAGCTCTCCGTCCTTCACTTCCCCGTATGCTGCTACCGGCGAGGTACAGCCTCCGTCAAGAAATCGCACAAACGCCCGCTCGCCTTTCGCAACACAGGCAGCCTCATGATTTCCATATCCCTGTAAAAACGAATAATCCTCCCCGCATCTTCCCTGAACGGCCAAAATTCCCTGTCCCGCCGCCGGCAGGATCTCGTCGGCAGAAAAATACCGGTTAATTCTCTCCTTAAGTCCAAGCCTTATAAGTCCCGCCGCCGCAAGAATCAGCGCGTCATATTCCCCTGCATCCAGCTTTTCCAATCTCGTAAGTACATTCCCCCTCACGCTCCGGAAATCCGCGTCCGGAAATAAACGCTGTCCCTGAATTCTCCTTCTGAATGAGGAACAGCCAATCACTCCCGTTTCTTTCAGGCTTTCCGCATTCTTAGGAAGAACAAGTACGTCCCTTACGTCTTCTCTGGCGGAAAAAGCTACAATCGGAAGCTTTTCTGATTCTTCCATAGGCATATCCTTAAGGCTGTGGACGGATAAATCAATCCGTTTTTCCAGAAGCGCCCTGTCAAGCTCCTTTACAAAAAGTCCTTTCCCCCCGATTTTATCAAGCGTCACATCCAGCCTCCTGTCGCCGGTGGTTTCTAATGTAACCATACTTACCTCTATATCCGGATGTACTTTCTTTATATAATTAATAACAGTTTCTGTTTGAATGATTGCAAGCCTGCTTTTTCTGCTGCCAATCACAATCCTTTTACTCATGCTGTCCCTCACTGCCCTGTATAGCTCTTAACGCTTCTTCCACCCGTTTTCTGGCTTCCCGTGCCTGCGCATGGCTATACCCGCCTGCCGTTATCCCCGCCACGATGTTTCCGCACGACGCGATTGCCGGAAAATAAAAATCACACAGTTCTTTTTTGTGAGCCGCATTTACCGGGATATTCCGTATTTTACAGTCTTCGGCAACCTCCTCATTACAGGCGGCGGCGTCGGTCGCCGCAAGCACAATGTCAGCATCTTTAAGGGAATCGAACGTATAATACTCCTCTCTCCAATCAATCCGTCCGCTTTTCACAAGACGGTGCAGTTCCTCTGTAACCGCAGGGGATACAATCCGTATATGCTCTGCAAATTCAAGAAGCGTCTTTACCCTTCTCTCCGCAATTTTTCCGCCGCCGACTACGACGATTTGTTTCTGTGAGATGTCTGTAAATAATGGAAAATACGGTTTCTGCATTCTGTTCTCTCCTCATCTTTTCCGCTTTATCCATGATAACATACGAAAGACAAATTGCAAACCGTAGATTTCCCCGTCTCGTTTTTTTATTTGACATACAGCACCCCCCGGTAGTATGATAGACACAGATTGAATGCAATGAGGTGCCTGCTTTTGCAGGGTAACAGACAAGCCGGGTCAAAATCCCGCACGGTCGCGCCGCTGTAGTAGAGGAGTAATATTTCATATATGTCACTGGGAAACCGGGAAGGCGAAGTATTATGATGAGCCTTAAGTCAGAAGACCTACCCGTTGCAGACGGTTCACACGTGGTTACGCAGGATAGCCATGTGTTATTTTTGTGCCGCAGACGCACACCTATATCAATCTTAAGGAGGAGTTTATCATGACTCGGAAACAAAAGAAGCTTATTGCCGCAATCTCTGTATTTTCCGTTTTTTTCGGAATTTATCCGGCGGCAAACGCGATGCACATTATGGAGGGATATCTTCCGGTATCCTACTGCATCGCATGGGGCGTATTATGTCTGCCCTTTTTAGTAACCGGATTTATGAAAATCCGCAGAACTTTAAATGAGAACCGCAGAGCAATCACTCTGCTTGCCATGTCCGGCGCATTTATTTTTGTTATATCTTCCCTGAAGATACCGTCCGTGACCGGAAGCTGCTCTCATATGACCGGAACCGGCTTCGGCGCAATTCTGTTCGGCCCGTGCTCCGTAAGCATCTTAGGCGTCATCGTTCTTGTTTTTCAGGCGATTCTCCTTGCGCACGGCGGACTGACCACTCTGGGAGCCAACACCTTTTCTATGGCGATAGCCGGTCCCTTTGTCACCTACGGTATCTATCGGCTCTGCCAGAAATGTAGGGTAAACCATATGGTTTCCGTTTTTCTCGGTGCAGCCTTAGGGGATTTATTTACTTATTGTGTAACCAGTGTTCAGCTTTCGCTTGCCTATCCGTCAGAGGCCGGAGGCATAACCGCTTCCACAGTTAAATTTCTCAGCGTATTCGCTCCTACTCAGATTCCTCTCGCCGTTGTGGAAGGACTTCTCACTACAGCCATTGTAATTTGTCTGGAATCATTCGCAAAATCCGAGCTGAATTTGATCGGATATAAAAAGGAGGCGTAAATAAATGGAAACAAAAAATAAAAAAATCGTTATTGCGCTGATAATCACCTCTATTCTCATTGCAGTCATACCTTTGTTCGCCCTGAAAGGCGCGGCATTCGGCGGCTCTGATGACGCGGGAAGTGTCATGGTGGAGAAAATCCACGGTGAATATACTCCGTGGTTTGCTCCCGTACTTGAAACAATGCTTGACGGAGAGCTTCCCGGTGAGGTGGAAAGCCTGATTTTCTGCATACAGACCGGTATCGGTACAGGCATCCTCGCTTTCTGTCTCGGCAGAATGTATGAGAGAAAAAAACTCTCAAAAGAAGAGGAAGCATTATGATTATTATAGACAAGCTATGCTATACCTCCGGACTTCGCTATGTAAACACAATGGAAAAATTTGTTTTTTCGATGCTTACACTCCTGATTTGCATTATCAGCAAATCCATTACGGTCTCTGTGGTCGTACTGCTTGTCACAGGATTTCTTACGGTGGGAAAGGGAGGTGTCTCTCTTTCCCGTTATTTAAAGTTCATGACTATACCGCTTGTTTTCCTGTTTCTCAGCACCACTGCAATTTTGGTAAATATATCCCACGCTCCCCTTGATGCCTTTGCCATCCCTCTGGGAAGCTATTATCTCACCGGGAGCTTTTACGGACTTCTAAAAGGGGCCCGTCTTATCTTTACCGCACTTGCCGGAGTATCCTGCCTGTATTTTCTCTCTTTCAGCACACCGATTACAGATATTCTGGAGGTTTTGAAAAGGCTCCATGTTCCGGGGCTTATAATTGAGCTGATGCTTCTCATATACCGCCACATTTTTATCATGCTCCATACGGCATCCGCGATTACAAATGCGCAGCACTCCAGACTGGGAAATAAAAACATCCGCATTGCGAAAAAATCCTTCGCCGCCATGATGAGCGCTGTCTTTATCCTGTCCGTCAAAAGAGGCGGCGCCCTTTATAACGCAATGGAAGCCCGGTGCTATAACGGCAGAATCCGGGTACTTTCGGAGGAGCGCCCTGCAAAATATTCCGAAATCCTTTTTATTGCCGGATTTGAATTATTTCTGGTTTATTGTTCACGGAGGTGACAAAATTTGAATGATACCATATTAAAGGCAGAAAATCTCTGCTATACTTATGAAGCGGACGACCGCCCCGCCCTTGACGGGTTATCCCTTGAGCTTCACAGAGGGAAAAAAATCGCGTGCATGGGCTCCAACGGTTCCGGAAAATCCACGTTTTTTCTGTGCTGCAACGGAATTTTAAGGCCTGATTCCGGAACGGTTTATTACAATAATCTTCCGTTGGATTACTCAAAAAAAGGACTTCTAAATATCCGCAGTAAAATAGGTATCGTATTTCAGGACCCGGACAATCAGCTCTTTTCAGCAAGCGTTGCACAGGAAATCTCTTTCGGCCCTATGAATCTCGGATTTTCCGAATCAGACACAAGACAAATGGTATCGGACATCATGGAAAAGCTTGGAATTACCCCCTTTGCACATAAACCGGTACACGCCTTAAGCGGAGGCCAAAAAAAACTGGTAGCCATTGCGGATATTCTTGTTATGCGACCTGAGCTTATTATCTTTGATGAGCCGGCCGCTGCTCTCGACCCGCTACATACCGAGCTTGTCCATGACATTATCGGACAGGTTACGAAAGAGGGGATTACCGTTCTCATGGCGACCCATGACGTCAATTACGCTTTTGAATGGGCGGATGAAATACTTGTTTTTCACAATGGAAAATTGCTGGACAGCGGTTCTCCCGATGAAATTTTTTCAAACGATACCTTGCTTGAAACCGCTTCCTTAAAGCCGCCTATCGTCCTTTCCATCTTAAAAAATCCGGAGATTTTAAACACATACTCCTGCAAAAGGAAGCATACTTTTACTCACAGCCTGTAAAATAAAATGCGTTTTTACTCACAGCCAGTAGAAAGGAACATCTGACATGAAAAAAGGAATCCTTGTTGTAAGCTTTGGAACAAGTCACCCCGATACGCGCGCCGTAACCATCGACGCCATTGAAAACGAAATCAGGGTCTTTTGCCGTAATCTCCCCGTCTACCGGGCATGGACAAGTAAAATGATTATCACAAAGCTTAAAAACACGACGGGCGAAGCTATCCCCACTGTTTGGGAAGCGCTTTCGCAGATGCGAAAAGACGGCATTACCGACATCTGTATCCAGCCTACCCACGTCATTAACGGAATCGAAAATGATTGCATGAAAAAAGATGCTTCCGCCTTTTTGGACCATTTTCATTCCATTTCTTTCGGCGCTCCGCTCATCTCTTCCACAAAGGATATGAGAGAGATTGTGCAGATAATCGGAAGCTCCTTTTCTCACTTAAGCCCCTCAGAAGCGCTGGTGCTTATGGGGCACGGAAGCGAACATTATGCAAATACTGTATATCCTGCCCTCGACTATATGTTTAAGGAAATGGGATATCCGAATATCCATATGGGAACGGTGGAAGCCTATCCGGAGCTTATACATGTAACGGAGCTTCTGAAGAAGCACGACGTCAAAAAGGTTCACCTAGCGCCCTTTATGATTGTGGCCGGAGACCATGCGAACAACGATATGGCCGGGGATGAAAACAGCTCCTGGAAATCCGTTTTTAAAAATGCCGGATATGACGTAATCTGCCATCTGAAAGGACTCGGAGAATATCCCGAAATACGGAATATGCTGGTAAAGCATTTAAAGGCAGTTCTTTAGATTTTTTACGCATTTTCTGCTAAAAATAAGCCCCGTTTGGGTGATGGATTCACACAACACGGAGCTTATTAATATCTTACACAAAAATTGATTCAAGGAAATAAAAATGTATCGGGTATTTATTTGATTTTTACCTGCTTTGCAACAGACCAGGGAGAATAAGCCGTGTTATTGGAAGACCCCTGTAAAAAGCTTCTGATTCTTACATAATAAGTTTTCTTTGATTTCAGGCTCTTTACCGTATATTTCTTTCCATAATAAACTATTGCTTTCTTTGCTCCCTTAAAGCTTTTATTTGTAGCATATTGAATTTCATATCCGCTTACAGCTTTCTTTGTTCCTTTCCATTGCACCGTCGCCTGTTTTTTACCGGCTGTCACACGGGTAAGAGAGGTTCCCGTCACGGTCGCCTTTTTCGTGCGGTACTCTCCCTGCCCCATGTAATTGGTCTTTTTTACTTTACTCGATGCAACAATTGCTATCTCACTTTTATTTGTCCATGTCTTCGGTATGGTTCCGGTCAAGGTAAAGATTTTTTTCTCTTTCGCTTTAAAGGTAACCTTTCTAAGCATTTTAAAATCTTTTACAACAAGCCTGCCCTGATTATCTGTTAATTTACCAAATACCACGCCGGCATACCTTTCACTATTATCCATTTCACGATAATACCATGAATTCAATTCGGCTAACTTCAGCGACTTTTTCGTGGTATTCTGAATGGTTACCTTAAATTTCACTTTTCTCCCGACTTTTACGGTATTACCTGTCGTAACCTTTACTCTAAAGGCATCCCATTCATATTTTTCCTCTGCCCTGGCTTCCGTTGCACCCGCAAACAATATTGTACATACCATCACGATGCATATGCCAAATGCCGCCAGTCTTTTTTTTGGTGAATGAATTGTCCTGCTTCCCATAACTCCACACTCCTTTTTTAATTGTAAATTTTATTTCCTCGTAATATCCTCAAATATTCTTACTCCGCGTCAATCATCAGCTTTGCCGCGCCGCAGATTCCCGCGTCGTTATCCAGCTTTGCAATCATAAATTCTGTTTCCCTGTTTGCGAAAAATGCCTTTTCTAAAAAATACTTTTTAATATACGGAATCATAATATCCCCGGCCTTAGATACCCCGCCGCCGATTACGATTACCGCAGGATCCACGAGAATCGCCGCATTGGCAAGACCGTGTCCCAAATATGCCCCGAACTGCTCTACGATTTCCTCCGCCACGCTGTCTCCCGCCTTTAACGCGTCAAATACCGCTTTGGCATCGAGCTTCTTTTCATTCCGAAGTACAGACGGCTCTTCATCCCATGCAAGGCGCATTCTCGCAAGCCGTGCAATTCCGGTAGCGGACGCATATTGCTCCAGACATCCCGTTTTTCCGCAGCCGCACTTTTTTGTCTCATGATAATTTACGCATATATGACCGATTTCTGCCGCCGCACCGTTAGCGCCCACCAGCGCCCTTCCATCCAGAATCGCTCCGCCGCCGACTCCGGTTCCAAGCGTAATCATAATCATATTTTTCTGACCCTTACCTGCACCGAGCCACATCTCGCCAAGCGCCGCCAGATTCGCGTCATTTCCGGCCTGAACCTCTAACCCGGTAAGCTCTCTTAGCTCCCTGTTCACTTCCTTATAGCCCCAGCCAAGATTGGCAGTGTTTTTCACAATTCCGTCTCCGGTTACCGGCGCAGGGATTCCGATTCCGATTCCCTTTATCTCTGCCGGAGCAATTTGTTTTTCCCTTATCTTTTCCGCCAGAGAGGCAGCAATATCCGGAAGAATCGCCTCACCGCCGTTTTCCTTCCGTGTCTTAATTTCCCACTTGTCGAGAATATTTCCTTCTACTGTAAATAAGCCTATTTTTACACTTGTCCCGCCAACGTCTACACCAAAACAATATTTCATATTAACATCCTCATTTCCATTAATTTCCTGTACTATTTTAATTATCTTTTTGTAAGATTTCTCTGTACGCGCTTGTATAATTCCTGCGCCGCATTATAGCCCATCTTCTTTTGCCTGTGATTAATTGCCGCAGTTTCAACGATAATTGCAAGATTACGTCCGGGACGAATCGGAATCCGATGACATATAACCCTGTTTCCGAGGAACTCCGTATGCTGCTCCTCAAGCCCCAATCTGTCGTATTCTTTCTCCCTGTCCCAGTCCTCCAGAGTAATAACAAGATCGATATTCTGCGTTTCCCGGACACTCTGTACGCCAAATAATGTCTTTACATCTACAATTCCGATTCCTCTAAGCTCAATAAAATGCCTTGTAATATCCGGCGCGCTTCCCACCAGCGTCTCATCACTGACTTTCCGGATCTCTACCACGTCATCACTGACCAGACGATGCCCTCTTTTAATCAGCTCCAGCGCCGCCTCGCTCTTTCCTATTCCGCTCTCACCCATAATCAGAACACCGACGCCGTATACATCCACCAATACCCCATGAATGGAAATACACGGTGCAAGCGCGACATTCAGCCAGCGGATAATCTCCGCAGTAAATTCCGATGTGTGAAGCTCTGTTGAAAATATAGGAACATTTTTTTCTATTGCCTTTTTTAACAGCATTTCACCCGGCTTGAGAGAACGGCAGAAAATAATACAGGGCATCTCGTCTGTCAGAAACTGCTCATATATGACCTCTTTTCTCTCATCACTTAGTGTTTTTAAATAGCTGTACTCCGCATAGCCAATTACCTGTACTCTTCTATCATCAAAATTTTCGAAAAATCCTGTAAGCGGAAGCGCTGGACGGTTAATATCCGGAATCACAACCTCCTTACCCGCATAATCCAAATCCGGCGTGAGATTTTTCAGATTCATTCTCTCGACGATAGCTTTCATTTCCACCCTATTTGCCGCCATGTTTCTCTCCTTCCTGTACCGAAACCCATACCCATCCGGGCACCCCGTATTTGATGTGCTTCGCACGCGTGGACGGTTAACACCGTCCAATAAGGCACAAAACCACCTGTTAGTATTGTATCACATTAATGGAAAAAATTGTATATATCCCCTGCGGATTTTTCGTTTATAGACGGGAGCTTTTTCAACTCCTCCACCGATGCGTTTTTGATCGCGTCTATGTTTTCAAAATGGCGCATCAAATCCTTTCGCCTTGCCGGACCCACTCCCGGAATATCGTCCAGCACAGAATGCACCTGCCCTTTGCTGCGCAAATCCCGGTGAAAGGTAATCGCAAACCGATGTGCCTCATCCTGAATCCGTGTAATTAAACGGAAGCATTCCGAATTTCTGTCAATCGGAAGCTCCTCATTATGATAATACAATCCTCTTGTCCGATGATTATCATCCTTCACCATCCCGCAGACCGGAATTATAAGCTTAAGCTTCTCAAGAACTTCCAGCGCTACATTTACCTGCCCCTTTCCTCCGTCCATAAGAATCAAATCCGGAAACGCCGTAAAACCGCCCATCTCCTTTCCCATCATTCGTTCCTCAAGGCCATGGCGGAATCTGCGCGTAAGAACCTCCTCAAGACTGGCGTAATCATTTGCCCCTTTCACACCTTTAATCTTAAATTTCCGATAGTCATTTCGCTTCGGCTTTCCTTTTTCGTAGACAACCATCGAGCCTACAGATGCAAATCCATTTGTATTTGAAATATCGTATGCCTCCATGCGAACAATTCCTTTTAGCCCAAGAAGCCTCTCCAGCTCCTTTACCGCCCCTATTGTGCGCCCTTCCTCCCGTTTTAGACGCTCCTTATCCGTACCCAGAACAAGAGCCGCATTTTTCTGAGCAAGCTCTACCAGCTTTTCCTTTGACCCTTTCTTCGGCACGCGCAGATAAACCTTATGCTCCCGCTTTTTTGTGAGCCATTCCTCAATCAGCTCATGGTCCTCAATCTCCTCCTGAAGCATAAGCTGCGCCGGAATATAGGGCGTTCCCGCATAAAACTGTTTAATAAAGCCTGATAAGATTTCACTCTCTGTCTCTCCCTCAAAAATCCTGAGATAAAAATGGTCTCTTCCAATCAGCCTCCCGCCGCGGATAAAAAACACCTGTACAACGGCATCCTCCCGCTCTGATGCCACAGCAAGGATATCCCTGTCATCCCCGGCCGTATCCGTAATTTTCTGCTTCTGGGCTATTTTACGAACACTGGAAAGAAGCTCCCTGTATTCGATTGCTTTCTCAAACTCCATAGCCTCCGATGCGTCTTCCATCTTCTTTTCCAGCTTCTTTAAAATCAAATCATAATTTCCGTTTAAAAAATGCACAATCTCATCAATTGATTTCCGGTATTCCTCCATAGAAATATAGCCCTGGCACGGCGCATCGCACTGATGAATATGATAATTCAGGCAAGGCCTCTCTTTTCCGATATCCGCCGGAAGCTTTCGGTTACAGCTTCTTATATGATAAAGCTTACGAATCAAATCAATCGTATCTTTCACGGCGCCCGCACTTGTATATGGTCCGAAATATTTCGCCTTATCCTTTACAATCTGTCTCGCAAGCATAATCCGCGGAAACACTTCCTCTACCGTCACTTTAATAAAAGGATATGCCTTATCATCCATCAGCATCGTATTATATTTCGGCCTGTGCTCCTTAATCAGATTACATTCCAGAACAAGAGCCTCCAATTCAGAATCCGTCACAATATACTCAAAGCGGGTAATATGCGTTACCATCTGTTCAATTTTCACGCCCTTATTCCTGCTGCTCTGAAAATACTGCCGCACGCGGTTTTTAAGACTAATCGCTTTCCCTACATAAATAATATGATCCGCCTCATCATGCATAATATATACTCCCGGTTTGCCCGGAAGCTTTTTCAATTCCTCCTGAATATCAAACATAGTAAACGTAATCTCCTCAGACAGATGTGTTGTAGTTTCCTTTTATTTTAACTTACGGAGGAAATTCTGACAAGATGATTCGGGGTAATAATGCCGCATAGAAAAACAGGGACAAATGCACCGGAAGAGCATTTACCCCTGTTTTTATACCCGCGTTTTTCTCAATCTACCGGCGACATCGCAATACGCTCCGCCGCTTCTTTTTTCTCCTCCGGGTCTATTCCCTCCACCTCGTGGAAAATATCCATAAACTCTTTTCCGGTAATCGTTTCCTTTTTTATGAGAAAATCCGCAATCTTATCCAAAGACGGCCTGTGCTCTGACAGAAGCCTTTTCGCCTCTTCATAAGCATCCTTGAGCATCTTCATCACTTCTCTGTCAATCTCCGAAGCAGTCGCCTGCCCGCAGTTGCTTACCGGTCTTCCGTCCAGATATTTATTCTGTATGGATTCCAGACCAATCAGCCCGAATTTCTCACTCATACCGTACTGCGTAATCATCGCTCTCGCTATCTTTGTTGCTTTCTCAATATCATTGGAGGCGCCTGTCGTCACGGTATCAAATACAATTTCCTCCGCTGCGCGTCCGGCAAGCGCTCCTACAAGCATTGCCTCCAGCTCTTTCTTCGTATTTAAGAACTTTTCTTCCTCCGGCGTCTGCATTACGTAGCCTAAAGCACCCATCGTACGCGGCACAATCGTAATCTTCTGTACCGGCTCGGCATCTTTCTGGAGGGCGCTGACAAGTGCATGCCCTACCTCATGATAGGATACAATTTTCCGCTCCTCCTGACTCATAATCCGATCTTTCTTTTCCTTACCGACAAGAACAACCTCTACCGCCTCGAATAAATCATTCTGAGAAACCGCATTTCTTCCGTTCTTTACGGCATTAATCGCAGCCTCATTAATCATATTCGCAAGATCCGAGCCTACCGCGCCGGAGGTTGCCAGCGCAATCGCATCCAAATCTACCGTCTCATCCATCTTTACATCCTTAGAGTGTACCTTTAATACATCCACACGTCCCTTAAGATCCGGTTTTTCCACAATAATCCGCCTGTCAAAGCGTCCGGGCCGCAAAAGCGCCGGGTCAAGAATTTCCGGACGGTTTGTCGCCGCCAGAAGAACAAGTCCCTTATTACTCTCAAAACCGTCCATTTCCGCAAGAAGCTGATTCAGCGTCTGCTCTCTCTCATCATTGCTTCCAAGCTGATTGTCACGGCTTTTACCGATTGCATCTATCTCGTCAATAAAAATAATACACGGCGCCATCTGCTGAGCCTGCTTAAAAAGATCGCGGACCCTTGACGCACCGACACCCACATACATCTCTACAAAAGCGGAACCCGAAAGAGAAAAGAACGGCACCTTTGCTTCCCCTGCAACCGCTTTGGCAAGAAGCGTCTTACCGGTCCCCGGAGGCCCTACAAGCAGCGCGCCTTTCGGAAGCTTCGCGCCGACGCTCGTATATTTCCCGGGATTATGCAGAAAATCTACAACCTCCTGCAGGGACTCTTTCGCCTCATCCTGTCCGGCTACATCCTTAAAGGTCACGCCTGTCTGCTTCTCCACATACATCTTGGCATTGCTCTTTCCGACACCCATGATGCCTCCGCCTTTTGACATCCGCCTGGTCATCCACACAAGCATTCCCACCAGAAGCATAACCGGAAGGAAATAAGAAATCACCTGCATGACAATCATCGAGGATGTATCCGGAACCTGCTGCTTATATTCCACCCCCGCTTTGAAAAGCCTGTCCGAAAGTGTATCATCCCGGATGACACCGGTATAATATTCTTTGGCAACTCTTTCGCCCTTTTCCTTTTTTGCCGTGATAACAATCCGGTCACTCCGAACCTCTACCGTATCAACCTTTTTATCGTCAATCATTTTGAGGAACTCATTATAGCTGATTTCCTTTTCTTCTCTTCCGAAGCTTTGAAACTGGTACAATGCAAACACCATAATTGCCGTAAGCAAAGTAACGATAATTACAAAAGAAAAACCCTGTCCGTTATTCTTCTGAGGGTCCTTATTATTATTTCTGTTTTGGTTGTCCATCTTTCTCCTCCTGTACTACCCTTTTATTATACGGACAGCCTACTTAGAAATCAACAAAAACATTATGAAAATCTTGTAAACTCCCTGTACTCTGTAGTATACTTGAAATGTATTTTTTCATACCCATCCGGGCATCCCTTACGGGACAAAACACGGGACAAAAATCATATTTAAAAATACATGAAAGGAATTTTTTATGAAAATCGGTTTCGACAATAACAAATATCTGGAAATGCAGTCTTCTCACATTAAAGAACGTATCGGCCACTTCGACAACAAACTATATCTGGAATTCGGAGGCAAGCTTTTTGATGATTACCACGCCTCCCGCGTTCTTCCGGGTTTTAAACCGGACAGTAAGCTCCGCATGTTAAAACAGCTTGCCGACCAGGCTGAAATCGTCATTGTCATCAGCGCCGAGGATATCGAGCGAAATAAAATCCGCGGAGATTTGGGTATCACTTATGATTCTGATGTTCTGCGCCTTATGGATATTTACCGCGAGCAGGGACTTTTTGTCGGAAGCGTCGTAATTACGAAATACAGCGGACAGGAAAGCGCAAGGTTATTTAAAAAACGGCTGGAAAAAATGGGCGTAAGGGTATACCGTCATTATCCGATCCCCGGCTATCCAACCAATCTTCCTGTTATTGTAAGTGATGACGGTTATGGAAAAAATGATTATATAAAAACCGCCCGTCCATTAGTTGTGATAACCGCGCCCGGACCCGGAAGCGGAAAGATGGCCGTATGTCTGTCTCAGCTCTATCACGAGCACAAAAGGGGCATCCATGCAGGATATGCCAAGTTTGAAACATTTCCTGTCTGGAACATTCCGCTTAAGCACCCTGTAAATCTTGCTTATGAGGCTGCTACCGCAGATTTAAACGACGTCAATATGATAGACCCGTTTCATTTGGAGGCCTACGGCGAAACAACGGTAAACTATAACAGGGATGTAGAGATTTTTCCGGTTTTGAACGCTATTTTCGAGCGTATTTACGGTAAGAGCCCTTACAAATCCCCTACGGATATGGGAGTAAATATGGCCGGAAACTGTATTTGCGACGATGACGTCTGCAAAGAGGCCTCCAGGCAGGAGATTATCCGGCGCTACTATACCTCATTGAGACGGCTTCTTGTCGGAGAATGCGCCGACGAAGAGGTTTATAAATTAGAAATGCTTATGAATCAGGCCGGTATTACCGTCCACGACCGTCCGGTTGTAGACGCAGCGTTAAATCGCGAAAAAGAATCCGGTGGTCCCGCCGCTGCTCTGGAGCTCCACGACGGGCGCATTATCACCGGAAAAACCTCCGCCCTTTTAGGCGCCTCCGCAGCGCTCCTCCTCAATACCTTAAAGGAGCTTGCGCATATCGACCATGAGCAGCATGTAATTTCTCCGGAAGCTATCGAGCCCATTCAAAAGCTGAAAACACAATATCTGGGAAGTAAAAATCCGAGGCTGCACACGGACGAAGTCCTTATTGCCCTGTCTGTGAGCGCTGCCTCTGATTCGGACGCGCAAAAGGCTCTCGATCAGCTTCCAAAACTTAAAGGCTGCCAGGTTCACACCTCGGTTATCGTAAGCTCAGTGGATATGAAACAATTCCAAAAGCTTTCCATACAGGCTACTTATGAAGCAAAATATGAAAAAAAACCGATATTGGGGACGGGGGAAAATTAAATTTCCCCCGTCCCCAATTAAAATAACCCTGTCCCTTTTTATCCTCGGTTCTGTGCGTCCACCAGATGTGCCGCACCGTACATTTCCCTAAGCTTCGGCTTTTCTATCTTTCCGGTCGCATTACGTGGGACATCCGCAAAAATAATTTTCCTCGGACGTTTATATCTCGGAAGCTTTCTGCAAAATTCGTTGATATCGTCCTCCGTACATATCCTCCCCGGCTTCAGTGAAATAATTGCCGCTGAGATTTCTCCCAGACGCTGATCCGGCAGACCGATAACGGCTACGTCCAAAATCGCATCATTCGTGCGCAGAAAATCTTCTATCTGTACCGGATATATATTTTCACCCCCGCTGATAATCACATCCTTTTTGCGGTCCACAAGGAAAATAAAACCGTCCTCATCCTCCATCGCCATATCTCCGGTATAGAGCCAGCCATCGTGCAGTACTTCCTCTGTCGCCTTTTTATCATTATAATAACAGACCATAACTCCCGGCCCCTTAACTGCCAGCTCCCCTGTCTCGCCCTGCCTCACAGGATTGCCCTGCTCGTCTATGATCTTTGTCTCCCAGCCATAGCCCGCTTTCCCGATAGCGCCTACCTTATGAATATTCTCTACACCGAGATGCACACAGCCCGGTCCGATGGATTCGCTAAGTCCGTAGTTCGTATCGTACTGATGATCCGGAAAATAGTCTTTCCAATGTTTAATCAGACTTTGCGGCACCGGCTGGGCTCCGATATGCATCAGACGCCACTGGTCAAGCTGATACATTTCCAGATTAATCTTCCCGCTGTCAAGCGCTAAAAGAAGATCCTGCGCCCACGGAACAAGAAGCCATACAATCGTACATTTTTCCTCCGATACAGCACGCAATATGAATTCCGGATTTGTTCCTTTTAAAAGAACCGCTTTCCCGCCTGTCAGAAGACTTCCGAACCAGTGCATCTTCGCACCGGTATGATAAAGCGGCGGAATGCATAAAAATACATCTTCCTTTGTCTGTCCATGGTGATTCTGTTCTACCTTCGCGGAATGCATTAAAGATTCATGAGTATGTAAAATTGCTTTCGGAAAGCCCGTCGTTCCCGATGAAAAATAAATTGCGGCATAATCATCATCATTGATATCAATCTTTGGAGACTGACTGGAACAATTTGCCGCGTGCATCGTATAATCCTCGGCAAACCCCGGACATCCGTCTCCCACATAATAAAGAAGCCGACCCCTGCTGATATCGTCCGCCACTTCCTCCACACGTCCGATAAACTCCGGGCCGAACACAAGTATATCTACTTCGGCAAGCTCTACACAATATTTAATCTCCTCCGCGGAATAACGGAAATTAAGCGGCACCGCAAGTGCTCCCGTTTTTAACACGCCAAAATAAATCGGAAGCCATTCCAGACAATTCATCAGAAGAATTGCAACCTTATCCCCTTTCTGAATTCCCCGTTCCAACAAAAGATTAGCAAATCTGTTTGCTTTTTCATTAAATACATTCCATGTAATCTCACGGCGGTAATAGGAGGCCCGCACCGGCTCAATCAGCTCAAATTCTTTCCATGTAACTTTTCTCGTCTCCGGCATCTCCGGATTAATTTCTACAAGGCATACATCTTCACCGTATAACCGGCAGTTCTTTTCTAAAATATCTGTAATAGGCATTTTATTTCGTTTCCCTTCCTGCTTTAACGCGTTTAATTGCTAAAGTAAATGATACCGAATTTACAGGAAAATGTCAATCAACTTTTCCGCTTTACGTCTGCTTTACAAAAAAAATTCCCATATAACCCGTATAAACTGTAACCTATAAAAGCTCTGACGGCACATCATAGTACGTCAGAGCTTTTCGGTATGGAGTATAGGGGATTCGAACCCCTGGCCTCAACAATGCGAATGTTGCGCGCTCCCAACTGCGCTAATACCCCATACAATAATTATAACACTTTCATGAGAGAAAGAAAAGAACTTTTTACAAACAATTTCTACAGATAATTTTTACGGATAAATCGTAAGCACAGCCGGCTTTTCCTCGTTTTCCGCTTCCGGATACTCGACAAACAAATAGCCCTCTCCGTCCAGCGCATCCCCATAATTTACATTTCCCGCTGAATCACTGTACGTATAAATCACTTTTTCCGTCATCTTTTCCTCCTCTTCACTGTATTCCGGATATTCCGTCAATATTACATGATATCCGTAATCGGGAATTCCATATGCCGCTTTCTCAATTGCCAGACAATAATCCTGATACATCGCATATCCTTTTTCCAGCGAAAAGCTAATTGACTTCCGTCTTTGTTCCTCAGTAAGCTTCAGAGAATCCGGCGTCTCCGCCACCGTCATGCATCCTGTCAAATCGTTTTCCATTTCTGTAATATCCAGATAATTGACAATGCCGCTCTTACTGCCAAGAATACCGTCCGCCATTTGAACGGGATTTTCCTCATAGAATCCACTCTTTATTTTTAAATACTCTTCCCCATGAGGCGGAACATTCACATACCATCCCGTTGTCAGTAAAAAAGGAAGAGGCGGATGGATTTCATAAGGGCTGCTAAACTCCTGTACCACATATTGTCCGGAATCTCCCCATTCCGTCTTTTTCATCTGTTCCTCAAATAATTTTTGGGGAAGAGCAATTCCCCGAAGCTGTATCTCATATTCCGAAGCGCACTGCTCAAGTGCTTCTTTTACTTCTATATTCCCGGGACATTCCGAAAGCTTCAGCCGCTGTTCTACCGTCTCCACCTCTTTATCCGGAATATAATAATCAACTACACCATTCTTTCCCATAAAAATGTTATTGTCATTACTATAGTCCATCCCCGATACCAGGTCCCGCGCGTTTGTCTCCGAATACAGAAATTCATCTATATTTCCGCTGTATTTTTCGTGGAAAAAACCATCTCCGATACAATCAAAGTCTCCTCCGGACGAATTCCAGAAAAGTCTTCCTTCCGGCTGTCCCGTCCTCTCATTCAGCCTTTCCTGAAACGCCTGCCTTATCTCTGCTTCCTCAATATTATCAAAACAGATAATCTCCTCTTTTTCTTCTATTATATAGGCAATCGTCTGATATCCGTCCCGCTTAATAACGCGATAAGCGGATAGCCCCTTAGAATTTTCGCCGAACAGCACAACACTGTCAACCTCTATTTCCTCCTCAGTATAGGCATCCCCGCCATATTTATCATTCAGATATTTCACTGCCTCTTCACCGATTTTTGTTTTCTTTACACTGTCCTTTGTATCGTTTATGGACGAAATAATAAAAAGAACAACTGCCGCGGCGGCTCCGAGGGCAATGAGCTTCAAAATTGTTTTCTTTTTTTCCGGTTTTTTCCGTACCGCATATATGCTTTGAAAAGCGCAGTTTATTATCTCGTCTGCAAGCGATACTTTCTCAAATTCCATCGCATACCGATATAATTCTTTCCGTTTTCCCATCGTCTCGACAATCAATTTTGCCGCACCGGACGGAATCACATTTCCATGAAGCGCCTCATAAAGCATGACTATCTCGTCCAGCTCCACGTTCGGAAGAAACTCTGATTGAAAGAAACGCTGCCATTCCTCATACGCCGTATCCTCCGGCGCCTGAACAAGTCCCTTAAGCCTTAAAGCCAGGTCTTTCGTTTTCTCCGATTTTTCCGCAGTCCACTGTCCCCGCGCCTGCCGGAACATCTCGTCGTAGCTTTCCTCGGCTCCGATATTTTCATATTCATTCTCCTGGCTTCTCTCCTCATACGTTTCCGGTTTTTCCTCTGTCCGGCTCTCTGAATCATATCGTTCCGGCTCCTCCGGCAGCATCCCCTCCGCATATCTTATAGCCGCCTCATATGCTTCATGAATTCTCGACCATTCCTCCGGATACTCTTCGGGATGATATTTTTTCACTAACCGGGAATAGGCCTTTTTTATCTGCTTTTTATCCTTTGTGATGTCAATTTCTAGTGTGTCAAATGCCCATCGCACCATAAAAAGTATTCCTCCTCTAATTCATCCTCTTTATCCGAATTCTCTCGAAACCACAGATCTATATCTTCCGGCATCTCATATACATCCGTATTTCTCAAATGTTCTTCTATATTTCTAAAGTAACTTTCTAATTTCTTTTTCCACTTTTTTATTTTATAAGTATCTTGTTCCACTTGAAGTAAATGCTGAAAATATTGAAGCCGTCCCGCTATCTCCTCCCTCAGTACCCCGGATGCCTGTGCAAAAAGACGTTCTCCCCACGCTGATACCATCTGATTTTCCTCCTGATTTGCCGGATAAAATTTAAGCTTCTCCAGCTCCTCTATATACTGCTCTATTTTTTCCGGCTGAATAGTGTCTGCTCCGGTTGTCATAATCCGCTGTACCTCCTCTTTCGTTGAGTCAACCTTTACGTCTACAATCAAAATTCCGTTCATATCATACGTATAGCGAACTGTGACAGATTCATGTCCCCTCGGAGCAGGAGGCACGTCTACATTTATTTCTCCCAGACAAATATTGTTATCTACATAATATTCCTCTCCCTGATAAACATCAATTTTGACATGACGCTGATAATCATTTGCCGTAAAAAATCGTTTCACCTTACTGCAGGGCAGCGCGCTGTTGCGCTCAATAACAGCGCTCATAACCGGACGGCCTATGTCCGCCTCGTTTTGAATCCCTGTCCCCAATGTAAAAGGACAAATATCGGTCAAGAGCAAATCTTTCACATCATCCTTGCGCTCCTTAATCCCCGCATAAATTCCAACGCCCAAAGCCACCATATAATCCGGCTCCGCGACAATTATTTTATGTTCCCCTTCCATATGCCGCAGATATTGCTGTACAGAGGGCATTTTGCAGGAGCCGCCTACTAAAATAATTTTTGATATTTCCAACATGTTTTTATCCGCATCATACATAACTTTCTTTATCGGAATGGCCATCCGCCTAAACAGCGGCATAGAAATCTGAATAAGCTTTTTATTGTTTATTTTCATCTGTCCCTTAAATTCTCTGCCCGAAACCTGCATAACTGTGTCGTTCTTCTCAGTCAGTGTACATTTTGCGCGCGCCGCGCTCTCCAAAAGGACCTCCTGCCTTTGCCGGGAAAGTTCTGAAAAATTCAGATTATGCTCTTTACAGAATTCCTCTGCAATCATCCTGTCAAAATCGCTTCCTCCAAGATGATTATCTCCGCTTACCGCAGTAATTTCTATGATATTGTCAAAACAATCTACCAATGATACATCTAATGTTCCTCCGCCGAAATCAAATACAAGAAAGGTTTCATCCTCCTCCCTGTTCCTGATATGACATGCCAGCGCGGCCGCAGACGGCTCATTGATAATACGCTCCACCTGCAGCCCGGAAAGCTCTCCGGCAGCTTTTGTCGCTTTTCTGGCCATATCGTTAAAATATGCAGGTACGCTGACCACTGCTTCCTCTACCGGTTCGCCGAGATACCTCTCGGCATCCTCCTTAAGCTTCCGCAACACAAGAGCCGAAAGCTCCTCCGCACGGTACTCTTTTCCTCCCAGCTCATAAATCTTTCCTGTTCCCATAAACCTTTTAAATACGCTTATTGTCCGATTGGGATGAGAAATCAACCGCTCTTTGGCGGTTTTTCCCACATACACAATGCCCTCTTCCCCCATACTGACCACACTCGGAGTCAAATATTCCCCAAAAGAATTAGGAATCAGCCGACTCCTCCCATCCTGCCATACGGCTGCAAGACTATTTGTTGTTCCTAAATCAATCCCTATAATTTTTCCCATATATATCCCCCCGAAACTGCCTTTCTATGAACGGTGAATGATTTCTGTCTTTTATTATATTATACAGGAAAACATTCGGATACGCTATACAAAATATATTGTCATTTTTTATAGCATGCTATATAATTATATTGTAGTTATCAGAAAAAACAATGAATTTAAAAATATAAATTATACAAAAAAAGACGCAGAATGCTTTAAAATGAAGCAAGCTGCGCCTTTGAAAAATTTCATAGCATGCAATATTTATTTCACTGATTTTTCGGCGTATTTTGTTATTACTAAATCTTCATAAGGAGCTCTCTCTGTCAATTCTCCAGCCTCTTCTAATATATCCTGAAGAAGCTCGAAGCTCTCCTTCTCAAAAATCAAATCAGCTTTCCATGTATCCTGGTCATAATAGCGTGTCACAATTGTAGTAATGGTATCCAAATCAGTCTCTTTAAACTGTGGCTCAATAATTGCTGCAATTTCCTCCGGCGTATGGGACTGCACATAATCCATCCCTTTTTGCAGAGCATTTGTAAAGCCCTGAATCACCTCGGGATTTTTTTCTATATAGCTCTGCTTTGCAGAAAAGGCCGTGTACGGAACATATCCGCTGTCAGTTCCAAGAGATGCAACGACATATCCCTTTCCTTCTTTCTCGAGGCTCGTCGCTCCCGGTTCAAATTCAACCGTAAAGTCTCCCTGACCTTCCGAAAATGCCGCCGCGGTGGAACCAAAATCAATGCTCTGATTAATTTTAACATCCTTTGCCGGGTCAATCTTATTTTTCTTTAAGATATACTCAAATACCATCTCCGGCATGCCGCCTTTCCGGCCTCCCAGCACGTCCTTACCTTTCAGGCTCTCCCATGTGAAATCCGGCATTTCTTCGCGTGCTACAAGGAAATTACCGGCGCGCTGCGTAAGCTGGGCGAAGTTCACAACATAATCATTTGCTCCTTCGTTATAAGTATAGATAGATGCCTCCGAACCCATAAATCCGATATCGGCGCTGCCGGAAAGAACTGCTGTCATAGTCTTATCCGCTCCAAAACCAGTAACAAGCTCCAAGTCAATTTTTTCCTCATCAAAATACCCCTCTTCAATGGCCACATACATAGGCGCGTAGAAGATAGAATGAGCAACCTCATTCAATATAACCTTTGTAGTCTCCGGAAGCGTTTCTTCTTCAGTATTGTCAGAGGCTTCGTCCGCAACTGTAGTTTCCGTATCCGTTTTTTCCTTTTGTGAGCATGCAGACAATGACACTGCCGCCATCGCCGCAGCAAGGCAAAGCGCTAATAATCGCTTTTTCATATATAAATCCTCCTTAAATTACTAATGATATAGTATATTCGGAGAAAGAGAATATGTGAAATGCCTCTCCGTAAGACCGCACAGGCAATCTTCCTACATGCGCAGCTTAAAGGTCTTCGGCGCAAATCTGTACACAAGAATACAGGCAGCCACACTGTATATCAGACAAAATATAATTGTCATAAACCCGAAAAATAAGATAGACAACCGAACCTGCATCATCATATAACAGAAAAAACAAGTCACGCCTGTAATCACCTTATACATCCCGCTTTTTAACTCCGTCTCCGCATTATACGGCTGAAGCAGATAATAAATTGTCAGATAATGCATGGAAAAAAACAGGCTCATACAGAGAATGGCCACAATTAACATTATATAATTTAACGGATTGTCCGTTCCTCCGGATGCATAAAGAATCAGCGCCATTCCCGCACCGATAACAAATGCCGGTACCGCGTTAATTTTCATAATCTCACGCAGACGTATCCGAAATAATTTTAGAATCGATTTCGGCTGTTTATAAAAGGGAAATGTTAAAAGACTGCGGTCACAGTTCATGAACAGTGCCTGGGTAAAGCCTGTTCCCCGATTAATGCTGTACATAATAAATACAAAGTAAGGAAGAAACCTCAGAATCCTCTCATTTATATCCTGTCTGATTTCCGGTTTTAAGTAAAAAAGAAGAAGTATGAAACCAATCAGACATATGCACACATAAACAATCCTTTTGGTTGCATTCCAAAGAATTTTCCTGTGACGTTTAATAAACAGCTCATTTAAATATTCAAATCCTTTCCGATTACTACTGACAGAACCATCATCAGAAATTTTCTCTTCATTGATTGTTTTCATCATCTGAGCAGACGTATCCATTTGATTTGCCATGTCTGCGAGAAGCTCTTTATTCATTTCCCGATATAACGGAAAAATGCGTATTTTATGTATACAGAGCAGTCCGACAGGAATAAAAATGAGAAAAGCACACACAGACACCGTCTCCGGCAGTATAACGCCCGCTGCCGGCAGACCATAGGCCGCCCCCAAAAGCAGAATAAGAAATACCCATAAAAACCTTCGCATTTTATTTTCGTTATAAACAGTCCGATGTTTCTCATAATCCCGCAGGGACAAGCCCGCGGCAAAAAGCTTCATTCCCGAAACGGATAACGGAAGAAACAGGCATACCCACAAAGGAACATCCTGCAGCATGCCAAATAATATGACAGACGGAAGAAATCCGACAACGACTTTTAACATGGCATAGGTATAATTCACCAACGTATACTCTCTGGCACTCATCCGCATTAATACCATCGCATAATATTTATCCTTCGTCGGATTAAAAAGGCTTGTATTCACAAAGCTTCCAATTATTGTCAAAAACAGCAGAATATGAAGAAACACGCCGGATTCAGGCAAATCCTTATACAGCATCCCCCCGCCGCAGATCATGATAAGGAAATAGATTGCTTTCCCCAAAAATATCGACGTTATCTCCCACAGTACAGACAGCACATTTGCAAAAAGCTTAAGCTCCTGCGCCTGATACAGCATATCCGGCAAAAGCTTTTTAATAATCGGAATCTGCTTTAAGGAATATAAAATGCTGTTGACACGATATGTATTTTTTAAAGAAAAAGATATTCTCAGCGTTTTATTCATGACCGTCCTCCCTGAGCGCCGCAATAATTTTCTCCTTGAACTCATGGTCGTCCGTACTGTTCTTTTCTACAACCTCCAGCTCTCCATGACTTAACAGAACAATTTCATCACAGAGGTCAAGTGCAAGGTCCATAATATGTGTAGAAAAAATCGTAATACGCCCTTTCTTTAAGGAACGGAGCAGGGACTTCATCTCCTCCGCCATTACCACATCCAAAGACGTCAGAGGCTCGTCAAGAAGCAGAATATTCGGCCTAGCAATGATATTAACAAGCATCTGCATCTTGTTTTTCATCCCGTGCGAATAGTCCTTAAGAAGTTTATCCCTGTCCTCACGTGCAATTCTCATATCGTCAAAATACGCATCCGTCCTCCTTGGATTCTTAATTGATTTTTCGTTAATATCTATAAAAAACTTAAGGAATTCTCTTCCGGTTAAAAATTCAGGGACAACCGGCGTTGAAAGGACGTATCCGATATCCTCCGGAACCGGCTCTCTTCGTTTTTCATTTTCCTCCAGATAAAAGCAGCCGCCATCCGCCGCAATATCTTTGTTAATACAGTTAAACAATGTCGTTTTGCCTGCTCCGTTTCTTCCCAAAAGGCCGTATATCTTTCCCTCCTCAAAGGAAAAGTCCACATCGCGCAAAACTTCCTTTTCCCCGAAATTCTTCATCAAATGCTCAATAACAAATCTCATGGCGCCCTCCTCTTTCTGCCATCATCCGGCAGTTATTTATTTATCATATCCTCTCCCTCAGAAATGTCAAGCTCACTTCTTCCTTTTCCGCGCATTTCATAAAGCCTTCCAGCCAAAAAAGCCCGAATCCATCTTTGAATTCCGGCTTTTTGATAAATAAAGTTTTTAAATCTTAAATTTTATTTTTTGTAAATCCTGCGATTCCAAAAGCGCCCGGGCCCCCATGCGTTGTGATAACGCCGCCGGTTTTTACCCATGTAACCTTCTGTACTCCGCACCTAAAAGCCGTTTCCTGTGCCTGTCTTATGATTTCTCCGTCAAGTCCCGGCGTCCGAATGAGCCACAGCTCATCGGACGTCATTTCCTTTTCTTCTATATAAGCCTTTACAAGCTGGGGGATTACCTTATTCATACTTCCTCTGTGTTTTTGTGTCGCCTGAAGATATCCGTCCAGAATTTCTATCCTCGGATGAAGCTTAAGAAGCGCCCCGCAGAGCGCCGCCGCATTGCTTACCCTGCCTCCGGCGCGCAAAAATTCCAGTGTATCCGGCACAAAACACATACTGACACTTTCAGATATCTCTTTCGCCTTTGCTAACGCCGCTTCGATATTCCATTCCGGATGCTCCTCTAAAAGCTTCGCCATTGTAATAACAACTGCATACTGTCCTGCCGATACCTGCTTTGTATCAATACTGGCAACATAATCTCTATTCTCCGCCGCAATCTGCGCGCTTTGATAAGAGCATGTTGTAACGGCAGAATATGCAAGATACAAAATCTGACTGTCAGGATTTTCTTCATGAATCCTGTCAAATATTTTCTCAAAATCTTCGGGAACACATCCGCTTGTTTTCGGAAGCTTTCCGAATCTTTTATAAAAGCTTACAATTTCCTCTGAGGGAAAAGAGCCGTCGTCTTTTGTCTCTCCTTCGAATGATACATGCATCGGCACGAGATAGATTCCATACTGACGAGCCACTTCTTCCGGAATATCCGAGCCCGTTTCTGCAAGTAATACAATTTTTTTCATAGCCCTCTCCTTTGTTTTTATCCACAGTATACGTCATAATTGAATCATGACATGGTTTTCATTACTACTTATTATTGTATATCAGCCCACATTATGATACAATTTACAAAACAATTCGATATGTAAACTTTTAGGAAAGGACTAATGATGAAACGAGAAATTTCATTAATGAAGCATATATTAGGAAGTAATTTTACAAAAAGAAACCGCTTCACCAGACAATGTATCGGTGAAGCGATGATTGCTTTAATGCAGGATAAAAATTATGAGGAAATTACCATCTCAGATATTGTCAAAAAAGCCGGCGTATCCCGCATGACTTTTTATCACTATTTCCAGTCCAAAACAGATGCTCTCAATAATTATCTTCATGAAATTATCGAATGCTATCTGGAGGAATGCAGCCGTTCTCTCGGCATCGACAGCTTTTACGATACGGCCCATGTACGCCATGCATTTTTATTCTTTGACCAGTACGCGAGCTTCTTTCTCACACTGGCAAAGGCGAACCTTCATGCACTGATGATAAACGCAATCAACGATTATATGATACGGTTCGTCGACCCTGTCTATCCCCGCTCCTTTTATGAACTTTACTACTACGGAGGAGCGCTGCTTAATGTTTTTCTGAAGTGGGAAGAAGCGGGCAAATCCGAATCTGTGGATGAGATTGTAGCAATTATCTGCCGCTGCTGCGACATCCCCTCCCAGACTCCTTAAACTCCCTCCTGCACAGATAAATTACTCAAATAGTACCGCTGCACATTCATACGGCGCAAGCCTTACAGACGCTTCGAAAACCATCCTGTCATAGTTGGAAATCAGCACCTTGCCGGCAGCACTTTTAAGCTCCTCCGGCATCTCATAGGCAATTTCTTTTTCGGTAAAATTGCAGACTACCAAAAGCTTCTGCCCTTCATAGGAGCGCATGTATACATATAAGTCCTCGCTGTCCGGCAAGAGGAGCGTATAATCTCCATACACAATAATCTCATATTTTTTCCGGAGGCTTATAAGCTTCTGATAATAACGGAACACCGAATCCTCCCTTTTTAGCTGCTCTTTCGCATTGATCTCTTTATAATTCGGATTCACGGCTATCCACGGCGTACCTGCGGTAAAGCCTGCCTGGCCGCTGTCATCCCACTGCATCGGGGTACGTGCATTATCTCTTCCCTTATAGCTGATAAAGTCAAACATATCCTCCGGTGATACGATTCCCTTTTCCGTCAGCTCATGATAGGAATTGATACTCTCAATATCCCGGAATTCCTCCAGCGATGTAAACGGATAATTCGTCATACCAAGCTCCTCACCCTGATAAATATAAGGGGTTCCCTGCATCATATGCAGGCAGGTTCCAAGAAGCTTTGCTGACAGCTCCCGGTATTTGGGACTGTCATTCCCGATTCTCGAGAGCATCCTCGGCTGGTCATGGTTACACCAATACAGGCTGTTCCACGCTGTTCCCTCAAGCTCCGTCTGCCACTTACTCATAACAGCCTTAAGCTCGGTGAGCCGGATTTTATTATGGTTCCATTTAAAGCTTTCACCTCCGTCAAGGTCCACATGCTCGAACTGAAATACCATGTTAAGCTCCGTTCCCCCGGAAGATGCGTATTTCTTCGCCTCCTCCGTCGTAACACCCGAGCATTCGCCTACCGTAATCAAATCATACTTTGATAAAACCTTCCGGTTCATTTCTTTCAGATAGTCATGTACACGGGGGCCATTTGCGCAGTCCGGATCACCGTATCCGCTCTTTCCCGTCTCTCCGTCCGGAAGCCCCGGTTTTTTTGAAATAAGACTTATCACATCCATGCGAAAACCGTCGATTCCTTTCTCACACCACCATGTCATCATATCAAAAACCGCATCCCTGACTTCCGGATTTTCCCAGTTAAGGTCCGGCTGCTTCGCAGAAAAAAGATGCAGAAAATACTGCTCCGTCTCTTTGTCATACTTCCACGCCGGCCCTCCAAAGCAGGAGCCCCAGTTATTCGGCTCTTTTCCTTCTCTGCCGTCCCTCCATATATAATAATTCCGGTACGGATTATCCTTTGATTTCCTGCTTTCTACAAACCACGCATGCTCGTCAGAGGTATGATTGACAACCAAATCCATCATAATCTTAATTCCCAGCCCATGCGCTTTCATAAGCATGCTGTCGAAATCCTCCATCGTTCCGAACTCCGTCATAATTGCCCGATAATCGCTGATGTCATATCCGTTATCGTCGTTCGGAGACTGGTATACCGGCGAAAGCCAGATCACGTCGATTCCCAGCTCTTTCAAATATTCTAATTTCCCTGTAATTCCGTTTAAATCCCCGATTCCGTCTCCGTTGCTGTCGCAGAAGCTTCTCGGATATATCTGGTATACGACGCTTTCTTTCCACCATGCTTTTTCCATTCTCTTATCCTCCTGAAATCATAATAAAACCTTGCTACCAGAATAACTCCTGCATCATTCTTTCCCGGTATTTCTGGCGGTATTCGCTGGGCGACATTCCATATACCCCTTTAAATGCCCTGGAAAAATGCAGAAGATTAGGATAACCTACCGAGACACCTATATCTCCAATCGGCATATTTCCTGCTCTTAATTCTGATGCCGCCTTTTCCATCCGGAAACGAATCAAAAACTGCTGCGGAGACTGTCCCGTTACCGACTTAAACACTTTTCCGAAATAGCTTCTGTCAAGCCAGCACCGCCTCGCAAGCTCCTCCACCGATATATGACTGGCATAATTCTGTTCAATATACCGGACCGCTCCTTCCACTGTCTCATTGCTTTTTCCCGCCGGCATCTGCCCTTTAAACCGGCATGTCCTTACTAAACAATCCACAAACAAATACAAATACCCTTTCATCTTAAGGGGGCACTTCTCACCGCTTTTTACGAGGGCCAGCATATGGTTAAACAGCTCCTCACCCTGCTGCGGACTTTCCGGCATATAAACCGGCCGGGTCTCGGACAGCCCGGAAAGCTTCGTATATTCTCCCGCACGTACTCCTCCGAACTCAATCCATATGTAATCCCATGCCCCGTCCGGGAGTATTCGAATATTCGCTTCCTTTCCCGGTTCAATCAAAAATCCCATCTTCTCGGACAATGTGTAAACAAGAGTTCCGTCCCTTTCTTTTTCTACCCGCAAAAATCCTTTCCCTGAAACAATGTAACAAAAAAGATAATGACCGCCAGATGCATACTGCTTTATCTCCGACGGACACTGTTTTTTCTCATACCCGCATCGATATACCAATAAATCCATAAAGCTTACCACTCCTTAATTTGTATGAAATTGTGTACTCTGTTGAACTTCATGTTCAATCTGCATAAATCAATCAGGTTTTGCGCATAACTCTTTTCTAGCAAAAATTATATCTGAGAAAAATGTGTTTTTCAAGAGGTTTTGCGCAAAACGTCAGTTTGTACAATATCAGGAAATCACTTTTATTCAATTTACCGATTTTTCACGGAGCCACGGAGAACAAGTGTTACCGGAAGTCTGTCCGTCATGGAAACCTTTCGTTCCCCCTCTATAAATTCAAACAGCTTTTTCACCGCATGCTCTGCCTTTTCTTCCACATCCTGATGCACTGTTGTAAGCGTTGGCCTGCATATTCTTGCACTCTCCGTATCATCAAAGCCCGCCACCGACAAGTCCTCCGGCACACGAACACCAATGTCCGCAAGCAGCGCGAGTGCTTCCACCGCATAATAATCCGACGCAAAAAATAAGGCATCATATTCCCCGGAAACCCCTTCAAGATATTTTTCATAATATTCCGTACGGCTTCTCCTCTCCTCTGGAATTATTATATGCCGTATATGTACCTTCTTATCACTGTACGCCTCACATGCCTCGCAGACGCCCCTCCAGCGCTCGTGATCGACGCCAATGTCATTATCCGATACAAACGCTATCCTTCTGTGACCTGTTTCCAGCAGATATTCCGTCATAATACGGCCGCCGTTTCTGTCGTCCAGCCCGACATTCGCCATCCTTTCATCGTCATAATACACGTCAATTGAAACAATGGGCACATGACTGCTGCTCTGAAGCCTGATACTGTCCGCCGTACCAAAACCAAGTATAATCAGTCCTTCCACATTCCATGTAGCCGCAAACTGGATTCCTTCCTCGGGAGTCGCCGTAAAATGAAGCAGCATATAATAATTTCTCCGGTAAATTTCCAATTCCAGAGAGCGGATAAGAATATTGGCAAAGGAATGCCCCTCTGCATGATGCTTTTCTCCGTCCGGCTCCGCAACCAGAACTCCGATCACCCGGGTACCCCCTCCCGCCAGCATCCGTGCTCCCATACTTGGAATATAATCCATATCTTTCAGAAGCTTTTCAATCTTTTCTACCGTTTCTTTCGATACCTTTTTTCTGTTGCCGTGAATCACATTTGACACGGTCGTAGGGCTTACCCCCGCTTTCTCAGCAATGTCCTTGATACGTATCATTTGTCCTTTCACCTCTTCACCCAATTTATCTGTCTATAATTTTATTTTTCTGCCGGTATTCTCTCGGCGACATTCCATATACGCCCTTAAATGCTCTGGAAAAATGCAGAAGATCCGGATAACCAACGGAGATCCCGATATCGCCGACCGAATCATTCGTAACAATCAGCGCATCCGCAGCTTTCGTCATACGGTAATGTATAAGAAAGTCCTGCGGAGACTGTCCCACTACCTTTTTAAAAACCTTTCCGAAATAGCTTCTGTCTAACTGACATTTTTTCGCAACATCCTCTATCGTAATATTCTTATTATAATTGTGCTCAATATATACGACCGCCTCACGCGCATAAAACTCACTGAGCTTTCCCCCCTGAAGCTGCTTTTTGGACGACGAATACTTAATCAGGCAGTCTATGAAAAGATACAGATTTCCAATGAGTTCGATAGATGACGCATTGTGGCTCTTAACGATAGTCATCATCCGCTCCTGTATTTTTTCACCATATTCCGGAGCATCGGGAAAATAAACCGGATTTTTATAGGAAAGCCCGGCGAGCTCCACATATTCCTTTGCCCGAAGTCCCCCGAATTCTATCCATACATATTCCCACGGCTCTTTCTTGTCGGCATAATAGGTATTGACATATCCGGGTTCCACAAGAAATCCGCTTTTTCCGGCAATATGATAAACTGTCGTGTTGTCTTTCTCATCATTCGCGTGGAGGCATCCTTTCCCCGATATGACGTAATGAAAGAGGTAATTATTCCTCACATACGGCCCAAAGGAATGCAGCGGCTCACACTGTTCATACCCATATTGGTATATCGTAAGGTCCATAAACCGCTCGTCCTGAAACACGGAAAACAAATGATTCATCATAATGCGTTTTTCCACCTTTCTCCCTTTATCGTTATTTTGTCCAAAAATTCGTATTTACTTTTGTAAAAATTCACGAAAAATTAGGATTTTTTTATGCTATATACCATAATACGTCTATACTTCAACATTTGCAACACAAAATCGCATTTTGATAAATTTCAGACATATACGCACATTTACCTCTGTTCGTCAAACTGCTATCATTTTATCCAGAAATACACAATCATTCATGCAACTTACCAATGCATGTAAAAGAAAAGGAGAGGTGTGGAATGAAAAAGAGATTAATTGCCACAGCAATTGTGGCAGCAATGCTGATTGGGACCGTTCTTTCAGCCAGCGGATGCAGTTCATCTGCCAGCTCAGACGGAAAAACCCATATCACCATGCTTCAGTATAAGCCAGAGGCTGTTGACGCTTTTGAAGCAATGGAAAAGGAATTCAATGCAACACATGATGACATTGTACTTACCATTGAATCCCCTAACGACGCCATGACTGTACTGAAGACTCGTCTTATTAAGGAGAACGCGCCGGATATCATTGGTATCGGCGGTGACGTCAACTTCTCAAACTTCCTTGATGCTGAGATTCTTTCAGATATTTCAGATTTTGAGGGCTTATCGTTAATTAAACAGGCGTATCTGGACATTGATAAGAATCTGGAGTTCGTCCCGACAGACGGCGTTTACGCAGTTCCTTATGTAGCAAATGCCGCAGGCGTCCTGTACAACAGGGAAATGTTCCAGAAAAACGGCTGGAAGATTCCGACAACATGGCAGGAATTCATGGATTTGTGCAATACAATAGAAGCTTCAGGACAGCAATCTTTGTACTTTGGCTTTAAAGATGTGTGGACCTGCCTGGCACCGTGGAATGCACTGGCCTGTGACCTTGCACCCGCTGATGTGTGCCGCCAGGTAAATAAAGGAGAAACTAAATTTGCCGACGAATATCAGGAAGTAGCCGAAAAAATGTTAGAGCTTCTCGACCATGCACAGAACGACCCGTTCGCTTACAGCTACAACGATGCCTGTACCGCTTTTGCAAACGGCGAAGCGGCAATGTACTGCATCGGAAGCTACGCCGTTCCGCAGATTCAATCCGTAAATCCTGATATGGATATTGATTCCTTTGTTATGCCGGGATGCGACAGCGAAGCAGACAACATTCTGAACTCCGGCGTCGACCTTCAGTTCTGCGTTATGAATGACTGCGAAAACAAAGAAGCCGCTTATGAAGTACTGAACTTCATGTTAGAGGATTCTACCATCCAGACCTATCTGGACAATCAGAATGCCGTTCCATGTAAGGATACGGAATTCAAGCTTTCACCGGCTCTTGACGGCATGTTAAGCTATATTAATGAAGGAAGAATGGTAGACTATCAGGATCACTATTATCCGTCTGAAATGAGCGTAGATGCACAGATTCAGACATTCCTGTTAGACGGAAGCGTAGATAAATTCCTGAACAAATTTGATACCGACTGGGTAAGATACAATCGTGATATTATCCGTAAAGTACAGGAATACGAGGCAAAGGGAGGTAATGAATAATGAATAAAAAACTTAGCAGAAATCAAACTTTTATGTTAATCACTATCCCTGTGCTGGCATTGTTCTTCTGCTTTAATACTTTGCCGCTGATTAAAGGTCTGATATACAGCTTTACGAACTTTAAAGGCTTCGGAAGCTACGATTGGGTAGGACTTCGTAACTATGCCGACCTGTTTACAGACGGGCGTGTAGGAAAATCTTACCTGTTTACATTTAAATTTGCAATTGTTGCCACGATACTTACAAATGTTATCGCTCTGCTTCTTGCACTGGGACTGAACGGCAAGATTCGTGCAAAAAGCGCTTTAAGAGGCGTATATTTTGTTCCGAGAATCTTAGGCGGACTGGTTGTAGGTTATATCTTCGGATATATCTTTACATATATCCTGCCGGCAATTACCGGCGGCTCAAGCATGCTCTCCGATACGAACACCGCATGGCTTGCTATCGTAATTGTTGCGGCATGGCAGTCGATTGCGCAGACAACCCTGATTTATATTTCCGGTCTTCAGACAGTGCCGGAGGACGTATATGAAGCCGGAGCTATTGACGGCGCTACAGGATGGAAGAGCTTCAAAGAGCTGACGTTCCCGCTTATCATTCCATTCTTCAGTATCAACATGGTGCTTAGTATGAAAGACTTCCTGATGGTATTCGACCAGATTATGGCCCTCACCAAAGGTGGTCCCGCACAGAGTACAGAGTCCATCTCCTACCTTATCTATAACAATGGTATGGGCGGCGGACAGTTTGGTTTCCAGAGTGCCAATGCGGTTATCTTCTTTATCGTAATTGTAGCAATCTCTGTAGCCCAGCTTAATTTCACAGGAAAGAAGGAGGAACAGTTATAATGAAACAGAAAAATAAAGTTGCTGCTACCACAAATTGGCCGCTTACAATATTATTGATTCTTGGCTGTCTGACTGTTATCTTCCCGCTTTATATGGCGATTGTGATCGCATTCAAGAAACCGTCAGAGATGACCAATGACATTGCCGGAGCATTAAGTCTTCCAAAAAGCTGGAGCCTTGAAAACTTTGCAGAGGCTATGCGTGTAACGGACTTCTGGCATTCACTTGGATACAGTGTTATGATTACTGTAATAACCGTAGTTCTTGCAATCCTGCTGCACTCCCTTGCCGGGTACGCAATCGGAAGAAGTATGGCAAAGAGTAAATTTTACAAATTCTCATACCTTTACATTGTAAGCGGTATGTTCGTACCGTTCGCAATCCTGATGATGCCTCTGGTAAAACAGACCGCACAGATGGGGGTTGACAACTGGGTCGGTGTTATATTATGCTATCTTGTGTTCTACATGCCGATGAACGTTATGCTTTACACCGGTTATTTAAAGAATATTCCTATCGCACTGGAGGAGGCTGCTTTCGTAGACGGCGCTACTACATGGTCTACCTACTGGAAGGTTATCTTCCCGATTATGTCGCCGATGCATGCGACTGTTGCTGTACTTACCGCTCTCGGAACATGGAATGACGTTATGACTCCGCTTGTTATCATGTCCGGTACCGGAGCCAACACTCTGCCGCTTGCACAGCTGACATTCCAGACACAGTTCGGTACGAATTATAATCTGGCATTTGCCTCCTACTTATTGGCACTGCTTCCTATCTTAATCTTCTATCTGGTATGCCAGAAGCAGATTATCAACGGTGTTGTAAACGGAGCGGTAAAGTAAGAGCATTTAAAATTAATAACAATATGAGGGCAAACTTATGGCGATTATACTTGACAAGACAAAGACTTTATTTACCCTGCAAACCGACCATAGTATGTACCAGATGAAAACAGGCAGGTATGGAGTTTTACTCCATACCTACTTTGGTAAAAAGGGTTCCATTTTTGACTATTCCTATCTGGTTACTTACGCGGACCGGGGCTTTTCGGGCAATCCTTACGATGCGGAAAATGACCGCACCTATTCCTTAGACGCGCTTCCTCAGGAATATCCGACATACGGAAGCGGCGATTACCGCGGATGCGCGCTCAAGGTTCGGTATCCTGACGGAAGCTTTTCCTGTGAACTCAAATATAAAGGATATGAAATCAAAAAGGGAAAATATACTCTTCCGGGGCTTCCCGCAATCTATGAGACAGAGGACAAAACGGCGGATACACTTATCATTACCCTGGAAGACACCCGCCGGCTTTTTTGTGTTCATCTGTATTACGGGGTTTTTGAAAAGCTTGATATTATCACAAGGGCCGTGTGTATTGAAAATCACAGCGACGTTTCCTTATATCTTGAAAATATACAGACTGCCTGTATAGATTTCCTGTACGGTAATTTTGATTTTCACACTTTCTACGGAAGGCATGTAAAAGAGCGGACACACCAGAGGACGCCTCTTGCCCACGGTATCCAGTCTGTAGGAAGCACCCGCGGAACCTCCAGCCATCAATATAACCCTTTTTTCATTCTTTCTGAGAAAGACACATCAGAGGATACCGGAGGCTGCTATGGCATGTCTCTTTTATACAGCGGTGATTTTCTTGGCTCTGCCGAACACGACCAATACGAGCAGACAAGATGTCTCCTCGGCATTCATCCGGAAAATTTTACATGGTGCATAAAACCCGGTGATTCTTTCTATTCACCGGAGGCCGTCCTTGCATACTCCGATGAAGGCCTTGAGCGTCTCTCCCATATTTATCACAGAGCTTACCGCGAAAACCTGTGCAGAGGAATATGGAAGAATAAGCGGCGACCCATTCTTTTAAACAGCTGGGAAGGAGTCTACTTCGATTTCGACGGAGACAAGCTGGTATCTATGGCCGAAGAAGCGTCCAGGCTTGGCGTCGAATTATTTGTCATGGATGACGGCTGGTTCGGAAAGCGCGACCTGGATGTATCCGGTCTTGGCGATTGGATTGTAAACGAGAAAAAGCTTGGCTGCTCTCTTCATGACGTATCGGATAGAATTCACGCGCTGGGCATGAGCTTTGGCATCTGGTTTGAACCGGAAGGCTTAAACGAGGACAGCGAACTCTACCGGGCGCATCCGGACTGGGCGCTCAGAATTCCGGGAAAGCCCCCTGTACGGGCAAGGTATCAGCTTCTTCTGGATTTTTCCAGAGAGGACGTTCGGGAATATATTCTTCGTCATGTATGTCAGGTTCTTGACAGTGCAAAAATAGAATATTTGAAATGGGATTTAAATCGGAGCCTTTCAGACCTTTACAGCGCTTCCCTTCCCTCTGACAGACAGGGAGAAGTCGCACACCGATATGTACTTGGCGTATATGATATGCTGGAAAAGCTAAACAACCGCTATCCCGATATGCTGATTGAAGGCTGCAGCGGCGGCGGCGGCCGTTTCGACGCAGGTATGCTTTATTACACTCCGCAAATCTGGTGCAGCGATGATACAGATGCCATTGAACGTCTGAGTATCCAATACGGAACTTCCTTTGGTTATCCTGTCAGCACGATGGGCTCTCACGTCTCAAAATGCCCGAATGAACAGACCGGACGCATGACGCCCCTTTATACCCGCGGAATCGTCGCCATGTCCGGAACCTTTGGCTATGAACTGGACCCCGGCGAAATGACCGACGAAGACCGGGAAACAGTAAAAAACCAAATCGCAGAATTTAAACAATACTATAATCTGATTCAATACGGAGATTATTACCGTCTGACCTCTCCCGACGGCACGAAAAGCTGGCATAGCTGGGAATTTGCCGCACAGGACGGAAGTGAAGCGATTCTTTTTGCTGTTTCTCTTCAAATACATCCAAACGGCCCAGGCTGCTGGTGCAGACTGAAAGGGTTAAAAAAAGACCGTATCTATCTGGCAGACGGAATCGAATATCCCGGCGATGTGCTTATGAATACGGGACTTCCTCTACCGGCCGCAAAAACGGAATATGACGGTATTCGAATCCATATTACGGAAATATAATTACTTTAAAAAAGGGATGTCCGCAGCCGTGCGGCATCCCTTTTACCCTTTTACTTTTCCTGATATATATCCTTTCACTTCTTCTTTGGACATACCAAGCGCCATCGCAAACTCACCAATAAGAAATTTTTCTGCCATTCCAAGATATTTATCGTCCATGTTAATTGACTTTTTTCCGGAAGACAATCTTTTCATTTTCCTCGAATAGGAGGTCTTAATTACTGCAATCCATGCCCTGCATTCATTTTTAAACACCGCCTCCTTATACAGAGACTCCCGTTTTTTCTCCTCCGCAATACCTAATGCCTCAATCTCAGGCATATCCTCAATCAATCTCTCCGCTTCCTCCGCCGTAATTACCGAGCGAATCTGCCCCCGTTCATTTGCTACGGGAGTATAAAGTACCCCGCCGCTGTCATACACCGGCTTAAGCGTATAATATTGTTTATTTTTATCAGAACAGCTCATATTCAGCGTTCCGATCGCCATTACCTTACAAACGCCTTCTTTATAATGTGCTACATAATTTCCTATTTCATACATAATCATCACCTAATTATATTGTAGCACGCAAACTTTCCTAATGTAAGTAGTTTTTTTATAAATTTTCAGAAATTTATCTGATATATCCCTCATTATAAGCTTTTACCTTATTATAGGCATATAACTCGGTATAGGTTGCCCTCATATACGGATTCACAAAAAACACTCCCAAAAGCCCGCATGTAAACAAATCCAATATTCCCCATCCCAAAAAAGAAATCCCAAGAACAAACGCATTCCATTTCTCGCCGTACATCATCCTTTTACTGATTGCAAATGCCTCCCTCTGATTCATCTGCGGATTCTCGGCCAGAATATACGGCACCATTAAGTATTCATAGGATTTGACTATTCCCGGAATAACGAAAAGCAGCGACCATAGCGCAATATATAAATTCATAAGAAACATGGTCAAAACAACATTTCCATAATGTCCTGAGCGAAACGGCGCCAGAACCTCCTTAAGCCCTGTTTTCTTTGTTCTGTTTTCCACAAAAAATCTATTACCGCCGACTTCAAGTACATTTCCCAAAAGTATTTTCAGCACCATACCGATGACCGTAATAAACAGGCCAAAGGTTGTGAATAATGCGATGGCTGCCGTAAAGGCCCTCCGAACCTCCGGAGAATTCATATACAGTGTATTAAACTCATCCAGATTATCCTTATAAGCTTTCAGATTATAATTAACCGTATTAAAATTAGGAACCGCCGCAAAAAAACCCATAATCAGACAAACCGCAACGCACTCCCAATAATTTTTATAAAACAGCTGCTTTGCATTTGTTTTTAGCTGCATTCTTGACCACATGATTCTCCCTCCTATTGAATATCCCTAATCTTCTTTCTAAGCGACAATACCTGATTCGGAGCCACGGACAATTCATCAATTCCTATTTGAATAAAATATTCCGTCATCGACAAATCCGCCGCCAAATCGCCGCATATGCTGATTGTCTTGCCTTCCAGATGCACATTATTCGTCACGATCCGAAGCATCTTAAGAACCGCCGGATGATAAGGGTTATAATACTTGCTAAGCCTGTGGCTTCCCCTGTCCAGTCCAAGCGTAAGCTGCGTTAAATCGTTGGTTCCTATACTGAAAAAGTCAACCTCTCTCGCCAGCTCGCCGCTTAACATGACCGCAGCAGGGGTCTCAATCATAACGCCTACCGGAATATTGGCATTAAAAGGTATCTTATCCTCCTTAAGTCCTCTTTTTACACGTTCCATTGTATCCTTCGCCCGGACAACCTCCTCCACAGAGGTAATCATCGGCAGCATAACACTGACGTTTCCATATGCCGACGCCCTCAAAATTGCCCGAAGCTGCTCAAGAAACAAATCCTCTTTCTCAAACATAACACGAAGCCCCCGAAAACCGATGGCCGGATTCTCCTGCCTCCCCAAATCTATACATTGAGCCATCTTGTCTCCGCCCAGGTCAGCTACACGAATGACTACGCGGTTATCTCCCATAGATTCCGCAGCCAGCCTGTATACCTGAAAAATCTGCTCCTCCGTCGGGATTCTGTTACCGGTTTCCATATATAAAAATTCACTTCGAAAAAGACCGATTCCGCCCGCATCACTCCGGAGAACATTCTCAATATCCTCTTTCGTTCCTACATTTGCACAAATATCTATCTTCTGTCCGCTCTGGGTAACATTTTCCTTTCCCTTAAGCCGCTCCAGATTCTTTGTCTGGTGCACGCCCGCGTCTCTTCTTTCTTTCATCCTTGTGAGGGTCGTATAATCCGGCTCAATATATACCTTGCCCTCATATCCGTCTACAATAATTGTCTTTCCCTCATATTCCTGCTTCAGCACCTCGCCCAAACCGATAACGGAGGGAATTCCTCTCGTTCTTGCGAGAACTGCCGTGTGAGAGTTAATCGCTCCGTACATTGTGACAAAGCCCAGCACTTTCGTCTTATCAAGCTGTACCGTATCGCTCGGATACAATTCTCTGGCGGCCATAATAAAGGGTTCATCCATAAACATTTTATCCATAAGGCTCCGGGATAAAATACGGATAAGTCTGACCGCAATATCCCTGATGTCGCCCTCATGCCCCCGATTATAACCTTTCTTCTGAAATTCCTTATCAGACAGGGCCCTCTCTGCGACCTCCTGTATAATATATTCCACATTCAGCTTTTCCTCGAGTATGAGGGTATTAATCTTATCATTAAAATAGGCATCCTCCAAAATCTCCTGCTGCATCTCAAAAATAGCCGCATTCGCCTCGCCTACCTCCCTTACCGAAAGGTCGTAAAGCATCTTAAGCTCGGATACCGCTTTCTCCCGCGCCCGCTGAAAGCGCTGAATCTCTTTTTCCACATCCTTAACGTAAATTCTCTTAATTTCTTTTATATCTCTTTTATAAAAAGCAAGTTTTCCGATTGCAATTCCTTCCGATATTTTTTTCCCTGTTAATGTAATCATATCCTCATCCCCATCATTAATAAAATGTACACTTTTACTTTACACGTCCTGACACACTTCGTCAAGAAAATATCTTGAAAAACCTCAAGGAATCCATTGACTTTTTCTCTAATACACGATACAATGGCAAAGTATCGTAATTCGGAATTTTCCGAATTATAACTTTTTTTCATTTATATATGGAGGTATCACTATGAAGGGTACAGTGAAATGGTTTAACAACCAGAAAGGCTACGGATTCATTTCTGATGAATCAGGAAATGATGTATTCGTACACTACTCAGGTCTTAACATGGAAGGCTTCAAGTCTTTAGAGGAAGGACAGGAAGTAGAGTATGACGTAACTGAAGGCGCTAAAGGACCTCAGGCAGTAAACGTAACGAAGCTCTAAACCCTATTAATCGTATTTTTGAAGCACTTTTTATTATTAAGATTAATATTGATTGCAATATTCAGGATTGATATAGAAAGAGTAATATATAAGTAAATATAAAATAAGATTAATAAAAATAAAACCGGACAACATACCGTCCGGTTTTATTTTACCCTAAAACACAATTGCTGATACTATCGGAATCGTTACGACAGACAATAATGTTGTAAGCGCTACACCTTTCGCGGTCAGCTCCGCCTCCTCGCTGCCTCCGTACTGCTGCATCAGCATTGCGTTCATACTGGCTGCAGGAGTAGCAATCATAATCATGCAGACACCGCACAGCATCTCATTTTCAATAACCCCGTTAATAACCGGCATAATCAAAATCGGGAGCAAAAGCAGCTTTGTCATAGAATACAAAAGCAGCCTTACATCCAAAAACAGCTCTTTAATCCTGATTCCTGCCAATGAAATCCCGATTACCATCATACTTAGCGGTGCGGTAAGGCCGCTAAGGCCGCTCATTGTCGTATCAAAAAACGGAGGGGTCGGAATATCAAAAAGATAAATTACAATCGCAAGAATACTGCTGATTACCCCTATATTCAATATCTTAATCCACTGAATTTTACCCATTCCCTGCCCCTGCGCCGTCTGTATTCCATAGGTATACATCAGCACATTAAACAGCATGGAAAAGATAGCCGCGTATAAAAGCGCCTCCTGCCCGTATACAGCCGCTATCACCGGAAATCCCATAAAGCCGATATTATTAAAGGCTGACAGCAGCCGATAAGCATTTCTCTCCTTTTTCTCTACGCGGAAAAGAACCGGAGCCGCCAACGAAAGCAATACCATACCTCCCAAAATCACCACCGCAATTTCTGTCGTCAGCAGAAGATCCTTTCCCTGAATCGTACCGTCTCCATTCACTACGGCAGATACCGTAAGCGCCGGATTCGCAACATTCACAACAATCCAGGATAGTTTCTTACTGAATTCTTCATTCATAATCTCCCGCTTTGCAGCGGCATATCCTATCACAATGTAAATAAACAGCACAATCATCTGTTGTAAAAGCAGCATATCTCTTATCTCCCCTTAACTCTGTGACTGATACCTCAGAATTGCTCTGCACCCTTTACCTCAGTACCATAATATAGCATATCACATTTTTCCAAATGTGCAAGAGTTCCTTTTATAAATCGCATCTTATAGTCTGCATTTAAAAACTAACGCTGCCGTTTTTCTCCAAAGGATCCAACGATTTTACTGACGGACCGTCTAAAAGCTTTCCTTTCCTGTCATAACGAGAACCGTGACACGGACAATCCCACGTCCCCTCCTCCGGGTTCCACGAAAGCTTGCAGCCCATATGCGCGCACCTTTTTACGGGCCTTACGCTTATAAGATTTTTTACTGCCGTTTTCTGATTTTCTGCAAGATTTCTTACTCCTGACATCACTAAACTCCTCTGAGGGGAAAACACATCCGCTTCCGGCACTCCCATTCCTTCTATCATGCAGGAGAGGACCCTTGCGCTGACCAGCGACTGCGTCATGCCCCATTTTCCAAAGCCCGACGCCACATACCACTTCGGTCTTCTGCTGCTGAATCTTCCGATATAAGGAATGGAATCCAGCGTCATGCAGTCCTGCGCCGACCAATATGCTTTCTCTTCTGCTTCCGGCCACAGCTTACCCGCCTTTTTCCTAAGCGCCTGATAGCCGTCTTTTAAACGATCGTTCTCTCCGGTTCTGTGCCCTCCCCCTCCGAACAGCAATATCTCTCCTTCGCTGCGCAGAGAATAGCTTTCTTTATCAATCCCCAGATAATACCCGTCAAGAGTCTGCGCTCCCTGAAGCGCCAGAACATAACTTCTTGACTGGTACATTCTTGCAAAATAATACCCCGGAACGTTCACAAAAGGAAAATGACAGGCAAAAACTACATTTTTCGCTGTCACAACCCCTCTGTCCGTAATCACACAGGTTTTCCCCGGACTTTCATATTTTACTTTATGAACCCTTGTGTCCTCAAATATCTGAAGCTCCTCTGCAAGGCCTTTTAAAAATTTAAGCGGATGAAATTTCGCCTGGTTTTCATAGGTTAACACTCCTTTTACCGGAAAGGGAAGCTCGCACTGCTCGCGGTATACGGTCTGAATCCCCAGCTTTATGGCGGCCTCCGCCTCCCTTTTGAGCACCTCCGCCCCCTCGCAGGAATAGAGATTCGCATTGCAGCGTACAAAATCGCAGGAAATTTTGCATTTGTGAATGATACGTTCATATTCCCCAATAGCCCATTCCTGGAAGCCCGCATAATGTCTGGCTTTCTCTTTCCCGTATGTTTGGATTAAATTCTGATAGATTAGCCCGTGCTGCGAAGTAATCTTCGCCGTCGTCCTCCCTGTCTGTCCGCTTCCGATACGGTTTGCTTCTAATATAACCGCGTCCATCCCTTTCTGCTTCAGCATATACCCGGTCAGGACGCCCGCAAGCCCCGCTCCGATAATCACTGTTTCCGCGCTCCTGTCGCCCTGCAGGGGATTCCTCTTTTGTAATTTTGTCGTACCCGTCCATATACTATTCATGATAATCACCTCACGGATAGTATGCGCAGAAACAGCATTTTTACTATTCTACCGGAAAATCAGCCCACCATTTTTCCGAAATTATAAGCAGCTGTAATGCACACACAGTGCTGTTGACAGACGCGTATTTTTTATTGCTGACGCTGTATATTAACGTCTTATTCGCGCCCTTCGATGCAGTAACTCTTGCCTTTATTGCTACTTTCCTCCCGACTTTCACGCTTTTCGAAATTGCCTTTCCATTTACATAAAGCTTACTAAGCTGATAGCCGAAATCCGATTTTACTGTTACACGAAGCTTTCTTCCTGCCGCGCTGATTTCTTTCCCATTTCCTTCCATATATATTCCGTCGGAAAAAATGCTGCCCTTTGCTTTTGAACCGGTGCCGTCGATCAGCTCATATGCTTTCGGAAGCCCCAAATTTTTTGGAGTAATTTTCAAATAATCAATATCACTAATCACTCCTCTTTTAAAGGAATTGTAATCGCTATACCAACATATTTTTTCCAAATCTGCCTGATACTCCGGCGACGATTTCCCCAGATAATAATTACAGCCTGGCGCATTAAGTTCATTCCATGCTAAAGCTACATAACATAATATTTTTATCTGGTTTTATTACCTGTCGTAAATTAAGCGAAAATACATTATACTTTAAGAACATACGTTTATCAATGCTTTTGTGGAAAATTATCGAAATTTGTTAAAAAATAGTTGACATCTAAGTATAATGAATATATAACAATATGATTTAGATTAAATCTATTTGGGTGGCTTGGGATACAAGGAGGTATTATGATTATGCACGATTTCGAGTATGTTCCTAATGAAGAATGGAGACCAATTAGAGAAGAACTCTTTGACATTATTCACAGGCTGCAAAATGAAGTCAGAGAAAAAATTACTTTTCAATACCATTTTGTAGGCAGCAGTAAACGAAATATGATAACCCGTGACCGTAATTCAAACATTGGTTTTGACTTTGATGTGAATATTCAAGTAAACGACCCTGACGAAGAGTATTCAGCCGAAGAAATACGAAACATTCTTCGCAAAGGTTTGGACAAAGTCACTAATCCATATGGATATTCGATTTTTGGATACGATTATACCGAAGACTCCACTCGTGTTCTTACAATTAAAGTAAAGGATAGCGCGAATTCTCGTATCCTACACAGTTGCGACTTTTGTATTATCTACGAATGCGGCGACGGCCGGCAGCAATATATTCGTTATAACAAAAAGCAAAATAGCTATTCATGGGCATACCAACCCAAAGGATTTTATAAACTACCCGACAAAATTGAATGGATTAAAAAACATAGATTGTGGCAACAGGTTAGAGACAGTTATATAGACAATAAGAACGCAAACACCGATTGCAATAAAAAATCCAGATCTATTTTTGCTGAAACAATCCAACAGATATGCCAGCAAAACGGATATTATTAAATAGCAAAAGCAGAGGATAAGTTTTATGTATTGTAATACTTGAGGACAGTCCAAGTTTCGAATTTGCCCTCTTAGGTTTCTTTATTCCTCTCGTTGGGTTAAACACTATATCTTGTTTACGAAAACAAACAGCCCAAGCGAGCCAAGTCTGCCAGTAAAGGTGCTTTAATTGGATTTATAACTAAAATCATTTTATCAATCATTCTTGTGATTCTGTATCTTGCTTTTGTCACTTCGTTATTTAGTAATATATCAGATAGTATTAAATTAAGTAACCCCGCGATTGGTGATGTTTTAAAGAAGAAACAACAGAAGAAATTTTAGAAAAATATGTGAAGCAAGATAAAATAAATCAATTCAAAAATGCAACTTTCTAAGTTTTAGAGATAAATACGATTATTAATAGATGTAATATATAGGTAAACATTTTTTTGATTTTGAGGATGGCAACTTTGCTCATTCAATTTCCGATAATATGGCAATAGATTCTGACGGAGATTTATTGATGCGAATGGGAGATAATATAGCAATGGATATGAATTCAGGAGAATTGCATATGATATCCGATTGAGAGTGTAATATAAAGTGTGTAAGTTACCGGTAACAAAAACTTATGCACTT
>CAMNRH010000014.1 GCA_946552115.1 uncultured Lachnospiraceae bacterium
ATCACATATCTTACATTGGTTTTTATAGTTTCCACAAACTTTGAAACGGTCTCTAATGGCGAGGAACTGCCATTTGACTAGTTGATTACCAGATACAAAATGGCGGTCAGAAATGACCGCCAAAAAAATCATAAGAAATTTACACACTTTACTTGACAAAGCCCGTTGTTTTATTGGGCAGCGCCGCCAGTGTCACCGCCGCCAGTGTCACCGCCGGTGTTATCACCGTCGGTATTACCACCGGTGTTATCGCCGCCGGTGTTGCCGCCGGTGTTGTCGCCGCCGGTATTTCCGCCGGTGTTGCCGCCGGTATTTCCGCCAGTGTTTCCGCCGGTATTGCCGCCAGTGTTACCGCCGGTATTACCACCGGTGTTGCCGCCGGTATTACCACCGGTGTTGCCGCCGGTATTGCCGCCAGTGTTGCCGCCGGTATTGCCGCCGGTGTTACCGCCGGTATTTCCCTCATTCGGGTCAGGCTCGGTTGTCGCCGGCTTTTTGTTCTTTTCCTCTTCTTCTTTCTTCTTTCTTTCTTCCTCTTCTTTCTTTTTCCTTTCTTCTTCCTCTTTCTTCTTTTTCTTTTCTTCTTCTTCTTTTTTCTTTTCCATTTCGCCTATATCGTTGCCCTTTGAATCTTTGATGCCAAAGTGTCCGGGACATGCCGTGTTGGGAACGGATCCTTTTGCAAAATATTCGGTAATGGTCGGACATTTTCCTGCCACTGCCAAATGTCCGGTATATTTACATACGGTCTTTTTCTCAACAGAAGCCGGCATTTTAAATTCCTTATATTCCAGATTTTCATGAATCTGACTCATAACACTTCGCCATAAGGTCAGATGATAACCGGAATCGCTCAGTGCCTTATTGTCATCATAGCCGCCCCACACGGTACAGATATAATATGGGGTGTAGCCGGCGAACCAAACGTCCTTGTCGGAATTATCTTCATTTGTTGAAGTTCCGGTTTTTCCCGCTACCGGCATATTGTTAAGACGCGCCTGTGTTCCCGTACCGCTTTCCACCACTGTCTGCATTGCGCTTGTCAAAAGATAAGCAGTGCTGTCCTGAATGGCCTGATGGCTGTCAGGAGTACCGTCTAACAGAACATTTCCGTCATGGTCTAGTACCTTTGTATACAGAGTCGGGCGGTTATAAACGCCCTCATTTGCGATGGCAGCGAAAGCGCCGCACATTTCGTAATTGTAAACACCGTCAACGATACCGCCGAGCGCTGTGGATTGTACTAAGTCGGATACTTCTCCTACGCCTTCGATGTCGCGGCTTTTTACAAGAGTAGTGATGCCGAGATTTTCGCAGGCTTCGAAACCGACCTGCGGGGTAATTTCTGTAAACATTTTGACGGCGCATACGTTGGCGGAATCTCTGATTGCGCTTCGAATCGTCATATCGCCGCGATATTTGCCTCCCCACCAGTTTTTAACCTCCTGGCCGCTTTCGTACTTAAAAGGCTCGTCTCGAATCAGTGTTGCGAGAGTCTTTCCGCAGGAATCAATAGCCGGCGCATATACGGCGAGCACCTTGAAACAGGAGCCGGGCTGCCTTGTGGAACCCTTGTAAGCACGGTTCAGGGAAAGACTGGTCTTCTTTGCGCCGCGTCCTCCGACGATGGCTTTTACTTCACCGGTATGCTGATCCATAAGTGTCAGAGAAGCCTGAGGCTGCGGAGTAATATTGACAACCTCGTCATAGGTATCACCGTCCTGTGCGATGGTGGATTTCCATTCCTTAATAGCGCTTTTTGCAGCCTTTTTACTGGAGAATACCAGGCCGTTTTTGTCTCCGTACTGCTCTTTCATATATGCTTTGATGTGGCCGGAGCTGTAATTTTCGATAGAACCGTCTGCCCGGGTAACCGTCAGAGCGTAATCAAGGCCGTATTCTTTCAGGTAAGGATAGTTTGCGTCATTATTCATTTCCTTGTCACAGATCTTCTGCATTTTCAGATTTTGTGTGGAATAAATGCTGAGGCCTCCGCTGTAAACGGCGTTATATGCCTGAGTTTCGGTAAAGCCGCATTGCTCCTGAAGATCCTGCATTACCTGATCGGAGAGTGCGTCTACAAAATAGGTGTAAGGCGTCGCGTCTCCGGTAGCGGCATCAATGCTCTGAATTCTTGCATAGACATCATCAGCTTCCGCTTCATCATATTCCGCCTGCGTAATATATCCCTGTTTCAGCATTTTGTTCAGAACCTCGTCCCGACGCTCCTTATTTGCTTCCGGATTCGTTACGGGGTTTAACGCGGAAGGACTCTGTGCAATGCCTGCTATCGTGGCGCATTCGGAGAGATTTAATTCAGAGACGTCCTTGTTAAAATAACGCTTTGCAGCGGATTGAACTCCGAGGGAATTCTGTCCGAGGTTAATCGTATTCATATAGCTTTCAAGGATTTCTTCCTTATTCATCTGTTTTTCGATATCAAGGGCAAGAAACTGCTCCTGAAGCTTTCTTTCCAACCGGTCGTAAAATGTTTTTTCCTCGGTAAACTCCGGGAAAATATTATTTTTAATCAGCTGTTGTGTCAGCGTACTTGCACCCTCGGAAAAGCTTCCGGAGGTAAGACCTTTGATTGCCGCCCGGGCAATACCCTTTGGGTCTATTCCGTTATGACTGTAGAAACGCTCGTCCTCAATCGCCACGAACGCATGCTGCATCTCCACTGGAATTTCGTCAATAGTCCGGTAAATGCGGTTTGACCCTTCATCTACAAATCGTCCGATTTCCGTTTTGTTATCATCCGCGTAGGCAATTGTGGTGAAGCCTTTCGGTCTTACGTCCGACGGAGATACCTCGGGCGAATTGTCGATAATCTTTTTTACAAATAATCCGCCGCCGATAACACCGGCTACTCCGACAACTACAAGACAGAGAAGGAAAGCTTTAAAAAGCCGGATGCCGACACGTTTTCCCTGCATGGTTGATTTTGAAGTAATTTGTTTATGTTTTTTGGCGGCTTGTTTTTTACCATAATTCATGAATAATTGCCTCCTTTATACCAGGTTATTATAGCAAATATGCAGATTGAAATAAAGAAAAAAATGAAATCTTCATATTTTAGTAGGAAAATCTTAAGAAATTCGTTATAGTAAGTTATAATAATATGTAAGATCGTATCAAATACAGGAGAAAGGACAGAAAAATGTCAGAAACATATGTGCCGGTAAGTAAAAATCAAGAGTATAAAACAATCTATCAGGGCGGGGACGGAGAAGTAATTGAGAAAAAATCCCGTTTTATTGCGGCGATCCGCCCTGTAGAAACAGAGGAGGAGGCGCTTGCCTTTATTGAGGGGGAACGGAAAAAATATTGGGATGCAAGACATCACTGCTATGCTTATGTTATCGGTGAAAGAGCTGAATTGGCGCGCATGAGCGACGACGGTGAACCGGGCGGCACGGCAGGGAAGCCTATGTTTGACGTGCTCCAGGGAGAAAAAATTACAAATGTAGCGGCCGTAGTTACCCGTTATTTCGGCGGTACGCTGCTTGGAACCGGAGGTCTTGTGAGAGCCTATTCATCAGCAGTGCGTGCGGGGCTGGCTTCTTCTGTTATTATAACCAAAATTCCGGGCGTTAAACTTCATGTTGCCGCAGATTATACTAATTTGGGTAAGATTCAGTATCTTCTTGCAGGCCGGGGAATAGGGATTCTTGATTCGGTGTATACCGACAAAGTGGAATTCGTGGTGCTGGCACCCGCAAAGGAAGTGTCATCCGTCATGGATGCGCTGACAGAGGCGACCAATGGAAAGGCGGAGATAGAGCAGGGGGAGCATTGCTGGTATGCCCGGATAGACGGGGAGCTGAAAGTGCTGTAAAAGAGTGCGGCGAATGTTATCACCGCACCCTCCCTTAACAGAAAAAGCATAGAGGCCTTTCTAAAAATTTTTATGAAAATTCGGGTTCAATCAGTCCGAATGTTCCGTCCTTTCTTCTATATACTACACATACCTCATCGGTCTCCGCATTGCTGAATACAAAGAAGTTATGCCCTAAAAGCTCCATCTGTACGCATGCATCTTCCGGGAACATCGGTTTAATACCGAATTTTTTTGTACGGACAATTTTAATTTCCCCGTCATCAAAGGTCTGTTCAGATTCGAAAAGCTCCTTGTTGAAATTGTTGCCTTCCTGATGTCTTGCTATAAGTTTGTTCTTATATTTTCTGAGCTGCCGTTCAATGACCTCCTCTACCAGGTCAATGGATACGTACATATCTGTGCTTTCCTGCTCGGAGCGGATGATGTTGCCCTTTACAGGAATCGTCACCTCAATTTTCTGATGTTCTCTCTGTACACTCAAGGTTACGTGAATTTCCGTATCAGGAGTAAAATACCTTTCCAATTTTCCAAGCTTGTTCTCTACGGTTTCTTTTAAGCTAGGTGTTACATCAATGTTCTTTCCTACGATGATAAATTTCATTAAGCCCAACTCCTTTTTGATATAATTTCAGCAGAGTATAGTCTGACAATTGATTAACAGGCTATAAATCTATCTGATATATCTAGTATATCACGTTTGAATGCTAATGTATAGAACGTATTACCTCAATTCGGGAAATTTTTCCATCATGGGTTTTGGCAGCGCGGAGACCGAAATCGGTAAAGTATATACAGGCCCCGACGCCGATTTCTACGTCGTGCTCTTCACACTTGCGCAGAAACACATCAAGAAGCGTTTCCTCGCCTTCATAAGGTATCTCGATGCCGAGGATTCGTTTTACAGATTTTGCTTTCATGCTTGAGCGAAGAATTATTTCGTCTGCAATATCGAATTCACAGAATAAAAATTTTCTTGTAGCAAAGAGCACGGCTATGGCGCATACGCCGACCAGACTGCCCCAAATAGAGGAATGGTCAATAATAATTTGCCTGGCGATGGCAAAAAGAAGTACCTCAAATACAGTGCTCGGAGAGTGGGAGTACATCATTCGAATCAGCTCGACGCCGATAATCAGATTAAAGCATGTCTCCATCAAATCCGTATAATTGGGCCATACATCCAGGTTTGGAATATTTATTATGGAGGAAGCCATACGTACGCAAAGTAATATAATGCCGAGCGCCATCATCATTGCAATAAATAATTCCAGAAGAGTTGCCAGTCTTTTTAAACAGGTTGCTACGAAATGTCTCATATTGTTCTCCTTTGTATTTTGGTAAACAGGATTGGATAAATGACCAGTACCCATAATACAAGTATAAAGTATTCGAACGCTTTTGCCAAGACGGAAGTTTGGGGAAGAAAGGAAAGGCTTTCTTTTAAGAGAAAAGCGGCCGCCAATCCGACGATAAGTTTAAGAAGCTGTCCTGAGGTGTTTAAGCCTGCAGTTTGAAAACGGATGTATTTTTGCTCAATATAATATCCGGCGGCAAAGCCAAGTCCGGCGCCTCCGGCTTTCAGACAATCTGCGGCATATTTTAACGCAATGGCGCCGTTTAGGGACAAATACAGCGCATAAGCGGAAACGGAAACGGAGATGAAAGCAAGAATAGCGGAAATAAACGCAGTCCGGGAATCGTCTTTTATAAGATATTCTTTAAAATGCCATAGAATACCGGAAATGCCAATGGAAATTCCCATGGCAGCCAGAACATCTTTCGGAGTATGGCATCCGAGATACATTCTTGAAAATCCAATCAGGAGAAAGGCCATGACACAGAGAAATTTTGTTCGTTTTTGCCTGCATCTTAACGCCAGCGGGAAAAACAAAGAGACCGCGCTCTGCGTATGGCCGCTTGGAAAGGAGTATCCGGTTGCGCCCGGAACCGCGCTCTCGACAGCATGAAATTTCGGATCCAGAATCCACGGCCGGGGGATACGGAATGTAATTTTTAAGGTTTGTACACATAAGCCCGCGGTAAAATAAGTAAAGCCGAGAAGATAAGCGAAGCGCTTATCTACGCACCAGTAGAATGCGCAGATAACCGCTATCACTAAAATTTCCTGTCCCATATAGGTGACAAGCTGCATCAATTTGTCAAGAAAGGGTGTGCGGATGTCCGCCAACAGCCATAAAAACGTCATAATCGATTTCCTCTTTTTCTCATTTTGGGATCCAGAATTTTTTTCCGGATGCGGAGATTTTTGGGAGTTACTTCCAAAAGCTCATCCGTATCAATGAAATCCAAAGCCTGTTCAAGGCTTAAGGTTTTCGGCGGCGTCAGCCTGAGCGCCTCATCGGCGCTGGAGGAGCGGGTGTTAGTAAGATGCTTGGTTTTGCAGATATTTACTTCAATATCATCTGTTTTCGCGTTTTCTCCGATTACCATGCCGGAATAAACCTTTTCTCCGGGGCCGATAAAGAGCGTTCCTCTTTCCTGTGCACTGAACAATCCGTATGTTACGGATTCTCCGGTTTCAAATGCAATCAGTGAGCCCTGCTTACGGTATTGAATATCTCCTTTGTAGGGAGCATAGCCGTCAAACGCCGTATTCATAATCCCGTTTCCCTTTGTGTCGGTCAGGAATTCTCCGCGGTAGCCGATAAGTCCCCTGGCGGGAATTTTAAATTCCAGACGGCTGTATCCGCCGTTTGCCGTTCCCATATTCTGAAGCTCGCCTTTTCGCTGGCTCAGCTTATCAATGACGGTTCCGGTAAATTCCTCCGGTACGTCGATGTAGGCGGTCTCCATGGGCTCTAAAAGCTTTCCGTTTTTGTCCTTTTTATAGAGGACCTCGGCTTTGCTGACGGCAAATTCATAGCCTTCCCGGCGCATGTTCTCGATTAAGACGGATAAATGGAGCTCGCCGCGGCCGGATACTTTGAAGCTGTCCGTGCTGTCTGTCTCTTCAACCCGGAGACTGACGTCCGTATTCAGCTCTCTGAAAAGCCGGTCCCTTATATGTCTGGAGGTGACATATTTTCCTTCCAATCCTGCAAAGGGGCTGTCATTTACAATGAACTGCATGGCGATGGTGGGCTCTGATATTTTCTGGAAAGGAATGGCCTGCGGATTTTCCGGAGAGCAGATAGTATCTCCAATGGAAATGTCAGCGATGCCTGAGATGGCGACAATAGAACCAATCGTCGCCTCCTTTACATCTACCTTATTCAGTCCGTCAAATTCATATAATTTACTGATACGGACCTTTTCCTGACGCTCGGGGTTGTGCTCATTGACAACAATGGCGTCCATTCCAACTTTAATCGTTCCGTTATCCACTTTGCCGACGCCGATACGCCCTACGTATTCATTATAGTCAATTGTGCTGATGAGTACCTGCGTGTCGGCGTCCGGATCGCCCTCAGGGGACGGGATATAATCAAGGATTGTCTCAAAAAGAGGCTTCATGTCCCGTTCCTCGTCGGTAAGATCTAAAACGGCTATGCCCGCTTTGGCGGAAGCATATACGAAAGGACAGTCAAGCTGTTCATCAGAGGCGTCCAAATCCATGAAAAGCTCCAGCACCTCGTCAATCACTTCATCGGGTCTTGCCTCCGGCCTGTCAATTTTGTTAATGCACACAATAACAGGAAGACTTAACTCCAATGCTTTTCTTAATACAAATTTTGTCTGCGGCATGGCTCCCTCAAAGGCGTCCACTACAAGAATGACACCGTTTACCATCTTAAGAACCCGTTCTACCTCGCCGCCAAAATCAGCGTGTCCCGGGGTATCTATAATATTTATTTTTGTCCCTTTATAATAGACGGCGGTATTTTTAGAAAGAATCGTGATTCCGCGTTCTCTTTCGATATCGTTGGAATCCATGATTCGTTCTTCCACCTCCTGATTTTCACGGAATACGCCGCTCTGCTTTAATAGCTCGTCAACCAGAGTTGTTTTGCCGTGGTCGACATGGGCGATAATTGCTATGTTACGTACATCCTCGCGTTTTGTTTTCATGCAAATCATCCTTTTCTTTCTACCTATTTTAATGCTGTAACTTTAATAGTGTATCACATTTTACAGATTTTACAAGATGTGAAAAAATGTTGTTCTAAAACGAATGTATGCCTCATAGACTAATTAATGACCATGAAATACGATTCAGAGGAAGGGAGAATGTAAAATTATGTCAGATAAGATTATTGAAAACAATCAGGTAACCATTATGGGAGAGGTCGCATCCGACTTTACTTTCAGTCATGAGGTGTTTGGAGAAGGCTTTTACATGGTGGAGGTGCGGGTGCGGCGCTTAAGCAGTTCCGAGGACAGGATTCCGCTTATGATATCGGAACGTCTGATTGACGTGTCGCAGGATTATACGGGGGAATTCATTATGGCAAGCGGACAGTTCCGCTCCTATAACCGACACGATGAACAAAAGAACCGGTTGGTATTATCCGTATTCGTAAGAGAAGTGTCGTTTATAGAGGAGGAGCTTGACGGTGCGAAAACCAACAGTATTTTTCTGGACGGTTACATATGCAAGCTGCCGGTGTACAGAAAGACGCCTTTGGGAAGGGAGATTGCCGATCTTCTTCTGGCCGTCAACAGGCCTTACGGGAAATCGGATTACATCCCGTGTATCTGCTGGGGCAGAAACGCAAGGTTTGCCTCCACCTTTGAGGTGGGCGAGCATGTGCAGATATTTGGGCGGATTCAAAGCAGGACCTATATTAAGAAGCTGACAGAGACGGAGACGCAGGAGCGCACTGCCTACGAGGTGTCGGTAAGCAAGCTGGAATGTATAGAAGGTTAAATTCAAAAGAGGCTTTCATTGACATCCCCTATTATTGATGATAAAATTTTAAATAATAATTAATAGAAGAATCAGGAGGATGGACATGGCTGTATTTACAGGGGCCGGTGTGGCGATTGTTACACCATTTAATGCGGATGAAAGCATCAATTATGATAAATTAGACGAATTAATTGACTATCATTGTGAAAATGATACGGATAGTATCATTATTTGCGGAACAACCGGAGAGTCCGCAACGATGACGGAAGAGGAGCATATGGAATGTGTGAAGTTTGCGATTGAGCGGACGAAAGGAAGAATTCCGGTTATTGCAGGTACAGGTTCTAATTGCACAAGGACGGCAATTGATATGTCAAGGGAGGCTGTGGAGGACGGCGCGGACGGATTGCTCCTTGTGACGCCGTATTATAATAAAGCGACGCAGGCAGGATTGATTGCTCATTATAAAGCAGTTGCAAAGGAAGCGAAAGCGCCGATTATTATGTACAGCGTGGCCAGCAGAACCGGATGTAATATCGAGCCTGCTACAGTGGCGGAGCTTGTGAGGGATGTGGATAATATTGTAGGGGTAAAGGAAGCCTCAGGCAATCTTTCACAGGTGGCAAAGATTATGTCGCTTACAGACGGTAAGATTGATGTATATTCCGGAAATGACGACCAGATTGTGCCGCTGCTTTCGTTGGGGGCAAGGGGCGTTATTTCCGTGTTGTCTAATATCGCGCCGAGAGAGACTCATGAGATATGCGGGAAATTTTTTGAAGGCGACGTGGCGGGAAGCGCGGCACTTCAGTTAAAGGCAATTCCGCTTATTGAACAGCTTTTTTCGGAGGTGAATCCGATTCCGGTAAAAAAGGCGCTTAAGCTTATGGGAATGGATTGCGGCCCTCTGCGTATGCCGCTTACAGAGCTTACTCCGGCACATGAAAAGACGCTGCTTCAGGCGATGAAAGATTTTGGAATTAAAGTGGCATAGCGGCCGTATGCAATTGCATATATTTCAGCGGGGAAAGAAAAAAGGGTATCTGTTTAAGGATGCCCTTTATATACATATAGATATACAGGGAGGAATGACGATTATGGTACAGGTAATTATGCATGGATGCAACGGGAAGATGGGACAGGTGATTACCAATCTTATTAAGGATGACGACGGGATTGAAATCGCTGCGGGAGTAGATGCCTACATGGGCATAGCCAATACATACCCGGTATTTGAAAGCATTGAAAAGTGTGATGTAAAAGCAGATGTGGTAATTGATTTTTCTAATGCAGAGGCGGTGGACGGTCTTCTTGATTATTGTGTGGAGAAGAAGCTTCCGGTAGTGCTGTGTACGACAGGGCTTTCGGAGGAACAGCTTAGAAAAGTAGAAGAGACGGCAAAGACAACGGCGGTATTAAAATCGGCAAATATGTCGCTTGGGATTAATCTTCTGTCAAAGCTTTTAAAGGAGGCGGCAAAGGTACTGGCGGGAGCCGGGTTTGATATTGAGCTTGTGGAGCGCCACCACAATCAAAAGCTGGACGCTCCGAGCGGGACTGCGCTGGCTCTGGCGGACTCCATGAATGAAGCAATGGACAATTCTTATACCTACGTATATGACAGAAGTCAGAAAAGAGAAAAACGGGACAAAAAAGAAATCGGCATCTCTGCCGTACGGGGAGGTACGATTGTCGGAGACCATGAGGTGATATTCGCCGGCGCTGACGAGGTAATCGAATTCAGGCATACGGCATATTCAAAAGCAGTATTCGGCAAAGGAGCTGTCGAGGCCGCAAAATTCCTGTCCGGCAAGCCCGCAGGCCGCTACGATATGTCCGATATTATACTATAAAACTTTCCCCCCGTCCCCGGACGAAGTCGGAAACGCAGATGAAGCGCAGTGAAGTTATACAAAAGGAGAAAGCTATGAAAGAGTTAGAATCACGTTATCTGGAGCGTTTATCGGAGCTCTACCCTACGATTGCCAGGGCTTCGACAGAAATTATCAATATGCAGGCAATTCTTAATCTTCCGAAAGGTACGGAACATTTCCTGACAGACATACACGGCGAATATGAGGCTTTTTCACATGTTCTTAAAAACGGTTCGGGTGCAGTCCGTCGTAAGGTGGACGACGTTTTTGGAAATACGATGAGCAGCAGGGACAAGCAGGCGCTTGCCACGCTCATCTATTATCCGAAAGAGAAAATAGAGCGGATTAAAAAGACAGAGGATAATATGGAAGACTGGTATAAGATTACGCTGTACCGGTTGATTGAGGTATGTAAATGTGCTGCGAGCAAATACAGCCGTTCAAAGGTCCGCAAGGCGCTTCCGCCGGAATTTGCCTATGTAATTGAGGAGCTGATTACGGAAAAGGGCAGTCAGTCTGCGGATAAGGAATCCTATTATAACTCGATTGTAAATACGATTATCGGTATCAGAAGAGCGGAAGTATTTATTATAGCGCTCAGTGAGCTGATTCAGCGTCTTACGGTAGATCATCTTCATATTGTGGGCGATATTTATGACAGGGGACCGGGACCGCATATTATTATGGATAAGCTTATGGAATATCATTCTGTTGATATCCAGTGGGGGAATCATGATGTTCTGTGGATGGGAGCGGCAGCAGGACAGAGGGGCTGTATTGCAAATGTTATCCGTATTTGTGCAAGATATGGAAATCTGGATATTTTGGAGGACGGATACGGAATTAATCTCCTTCCGCTTGCGTCCTTTGCCATGGATACCTATGGCGATGACCCCTGCCGCTGCTTTGGCATAAAAGGCGCGCCGGATTATGGAAAGAATGAGATGCAGCTTGACGTCATGATGCATAAGGCAATTTCTGTGATACAATTTAAGGTGGAAGGGCAGATAATTAAGAAAAACCCGGGCTTTAAAATGGAGGGCAGGAACCTTCTGCACCATATAGATTATGAGAATGGTACGATTGAGATTAATGGAAAGACATATGAGCTGTTAGATAAGCATTTTCCGACAATTGACCCAAGAAAACCATATGCTCTGACTGCCGCGGAGGAGGATATTATGGAGCGTCTGACGAAAGCATTTGAAAATTGCGAGAAGCTTCAGGCGCATATGCGTTTCCTATTAAATAAAGGAGGGCTCTATAAGGTATATAATAATAATCTTCTGTATCATGGCTGCGTTCCGTTAAATGAAGACGGGAGTTTGAAAGCGATACGCATTTACGGGCATACCTATAAAGGGAAGAGCCTGTATGAAGTGCTGGAGAGTTATGTGAGAAAAGGGTTTTATGCGTTGGACGACAGGGAGAAAGAGAGGGGAAAGGATATGATGTGGTATATCTGGCTCAGCGAAGGGTCCCCGTTATTCGGCAAGGATAAAATGGCCACGTTTGAGCGGTATTTCCTTGCGGAGAAAGAGACGCATAAGGAGAGGAAAAATCCCTATTATACGCTTCTGGAAAACAGAGAGGTAGTTGACAATATATTAAAGGAATTTGGACTGGAAACAGAGGACGCATTTATTATTAACGGCCACGTACCGGTAAAATCAAAGAACGGAGAAAATCCGATTAAATGCGGAGGCAAGGTGCTCGTTATAGACGGAGGCTTTTCAAAGGCTTATCAAAAGGAGACCGGGATAGCAGGGTATACGCTTATCTACAACTCACACGGTCTGATACTGGTGGCGCATGAGCCCTTCGAATCGACAGAGGCGGCCATTGAGAAAGAGAGCGATATTCACTCCGACAGTGTCATGGTAAAACGCGCGGCGGAAAGAAAACTTGTGGGAGATACCGATGTGGGAAAAGAACTGAGGGAGCAGATTGAAGACTTGAAGATGCTTCTGGAAGCGTACAGAAGCGGCCGCATTGCCGAAAAGGTTTAAAATTAAAAATTGCAAAAATATTCCAACCCCGCTCAGGTATATATTTTCTGTTTTTGCAAATATTACTAGCAGCAAGTAAGCAAAGGTCTACTTGATAAACAGATAAATATACATGAAAGGGAGAATGAAATATGAAACAGTGGAAGAAACTTTTGATGATGCTTATGTGTGTAGGAGTGATTATGAGCGTTACTGCATGTGGTTCAAATAATAATGCGGATGACAACGGCGCTACAGGCAGCGGGACAACAAACGACACAAACGGAACCGGCGGCAACGGTACAAATGATGCCACGGACAGAAATGGAGATAATGTTATGGATGAAATCGGCGACGATATTAAGGACGGCGCGGAGGATGTGGGAGACGCGTTGGACGGAAATGATAACAATGTCCGTGATGACGATACAAACAGCAGATAGTAACACAGGAAATAAGCAGTGTAAAGGCTCTGTGCAGGGAGAAAGCGGATGATTCCCTGCGCAGAGTTTTTTTGCCGTTTCCACGATAATAGCCATGTACAGATATAGAAATATATGGTAGAATGAATATTATATAAAGATATAGAAATGGAAAGAGAGGATAAAGATGAAAGGTGTTTTGAAAAAAGGGCTGCTGGCGGTTTTAACGGCAGTTTTGGTATTGCAGCCGGTAAGCACGGTGCAGGCGTCCGCAAAGTCAAATGCAGATAAGATGCTGAGCTATTATAAGAAAGGCTCTATAAAAAAGGCAAAGCAATATAACAGTAAGCTGTCCAAAAAGGCAAGTAAAGCCAGCATAAAAAAATTGTCAAAGAAGCAGAAAGCAGCGTACCGCAAGGTGGTAAAAAAATACAGGCTTGGTTATTCTTCAAAGCCGTATTTATGGGGCTACTATCTGGTAGATATGGACGGCGATAAGAAAGCGGAGCTTTTGGTGAGGTACGGAACCTGTGAAGCGGATGTCAGGACGGCTGTCTATAAATATAAAGGCGGTAAGGCAAAGAAAGTGAGGCAGATGGCTTCAGGGCACACGGCTTATTATGCATATCCGGGACATGCCGGAGTGATTAGCGTGTGGGGACATATGGGCTATGAAAGTGTATCAACAGTAGTTTTAAAAAACGGAAAATTAAAGTCAAAAAGCTATGGCGGCCGAGAGGTAAAAGGAAGCTTTTTCCCATTCCGCCAAAGCTTGTATAGCCATATTAAGTACGACAAAAATTATAAACCGACGCTGGATTTAAAAGATTTGAAATAAAAAGGATATAAAATAATAAGAATTAAAATGACAGAGGGAGAAAATTTGAGGAAACCGGATTTTCTCTCTTTGCAGTTACGGAGGTATTTACGATGCGTTTTCGGCCATGTATTGATATACATAACGGACAGGTGAAGCAGATAGTAGGCGGGAGCCTTTCTGATTTTGGGGACAAGGCGAAAGAAAATTTCGCATCTGTTCATCCGGCAGATTACTATGCGGATTTATACAGGAAAGACGGACTTGCCGGCGGCCATGTGATTGTGCTGAATCCGGTTTCCTCCGAGTATTATGAGGAGACAAGAAAACAGGCATTTTTGGCGCTGGCGGCGTACCCGGGAGGACTTCAGGCCGGTGGAGGGATTACGGCAGATAATGCTGCAGAATATCTGGACGGAGGTGCGAGCCATGTGATTGTGACCTCTTATGTGTTCCGGGAGGGGAAAATACACTGGGAGTGCATGGAGCGCCTGAAAAATGAGATTGGAAAAGAGCATGTGGTCATTGATTTAAGCTGCCGCAGGAGAGGAGACGCCTACTATATTGTGACAGACCGCTGGCAGAATTTTACGGAGGTGGAATTGTCGCAGAAGGTCTTAAGTGAGATTGCGCTGTATTGTGATGAGTTTCTGGTACATGGCGTGGATGTGGAGGGAAAGTCTTCCGGTGTTGATAAGACGCTGGCGCGGATTCTTGGAGATTATGCCGCTTCTGCGTCTTCTGTTCCGGTTACTTATGCGGGCGGTATCGGAAGCTTTAAGGATATAGAAGATTTTGGGACTGTTACAGGCGGGAAAATAGACTTTACGGTAGGCAGCGCGCTAAATCTTTTCGGAGGCTCTCTTTCCTATGACAGGGTGAAGCAAATAAAATCTTGAATTGCCTCTCTGATAGTGCTAAAATGTAAATTGAGTAAATTTACGGACAAGGAGCATTTTATCGATATGGGTCTAATACAAAAAATATTTGGAACACATAGTGAGAATGAATTGAAGCGTATATATCCGATAGCCGATGCTATTGAAGCCTTAGAACCTGTCATGAAAGAGCTATCCGACAGCGAGCTTAAGGGAAAGACGAGGGAATTTAAAGAGAGGCTCGGCGCCGGAGAGACGTTGGACGATATTTTACCTGAAGCGTATGCGGTTGTGAGAGAGGCGTCGGTGAGAACACTTGGGCTCAGGCATTTCCATGTACAGCTTATCGGAGGCGTTATTCTGCATCAGGGGCGTATTGCAGAGATGAAGACCGGAGAAGGAAAGACGTTGGTTTCTACGCTTCCGGCGTATTTGAATGCGCTGACAGGAGAGGGCGTTCACATCGTAACGGTCAATGACTATCTGGCCAAGCGTGACGCCGAATGGATGGGACAGATACATGAGTTTTTGGGCCTTACGGTCGGTGTTGTATTAAACGACATGGACAGTGACGAGCGGCGTGAGGCGTATAATTGTGATATTACGTATGTGACCAACAATGAATTAGGCTTTGATTATCTGCGTGATAATATGGTGATTTATAAGGAACGGCTTGTACAGCGGGGACTTAAGTATGCCATTATCGATGAGGTGGATTCCGTTTTAATTGACGAGGCGAGGACACCGCTTATCATTTCCGGGCAGAGCGGAAAGTCTACGAGATTATATGAGGCCTGTGATATTCTTGCACGGCAGATGGAGAGAGGCGAGGCAAGCGGCGAATTCAGCAAGATGAATGCGATTATGGGCGAGGATATTGAGGAGACCGGTGATTTTATTGTAAACGAGAAAGAGAAGAATATTAACCTGACCGAAGACGGCGTTAAGAAGGTTGAGAGCTTCTTTCATCTTGAAAATCTTGCGGATGCGGAAAATCTTGAAATTCAGCACAACATAATCCTTGCGCTTCGCGCCCATAATCTGATGTTTAAGGATCAGGATTATGTGGTAAAGGACGAGCAGGTTTTAATTGTCGATGAATTTACAGGGCGTATTATGCCGGGACGGCGTTACTCGGACGGCCTGCATCAGGCGATTGAAGCGAAAGAGCATGTGAAAGTAAAGAGAGAAAGCAGAACGCTTGCAACAATTACTTTCCAGAACCTGTTTAATAAGTTCGGTAAAAAAGCAGGTATGACGGGTACTGCTCTTACAGAGGAGAAAGAGTTCCGTGAAATATACGGGATGGACGTTATAGAGATTCCAACCAACGTTCCGGTTATCCGAAAGGATTTGGAGGACGTTGTATATAAGACACAGCGTGAGAAATTCAAGGCGGTTTGTGAGGAGATTGAGGCGGCGCACGCGAAGCATCAGCCGGTGCTGGTGGGTACGATTACCATTGAGAATTCGGAGCTTTTAAGCGGTATGCTTAAGAAACGGGGAATAAAACATAATGTGCTGAACGCGAAGTTTCATGAGATGGAGGCTGAGATTGTCGCACAGGCGGGCGTTCATGATGCGGTGACGATTGCAACCAATATGGCAGGACGAGGCACGGATATTAAGCTGGACGACGAGGCGAGAGCAGCCGGCGGCCTTAAGATTATCGGTACGGAGCGGCACGAATCCAGACGTATTGACAATCAGCTGAGAGGACGTTCCGGCCGCCAGGGAGACCCGGGCGAATCTCGTTTTTATATCGCTCTGGAGGATGATTTGATGCGTTTGTTCGGCTCCGAAAGGCTGATGGGGATTTTTGAGACTCTCGGTGTAGAGGAAGGGGAACAGATTGAGCATAAGATGCTGTCCAATGCCATAGAGAAAGCGCAGCAGAAAATAGAGAGCAATAACTTTGGAATCCGTAAGAATCTGCTTGACTATGATCAGGTCATGAATGAGCAGCGGGAGATCATTTATGAGGAGAGGCGCCGCGTGCTTGACGGGGAGAATATGCGGGATTCCATTTTCCATATGATTAACGATTATGTTGAAAATGTGGTGGATGCGGAAATTTCACCGGATACGGATTACGAGGACTGGAATCTTGCGGCTCTTAACAGAAGTATTTATTCCGTAATTCCGATGGCGCCGGTTACGGAAGAGGATGTAAAGAAGATGAGCCAAAAGGAGCTCAAGCATATGCTGAAGGAACGTGCCTCAAAAGCCTATGAGGTAAAGGAGGCAGAATTTCCGGAGCCGGAGCATATCCGTGAGATTGAAAGGGTTGTGCTTCTTAAGGTGATTGACGCAAAATGGATGGCCCATATTGACGATATGGATCAGCTGAGACAGGGAATCGGACTTCAGGCATACGGCAACAGAGACCCGAAAGTGGAATACAAGATGCTTGGCTATGACATGTTTGGAGAGATGACCAGAGGAATCACCGAGGATACGGTGCGTACACTGTTCCACATCAGGGTTGAGCAGAAAGTTGAGCGGGAGCAGGTGGCAAAGGTGACAGGAACCAATAAGGATGAAAGCGCTGCCCGTACGCCGAAGAAACGTGCGGAGAAGAAGATTTACCCGAACGATCCGTGTCCGTGCGGAAGCGGTAAAAAATACAAGCAGTGCTGCGGACGCAGATAATGACCGTAAATAATATTAATCATAGAAAGAGGTGACAGGAAGTGGTTGAGCTTGATCAGTTAAAAGGTATGATAAGCGCATATGAAGAACCTCTTGCCGAGATGAGGGATTCACTTTGACGTCTCCGGCAAAGAGAAACGAATTGAGGAGTTGGAGCGAAAGATAGAGGAGCCTGGATTTTGGGATAATCCGGAGGATTCCCAGAGGATTATGAGAGAATTGAAGCGGCTTCAGGAGCTGGTAAAGACGATGCATACTCTGTGCGGCGCCTATGAGGATATACAGGTGCTGATTGAGATGGGCTATGAAGAGGAGGATGCTTCCGTTATTGATGAGATGAAAGAAGAGCTCAGGCAGTTTGAGGAGATCTTTGAAAGCTTGCGGATTCAGACGCTGCTTTCCGGGGAATATGATTCCTGCAACGCCATCGTAACGCTTCATGCAGGAGCGGGCGGTACGGAGTCCTGCGACTGGGCGGGCATGCTTTACCGCATGTACAGCCGGTGGGCGGAAAAAAAGGGTTTTTCGATTCAGGTACTTGATTATCTGGACGGAGATATTACGGGAATTAAGACGGTAACCTTTGAGGTGAACGGTGAAAATGCATATGGATATTTGAAATCAGAGAAAGGCGTGCACCGTCTGGTTCGTATTTCGCCGTTCAATGCGGCAGGAAAAAGGCAGACTTCCTTTGCCTCCTGCGATGTCGTTCCGGATATTGAGGATGAGATTGATATTGAGCTTTCGGACGACGAGCTTAAGATTGATACTTACCGTGCAAGCGGGGCGGGCGGACAGCATGTAAATAAAACATCTTCCGCCATCCGCATTACGCATCTTCCTACAGGAATTGTGGTGCAGTGCCAGAATGAGCGCTCCCAGCATTTTAACAAGGAAAAAGCAATGCAGATGTTAAAGGTAAAGCTTCAGCTTATGAAAGAGCAGGAGCAGGCGGAGAAAGTATCGGATATCCGCGGCGAGGTAAAAGAGATTGGATTTGGCAACCAGATACGGTCTTATGTCATGCAGCCGTATACGCTTGTGAAAGATCACAGAACAAATACCGAGAACAGCAATGTGACTGCGGTTATGGACGGAAGTATTGATTTGTTTATCAATGCATATTTAAAGATGACTGTAAACGGTCAAAGGGAGGAATGAACGTGATAAATATAGCAGTGATGGGTTATGGAACAGTGGGCTCCGGCGTTGTGGAGGTTATCCGTACGAACGGCGCCAGAATCAACCAGAGAATCGGCGAGGGACTGAATATCAAATATGTTCTGGACTTAAGAGATTTTCCGGGGGATCCGGTGCAGGAAAAGATTGTCCATGATTTTGAAACAATTATTAACGATGAGGAGATTAAAATTGTTGTGGAGGTTATGGGAGGCATTGAGCCGGCCTATACTTTTGTAAAGAGAAGCCTGCAGGCAGGAAAAAGTGTGGCTACTTCAAATAAGGCGCTTGTGGCAAAGCACGGTGCCGAGCTTCTTTCTATTGCAAAGGAGCAGAATATTAATTTCCTGTTTGAAGCGAGCGTGGGGGGCGGAATTCCGATTATCCGTCCGTTAAATTCCTCGCTTACTGCCGATGAGATTGAAGAGATTACAGGTATTTTAAACGGTACGACAAACTATATGCTTACGAAAATGTTCTACGAGGGGGCGGACTATGAAACGGTGCTTAAGGAAGCGCAGGCAAACGGTTATGCCGAGCGAAATCCGGAGGCCGATGTAGAGGGCTATGACGCCTGTAGGAAGATTGCTATATTATCTTCCCTGATTTCGGGACAGCAGGTAGATTTTGAGGATATTTACTGTGAGGGGATTACAGCGATTACCGTAGAGGATATGAAATATGCCAAAGCGATGGGAACTACAATTAAGCTGCTTGCTTCCAGCAAGCGTCACGGGAATCGACTGTATGCAATCGTGGCTCCATGCATGCTTTACCCGGAGCATCCGCTTTACAATGTAAACGGGGTTTTTAATTCGATTTTTGTTCACGGTAACGTATTGGGTGATGCGATGTTTTACGGAAGCGGTGCAGGAAAGCTTCCGACTGCGAGCGCGGTTGTGGCAGATGTGGTAGACGCGGCAAAGCATTTAAACCGGAATATTATGACGATGTGGGATCAGGAAAAGCTGAAGCTTGAGGATAAGGCAGCGGCAAAGAGGCGTTTCTTTATCCGTATGAAAGGCGATGCGGATAAAATGATGTCCGAGCTTAAATATTCTTTCGGCGAGATTGAGATTATCCATGCGGAAGGCTTAGAGGGAGAATTCGGATTTGTGACGCCCGTTATGATGGAAGGCGATTACGATACGAGAGCAAAGGGCTATAAAGAGCAGATTTTGCATATGATTCGGATAGAAGACCAGACAGAATAGAGGACGGATAAATGAAATATATAGTAGTTCTAAGTGATGGGATGGCGGGAAGGCCGCTTAAGGAGCTTGGAGGAAAGACGACTCTGGAGGCAGCGGATACACCGGTGATGGATGCACTTTCAAAAGTTTCCGAGCTTGGAATGGCGTCGATGGTGCCGGAGGATATGGCGCCCGGAAGCGATACGGCTAATCTGGCGGTGATGGGTTATGACCCGAAGCTTTATTATACGGGCCGCTCCCCGCTTGAGGCGCTCAGCATCGGTGTCAGGATGGAAGATACGGATGTCTCTTTTCGCTGTAATCTTGTGACCTTAAGTGAAGAGGACTGTCCTTATGAGGAAAGAGTGATATTGGATCACAGCTCCGACGAGATTTCTACCGAGGATGCGTCCATACTCCTGGAGGCTTTAAAAAGCGGGCTTAAGAGTGAAAGATATAAGTTTTATGCAGGAACCAGCTACCGTCATCTTCTGATAGAGAAAGGCGGAAAGGTGTCGGAGCTTACCCCGCCTCATGATATATTGACAAAGCAAATCGGGGAATACCTTCCGGAGGATAAGACGCTTCTTGAAATGATGAAAAAAAGCTATGGGATACTGGAAAATCATCCGCTTAATGTCAGCCGGAGGAAGCAGGGGCTTAAGCCGGCGAATTCCGCGTGGTTCTGGGGCGCGGGAAAAAGGCCTGCACTTACATCCTTTGAAGCGCGGACGGGAAAAAAGGGAGTTATGATTTCTGCCGTTGACCTGCTTAAGGGAATTGCAGTGGGCGCAGATATGGAGCGGATTATTGTGGACGGTGCAAACGGAGGGCTTCATACAAATTATGCCGGAAAAGCTAAGGCAGCAGTGAATGCACTTGTAAATGACGGATACGACTTTGCCTATATTCATATAGAGGCTCCGGACGAGATGGGGCATCAGGGGAATATATCAGATAAGATTTCGGCAATTGAGCATGTGGACAGAGAGATTCTTAAAATTGTGACAGAGGGACTTCGGGAGGCTGGGGAGGATTACCGGCTTCTGCTTCTTCCGGATCATCCAACACCGATTGAGGTACGTACACATACCGGTGATGCGGTGCCGTATCTTTTATATGACAGCACCCGAAAGACGGAGGGAAAGGCAGCCTACAACGAAAAAACTGCCGCACAGACCGGAAAAAACTGGCCGGATGGCTTTAAGCTTCTCGGGCATTTACTACAGGAGGACATATGCTAATCGTAAAGAAGTTTGGCGGCAGCTCTGTCGCGAATAAAGAGAGGATTTTTCATGTGGCAAGACGCTGCATTGAAGATTATAAAGCGGGACATGATGTGGTTGTTGTACTGTCTGCTATGGGAGATACGACAGACGAGCTGATTGCTCTGGCGGAAAGTATTAATCCGAAGGCAAAAAAGCGTGAGCTGGATATGCTTTTGACAACAGGGGAACAGGTATCGGTAGCTCTTATGGCCATGGCGATGCAGTCGCTTGATATACCGGCGGTATCGCTGAATGCGTTTCAGGTTATGATGCATTCTACCTCCCGGCACGGAAATGCAAGATTTAAGCGCGTAGATACAAAGCGGATTCTGCATGAGTTAGACTCCCGTAAAATCGTGATTGTAACAGGTTTTCAGGGAGTGAACAAGTATGAGGATATTACGACGCTTGGCCGGGGCGGCTCCGATACGACGGCGGTGGCTCTTGCGGCCGTGCTCCATGCGGACAAATGTGAGATTTACACAGATGTGGACGGCGTTTATACAGCGGATCCGCGGGTGGTAAAAAATGCCAGAAAGCTGGACGTTATTACATATGACGAAATGCTGGAGCTGGCAAGTCTTGGTGCAAGAGTTCTTCACAACCGTTCTGTGGAGATGGCGAAAAAATATAATGTAGAACTGGTAGTGCGCTCCAGTTTGAATGATTCAGAAGGAACCGTAGTCAAGGAGGCGTCGCATATGGAGAAAATGTTAGTGACCGGTGTTGCAGCCGATAAAAATACCGTCAGGATTTCAGTGATAGGAGTGGAGGATAAACCGGGAACAGCATTCCGTATTTTTGATACGCTGGCGAAAAATAATATTAATGTAGATATTATTCTGCAGTCCGTGGGCCGCGAGGGAACGAAAGATATCTCCTTTACAGTGGCCGGAGACGATTTGGAAAATGCTCTTAAAATTCTGGAATCTAATAAAGAGCGGCTGACGATTCAGAAAATTACGTATAATGAAAATGTTGCAAAGCTTTCTGTTGTGGGAGCAGGTATGATGAGTAATCCGGGAGTGGCGGCCAGAATGTTTGAGACGTTATATAATTCCCGCATTAATATTAATATGATTTCAACATCGGAAATCAGGATTACAGTACTTGTAGCGGAAAAGGATATTGACAAGGCGATGAATGCTGTACATGACGGGTTTGCAGTTCCGGAATAGAAAAGAAACCGCTTTTATTTTGGTGTCTGACTTTTAAAAAAACCGGTAATAATCTGTTTGCTTTCCTCTGGCAGGGAACGGTAGTCAGAAATAAGACGAAGTTCACTGTCAGTGAGGTAGACGGAATTTCCGGTTTCTTTGCATTCTGCGTAAGTATAATAGGATGCGACAGATTCTTTTATCGCGCTCAGAGAAAAGGCCGGAGCGCGCATGTTTTTTAGAACGAGGTCGTCGATGCTGACGCCGTAGAACTGAGCAAGGCGCACTAAAGTATCCAGATCAGGCGTCCGCTCGCATCTTTCATAATTGGAGTAGGCCTGTCTGGACAGATTCAGCACTTCTTCCATTTCCCGCTGGCTCAATCCGTTTTTCTTTCGCAGATAGCGCAGATTTTTTGCCAATTGTATATTGGGCATGCTCTAATCCTCCGAAGCTTCATTTCTTAATAAGTTTAGTATAGCAATTTACCCAATAAATTGGTTGTTATGCGACGAAATGTAGAATAGATATAAATCGCAACAAAATGTTGCGATTTAATGTCATAGTTAAAAGTTAAATTTTGCTGAGCCGGCTGTTATGATATTCACCGGAAAAAGTGACGTCCTTTCCGAACCATTCCGGCGGAATGAATGAGTTTGCATTTTCTTCATCCGGGAATTCTACCTCGGCGAGGATAAGAGGAGCCAGTTCCTCATCAAAAATGTCCAGTTCAATGGTAAGCCCGTTTTCTAACGGAAGCAGATAGCGGCGTTTTTTAATCAGCCGTCCGTCAATTTTTGTAAGAAGATGCAGGTAGGCATCCTCGGTCAGGGGGAGATTCACTTCCTCCCGTGACATAAGCCCCTTTGATTTGTAGGTGAGCTCATAACGGCTGTCATCTTTCCGTATGCGTATGACAGGCTCAGTGTTCAGATAGCCCTGTTCGATGTGGCGGCATGGAAAGGACGTGAAGTTTTCCGGCGGGTTTTCGACTAAGAATTTGCGCTCGATTTCCATAGAATGGGACCTCCTGTATCATTTATGGTTCTGTATATAATTTAGTATAATTTAGTTTACACAAAAAGTAAACGGTGTTAATATTAATAACATGGCAGTAGTGGAAAAGGAGAAGGAGGAGTCTGGAATGAAAAAAGTAAGTGTATTGTTAGCCAACGGCTTTGAGGAGATTGAGGCGTTAACAGTAGTGGATTTATTAAGAAGAGCAAGAATTTATGTAGATACGGTATCTATTGCCGATGAATATATGGTTTGCGGCTCCCATGGAATTACCGTGCAGACGGAGGATTTATTTGAGGAAGTGAATTTTGCTGAATTTGATATGATTGTGCTTCCGGGCGGACTTCCGGGTACAACAAATCTTGGTTCCCATTCGGGTGTGAGAAGAGTTGTGAAAGATTTCGCAGAGAGCGGGAAATATGTGGCGGCCATCTGTGCGGCGCCCACAGTTCTCAGTGATTTAGGCCTATTGAAAGGAAAAAGGGTGACCTGTTATCCGGATATGGAAAAAAAGATTCAGGGAGCGGTGCTTACCGGAGCGCCTGCAATAGCAGACGGCAATATCGTCACCGGACAGGGAGCAGGCGCGGCTGTTGATTTTGCGCTGGAGCTGATTGCGGTACTTGACGGAGCAGAAAAAGCAGGGGAAATAGCAGAGGCAATCATATATCATTAATGTTAAAAAAGGAAAAGACATATGATGAAGTATATAAAAAGGATGCTTCTTTTTCTGATAAGTACGGTGGTTTTATGCGCGAATACCGGATGCCGCGGAGGCTTTGACGCTGCGGGATATACGCAGGCGCTCCTGCATCTTACCTTTCAGGGAGATACAAAAGAAGCGCTGCGGATGATAGACGGAGCTACCTATGAGACGCTGATGCTTAATTATCAGGAGTCGGTAGATGCGTTTACTGTGAATGTGATTACGAGTCAGTTTGATATCAGCGAAACAAAGCAGACTCAGTTTGCGGAGCTTGTGGCGAAAATTTTTTCTGTAATGCGCTACGAGGTAACAGGGGCGGAAAAAACAGGTGAGAAAGAATACGAGGTTTCGGTGGCAATCTGGCCTGCGGATATTTTTGTCAAATTCCGTGAACTTTTGGTTACGGATTCCCTTGAGATGGCGAAAGAGATACAGGAAGGGAAATATAAAGGAACTGAAGAGGAGATCGACAGTCAGATTATGGCGGATATTGTCAATCATGCGTACGAGCTTTTGGACAGCGCATATATGCAGGCAGATTACGGAGAACGAAAAACAGTCATTCTTAAGGTAAAAGCAGACAAAAAGAACGAATATTATATTGATGAGGACGATATGAATAACCTGATGGAAAAAATACTTCGTTTAGATGAAATGTAGGACTGGATATTTGAAAAGGTTTGTGTTATACTGCTGTGGTGAATGTATTATGCCATTTTTAGGCAATAGGAGGAAATAGTAGATGAGTTTACAGGTAGAAAAATTAGAAAAAAACATGGCGAAGCTGACTATTGAAGTATCTGCCGGTGATTTGGAAAAAGCGCTTCAAAATTCATATAAGAAGCAAAAAAATAAGATCAGCCTGCCAGGTTTTCGTAAAGGAAAGGTTCCGCGCCAGATGATTGAAAAGATGTACGGAGCGGAGATTTTTTATGATGATGCGGCAAATGAGCTGATTCCGAGAGCGTACGCGGAAGCATATGATGAGTGCGGGCTTGAGATTGTATCGCAGCCCGGTATTGATGTAGTACAGATTGAAAAAGGGAAGCCGTTTATTTTTACGGCAGAGGTCGCTACGAAGCCGGAGGTTACATTAGGAGAATACAAAGGGCTTGAGATTGATAAAGTATCCAATCGTGTAACTCAGAAAGAGGTGGATGCGAAGATTCAGGAGGAAGCCGAAAAGAACGCAAGGACTATTTCCGTAGAGGATCGTCCGGTCCAGGATAAAGATGAGGTTATTATGGATTTTGAAGGCTTTGTAGACGGGGAGGCCTTTGAAGGCGGAAAGGGAGAAAATTATCCTCTTACGATTGGATCGGGCGCTTTTATTCCCGGATTTGAGGAGCAGCTGATCGGCGTGGAAAGAGAGACAGAGGTTGAGGTTAAGGTTACGTTCCCGGAGGATTATCATGCAGAAAATCTTAAGGGGAAAGATGCCGTATTTAAATGTACCGTTCATGAGATTAAGACAAAGGAGCTGCCGGAGATTGATGATGAGTTTGCGTCAGAGGTGTCCGAATTTGATACATTAGAGGAATACAAGGCTGATGTGAAGGCAAAAATTAAGGATCAGAAGACTGCGGAAGGAAAAGCGGCGCAGGAGGATCAGGCTGTTGAGAAAGCAATCGAGAATGCTTCTATGGAGATTCCGGAGGCGATGATTGAAACACAGGTACGTCAGATGAAAGATGATTTTGCACGCAGAATTCAGGCACAGGGTCTTACACTTGAGCAGTATTTCCAGTTTACGGGAATGTCCGCAGAGAAGATGACGGAGGAGATGAGACCGCAGGCGGAGAAGCGTATCAGGACCCGTCTTGTACTGGAGGCTGTTGCAAAAGCAGAAAACATTGAGATTTCCGACGAAAGACTTGATGAGGAGATTGCAAAGATGGCGGAAAACTATAAGATGGAGGCCGATAAGCTTAAGGAGCTTATGGGCGAAAATGAAAAGAAGCAGATGAAAGAGGACATGGCGGTTCAGGAGGCCGTAACGTTCCTCGTTGAGAATGCTGTTGAAAAATAATGCTGGGAAAAGGGGAAATCATTCATGAGTTTAGTACCTTATGTCATTGAACAGACAAGCCGTGGGGAGCGTTCCTACGACATCTATTCAAGGCTGTTAAAAGACAGAATTATATTTTTGGGCGAGGAAGTGACGGATGTATCGGCAAGTATCATTGTTGCGCAGCTGTTGTTTCTGGAGGCAGAGGATCCGGAAAAGGATATCCATCTGTACATCAACAGTCCGGGCGGTTCCGTAAGCGCGGGTCTGGCGATTTATGACACGATGCAGTATATTAAATGTGATATTGAGACAATTTGTATCGGCATGGCGGCGAGCATGGGTTCCTTTCTTCTGGCAGGAGGAACGAAAGGAAAAAGACTGGCGCTCCCGAATGCAGAGATTATGATTCATCAGCCGTCAGGAGGCGCGCAGGGACAGGCGACGGAGATCCAGATTGCCGCGGAGCATATTTTAAAAACCCGCCAGAAATTAAATCAGATTCTGGCAGATAACACCGGGCAGCCGTTAGATGTAATCCGTATTGATACGGAGAGAGATAATTTCATGTCTGCGGAGGAAGCAAAAGCCTACGGTTTAATTGACGAGGTTATCACAAAACGCTAGAAAGGTGAAGCTATGGCAGGAAGATATGACGAGCAGGTAAGGTGTTCGTTCTGTAATAAGACGCAGGCACAGGCAAATAAGCTGATATCGGGTCCCAACGGGATTTATATCTGCGATGAGTGTGTAGAGGTGTGCGCGGAAATTATAGAAGAAGAGATGGCATATGAGGAAGAAGACGCATGGAGCCCATTTTCTAATATTAATCTTTTGAAGCCGCAGGAAATAAAGGAGTTTCTTGATCAATATGTTATTGGTCAGGATGAGGCGAAGAAAGTGCTTTCCGTTGCCGTCTATAATCATTATAAACGGATTATGGCGGAGCGGGATTTAGGTGTAGAGCTGCAGAAGAGCAATATTCTGATGCTGGGACCGACAGGCTGCGGAAAGACACTTTTAGCTCAGTCTCTGGCAAGGATTTTAAATGTGCCCTTTGCAATTGCAGATGCAACTGCACTGACAGAGGCCGGATATGTAGGGGAGGATGTTGAGAATATTCTTCTCAAGATTATTCAGGCCGCAGACGGGGATATCGAGCGTGCGGAATATGGAATCATTTACATCGATGAGATAGATAAGATAACGAGAAAGTCAGAGAATCCGTCTATTACAAGGGATGTATCGGGAGAAGGCGTCCAGCAGGCGCTTCTTAAGATTCTTGAGGGGACTGTTGCAAGTGTTCCGCCGCAGGGCGGAAGAAAGCATCCGCATCAGGAGCTGATTCAGATTGACACAACAAATATTTTATTTATCTGCGGAGGTGCCTTTGAGGGAATTGAGAAGATTATCGAAAAGCGGATTGACAGAAAATCCATTGGATTCAACGCGGTAATTGCCGAGAAACATGAGGATGATGTGGATAAGCTTTTAAGCCAGATTTTGCCGCAGGATCTGATAAAATTCGGATTGATTCCCGAGCTGGTAGGACGTGTGCCGGTGACGGTCTCTCTTGAGATGCTGGATAAGAAAGCGCTGATTCGGATTCTCACGGAGCCGAGGAATGCGATTGTAAAGCAATATCAGAAGATGCTGGAGCTGGACGGTGTAGAGCTTGTGTTTGATAAGGAAGCATTGGAGGAGATTGCTGATATTACTCTGAAAAGAAAAACAGGAGCCAGAGGGCTTCGGGCGATTATGGAAAACATTATGATGGATATTATGTACCGTGCTCCCTCGGATGAGGCGCTGAAGTTCTGCCGGATTACGGCAGAAGCTGTAAGGGATAAGAAAGAGCCCGAGTACGATATGTCCGTGAAAACAGAAAGTGCATAAAAGACTGTGAACAGTAACCGGAGAAAAGCGGGCGCGGAGGGTTTTGTGCGCCTGCTTTTGTAGTATAGATGAATTTTGTGAATGATATATTGCAGGAGGTCTTCCGGGAAAGGCAGGAGAATGAATATGGAAAATGAAATGATGAGTTTGCCGATGGTGGCGCTGCGAGGAATGGCAGTGCTACCGGAGCAGGTGATACATTTTGATATAAGTCGCAGCAAGTCCCTTCAGGCGGTCGAGCAGGCAATGAGAGAGGACCAGAGAATTTTTCTGGTTGCTCAGAAGGATGCTGAGATAGAGGAGCCGGAGATAAATGACGTATACCGCATGGGGTGTATTGCATCGATTAAGCAGATTGTGAAGCTGCCGAAGAGCAGCCGCAGGCGGATATTGATTTACGGGGAGAAAAGGGCGGAGCTTGAGTATCTGGAGCAGGATACTCCGTTTTTGCGCGCGGATGTCCGAATTCAGGCGGACACGGATAAGCCGGAAAGTATGGAGATTCTGGATGGCTCTTCTGGAAGTGCCGCAATGATGAGCGGCATCAAGGAAATTTTTAAGGAATATCAGACGAAAAATCCTAAAATTTCAAAAGAATTTGCGCATCAGATAGAAAGGATTCAGTCTTTAAAAAAGCTGGTAGATACGATTGCGGCGGCAATTCCGATGAGCTATACGGAGGCGCAGAGGATTTTAGAGCAGACAGAGCTTTTAAAGCGTTTTGAAACCGTTTCCGATAAAATGATAAATGAAATTCAGATTATCAGTGTGAAAGAAGAAATTCAGGAGAAGCTGAAAGAGCGTGTCGATAAAAATCAGAGAGAATATGTGCTTCGCGAGGAGATGCGGCTGATTCGTGAGGAGCTTAAGGAAGACAATGTGCAGACAGATGCCGTGGAATTCAAAAAGAGCGTAGATTCGATGGAAGCGCCGGAGGAGATAAAAGAGAAATTAGACAAAGAGATTAAAAGATTTAAAAATACCATGAACAGTCCGTCCGAATCCGGGGTTATCCGCACTTATATTGAGACGATGCTGGAAATGCCGTGGGATAAGGAGTGTAAGGAGAGAAAGGATATTAAATACGCGGAAAAGGTGTTGAATGAGGACCATTACGGGCTTGAGAAGGTAAAAGAAAGAATTCTCGAATATCTTGCGGTGCGTATATTGACCGATAAAGGGGAGACGCCGATTTTATGCCTGTACGGACCGCCGGGAACGGGGAAAACTTCTATTGCAAAATCACTGGCAAGGGCTCTTGACAGACCTTATGTACGTATTTCGCTGGGCGGCATACGGGATGAGGCCGAGATACGGGGACACAGAAAAACCTATGTAGGAGCTATGCCGGGACGTATTGCAAACGGAATCAGGCAGGCAGGCGTTAAAAATCCGCTTATGCTGCTGGATGAGATAGACAAGGTAAGCAATGATTATAAGGGAGATACCTTTTCGGCACTTCTTGAGGTGCTTGACAGCGAGCAGAATTCAAAGTTCAGGGACCATTACCTTGAAATGCCGCTGGATTTGTCGGATGTTCTTTTTATTACGACTGCGAATACGCTTCAGACAATTCCGCGTCCGCTTCTTGACCGTATGGAAATCATAGAAGTGAACAGCTATACAGAGAATGAGAAGCTTCATATCGCGCAGGAGCATTTGATTCCTAAGCAGGTGAAGCGGCACGGATTGAAAAAGAGTCAGGTGACAATCAGTAAAAAGGCGATATGGAAAATCGCGAGAAATTATACGAAGGAAGCGGGAGTCAGGCAGATGGAGAGGAAAATTGGAGATATCTGCCGGAAGGCCGCGCGGGAGATTCTGGAAAAGGATAAAAAGCATATCCGGGTTACGGAGAGGAATCTTGAGCAATATCTGGGAAGAGAGCTTTTTCTGTATCAGCCGGTGAACGAGTGCGACGAGGCAGGAATTGTGCGGGGGCTGGCGTGGACCAGCGTCGGCGGCGATACACTGCAGATAGAAGTGAATGTTATGCCGGGAGAAGGTGAAATACAGCTTACGGGCCAGCTCGGCGATGTTATGAAAGAATCTGCGCGGGCCGGAATCAGTTATATCCGTTCCGTGGGCAAAAAGCATAAAATAGATGAGAATTACTTCCGGGAGCATGACGTGCATATACATATACCTGAGGGGGCGGTTCCGAAAGACGGACCCTCTGCCGGTATTACGATGGCGACGGCAATCCTCTCGGCGGTCACAGGAAAAAAAGTGCGTGCAGATGTTGCGATGACAGGTGAGATTACGCTTCGGGGAAGGGTGCTGGCTATCGGAGGGCTTAAGGAAAAGCTTCTGGCAGCGAAGAACGCCGGCGTCAGGACGGTGATTGTTCCTAAGGAGAATGAGCCGGATGTACAGGAGCTGTCGGAAGAGATAACGAAGGATTTGGAGCTTGTGTTTGTATCTCATATTGACGAGGTATTGAGAATTGCATTTGTGACAGGAAAGAATCCGAAATCAAAAAATAAACAGGAGAAATAGCAGTATTATGGTAATTAAAAACATAAATCTGGAAACCGTCTGCGGAATTACGAGCAAGCTTCCTGATAATCAATTGCCGGAGATTGCATTTGCGGGAAAATCGAATGTGGGCAAGTCATCGCTGATTAATGCGCTTATGAATCGAAAGTCCTATGCAAGGATATCGGCGACACCGGGGAAAACACAGACAATTAATTTTTATAATATTAATGAACGGCTATATTTGGTCGATTTGCCGGGATATGGATATGCAAAGGTGTCCGAGAAAGAAAAAAAAGAATGGGGCAGGCTCGTTGAACGGTATCTGCACGGCTCGAGACAGCTTAAGGCGGTCTTTTTACTGATTGACATCCGGCATGACCTGTCGGCCAATGACCGGATTATGTATGAATGGATTTCGGCACAGGGCTATAAGCCGGTCATTATTGCAACGAAGCTTGACAAGATAAAGAGAAGCCAGACGGCAAAGCAGTTAAAGGTAGTGAGTCAGGGGCTGGGGCTTACATCCGGTTCGAAGATGATTCCTTTTTCCGCCGTGACGAAGCAGGGAAAGGATGAGATATGGGACTGGATAGAAAAAGAGTATCTGGATTACAAGGTGGAGTGATGTATGGAGATGAATGTTAAGGAGCGGCTTCACGACGATCGGCCCTATTGGAAAGTGCTTGTGAGTCTTGTTTTTAGTCTGGCCGCAACGATTTTATTTGTATATGCGGGGTTTCGTCTGCTCATTTTCTTTATGCCTTTTGTAATCGGATGGTCCATTGCATACATGACGGCTCCGGTGGTAAACTGGATGGAGGCAAGGGTAAAGCTTGTGAAAAAGCTGGGTTCGGCTTTGATTATTATCGGGGTGCTTGCAGTGGTAATTCTTCTTCTTTATCTGATTGGGAGCCGGCTTTGGCGGGAGATTGTAAGCCTGATTCAGAATATGCCGGAAATGTACAGGGATTTGGAGGAAGGGCTTGGACAGATAGGGGAGAGCACAGAGGGTATCTTTGAGAAGCTTCCCGAGGGAGTACAGAACGGATGGCATATATTATCCGGGAATCTAAACGACGCGTTAGGGGATATCGTAAGTCATATCAGCGAACCTACCGTCACGGCGGCAGGGAATTTTGCGATGAAGATTCCATCCATTTTGATTTCGACGATTGTGACGTTTATCTCCGCATATTTTTTTATTGCCGAGAGAGATGAGGTTATTCTCTGGGCAAAAAAGGTAACCCCCGATTCAATTGTAAGACGTATGGGGCTGGTGGTAGATAATTTGAAGCATGCGGTTGGAGGCTATTTTAAAGCGCAGCTGAAAATAATGGCGGTCGTGTTCGTTCTGCTGTTAATAGGATTTCTTATTTTAGGAGTACATTTTAACCTGCTGCTTGCGCTTTTAATTGCGTTTTTGGATTTTCTTCCTTTTTTTGGAACGGGGACAGCGCTGATTCCGTGGGCACTGTACAAATTCATGATGAGAGACTACCGGATGGTAGTCGGCCTGTTGGTTTTATACGGCGTTACACAGCTTGTACGTCAGCTGATACAGCCGAAGCTTGTGGGAGACAGTATAGGAATGCGTCCGCTGCCTACGCTGGTGTTTCTCTATGTCGGTTATCGAACAGGCGGAGTATTCGGAATGATTTTTGCAGTCCCTGCAGGAATGATAGTAATGAATCTTTATGAAGCAGGGGCTTTTGACTATATACTTGTGGATATGAAAATACTTCTGGAGGGAATCTTAAGCTTGAGGAATGGGAGTGAAGAAAAATGAAGCAGGTAAAAAGGTATTTGGCAGTATTTTTGGCGGTATTTCTGGCAGCAGGGCTTGTACCGGTGCAGGCGGGAGCGGCGCCGGTCAAAATGAACGCGGAAAAAAAGACGATTTATGTAGGAAGCAGCACGGCGCTAAAGGTGACAGGGATCGCAAAAAAAGCCAAATGGTCGAGTGATAAAAAATCAGTCGCCGCTGTGAACGGCAATGGTAAGGTTACCGCCATAAAGGCCGGGAAAGCTACAATCACAGCCAAAGTCGGCCGGAAATCGTATCAATGCCGTGTAACTGTTAAGAATCCGTATCTCAACAGTACAAAAATAACATTGAAAAAAGGAGCGGTATATACATTAAAGCTTACCGGTTCCACTGTAAAATCCTGGTCAAGCAGTAATAAGAAAGTCGCAGTTGTAAGCAGCAGGGGAAAGATTACGGCAAAGGGCAACGGAACGGCAGCCGTCACTTGTAAGGCGAAAAACGGAAAATCCTATCAGTGCAGGCTGACGGTAAACAGAACGGGAAAATCGGCTGCAAAGTTGAAATCAAAATCGTCCGTGCCTACGGAAAAGCAGGCGTATCAGGCAATTATGGCCAGGAAGCCGGCTTATCCGGAAGGGAAAAAATGGACGAATGCGAAGTGCTATGTATGGAAAGGCGGGATTTTTGACAGGGGATACGGCTGTGCAGCCTTTGCCTTTGCGATGAGCGATGCGGCCTTTGGAAAGCTTCCGGCGCGCATGCATAAGAGCTTTTCTAAAATCAAAGCAGGAGATCTTATCCGGCTTTATGATGATACGCATTTTGTCGTTGTATTAAAGGTATCTAAAAATGAAGTGACTGTCGCGGAGGGCAATTATAACAACTCCATTCACTGGGGGAGAAAAATAAGCCGTTCCGAGATAAAAAAAGAGGGAGATTATGTATTGACCCGATATCCCAAATAGGAAAAACAGAAGAGAATATGTCATCGGAGCGTGCGGCCGCATAGTCTGTAGTAAGAGGATTTTGTGAAAGCGGTATGGATATGAAAAAGCTTTGGACTGCCGAGGATGAAATCCGGCATGGTTCTTACAGAAAATCCGGCCTGTTAAAGAAAGATATGCCGGAATATGCCGTTGCACGGCTTAAGGAGGCATACGAGGATGATGACGCAAGGGGCGCGGGCTATCGGGGAATCGACAATAAGAGTGTAAATTCAATACCTTCAGCGGGCTAAAATGTGATTCCGGAATCGTTCAATATGGTTCCGGAATATTTTTTTTGCGGTTTCCGAGTCGCCCTGCCAGATACACTCCGTAGTTCGGGCAAGGCTTTCATAGATTTCTTCTTTTCCGATGAATTCGGAGTAATCGGTCCACGCGGAAATAGACGCGGTGAAAAATGCATTCATAATCAGAGGAGAAATGCAGTTTCCGCTTAATAAAATAATCGTTCTGCGATATATAAACAGAGCCGTAGCAAAGGCTTCTATGCTTTTGGAAAAGGCCTTTTTTGTCTCTTCCTGAGCTTCTCTAAGCTGCAGGATATCCCTTTCGGTATGGTTGGCGGCAAGAATATCCAGCGCGGGACATTCCAGATAAAGCCGGACGTCCAAAAGGCTGTTAATCATTTTTCTGTCCGGCATTCCTCCGCGGTAACGGATAATTGCGAATAAGGTATCCAGATTTCCTGTGCTCGTGTAGTCCGCAACATAGACACCCTGTCTGGAAACAACGTCTAAGAAGCCGATACGGGACAATTCGCGGATTCCCTCGTGTACAACAGTCTTGCTTATGTTCATCTCGTCGGCAATTTCCCGCTCGGTGGGAAGCTTTTCTCCCGGCTTTAATTCTCCGGAAAGAATTATTTCCTCAATCTGGGAGATAAACAGTTCTTTGATTGATTGTGTGTTAATTTTTTTAAATTTCATAGGAGCTCCTTTTGAAAGCGGAATATTTTTTTATTTTAATGTACTTTATTGCCGGCGGAATGTCAATAAAAATGTGGTCTGACCAAGACCGTAAAAAAGATGATTAGAACTTTGGGAATTGTGCCAATTTACAACAGAGAGAAATTGTCGGAAAATGTAAGATAAGAAATCTGCATATCTGGAAAAATGGCATGAAAGGAGAAAGGAATATGCCGGAAATGAGTAAAGCGGTTATCCCGCCGCATATGGGAGACAGGAATCCAAGCGAGAAGATTTTAAAGCTCGGGAAAAAGATTACGGATGTAGCGGCGCACAAGCTTAAGGGTATTACAGTGGACGACCCGGAATACTGGGGGCTTGCGGAGATTGTGACAGAAGAGATGGCGGATATTGCACTGAAAATGAAAGTGCGCCGTCACTATAAGATTGAAGAGCTCTGGAAAATGAATAAGGTAGAAGAGGCGCAGAAAGAGCATTTTCAGAAGGTATTGGATGAGATGAGCTATATCGGGCTTCTGGAGTATGATTACGGCAATAATTATGACCACTACGGAGCGGTTCCGGGACCGGCAGACCGCAGATACTGCCTGCCCATGTTCGTGCCGGGATCCGCGGAGCTGTTTAATATGGAAGAGGGGCCGGAGGGAAATAGGCGTTTAAGAGAGCATCCGGCGCTGGCAAGTTTTTTTGAGCGTATGACCTTTGTGCCGTTAGACGGTCTGACGCATATGGTTCCTCCGGGCGGAGCAGGAATCGGCATGCATGTTATCCCGGTTGAAAAGGCGATTTCCATGGAAAACGGAACGATTGATCTGGAACATATATCTTATTGGCTTAAAAAATATGAGGGACATATCGGCGTGGGCCAGTGTTCCTGCCGCGCAAGCCGCCGAGTGCTCGGAGACGGCTGTGCAGACGACGAGATGAACTGGTGCATCGGTGTCGGCGACTTTGCAGATTACTGCAGGGAGACGGGGAAGGGTCACGATATTACTTATGAGGAGGCTATGGAAATCTTTCGTAAGGCGGAGGATAACGGATTTGTACATCAGATTACAAATATTGACGGAGAAAATAAAATATTCGGAATCTGTAACTGTAACGTCAATATCTGTAATGCGCTTCGTACCTCTCAGTTATTTAATACGCCGAATATGAGCCGCAGCGCATTTACGGCAAAGGTGGAAAAGGAAAAATGTGTTGCCTGCGGAAAATGTGTGGAGTATTGTCCGGCAGGAGCCGTAAAGCTTGGACAGAAGCTGTGTACAAAAGACGGAAAAGAGGTGCGGTATCCGAAGCATGAGCTTCCGGATAAGCTTGTATGGGGCAGGGATAAATATGATGAGGATTACCGTGACAATAACAGGATTAATTGTTATGAGACAGGAACCTCACCGTGTAAGGCGGCCTGCCCCGCTCATATTGCGGTGCAGGGATACATTCGGAAAGCGAAAGAAGGAAAATATCAGGAGGCGCTTGCATTAATTAAAAAGGACAATCCGTTCCCGGCAATCTGCGGACGTGTGTGTAACAGACGCTGCGAGGCAGCGTGTACAAGAGGAACAATTGATAAGGCAGTAGCCATTGACGATATTAAGAAATTTATCGCGGAGCAGGATCTGAACGAGGAGACAAGATATGTTCCGCCGGTAGTGATTGCATCCAATCATCATACGCAATGGGAACAGAAAATAGCGATCATCGGCGCAGGTCCGGCGGGATTATCCTGTGCCTATTATCTGGCGACAAAGGGATATAAGCCGACGGTATTTGAAAAGCATGCGCGTCCGGGCGGTATGATGACCTACGGAATACCGTCCTATAAGCTTGAAAAGGATGTTATTGAGGCGGAGATAGAGGTGCTTCGTGCGCTTGGCGTTACGATTAAATGCGGCGTGGAGGTCGGCAGGGATGTGACGCTTGAGGAGCTCCGCGCAGAGGGCTATCAGGCATTTTATCTGGCAATCGGATGTCAAGGCGGAAAGATTCCAGAGATTCCGGGAGGTGATGCAAAAGGGATTGACATCGCAGTAAGCTTTCTGCACCGTGCCGCAGAAAATCAAGAGCAAAAGATGAAAGGGCGGGTTGTAGTAGTAGGCGGCGGAAATGTGGCGGTTGACTGTGCAAGGAGTGCTTACCGCCTCGGAGGAAAAGAGGTTTCTATGTTCTGTCTGGAATCCAGAGAGACGATGCCTGCTTCCGAGGAGGAAATCAGCGAAGCGCTGGAAGAGGAGATTACCATTCATAACGGCTGGGGACCGAAAGAAATTCTGAAAAATAAGAACGGAAAGGTTCGGGCAGTCGTATTCAAGAAATGCGTTTCTGTATTCGATGAAGACGGACGGTTTCATCCGGAGTATGATGAGGAAGAGCTGATGACGGTAGAATGCGAGAATGTCATCTTTGCAGTCGGGCAGAGCATTGAATGGGGAAATCTGCTTGAAAATGAGGAGATTGAGTTCTGGCATGGAAATTATCCGGTGGCGGATGCGCTCACCTATCAGACGAAAAAGCCGGATATTTTTGTAGGAGGAGACGTTTACAGCGGGCCGAAGTTTGTGATTGACGCGATTGAGGCAGGTAAAAATGCGGCTGAGTCGCTGCATCGGTATGTACATCCGGGAGCAAGTATGACGATTGGACGTAACAGACGGGACTTCCATGAGCTTAATAAAGAGGATATTCTGGTAGAAGGATATGATACGATTGGACGTCAGGAGGCGGGGCTGGATACATCGATTGATTATAAGCATTCTTTCCGGGACGCAAGGAAGCTTCTGACAGAGGAGCAGGTGCATCTGGAGGCAGGCCGCTGCTTAAGCTGCGGGGCGTCTGTTGTGGACGAAAATAAATGTATCGGATGCGGTATCTGTACGACAAAGTGTGAATTTGACGCTATTAAACTTCACAGAGACCATCCGGAATGTTCAAAGATGTGTAAATCTGAGGATAAATTTAAGGAAATCGGAGCATACGCGGCAGGAAAGGCATTTAAGACGGCATTCGCAAAGAAGCCGGAGGTAAAAAGAGCCGGAGCGAAGAGGCCGGAAGCAAAAAAGGCGGTCGAGGCAGCCGCAAAGTCAGTAAAAAAAGCCGCAAAGCCGATAGAAAAGGCGGCGAAGAGAGCAAGGCGCTCCGTGGAACAAAAAGGCAGAAAACGAGGATAAGGCATGCATGAATTAGGAATCGTCTTTCATATTGTAAAAACAGTAGAAAATGTAGCTGCCGGGAATCAGGCGGAAAAGGTGGGAAAGGTAGTGCTTCAAATCGGCGAGGTGTCTACCATCATTCCGTCCTATCTTGAGGACTGCTGGAGATGGAAATGCTCGAAGAGTGAGATGATGGACGGATGCGAGCTGGTAATAGAGACCATTCCCGCAATTACTTTCTGCGAGGATTGCGAAGAGACGTACAGTACTGTGGAGCACGGCAAAATCTGTCCGTACTGCGGAAGTGAGCATACTTATCTGATACAGGGGAATGAGCATCAGATAAAAGAAATAGAGGTGATATGATATGGAAGACTTTAAAACGATTGAAGTGAAGAGAAGTATATTTGAAGATAATGATGCGGATGCGCAGAGGCTCAGGGAGGAGCTTAAAGCAGAAAAAACCTTTCTTTTAAATCTCATGTCCTCTCCGGGAGCCGGAAAAACGACAACCCTGAAACGGACAATCGAGGCGCTTAAGGGTGAGATGAAGATCGGCGTTATGGAGGCGGATATTGATTCCGATGTGGATGCCAGAGCTATTTCCGGGACAGGCGTGCGCGCGATTCAGATTCATACCGGCGGAATGTGTCATCTGGACGCGGATATGACAAGACAGGGAATCCGGGAATTTGGAACAGAGGATTTGGATTTTGTCGTGCTGGAAAATGTGGGAAATCTGGTGTGTCCGGCTGAATTTGATACGGGAAGTACAAAAAATGCTATGATTTTGTCAGTTCCAGAAGGAGATGACAAGCCGTTAAAATATCCGTTGATGTTTTCTATCTGTGATGTAGTACTGATTAATAAATGCGATACGTTGAACGTATTTGACGATTTCAGCAAAGAGGCGGTGAAAGAGAGGATTTTGAAGCTGAATCCGAAAGCAGAGGTGATCTTTGCGTCGGCAAAGACCGGAGAGGGATTTGAAAAATGGATTCAGTGGATTCGAAAGGAAATCAGGGAATATCAGGTATTGTAGGCAGAAAGTTTTAATTGTAGCCGTTTTGTAAAGCGGGGGTATTGCAAGGGCGTCTGGTTTGACGGTTCTGTGATACTCCCGCTTTATAGACTGCCAGGCAAAAATAAAGTGCTTTATTTTTATTATTGTATATTTTATACATATCAGTTATAATTTAATCAATATTAGCAGAGAGGAAAATAATGTTAAGGAGATAGGGTTATGAGGACAAAAGGAAGAAAAAAGGAAAGGACGGGCGTACAGGGAGGAAAGAAAAAAAGAGGCATTACCCGAAAGCTGGTCGGGGCAATTGTGGCAACAATTGTAGTTATGGTTGCAGTGCTTTTAATGATTGTTTACAGCAGGGTTTCCGGAGCTTTACTGGAGAAAAGCGAGAGTCTTCTTGAGGAAACGACAGACAAGGCGCTTCAGGAAACCAGCGCATGGATGAATAAGACGCTGACCATGCTGAGTATGCAGCGGGATACGATCGAGTATGAGGATATGAATATCCCGGATATGATGGAATATATTAAGCATACGGTTGATCAAAATGAGGCGTATCCGGCAGGTCTTTATGTGGCGCTCGCAGATGGGGCTTTGTATCATGCATCGTTTGTGCCGGGGCCTGATTTTAACGCTTTAGAAAAGTCCTGGTATCAGAATGGCATCCAGTCGGAGGATATTATCCTGGGAGATGTTTATTTTGATGAGGACAGCCAGTCTTACGTTGTAGGAGCCTCCGGTATGCTGAAAGATAAACGTGGAGAGAAGCGGGGTGTAGTAGCGGCAGATGTTTATCTGGATTCCATATCGGATATTGTAACAGATATTCAACTGGAAAAAACAGGAGGAATTTTTCTTGTAGATACCCGGACAGATACGATTATAGGACATCAGGATGCCGAAATGTGCGGGAAGACCTTAAAGGAATTTAGCGGGGACATGTACGCGTATGCTGCAGAGAAGATACAGGAGGATGTTACAGGTTTGTCGCTTTATAAGAATGATATGTACATACAGGTGGAGCATGTGCCAGACAGCGACTGGGTGGCAGTGGCGTATGTGTCAAAGGCAGAGGTGCTGGGCGATTTAAAGATGCTGACCGGCATTATGGTTACCGTATCCGTCATAGCAGTTATTATTGCAGTGGTTTTGATTATTATTCTTGTGAGAAATATTATTGGTAAGCCGGTTGCCGAGCTGAGTTCTGTTGCAGCAAAGATTGCAGAGGGCGAATTGGAACAGTCAATTCGTCACCGTTCCAATGACGAGCTGGGTGAGCTGGCAGATAATTTTGGGCAGACGGTAAGCAGACTGCGGGATTATGTTGGCTATATTAATGAGGTTTCGGATAAGCTGCAGGATATTTCTCAGGGCGATTTGACATTTACACTTTCGCATGAATATGTTGGAGAATTTGCAAAGATTAAGGAATCATTGGAAGGCATTTCAAGATCCCTGAATGAAACGCTGGGACAAATAAATACAGCGGCAGGGCAGGTGGCAGAAGGTTCCGGATATGTATCGGAAGGAGCACAGACCCTTTCCCAGGGCTCCGTACAGCAGACGCAGGCAGTGGAGCTCCTGGCAACTCATATGAATGAGGTGTCTGACGGAATCCAGAAAACTGCAATGGGCGCAAAAAAAGCCAGTCAGATTTCACAGGAGGTAGGCGGAAGTATTCTGGAGAGCAATGATAAAATGCAGCGTATGAATATGGCGATTCAAAAAATCAGTGATAAGTCTTCGGAAATTCATAATATCATTAAGACAATAGAGGATATCGCGTTCCAGACGAATATTCTTGCGTTGAATGCCGCTGTAGAAGCGGCCCGGGCAGGAACTGCAGGGAAAGGCTTTGCAGTAGTAGCGGACGAGGTGCGCAATCTTGCCGGCAAGTCCTCCGAGGCAGCAAAAAGTACTACGGTTTTGATTGCCCAGACAGTTGAAGCAGTAGAGGAGGGCAGCAGCCTGGCTAAGGATACGGCATCATCTATGCTGGAGGTGGTAGACCGGGCGGAAGAGGTAAATAAACTAATCGAAGGAATTGCGGAATATTCTGCGAAACAGGCGAAAGCTACAGAGGAGGTTATTCGTGGAATTGATCAGATTTCAGATGTTGTACAATCTAATATGGCTACGGCGGAAAAGAGCGCTGCAGCCAGTGAAGAGCTGTCCGGTCAGGCGAATATGTTAAAGCAGCTTGTTTCAAAGTTCCGGCTGAAAGGGTAGATAAGGAATAAAAGCAGATAAGAAATAAAAGCTAAAAGGACGCAGTGCGATATGATGTTGCGTCCTTTTATAGCGGGATTGTATCTGCTTTCATAATAATCCTGATGGAGGGATATGAGGATATGGATGAAAGTATTAGGATTGGGGTGGATTACCCAGTGGTGCAGGGAAAGGACAACGAGCATTACCTGCATTATACCTTTGACGGGAAAGCGAATAAAGCAGGAAGTATTCCGGAATTCCCGGGTAAATATGGCTGGTATCAAAATCCAGGGCCGTATCGGCAAGGGTTTTTAATGCTTTCCATCCTTCCTGTACAAATCCCCTGCGGTACAGGGCGTTGGCATACATGACCGTCATATGGGAGAATACAGCGCCGTTTTCTTTTTCGCCATAGGCAAAACCGAACATACGGCCCATGTCAAACTTTAGTTCATGAAAGTCCGTATTCAGGCGGTAGCCGCCGATTTCTTTACAGTAGAGATATTGATCTGCGCTTGTTGTTATTTTACGAATCTGTTCCTCATTGGCGACTCTGCTCATAATCGCGAATACCTGGCCGGTCAGCATCATCTGTATCCGGCCTTTGCAAAGCCCTTCGACAGCATGCCCATGGTTATCATAATAGCTGTTGAACCAGCCTTTTTCGCCGTCTATATCGATCCATTCCTGTGTTCTTAGATGTTCCATGAGCCAATTCGCCTTTTGAATCAGGTCTACGGCAAGAACGGACAGGGAGACGCTGGTACGTCTGCCGCTAATGCTATGTCTGCATCTGGCGGAATAGTCGGACAGGATTTTATGCTTTCGGCTGATGTCGTCAAATATTTCCGTATCTTTTTGCAGCAAAGGCATAATTTCTTCCAATAATTCTACAGTATGTGCAGAAGAATGGTTATCTAGAAGACGGATCAATGCGGCAAGTTCTAACAAATTGCCCGTATATGCACAGGTGAAAGCAACGCTTTCTCCATGTTCAGAAGCCATATCCAGGGCGTCGTTCCAGTCTGCATCCCGAAGCCGGTAGATATTATGGTCTCCAACCTCGTAGAAGGCGGTAAGCTGCTGGATCAGAAGATGCTCTAAGATACTTCCGGTATAGACAGTATCTTCATCTGTACGCTGCCTGTTTCCCTGTTCCGGTTTCCATAAATGGTCGGTTTCCGTTCCGCGCATGATCTGTGCATCTTTAAAATAAGGAATCTGTCTGTTTAATATCCCGATATCTCCGGTCTGATCGATGTAGAGTCTGGTTGTCATTAAGGGCCAGAGTGCGTGGTCCATCCAGACTCTTGTAATTTTGTTCCGGTCTGCAAGAAAATTGCCGGCTCCATCGCCGATGATGGTTGCATTTGTTCCGTCAATACGGACTCCACCGTAATTTGCGGCAATCATATGTCCGACATGTTCCGGCTCTATCAGAAGTAAGGACAGGCAATCCTGCCATAGATCTCTAAAGCCCCGCCCGCCCCGTCCGTAATCGTGATGCGGAAGGAAAGAGCATCCAAATAACCGGCGAAGGAAAGGCTGAAAGCAGACCCATTTCATCCAACGGTCAAACTTAAGCTCTCCTGTATGGAACTGAACAGCAACTTGATTCTGCCAGTAGGATTTGGTATTTTGGAGAGCTTGCCGCACCTTTTCGGTAGAGTTATATTTATCAAAAATCATGGAAATTGCCGCCTTGTTGTCTTCTGTGCCTAGAAGCACGATGTAATCTGCGCTTTCGCCGGGGGCAAGTAGGATCGGTTCATACCGGAAAGCGCCCATCGCCTCTTTTCCGGCAGCGTGGGTAAAGGCAGGAGTTCCTGGATACTGCCCATATACGGCGCCGGGATGGGTAAAGGTTCCTCCTTCTCCCAGAAAGCTTTCTACAGTAGGGTAAAAACTGGCTGGTTTACTGCCCTTTCCCGTACAGCCCATGACATAGTAGATTTGTTTGTTGGGGCGATGACCTTTTTCATCGAAAGACATGGTCGGACAGACAAGGACTCCGTTTTCTGTTGTCTCAATACGGTGCAGCATGGATGTCACATTCCGATGATCCCTGATGTTGTCCGCGCTGCGGCCATAAATGGGAACAGCGGCGTAAGCAGTCAGTTCCCGGGTATTCCCTGAATCGTTCTGTACTGAGATATGCATAATCTCTACATTGTCATCCCTTGGAATAAAGGAGGTGACCGCGGAGGATAATTGATAGGTTTTGGAGGTTCTCTTTAAAATGTGCCACATAAATCCGGCAGCCAGTTCCTGTTCATCCTGTATGGATGTGAATCTGGCATTTTCCTGTTCAGCAGACGATCCGGCGGCAGAGTATGCACCGATACCGCTTACAGTGAACCAGAAATTGCGGGTAGAACGGTTATTGTGCAGACTTTCTGAGCTTACCGGTTCTAATAAGAATATCTCTTGGTTCATCTTCGCGTCGCCGCCGAGATTCGGTGTGACAGCACTTTTTAGCCCGGTTTCTGAAGCAAGAGGGAAATATAAGTAACTTGTATTTTCCGGCTGTTTTAATAAGAAACTTCCGTGCTCGTCAATAAATTTTAAACAATTCAATTTTATGCTCCTTTCTCAATTGATATATGTTAGATATCATAGAAGAAAATATGTATGAAAAAAATAAAATACATGTGAAAAATAACAGATTCATGACCTAAAATAATACGAAAACTGTTGATATGGCAAGAAGAAGCAGGAATTTAAAAATGTGTCATGAATTTGACATTTTTGTAAAATCTTTAATATATCAAAAAGTAATCTTTCGTTATAATGCGTTTAACAAGTGCGGAGTGATACTTGGCAAAACGAAAAAAAGAGAAGGAGGATTTTTCAAAATGAAAAAGAGAGCAGTTAGTATTTTATTGATTGCAGCAATGGCAGCAAGTATGGCCGCCGGCTGTGGAAAGTCATCTGGTTCCGGGAGCAACGCTGCGACAGATGGCGAAGAAGGAAAGGTCATCAATATCTATAGCTGGAATGACGAATTCCGTGAGCGGGTGGAGGCAGTTTATCCGGAAGTAAAGGAAACATCTTCAGACGGTACCGTCACTACCTTAAATGACGGTACAGAAATCCATTGGATCATCAATCCAAATCAGGACGGTGTTTACCAGCAGAAACTGGATGAGGCGCTGATGAAACAGGCGGATGCGGCGGCAGACGATAAGGTAGATATCTTCTTGTCAGAAACGGACTATGTAAATAAATATACGGATAAGGATGCGGATGCGGCTATGTCGCTTAAGGACCTTGGCATTGATACGGATAAGGAACTTTCTGACCAATACGAGTTTACAAAAGTAACGGCTTCGGATACAGAGGGAGTTCAGAGAGGTTCTACCTGGCAGTGCTGCCCGGGACTTCTGGTGTACCGCCGGGATATTGCAAAAGAAGTATTTGGAACGGACGATCCGGAAGAAGTCGGCCAGAAGGTAAAGGACTGGGATACCATTAAGAAGACGGCAGGGGAATTAAAGGAAAAAGGATATTTTACATTTTCCTCTTATGCAGATACTTTCCGTCTCTATGGAAACAGTATCAGCGAGTCATGGGTAAGTCCTGGAGAGACAACTATTAAGGTAGATCAGAAGATTATGGACTGGGTGAATGATTCAAAAGAATGGCTGGACGCAGGATATCTGGACAAGAATGTAAAGGGACAGTGGAATGATGACTGGAACAAGGCAATGGGTTCGACATCTAAAGTATTTGCTTTTCTCTTTCCGGCATGGGGAATTGATTTTACATTGAAACCAAACTGGGACGGTGAAGACGGTGTGTGGGGTGTTACCAATCCTCCGCAGGAATATAACTGGGGAGGTTCCTATGTCCATGCATGTACCGGTACGGATAATCCAGAGCATGTAAAAGATATTATACTTTCAGTAACGGTAGAGAAAGAAAATCTGCTGAAGATTTCCAGGGATTATTCAGATTTTACGAATACAGTAAGCGGTATGCAGGAGGCTGCTGAAGATGAAGCATTTGCTTCAGAGTTTTTGGGAGGACAGAATGCGTTTACATATTTTGCGCCGGTTGCAGAGAACATTGAAATTGCGCCGCTTTCTGCTTACGACCAGGGATGTGTGGAATTGATTCAAAATTCTTTTAGTGATTATTTGCAGGGTAAGATCGACTTCGATAAGGCAAAGACCAATTTTGAAACAGCAATTATAGAACGTTATCCTGATATTACCGAAGTTCAGTGGCCAGAGTAGAAAGAACAAATTGCGGGGCATTTAAAGCCCCGCAGAATACTGAAAAAGAAAGGAAGGGCAGTTTATGAGACAAAAAAATAAAAAAGTCGATTATTCAAAATGGGGATACTTTTTTATACTTCCGTTTTTTATAAGTTTTTTCATTTTTTCTTTTATTCCTTTGATAGATACGATCCGATATAGTTTTTTTGAATATTACCGTTCGGGGATTAAAGAAATCGGGCCGAATTTTGTGGGAATGGCGAATTATATAAGCCTTCTGAGGTCGGATATGCTCAAATACGCAGCCAATACTATGATTTTATGGGTGATAGGATTTATTCCCCAGATTGTCATTGCGCTGGTGCTTGCTGAATGGTTTGTAGATGCGCGCCTGAAAATTCATGGAACGCAGTTTTTTAAGGTCGTAATCTATCTGCCGAATCTGATCATGGCATCTGCGTTTGCAATGCTGTTTTTCACAATGTTTTCGACCAATGGGCCGGTGAATGGGATCCTGATGTCCATAGGACTGATCAGTCAGCCGATTGATTTTCTGGGTTCTGTTATGGGCACCCGGTCGCTGGTTGGGTTTATGAATTTTCTGATGTGGTTTGGTAATTCGACGATTATGCTTATGGCTGCGATCATGGGTATTAGCCCAGACGTTTTCGAGGCGTCTGAATTGGACGGGTGCAACAGTTTCCAGAGATTTTTCTATATTACGCTTCCGCAGATACGTCCGATTCTTGCGTATACATTGATTACAGCAATTATAGGTGGTCTGCAGATGTTTGATGTACCGCAGATTCTGACAAATGGCCAGGGAAGCCCGGACCGTACGTCTATGACGCTGATTATGTTCCTGAACGGCCACTTAAAGAGCAGGAACTATGGTATGGCTGGAGCATTGTCCGTATATCTGTTTATTGTCAGCGGCATTCTTTGTTTCTTTGTATACCGTATGACGAATAGCGATGATCCCGATGGTTCGAAGGCGGCGGCTAAGAAAGCAAAAAAACTGGCAAAGAAAGAAGGAAGGAGATAGGAATATGAAATCAAAACAGCCAAATCATTTAAGGAGTATCGTTGCGCATATTGTATTGATTATCTTATCATTCATGTGCCTGTTTTTCTTCTATATTTTGATTGTCAATGCGACCCGGTCACATGCAGATCTGCAGAAAGGCTTTTCCGCACTGCCGGGAGCCTATCTGCTTGAAAATTTGAAAAACGTTGCGAATGACGGAACGTTTCCAATGTTTCGAGGTATTATCAACAGCTTGATTGTTTCCGGCTGCTCAGCGGCAATTTGTACATATTTTTCGGCATTAACAGCGTACGGTCTGTATGCATATAACTTTAAGTTAAAGAAAATTGCGTTTACATTTATCATGGCAATCCTTGTCATGCCGACACAGGTAACGGCGATGGGATTCCTGCGGCTGATCACGAATATGGGAATGTATGATTCTCTGCTGCCGCTGATTATTCCTTCTATCGCGTCTCCTTCAGTATTTTACTTTATGTATAGTTATCTGCAGTCATCGCTCCCTCTGTCGCTTGTGGAGGCGGCAAGAATTGACGGTTCAGGGGAGTTCATGACATTTAATCGGATCGTTCTTCCGATTATGAAACCGGCGATTGCAGTACAGGCAATCTTCTCATTTGTGGGTTCGTGGAACAATTACTTCGTTCCGGCATTGGTGATTCAGTCTAAAGAAAAGATGACCGTACCGATTTTGATTGCCACACTTCGGGGAGCTGATTATATGAATTTTGATATGGGTAAGATCTATACTATGATTCTTGTAGCAATTGTACCGATTATTATCGTATATCTTCTGCTGTCCAAATTTATTATTGCGGGGGTAACGCTTGGCGGAGTCAAGGAATAGTAATGTTATGTCTGATTGGAAAAGGCTGTTTCAGCAGCCTTTTTTAGTATAAGTGATAAATATTTTACAGAAGTAGGAGGAAATAATTGTGATAAATCAGATACATAGCGGTACATTGAAAATACAGCCTTCCGTACGGGAACAAAAACACCGCCGATTTGCAAGGAAAGCTGCGGCGGAAGGAATGGTTCTCTTAAAGAACGAAGGAGTGCTTCCTCTGAATGCAGATTCTTCCATTGCGCTTTTTGGGGGCGGGGCAGTTAGGACGATAAAAGGAGGAACCGGTTCGGGAGATGTAAATAACCGGGAAAATATTTCGGTTTATCAGGGGATGAAAGAAGCAGGAGCGGTGATTACAAGTGAGAGCTGGCTTATGGAGTATGAAACCTGTTATGAAGGTGCAAGAATGGCATGGAAGAAAAAGGTTCTTGAGGCAGCGGAAAATGTAGAGAATCCCTTTGATGTATATGCTGAAAATCCTTTTTCAATGCCGAAAGGAAGAAGAATTCTAAACGAAGATAGCAAGGGCGCTCAAGTAGCGATTTACGTAATTAGCCGTATATGCGGGGAAGGGAAAGACAGGAGAAAAGAAGAGGGAGATTATTATTTAAGCAGACATGAGTGGGAAGATATTTTATTTTTGAATCAGTTAGGTATTCCGATTGTACTGCTTTTAAACGTAGGGGCGCCTATAGAACTGGTCGATATCTTAGAAGAGGCAGAAAATATCCGGGCAATTTTAAATATTTCCCTGCCTGGACAAGAGGGAGGACGGGCAGTCGCGGACGTGCTGTTTGGTCGTGCGGTACCGGGAGGAAGATTGACTGCTACTTGGGCAAGGCACTATGAAGATTATCCTTCAGCACAAAGCTTTGGTTATTTGAATGGGAATGTGGCAACGGAGGAGTATAGGGAAGGAATTTATGTTGGATACAGGTACTTTGACACTTTTGGGAAAAAAACGCTATTTCCGTTTGGCTATGGTCTTTCTTATACATCTTTTTCTATGGGATTTGAGGGGATTAAAGGAACAGAGTGCGGCGTTGATCTGATAGTTTCTGTGGAAAATACCGGTACTGTTTATTCAGGCAGGGAAGTGGTACAGGTATATGTGTCGCTGCCTCAGACAGAAAGCAGGAAGGAACTTAAGCGATTGGTTGGATTTGCAAAGACAAAGAATTTAAAACCCGGGGAATCCCAAAACCTTGTTATATCTGTGGAGCAGACATACCTTGCCAGCTATTCGGAAGTTCAACATGCATGGGTGATGGATGCAGGAAAGTATGTCATCTGGATTGGAAAGCATGCAGAATCTTTGCAGCCCGTAGCAGAGCTTATAGTACAAAAACAGACAATCATTGAACGGACGAGTTCTATTTGTCCTCTTGGTGCAGTTCCGGATGAATTTGTGAATGAGAAGGCCGGAATAAAAGCTGAAGAATGGCTTAAAATAGCAGAACAGGAGAAACTACCTGAACTGGTGTTTGCACCGCGGGAAGAAAAAAGTTGTATCAACCAGCCGTCTTTGGCAAATATACAGCCAGTCACAGAATTGATACCGCTCTTATATGGAAATATTACACAAGGAACCAGTACGCTTGGTTCGGCAGGAATCCGGGTGCCGGGATCTGCTGGGGAGACAACGGAATTGCTGGAAGAAAAGTATGGGATACGCTCTCTTATTATGGCGGATGGACCGGCAGGTCTGCGCCTGCGGCAAAGTTATGAAGTAGACCGTGAAACGGATACTGTATATGGTGTCGGCGTTCTTGGTTCATTGGAAAATGGTTTTCTGGAAGAAACAAAGCATCATAAAAATACAGATACGTATTATCAGTATTGTACTGCGTTTCCAGTTGGGACAGCTTTGGCACAGTCATGGGATACAGAACTTTTACGGGAATTTGGGGAGGCAGTTGCCGTTGAGATGAAGGAGTTTCACGTTGATTTATGGCTGGCTCCAGGTATGAATATTCATAGGAATCCATTGTGTGGGCGTAATTTTGAATATTATTCGGAGGATCCTCTGTTGTCAGGTGTTATGGCAGCATGTGTAACAAAAGGGGTACAAAGTTATAAAGGATGTGGTGTGACAATTAAGCACTTTGCCTGCAATAATCAGGAGGATAATCGAATGGGTGTAAATGTACTGGTATCAGAGAGAACTCTCAGAGAAATTTATTTGCGTGGATTTGAGATCGCAATAAAGAAAAGCAGGCCTGTGGCCATGATGTCTGCATATAACTTAGTCAACGGTATTCATGCAGCAAACAGCCGGAATCTCTGTACGATAGTTGCGCGCGAGGAATGGGGATTTGAAGGTGTAATCATGTCAGACTGGAACACAACGGTTCCAGAAGACGGAAGTGTACCCTGGCAGTGCATTGCTGCTGGTAATGATATTATTATGCCAGGTAATAAGAATGATGATGAAAATATCCGTAAGGCTTATGAAGAAGGGAAACTTTCTGAAGAAATGATTCGGCGCAGTGCAGGCCGAATATTTAAAATGATGCAGAAACTAGAAATTTTGGACAAAAGGGATAATAAATGAAACAGGAAAAAAATATAACTTTTCATTCATGTGAAGGTAAAATATGGGTAAAAAGGTACTAATTACAGTGTCTGAGAATGAAGGATTTGTTTTACTTAATATTCATACATGTTTACCGTTAGAAGTCTGTTGTGCAAACATTAGTTCTAAAGGTGATAGGGTATTACATTTTCCCAATCTAGAAATTGATCTGTATCATAGGGAGATAATACAAAATGGAAGAATTAAGAGACTCACAGATATAGAGTTTCGACTGCTCCACTATTTAGCCAACCAGCCTGGACGTGTATTTACCTACCAGCAGATCTATGAAGGGGTTTGGGGCGAAGAATATATTTATGAAAAAGGAATCATCATGTCCCATATCCGCCATATCAGGCAAAAGCTGGAATCGGAGGGCGATTCCTACGACTACATAGAAAACATCAGGGGAGTAGGATACAGATTCAAAAGAGTAGTAACGGACAGTTCTTAATTCTTAGGGGGATATATGGAAAGGATGATAATAAGATTAAATTCTATTAAAAAGGTGCAGGAGTTTGTAGATATTGCCAATCAATATGACAAAGATATAAGTATAAGATTAGGCAGATATTTAGTAAATGGAAAATCTATATTGAGTATTCTTTGTCTTGAATTGCAAAGCAATCTTATTTTAGAAATAGAATCTGGGGAAAATCTGTCTGCACTTATTCAAAAATTAGAGACATATATTGTTTCAGATTCATAATTATTTGCAAAGACAAATTTGAGATCACTACGTAATTTCAACGATATAAATTTTAGCATTGGAACAATGCATCCATGAAAAAGGAACCATTATGTCCCATATCTGCCATATCAGGCAAAAGCTAGAATCAGAAGGAGGTTCTTCCGATTACATAGGAAAACATCAGGGGAGTTGGATACCGATTCAAGAAACCAATGACCGACAGTTCTTAGGGCTGCCGGTCATTGTTCTTTTCTGCCTAAAAGATAATCCGCACTGACCTTGAAATAGTCTGCAATCACAGCAATCTCATAATCCGGAACAAACCGTTCCCCTTTTTCAATCCTTAAAATCGTTAAATCATTAAATTCAACCCCGCTTAACGTAAGCCTGGCGGCCAGTATACGCTGGGAAATATTCTGCTGCTGTCGCAACTCTTTTAAGCGGCTCCCTATGATATTCTTCGATTCACCATTCCAATATATTTTCATGACCTTGCTCCGCACACAAAAACTTCTAAAGATGAAGTTATTTAGAGATTTGTATAATAATAAGGACGGGGATAAGGTGTATGGAGTCTGCCTTAAATTAGACGACATTGAATTTGCAGAAAGCAAAAATGCGGGGCAGGATCATGACGAGGATGAAGGAGGCAGCAGGAGCCGGGGCTCTGGAAACCGGAGAGGTTCTTCGGGCGGAAGAGGAAGTTCTTCCGGCGGCAGGAGCGGTTCCAGAGGTTCTGGCTCATCCAGAGGCAGTTCAGGACGTTCCGGCAGGAGTTCTGGTTCTTCCAGAGGCGGTTACCAGAACAACGGCTCCAGAAACAGCAGATCCTCGCGGGATCGGAATGTAGACGAAGAGTTTGAAGGCATGGAGGACGGTTATTTTGACTAAAGGATGAAGGGGGAGGATTCCCGGTAAGAAAAGAGGAGGCAGTGCATGGAGGGTGTAAGAGCGTGGGTTGTGAGATATAAAAAGATGCTTATTTTAATGGGGGTGGCCGGCATGATGCTGGCGCCCTTTTTATGGCCGTTCTTTCTTGCAATTCTGTTTCAGACGTTCAGTTTGGCAGTCCCGATTCTGGTTGTGGGATTTGCTGTTAAGAAATTACGAAGGGAGAAACTGGATGAACAAAAAGGAAATCAGGGATATAAGAATCCAGAGGATGCAGATGTACATTCCGAAAAAGCAGTATCAGGATGCAAAGCTCCTAAAGGGGCGGAGAATGGGAAGACCGATCCTGTACCGGAAAGGTACTGGGAAACGGGCGAGAAATCGCTAAGAAAACAGTTGAAAAGCCGGAAGGAAATGAGCGACGCCTCCTGTTTTGCATTGATATGGTATGAATTAGAAGGGAAGGAGCGGATTTTCCGGTTTATAAAAAACTTGAAACGGAAGGAATCCATACATTTTCCATCAGCCCGGAAGGGTTCTGCTCGGTCCGTACGGAGAACGGCTACCGGAGGATCGGCGTGCTGCGCTCTTATCCCTGCCGGGAAATGAAGGGATTGATTCCAAGGCTTAGAAAGGATCATATCCATACATCACAGAGAGGAAAGTATCTGTGGCTTTCATGGGGGAAGGAGTGCCTGAGATGATACACTGCAAGTTTGTAGAAAGGACCTATTATAATCCGGCCAATGGCTATACGGTGGCATCCTACCGCACGAAGGAGGAACTGCCCCGGGAGGTAAGCCGTCAGAATCCGGAGTATCCGGGGCGTTTTACGGCTTATGGGATTGAACTTCCTGTAGGAGAGAACCTGGAGGTGGATCTGGACGGCACATGGAAGAGAGGGAAATACGGGTTTCAGCTGGATGTCTCTTATTTCCATGTCAATATCCCGGAAACAGAAGCCGGCATTGAGGCGTATCTGTCCTCCAGCATGATCAAAGGGATCGGACCGGTGACAGCACGCCGGATTGTAGAACGGTTTGGGAAGCGTACCTTGTATGTGCTGGATCATACGCCGGAACAGCTGCTTGATGTCCCTGGGATTTCGGAGACGAAACTGGAAGAGATTTTAAACGGGTATCGGAAAAGCACCGCCTTGCGGAACCTGATGATCTATCTGGCACCTTTTGGGGTGACCGCAAACAAGCTGGAAAAGATACAGGAGCATTTCGGGGAGAGCGCCTACCATATTATCCGCGAGGATCCGTTCCGGCTTTGTGAGATCAAGGGCTTTGGATTCCTGACGGTGGATCCGATAGCAATAAAAGCAAAGGATTTCCGCCCGGACAATCCGCTTCGTATTAAAGCTGCAATCTCTCATGTGCTGCAGAAAGCGGAAGAGGAAGGACATCTGTTCTTAACCAGCGGGGATATTGTGGAGCAGGCAGGAGACCTCTTAAATAAGAACAAGAAGAATTCCCATTTATCAAAAGTATCAGAAGCTGCGATTAAAAATGCCGGAAATGACATGATTCGTAAGGATAAGTCTCTGGTTGGAAATGGCGGCGGTATTTATAATAAATCCGGGTTTGACGCAGAAGTAGGAGCGGCGGGAGAGCTGGTCCGCCTGATGTTTGAGGAAAGGGAAGAACAGGATGTCCAGCAGATGTTAGAGCAGATTGTGAAGGAAGAAGGGATTACCCTTGATGAGATGCAGGAAAAGGCAGTACTGCAGGCATTTCAGTATCCGGTGTCGATTATTACAGGAGGTCCGGGGACTGGAAAGACGACCCTGATCCGGATTATTTTAAGGATTCAGGAAATGCTTGATCCGGATGCGCTGAGCATGCTGTGCGCCCCGACCGGAAGAGCCAGGCGGCGTATGTACGAGAAAACCGGCTATCCGGCCATGACCATCCAAAAGGCAGTCGGCATGACAGATGTGGATGGGGAAGAAGAATGGAACCAGACAGAAAAGCTCCCGGATGATTTGATCATTGCCGATGAGTTCGGCATGTGCGACATGTATCTTGCGTACAAGTTTTTCTATTGTATCAGGCAAGGGGCAACCCTAGTGATGATCGGGGATCAGGATCAGCTTGGAAGTGTGGGACCGGGAAATGTATTCAGGGAGATGATAGAGTCCGGAGTCATTCCGGTGACGGTTTTGGACGCCTGTTTCCGGCAGGATGAGGGAAGCACCATTGTAGAGAATGCCAGACGCATCAACCGGAACCAGACGGGGCTTAAGTATGACGAGGCGTTCCAGTTCCGCGCGGCATCCGATCCGGAAGATGCTGCCCAGATCATCCAGAAGATCTATGAAACATACTGGAGGAAACATGGGAAACGTACCGAGGATCTCATGGTGCTGTCCCCTTTTCGGAAAGAAACAGAGGCGGGTTCAGATGCCTTGAATGAAAGGCTTCGGGAAGTGGTAAACCCAAAACGCAGGGGCAGGACGGAGATTAAGAACGGAAAGAAGCTGTTCTGCGTCGGGGATATCGTGATGCAGACAAAAAATGTAGATGAGGTTTCCAATGGAGATTTAGGGGAAGTGTTAGGAATTTACCGGAAAGACAGCAAAATGGTGATGGAGGTAGATTTTGGCGATGACCGGGTTATGAAGTTCTCAGACGAGGATTATTGGCCGCTGACCCATGGCTATGCCATGAGCGTACATAAAAGCCAGGGGAACGAATGCCCTGTTGTCATCATTCCATTACTTGGGTGTTTCCGCCGCATGCTCCAGAGGAATATCCTGTATACGGGAATTACCAGGGCGACGAAACAGGTGATCCTGGTGGGGAGTAAGCAGGCGGTAGCAAAGGCAATCCGAAATAACCGGATGGCGAAACGAAACACAAATTTTGCCTTGCGCCTCCGGCAGGTGTATAAGTCCATGCAGGAATATTATGAGAAGTCGGCATAGAGAAAATGCGGATAAGAAATTTGTAAAGGTATTTTCAACGGCTGTTTAAATCATCAGATAAAGGATGCAAAAGAAGGATGGAACGGACAGTTTTTAAGGCTGTCCGTTTCATCTTTTGTAAAGACAGCGATATCTGGAATTTTACAGCCAGGAATTTTACAAATCTTATAAAGGAAGGAGTTTGATGCAGATGAAGACAAAATATATACAGTTACCGCCACTGCCGGAAGATTTACCAACAGAGCTAATTGAGGTTATCTGGCTCTACGCGAAAATGCCAAAGGATAAGCGGAAAATGTTCATGGAATTTATGAATGAGAACGTGTATGGTATTCCGGAAAACCTAGGAAAAACAGAATTGTCAAAATTATTAAATCGTACAGACAAAGAGCTGGATTCCGATCTTTCAGAATATGCAGAGCTGATGAAGAAGTTTTTAGGCACACTGTATTCACAGGCATGTGAGACGGCAGGGTTCGTGTACCAGCATTACTGTGTGGAAGGAAAAAGCCTGGAGGAAATATCCAGGGAATACCAGATAGATGAAGAAGCTTTAAGGTTGATCGCACAGTATTATAGCCTGACGGGTGAAACCAGTTGGCCTAGAGGTGATGGATATAGTCAATAACCTGGTAAATACGAAAGGTAGAATTATAAGATATAAGATGTGTTTTTGATGTGTTTTTGATTGAGCGAATATATAACATGTGGTATAATGGCAATGAGGTCATATACCTTTTGGGAATGGCTTTTGCGTTTCCTACCATACAGTGTAGTCTTGGAGACTAATATCGTACTTTGAAGATTTGGGAGAAATTAAGAAGATATCCAGAAAAAAGCGCACCAATAGATGCCGTACATGGGGAAGGTAATATTGCATCCCTAACTTTGTCGTAGTGAAAATTGAAATACCTTACACGACAAAGGGCCGTATTTGACGCTGTAGTTCAAACGTCAAATACGGTCGCATAATTGGGGCGATTTGTCAAGTGTTTTTTGAAAAATTTATCTGAATTGTTACAACGAAAATGTTACAAAATGCAGGGTGAAACTGAAAAAAATGATATTAGAAAAGTCAGGAAATTCAAGGGTTTTGAGTTTCCGAGACTGCACAATAAAATAAAGAGGGAGTGCCAATGATAGAGACAAATTTAGCACAGACAGTCAATGCTACGAATGACTCTGGTTCTGAATATGATACAAATATAAAGTATTTGCTTGCGGACAAGCAGATACTGTCACGTATTTTGAAGTATACGGTTGATGAGTTTCGGGAGATGGATATTGAAGATATCCTTGGCTGCATTGGTGATGATATTGAAATAGGAGCCAGACCAGTTGCTGCAGGACTTTCTAATCTTGGGCGGGTGAAAGGAACCGTAACGGAAGACAATATTCCGGGAGAGGGGATCATCTATTATGATATTCGCTTTACTGCATACTTCAGGGAAAAAGAGATGAAGATCCTGATCAACATTGAGGCGCAGAAGTCAACGGATTCCGGTAAGCTGGGATACCACTTGGAGAATAGGATCGTATTCTATCTTGCAAGGATGATTTCAGCACAGAAACAGACAGAATTTTTCCACAGTGATTTTGACAATCTGAAAAAAGTCCGGAGTATCTGGATATGTATGGATAGCGGGGAAACAGAAGATTCTATCGAGGAAATCGGTCTTGACAGAAAAAAAGTTTTTGGGAATAAGAGAAATTCATATCATACGGATCTGATGAAAGGCATTATTGTCAATATCAGGAGTGGGGCGGATAGTTCTTCTGGAGAAGCTGTAAAGAAGTCTTAGAATGTGTTGATAGCTATGCTGGAAGAGTTAGTTTCCAGGAAGGACGCATCAGAGAAGAAACGTATATTGGCAGATGAATATGGAATGACAATGACTGCTGAATTGGAAAGGAGAATCCAGATTATGTGTAATTGGTCAGAGGGTATTGAAGAGAGAAGTATAAGACGTGAGCGTTTGGACGCTATCAAGAGAATGATCAAAGCGAATGCATCCAAGGAACAGATAATTTCTTTTGGGTATACGGAAGAGGAATACCAAAAAGCAGAGAGTGCATTATATGCAAATGCTTAAATGTAAATAATAAATTTGTTTGCAATTTGCGAATGACAGATTGGTTAGAAATTTAGATTTCATAATTATTCTATGTGAGCCGCCTTGTTTCCTCGCAGAAGGAGAGGGATTTTGTAAAGACAAACTATAACGACATCAGGCGTGTATTCAGCATTTGGGTATGTATGGGCATGGACGAAAGCAATATGGCTTATGTGCATCTTACGAAAGATGATCTGCTTGGTTCCTATCCTTGGAAAGGCAGGCTTGATCTGTTAAATATTGTTTTGATAGGTATATCAAATGAACTTCCGGAGCATGATGAGAAGTATGAGCTGCACCGTCTACTGAGTACATTGCTTTCGGCAGAATTGACCGTTGATGAAAAATTAGGAATCATAAAAACGGAGTATAGTATTCCGGTAGATGATAAATTAAGAAAGGATATGAGCGCTATGTGTAATCTTTCACAGGGAATTAGGGAAAATGCAACAGATAATGCCATAGCAGGCGTGATTATGAATATGCACAGAATAGGCTATTCGTCAGAGCAGATAGCAAGGATTGTTGAAAAGACCACAGAGGAAGTGGAGGCTGTCATTAGAAAAAGAGAGCCTGTACTGGCATAACTGCAGAAACTTAATAAACAAGCAGTAAAGCAGTGAATTTGTTTTTGCATTATATAAAACAATTCGCTGCTTTTTTAAGATACGATCTGATTACAGTTATAAAGCAGTTAAAAATACTATATATTGATTTTGAGCTATTGACAAACGCAATATATAGAAATATAATAAAACAGAAGTTATTATTTTTTTCTGCATACAGGGCAGAAAATCAATTTTTGTTCCGGCGTGGGCTGGAAGGAAAACTTTCAGGCGTAAGCCTGCCAGAAACAGAGAATACAAAATGGCACTGATGATAGAATGAATGGTCAGTGTCTTTTTTGTGTCCCGAAACATGAGAATATCAGCAGAAAGGAGAGGATATGGTGGATATGTCAGTTTACAGACGAAGAAAAGAAAGAGAGGATATGGAAGATGGTGTATTTGGCCGGGGCCATGACAGCATGGAACTGATGGCAGAGTTAGGAAGTACAGGCTATATGCAGAGATTTTATGAATTTCTCCAAGGGAAATTCCACCCGGAGAATATCACAGCAGAAGACGCCCCGAACCTGTCGGGAGACCAGGCCTGGCATGTGATCTACTGCATGCAGGAGTATTTCGGTGTTTTTGACGACCGGTTTGAACGCTGCAGGGAATGCGATACGATCTTTGACAGCTATGAAGAAGGGACTGCAATTAACGAAGATACGGAACCTGTGGAAAGTTATACGTTCTGTGAAGGGCGGTATCGTGAAAAAGGAGAGCGGTCGGCTGGGCGGTATTGGAATTTTGATGGGTGTCCTGCTGGGTGTGGGCGGCGGCCTGCTCCTGTTTCCAAAAGGTTTTCACGGGGGTTATTATGGGGCAGCTGTACTTCTGACCGTGATGGTCTGCTGGTTCATGGTATCAATATCAGTTCACAGACCGGTCAAAATAGCTGCCAATATTTCACCGTTGGAGGCAATGCGTTTTTCCGCAGGTCAGGAAAAGGTACACAACAGAAAGAAACACCGGAAATTAAGTCCCATATCCATGGGATTTGCAAATTTTGGGCGCGACTGCAAGAAGTCAGTGAGCATTGCAGTGTCCCTAAGCCTGGGCGGGATCCTTCTTCTGGTGGTGTCTTCTATGGTTCTGACACGCTCGCCGGAGCGGGCTGCAAGGCTGTTTTTCCCAGACGGGGACTATAAGATCTATCTGTCCTCAGAGCAGCCGGAGGAAGAGATTATGGCTGCAGGCAATCCGCTGGATGAAAACTTAAGAAAGGAGATCCTTTCTATGGACGGGGTGACAGATGTGCTGGCCACCCGCCGGTCTCTGCACGGCAAATTTAGGACTTCCGAAAGCGCTGAGGCTGGTATGTGCGACATGCTGACGGACGCAAACCGCATGGATATAGAGGCTGCACTGGTATCCGGCGCCATGCCGTCGGATGCCCACAGCATCCTTCTGAGTACGGGTTATCAGAAGCACCATGCCGATATGGATGTTGGGGTCGCTATTGAGCTGACCCTGGGCCAGGAAACCGTGAAAGTTACCATATCCGGGCTGTTCGATGCGTCGAAGGCAGCAAACGGACATGGTGCGCTTGCCATGGATTCGGCAGCCCTGTTCGCACCAGAGGAGTTGTTTCATGAGATACATCCTGAAATCGGAAGCTTTGACTACTCCTGGAGTATTGTGAATGATCCCGGAAAAGCAGAGTTTGTGGAAAGCAGGCTTAAGGAGCTGGTATCAGGCCGCAGCAATCTTGGAATGGATACTATAGACGCACATATCGAATATGAGAAAATGCAGAGCAGCATTATTTTTGGAAGCCTGCAGGCTCTTTCCTGGCTGATCTTCCTGTTCGGTGTTGTCAACCTGATCAATACGACGCTTTCCAACCAGATGTCTCGGAAGCGGGAGAACAGTATCCTGCGCTCCGTTGGCCTGACCGGGAAGCAGCTGTGCCGGATGAGTATCACCGAGGGGATGTGCCATGTGCTTTTTGCGGTGCTTACTGTTTTAATCCTGGGGCTGCCGCTTTCCATGGCAGTCTGTGCGGAGGTCAGTAAGAAATCCTTTGCCGGCGCAGTTGTCCCATACCAGTTCCCGTTCCTGCAAATGGGGCTGTTCCTCCTTGTACTGTTTGGTATGGAGGTAGTCCTGTCAGTCTGGATGGTGCGAAAGCAGAAAAAGCAATCTTTGGTAGAACAGATGCGGGTACAAGGGTGAAATATCTTGAGTGATAGATCGGATTTTATACGGCATTTCGAGGCAACAAATAAACATTTCGCAGCAATGAAATTGTTTTGATTTATTTAGCAGGCTATAATAAAATGTCAGTCTGTGGCGGCAAAAGAGAAAGGAAATAAAATGAATAAGAAAAAATTAATTCGTATTGTGTCGATTTATTCGGTGATATATACAGCAATTACATTGTTGAGCAGCGTTTTGTATCTTTGTAACGGCGTCTACGAAGACCCAATCAATGCTTATTTTATAAAATTCTCGTTTTAAGGAGTGTGTTTCGATGATAACTATAGAAACCAGCAGATTACTTTTGAGAAATTATAGAGCGACAGATTTTGAGGATATTATAAAATATTTTTCTGATGAAGAAGTCAGCAGGTTCGAAGATTTTTATCCAATGTCGGAAAAACAGGTGAGAAACATAATTACTGAGTGGCAGGATATGGATAACCGTCTTGTTGCCGAATTAAAATTAAAACAGAATGTTATAGGAAGCATTGGCTATTGGATAGATGATGAAAGACATTATTGTATGGATTATGATTTTAATCCTGAATATTGCGGACAGGGTTATGCAACAGAGGCAGGCAATGCGCTTGTTCATTATCTATTTGAATCAGTGGGTATCAGTACAATTTATGGAGATTGTGATGTGCGGAATGTTTCATCATGGAAACTATTAGAAAGACTGGGATTTCAACGTATAAGAAGGCTTGATAATCAATCATATAAAAATGATAAAAATGGTAATCCAATTTTAATCAGTACGTTTTTATATAAATTGAATAAAGCAGGAGAATCTTGCAGTTCAAAAGGGAAATGATTTGGAATGAGAAGAAATACAAAATATAAATCAGATAGTTTATGCATTGCAATATTTACGCTTTGTTTAGCTGCAAGGTTTGGTGCATAGATATGATAAAACGAGTATAACGTCAAATTGGTATTTAAGGAGAGACAATGATGGTAATTGAAACGGAAAGACTCCTGTTAAGAGAACTCACTTATAAGGATTTTCCAGCATTATTTGAAATTCTTTCAGACCCGGAGACCATGCAGCACTATCCCCAACCTTTTGATGAAAGCCGTACAAAGGATTGGATTGAATGGAATCTTCAAAATTACAAGAAATACGGATTTGGATTATGGGCTGTCGTTCTGAAAGAAACGGACGATTTTATTGGGGATTGCGGCTTAACGATTCAAACGATTGATGGAAATTTGCTTCTAGAGATTGGATACCATATCAATAAAAAATATTGGCGTAGAGGATTTGGAAGCGAGGCGGCAAGAGCGGTCAGGGACTGGGCATTTGAACATACGGAATATGATTGCCTGTATTCCTATATGAAGCATACAAATATTGGTTCTTATTCTACAGCGGTTGTAAATGGAATGAAAAAGATAAAGGAATATCCCGACGGGAAGAACGAGATTTCATATGCCTATGCTATTACACGCAAAGAATGGAGTATGCTTGAACGATAAATGCGTACTTATTAAATATATGATTGTGACAATCGAAAGTAGGAAATGACAATATGGAGAAATATGAAATAGACAGTGAATTGGCAAAACTGGCAAAGCAAAAGGCGCCATCAAATATATACCTATATCCGATTGTGAATATGGCAATGAAATTATCTACATGTGCATCAGATGATAAAGTTACCGTAAAAAAATATGCAATATCTGGATATGAGTGCGGAAAACGCTCCCCTTTTGTCATTGAGCCAAAGAAAAGCAGTGGTATTCTTCCGTGCATTGTATTTTACCATGGCGGGGGATTTTTACTAAAGGCGTCAAGGGCACACTACCAGATTGCAAAATGGTATGCGGAAATGGCAAAGTGCAAAGTGATTTTTCCGGATTACAGATTATTACCTAAAAATAAATATCCTGTTCCTGTTGAAGACTGCTATTGCATGTATCAGTGGATGCTCAATTGTGCTGATACGTTAGAAATCAATAAGGATAAAATCATTGTGACAGGCGATAGCGCCGGAGGAAATCTTGCCGCTACGGTTACACTGATGCTATGGGATAGAATGCATATTTCACCCTTGGGGGCAATGCTGATATATCCGGTTACAGACAGGCGTATGATAACGGAATCTATGAAGAAATATACGGATACGCCTGTTTGGGATGCAACGTTGACAAAAATGTTCTGGAAGGCATATTTAGGAAATCAAGAGATAAAACAAATTCAATATGCGTCGCCTATAGAAGCAGAATCATTGGAACATTTCCCAAATGTGTATATGGAAGTGGCTGAGTTTGACTGCCTTCGTGACGAAGGGATTGCCTTTGCAGAAAGATTGCGGGCAGAAGGCGTTTTTACAGAGCTTTATGAAGTGAAGGGTGCGTGTCATGGCTATGAAACAGTGCTTGAAAGCAGAATTGTAGAAAAAGCCATGCAGAGAAGAATTCAGTGGATTCAATCTGTTTTGAACAAGTAGTAAATGAAACAACTTCCTATTTGTCAGGAAGTCACATATTAAAAGAAGCTGGCGCTGATTGAGGTGGCTGTGTATGGAAAGCAATATAAAATGCAAGAGACCGTTAATCCGAATTGGGTCATGACGGACACATTCTTTGCTGTCGATGATGATAGAATTGTGGGAATCATTGAGCTTCAGATGAATAATGGGAGGAATATAGATGTCAAAACAAAAATTGATTATTATAGCAGGCTCTCCGTGTGTGGGGAAAACGACAGTGACACAGAAACTTCCTATTGACTAATGCCGGATGGCTCCATACGCATAGAGTGGAACTTCCGTGATGAGATGAATGAGCCAATTCCCTTTGATTTTGACGGTAAAGCAACACCAGAAGAAAAAGCTATGTGAAAAAAATGAAAAACTTTTTGTCCTTCTATTGACACACTCGTGTCGGGAAGCCTTATTCTATCGAGGTTAGAGATACGGAAAGAACGATAACTATATATGGCATTGCTTCAACGAGATTTGATATAGCAGGTTAAATTGTGTCAGACCTATTTGTTTTATTGTGGACAAGTAGGTCTGATTTTATGTAGTAAAGCACACAAGTATAAGATTTGAAGTTGTTCGATTTGATTCGCTTGATTTTTTTGCGTTGAATAGATATAATGTAGTAAAGCACACAAGCGATAAAAAATTTATGCGTATTTTAGTGCAGAGGTGAAAGTTTGGAAGTAAACTTCCAAATCTACCTGAATGACGCAGTAAATGCGTCAGAAGGAGGAAATAATGCTAACACAAAATGATATAAGAATACTAAGCAAAATATTTTCTGATTATGGCTATGTCATGACAACGGCACAGCTTACAAATGAAAAATTGTTTTATAGAGATATTCAACGTATGCTGGAACAAGGATTGATTGAAAGAATAAAAAGGGGCTGTTACCATTGGGTGGATGACTATGGTACGAGTGAGGTGGTTATTGTCAACCGCCTGTTCCCTGATGCAGTTCTTTGTATGGAAACAGCCCTTTTCTATTATAGATACAGTGACAGGAATCCCGCTGAATGGAATATTACCATTGACAAAAATACTTCCAGAAAGCGTACAAATATTGATTATCCTTTCATTAAGGCTTATCGAGTTGAGCCAGAGCTGCTTTTCATTGGAAAAACAAAAGGAGAAATTGACTTCCAAGAAGTTCATATTTATGACCGTGACCGTACCATTTGCGATGTGCTGAGGAATATGAATAAGATGGATAAAGAGATTTTTAATAAGGCAATACAGGGCTATGTAAAAGACCAGAAAAAAATATTCCGAACCTTATGCAGTACGCAAAGGCTTTGCGGGTGCAAAAGCGTGTAAAGGATTTGATTGGAGTGTGGTTGTAATGACAGATAAGGCGGTGTCCGTTGCATCTCCTTAATAACCACCGCAAATTCCAAGGTACCATCTTTAATATTCTTTAAAAAATATCTCCACCGCTTTTGCATATCTTCATCTTCGGAAAGTGCCAGAATACGCTTAAAGCTATCTCTATCATAAGGCGTTTTTCTTCTCTTCAATGTTTCAAAAATTGCCGCCCGCAGCTTCGCTCCCTCAAAATCGAATGTTCTTGCCAGATAATATATATCGTAAAAGTCTTTCATCCTGCCAGTCAATTCAAATCGCTGCAAAATAGCGTCAAATTTCTCTGCTATCGTACTTTCCAATATGAGTGTAGAAAGCAATGATAAAAGGCGGAGTTGTAGATTTTTGTTTTGAAGCGGCAGTTTATTGTCCGTTTGTTGACGGCATGCTGCCGTTTTTTCTTTTTTAGCTGTTTTATTTTATTCTGTTATTTGTGATTGACAGTTAAAGACTGGAATAAAATGGAATAGTTTTATATGCGTTCCTGTCAAATATTGTTTGACATTGCAGTATAAAAAATATACAATAAAAATGTAAAAAAAGGGTCATATTCAGTAATTTAGCAATAATAAAGAAGTCAATATAAGATCTTTAGATGGATCCTTTGAGGTTGTTAACCAGAGAGCTAATTCCATAGCTACCCTGATTATTAAGAGGAGGACGGCAGATGAAGAGGATTAATATTAAGGTAGTAACAGCAGCGGTATTTTGCGTGGCAGCGTTATTTGTTCCATCGACGGCTGCTGATGCGGCAAGCTGCGGAGAGACGGTGAGCCAGGCTACTGCGGCGGAGCTCCAGGCGATTGACTACGAAAATAATGAAACAATTGTGGGATTACTGAAACCATCCCGGTATTTATCATATGAAAAGCAAGATAAAAAAGAAGAGATTGCTCACCGGGAAGGGAAGCAGCCCGGGCAAATCAGTGATGAACAGGCTGTGAACGAATTAGATCAGGATAATGTCAGGATGATGTCGGATTCATTTGCAAAGATGCAGGCGGATATCGGAGAGATTATACAGAGAGTGGTCGACAGTACTGAGAATGCAGAAACAATAGGTGCAGACCGCTTTATTAAAACGATACGGAATGATAAAGAAAAACTGCTGGTGGGGCTTGCCTATATTGATCGATTGTATGATTTTAATATGGGAGAGAAGAATCTCAGGGATATGCTTCTATATGAATCGAAACCGTATAAGTTTATAAATGGAAAAATGATAGATAATGTCCTGGCTTGGTTGGTTTATACCGGGGGGACAGGAGGCGATGTATTAAAGCTTTCTAATAATGCTAAAGTATTTGGCGGTAATAATCCATTAGGTCTGGTTACTGACGCTGTATCATTAGAGGACTTTCTGGAAAAAAACAGGCAGAAATATATACCGGATATACCGATGAACGACTGGTTCGTGAAAGAGAGCCGTGCATATATTCTGGAGAAGTCCTTTGAAAGGGGCAGCAAAGCTACCGAACTCTATCAGAGGCTGTGTGATATGGGTTCTCAGGCCTATATTTTGCCGATTCTTACGGTGTCGGAGGACAGTATTTATGTGATAGCCAATTCGGCTACAGTCACATATGGAATAGTGGATGGTTATGTAAACAGAGATGTAAGAGAGACAGATCCGGCGCGTTATGAGAAATTATGTGAGGAATTCCGGCAGCAGCTGGAACAGGTAGCAAAGCAGCAGCAGGCCTTTCTTGATTGTTGGTATCAGATTGCAAAGCCGGAAAAGAAAGAATTGCTCTCGATTAATGGCGACGTCCTGGATAGTCCGCGGATTCTTTCTGATAATCCTAACGCGAGTGCGAAAGATGAATGGTCGGAGAGAGCAGGAGAGAATGCGGCATGTGGTATCAGGGAATTTTTTGCTCCGTTGGGCTTGCATACCTCATACAAATTTATGGATGGTGAGGCGCAAGGTACGAGGATCCGTTATTATGTATCGAGAGCGCTGACAGAACGCGGACTTGCAACCTATGCTCATGAACTGACCCATATACTTGTCTCTGAGGTCATGCTGAACGGCTACGGCTCCCGGGATGGTATGATGGCGGAGGTCTATACGAGAGGGCTGTTTGAACCGTACGAGCTGAATGATCCGCCTGCTTTTAATCTGAATCTGATCTATGACCGCGCGGCAGTCGATGACCGGTATCATAACGGCGTTCCTGAGCGGTTTCAGGATGAGACAGATTTGAAAAACTATATGAGCGGTATTCTGGATGTAGTTTATACATTAGATTATGCGGAAGCGGACGTTATGCTTTCGAAGAGCGCGGAAGAAAAAAAGAAGTGGTACCACAAGCTTGAGCAGGTTGAGGATTCGGAGGACAGGTATAATCAGGGAGAAGCAGGCTCCGTACACGCTCTGGATTCCGTAAGGGAACTGACTCTGGATGAGGCGAAAAAGCTGAATAGTATTGATGATTTGATTCGGGAAAGTATCCTTGTATCCCGTTATGAGGTGGATGGAACGAAGACAACAGGAACTATGGCCAGAAACGGCTATTATGTTGTGCCGCTTTTTAGCGCCAACTATGCCGGGGTGCAAAATGACTCCGGTGTCAGCGGCGACGTTATGATACGTCGGCAGGCTTTTGAACTGCTTGCCGAATATGGATATTACGGCGGAATGGTTCCTTATATTTCCAATCAATATAAGGAGGCTGCAAAATCGGAGCAGACGCTCCTGTCGGATTCCTATGTTCTGAAGAAAATATTCAACGGCGACTATGAGACGATGGCTGATTTTAAGAAAGCGATGTTTCAGAGAAGGATTGAAAAGGTCAGCGAATTAAAGCCGATCACAATTACGTGGAAAAATCAGTCTGTCAGGATTAATGATTTTGAAAAACTGTGTCAGTTGATGAAAGAGGCGGTAGAGAGTGACTTAACAAATGTGAATATACAGCCGGGCGGCGCGAATAATATCCGTGCACAGGCGACAGAGGTTGAGCGTTTGAAGCAGGAGATATTTAAAGCGTATTTAATTAAGACCGAGGACTTTAGTAAGTCTGTTTACGGTGCTGCCACGGATCCAACAGATCCGCCCGAAGGTACAGATCCGGAACAGCCGGAGAATCCGGGAGAAACAGATCCGGAACAGCCGGAGGACCCAGATGCATCGTATTCCCTCATAATGTCCCAGAATGAGCTGAAGCTTCACGTAGGTTCCGGGAAAGCGTTGTCGGTTCGGAAAAACCCCGGAGGCGCGGCGGTATCGTCCGGGCTGAAATGGAGCAGTTCAGATGCTTCTGTTGCTTCCGTGGATCAGCAGGGCAACGTGAAAGCATTAAAAGGGGGAAAAGTACAGATAACGGTTCAGGATACCAGTGGGAAAAAAGCTTCCTGTAATGTGACGGTAGAAAGCCATAATTATCAGGCCGTGACTGTGAAAGCCTCTCTCTCAAAAAATGGAAAGACAGTAAAAAGATGCGCTGTCTGCAAATCGGAAACAGGAGCAGCGGTTATTTACTACCCAAAAACAATCCGGCTTTCGTCAACAAAGTATACTTATAACGGTAAGGTCAGAAAACCGTCGGTAACCGTGAAAGATAGCAAAGGAAAAAAAGTTTCCGCGTCGAATTACCGCGTATCTTATGCAAATGGGCGGAAAAAGGCCGGGCGGTATACAGTTAAGATTACATTTAAAGGAAATTATGCGGGAACGGTGATAACGTCTTTCGATATCCGGCCCAAAACGACAAGTATTTCAAAGCTTCGGGCTGGGAGAAAGAGTATTTCAGTAAAGTGGAAGAAGCAGTCCAGCCAGACAACCGGCTACCAGATTCAGTATTCTTTAAATAAAAGCTTTAAGAAAGGCACGAAAACGACGACGGTCGGTAAGGTAAAAACGACGTCGAAAAAGATTTCAAAATTAAAAGCGAAAAAGAAATATTATGTGAGAATTCGTACTTATAAAACCATAAAGGTTAATAAGAAATCAGTTAAAATCTATTCGGGCTGGTCCAAAGCGAAGCAAGTGAAAACAAAATAAAGGTCTCCGGTACGAGCTTTCAATGATGTTCGCGGTTATGTGGGAGAAAAGCGGCACGGGCGGGTTTTCCGCCCGTGTTAATATGTGAAATCATATTTATTCCCAGAGATTACTGGCGTTCAAATTTTTCCGTTGAGAGAAAAACTTAATGAAGCTACAGGAGAAACAGAGTATAATATGATTTGGGAGAGAGCCGGCTCCGAAGATTACCGAACAGGGACATTATCATGATGGATACCGCGGGTATAGACAGCGAGAAATTAAAATTAGAGATTGAAATACAAGCATGTAAACGGTGTAGAGTATGAAGATGATTTTTATATGGAAATCTTAGATAAAATGGTTGTAAATGACAAGGCCATATTGATGTGTATTTGAATTTATTTCCCCTCGGACGGAGCTATACGGCCGCAAATTTTTTATTATGAATAGACGTAAATTTGTCTCTATGATATAATATGAATACAATCTTGCCTGTATGTATGTCATGATGTATTATATACGCCGGATAAGATATTCACAATTTTATAGTAAAGTGAGGAAGAAGTGAAATGAAGAGTATTCGAAAAAAAATCACCATAAGCCTGATGACAACGGTCCTGATTGCTCTGATTGCGGTAGGCTCGTCCAGTATCGCGTTAAACTACAGGAGCACTCTTGCCACTGTAAAAGAGATGATGAGCGAGACAGCTGTTTTGGCGGCAGAACGTATTGAACAGGAGCTGACAGCCTATAAGAATGTGGCCGTGGATACAGGACGTATTTCTCAGCTATCGGATGAGAATGTATCTCTGGATGAGAAACGTGCTATTATAAATGAGCGTGTTGATATGCATGGTTTCCAGCGGGGTAATATTATCAATTCAGATGGCTATAGTATCTTTGACGGGAAAGATTATTCCGACCGGGAGTATGTGAAGCAGGCGATGCAGGGAAATGTCAGTGTATCGGAGCCGTTGATAAGCAAGGTTACCGGAGAACTGTCTATTATGGTAGCGGCGCCGTTTTATGAAAAAGGAGACGGCAGTTCCGAGATAGCGGGAGTGGTATATTTTGTGCCTCAGGAGACATTTTTGAATGATATTGTTTCTTCTATTAAGGTTAGCGACAGCTGCCGGGCGTATATGCTCAACAAATCAGGAGACACGATTGCCGACACTACTTTGGAGACGATCACCACTCAGAATATTGAAAAAGAAGCAGAAAAAGATGATTCTTTGGAGGAATTGGCAGCTCTCCACAAAAAAATGTGCAAGGGAAAAAATGGATTCGGAAGCTTCCGCAGAGCTGATGAGGACCGGTTTTTAGCATATGCGCCGGTAAGCGGAACAGATGGCTGGAGTGTTGCGGTTACCGCATTGAAGACAGATTATCTGGCCGATACATATTTTGGTATAATTATTAATCTGGTTGTAATTGTGGCGTCTATCCTGGCCTCTATTGTAGTAGCGCTGAAGCTGTCCAACAATATCAGCGTACCTATGCGTGCCTGTGCAGAGCGTATGAAGCTTTTGGTAGAAGGGGATTTGTCATCGCCGGTACCTCAGGTTACGGGAAAGGATGAGACGGCAGAGCTGACCAGGTCTACTGCGGAAATGGTGACTGGTCTTAATACCATTATCCATGATATAGGCTATCTGCTCAACGAAATGGCAAATCAGAATTTTGATATACAATCTGAACATCGGGAAGAATATGTAGGTGATTTTCAGAGTATTCTTCATTCCATGCGTAATCTGAAGATTCAGCTGAGCAATACTATGCGCCAGATAGATTCTTCGGCCGGACAGGTGTCCTCTGCCAGCAATCAGGTATCCGACGGCGCTCAGTCGCTGAGTCAGGGTACTATGGAGCAGGCGAGTTCTGTAGAGGAGCTGGCAGCTACGATTACGGAAATTTCTGAAAGCGCCAGGCATACAGCGGCTGCGGCTCAGGAAGCGGGTGAATATGTAAATCAGGCGGGAGCACAATTGAATACCAGCGTGGAATATGTGAAAGATTTGAATACGGCTATGGAAAAGATTTCGAATTCTTCTGTGGAGATTGCCAAAATCATCGGCGCGATTGAAAATATCGCGTTCCAGACCAATATTTTGGCTTTGAATGCAGCTGTAGAAGCGGCACGGGCAGGGACATCCGGAAAAGGCTTTGCTGTTGTTGCGGATGAAGTACGTAATCTTGCGTCTAAATCCGATGCGGCGGCGAAAGCTACGAAGGAATTGATTGAAAGTTCCATCTCGGTTGTCAATGAAGGTACGCAGGCTGTAGAGCAGGTTACGGATTCTCTGGAGCTTACCAGCACTATTGCCGGAAAAGTGACTGCAAAAATGGATGTCGTTGTGGATGAGGTGGAAGATCAGACTGCGGCTATCCAGCAAATTACAGAGGGGATTGATCAGATTTCTTCAGTGGTGCAGACGAATAGTGCGACTTCCCAGCAGAGTGCTGCGGCCAGTGAAGAGCTTTCGGCGGAAGCTGAAAGCCTGAAGAAGTTAGTAGATCAATTTATTTTAGCAAGGGACTGAAAATGGACAGGATTTCATTAGATACTGAGTAAGGGGATGAAAATCCTCTTAAACAGACTGTGTTGACGAACTGATATTTGGAATGGACAGAATGCTGGGTAATATAAGGAATTGTGTGATAGAGATTATAAACAAGGAAATCATCTATGCATAACACATTGGTGGCAGGGTATAAAATCCCTGCTACTTTTTTTAGAAAAAACAAAGATTTCATTCTTGACAATTAGTACGGAATTAGACTATAATATAGATAGTACAGAAATGGACTAAAAATAAGGAGGAATCTATGATAAGCAATACTGATTTTATGGAACAACTTAACAGATACTATTCCGTATGGCAGGAATACAATTATGTGTACGAGGAATGGGCAAAGTCTCATGGCATGTCCGTTAACAGCCTGCTGGTGCTGTCTGCAATCCACGAGGGAGGAAACGACTGTACACAGAGAAAAATCAGCCAGAGGTGGATGATACCCAAACAGACTATCAACATGATTTTGAAAGAGTTTGAACGGAAAGGGCTGGTTGAGCTTCTCCCCATGCAGGAGGATAAGAGAAATAAGCTCATCCAGTTTACGCCGGCAGGAGATGAATATGCAGATGGCATTATTTCCAAGTTACGGAAAGCAGAGCTGTATGTGATTGAGGAAATGGGGATAGGGCGTATGAAACTGTTAAATGACAATATGGCGTTATTCGTGGAACTTTTCAGCAAGGCAGGAGATAATGACAGCAATGAAAAAGACAAATGATATAAAGGTATTCTTTCAATATGTCATCCCCTCTGTGTTGTCCTTTGCATTATCTGGGGTATATGCGATTGTTGACGGCTTTTTTGTCGGTAACAGCATGGGCGATATAGGGCTTTCAGCCGTAAATATCGCCTATCCCATTGTAGCCGTTATACAGGCATTAGGCACAGGGATTGGCATGGGCGGAGCGATTTATTATTCCATCAATAAGGCTGAAAAAAATGATGGGCGAGCCAGAGAATTTACAGCGGGCGCTTTATGGGTGCTGATTATTTCAAGTATAATCTTAACTGTTTCGGTTTTCTTCCTTAACAGCCCGCTTTTAAGGCTGTTAGGGGCAAGAAGGCAGCTCCTTTCTTTAGGCGAGGAGTATATCGCTATTATTGCGTTGGGTGCAGGGCTTCAAATCATCGGCACAGGCTTAGTTCCATTTATCCGTAATCATGGCGGTTCTTTTTATGCCATGTTTTCCATGATAGCAGGCTTTGTCACAAACATTATCCTTGATTACCTGTTTGTATGGGTGTTTGGGCAGGGTGTGGCAGGGGTGGCATTGGCTACCGTTATCGGGCAGGGTGTTACGATGCTGATTGCAATGGTTTATTTGCTGCGGAAAAAGCAGTTTACTTTAAATATCCCATTCTCCAAGATGGGGGCGGTATCTGCATCCATTATTAAAATTGGGATTGCCCCTTTTGGACTTGCCATGACCCCCAACATATCTTTGGTTATTATAAACCGCTTTTCCATATCTTATGGCGGGGAACAGGCAATCGCTACCTATGTGTGCATTGCCTATATCATATGTATTATTTATTTGATTTTACAGGGCGTTGGGGATGGGAGCCAGCCGTTAATCAGCAGACATTATGGCGAACGTGATTTTAAGAAGCTTAGGAATGTGCGGAAATTAGCATATGGATTTTCCATGCTGCTGTCTGTCATTGGCTGCATAGTTATGTTTGCGGCCAGAGGGAGTTTAGGGATACTGTTTGGCGCTTCAAATGAGGTAAATACAGAGATTGCAAATATAATGCCAGTCTTTTTAGTATCCGTGCCTTTTGTTGCCATCAACCGTATTACGACAGCAAGTTTTTATGCTACGGATAAAAGTGCATTTTCTTATATTTTGACATTTATAGAACCGCTGTTTATGTTAGCCCTTATGCTTATTTTGCCGCCCTTATTCGGCGGTCAGATAATGATTTGGTGGAGCACGGTATTTGCAAGGATTTTGTCAGCCGTTTTAGCAATCGTGTTGAAGCAGTATGTTGATAGAAAGGAAATAATGCTTACGGGAGGAACAAACCATGCATGATTCACAGGCCGAATGGCTGTTATGTCCTGTCTGTAATAACAAGACACGAATCAAATTACGACAGGACACAGTGATTGAGCGGCTGCCGCTCTACTGTCCAAAATGCAGAAAAGAAATGCTTATCAGTGCCAGATAACTAAAAATAAATATTAATTCAGAGCCAGACGCGCAGACGCAGAGCCTATAAACTTGTAGAAAGAATTACAGTTTATTGGCTCTGTTTCTTTTTGTAGATTATGTAGATTGATGGCAACGCCCACCATATAAAAAAACGGCGCGTGGTGGGCGATTTTCCTATGCCCAAAAGACTTAACAGACACTCTCCAGACCTGTTTTTGAAGTTTGGAGGGTTTTTTATGTCCTTTTTTCGGGCAGTTATCCATCTGCTGGTTCGCAAGACGAACCTGTCCTATGAGTTTCTCGATATTATCGTTTAATGTATCGAGTTGTCCCTGCATAGTCAGAATAATTGTAAGCAGGTCTTCGCGGCTCATATTATTCAGTTCATTCAGGGTATGCTTTTTGAACATATATTTTGTGCCAATAAGCTGTACAAGACCATCAATCCCTTTGCGGAGATCTGTCCGGCCACAGGCGATAATGATCTTTTTTACACCGCCTGCTTCAGCGAGCATGATGAGCCGCCTCCAAGAGACGGGATAACAGCGTATCAGATAGAACGGAAGAGGCTGATGGAGCTGGTCCTGGAGAGGAATGTTGCCCATGGCGGGAGTACGGGGAGCGTGTATGATGAGAGGAGGATTTTGTCCTTTTAATGTTGGTGGTTTTCTGGTATACTTGATGGCATAAATACGGATCAGGAGAGCGGGAATGGAACAGGGCAGGATGATTGTGCTTACAGGGGCACCGGGAACCGGGAAAACGACAGCGTCAGCTATCGTTGCGGAAAAGTCGGAGCGTAAGAAGTCAGTGCATATGCACACGGATGATTTTTACCATTATCTTTGCAAGGGGGCGGTAGCGCCGCATTTACCGGAGGCAGACGGGCAGAACCTGATTGTGATAGAGGCTTTTTTAGAGGCGGCGAAGCGTTATGCCCGCAGTGGGTATGATGTTATTGTGGATGGCGTGGTAGGTCCGTGGTTTCTTGAGCCGTGGTGCAGGGTTGTCCGGGAGGGATATGAGGTACATTATGTTATTTTGAGGGCAGGTAAAGAGGAAACTTTAAAACGGGCGGTATGCCGGTCAAAATTGGACAGGGCGGCCAATATGGAATTGGTGGAAGTGATGTGGGAGCAGTTTCAGGATCTTGGGGTGTATGAATCAAATGTGATCGATACAACGGATTGTTCGCTGGAGGAAACAGTTTCCATGGTCATGAAAAAGGTTGCGGATGGAACGGCTCTGCTTTGGTGAGTGTTTTTATGAGATAGAGTCTGATATTTGGGAACTAGGAGGAAGCATGGAGTTTTCGAGAGAGGATTTAGCAGAGGCTAAGAGACAGATTGATTCTACGTTGCATAAATTGAGGGAGACAATAAAGACTTTTGAGTCCAAAGAGAATGCACAGCGGTATAAGTCGCAGATTACGCTGGCAAAAAGGCGGGTAAGAGCTTTTGAGATTGCGGATTGGTTTATTGCGAATGAGCTTGGAAAAGATATTTGTGATAATTGATCACAGGCATGGGAAGAGGTGCAGGTACATGCCACGTTTGACGGAGAACCCTATGATGGAAGTGTTGTAAATATGGGGGTAAAGAATGCTGATGGGAGTGTGTGTTATATTATCGGCGTTCGTAAGGATATCCGTTCCCGGATAGGGAAGCGACCGGGGGACAGGGTCCTGGTGACGGTTAGGGAACGGGAATGAAGGAAGGGATAAAGATGTGGACGTGTCCGAAGTGCGGGCGTACTTTTAAAAGGCAGGAACAGGATCACTATTGCGGGAAGGCGCCGGAGACGGTGGATGGATATATTGCGGGACAGCCGGAAGAGATACGGGAGTATCTGAAGGAAATAAGGGAAGCGATCCGTGCGGCGCTGCCGGAGGCGGAGGAACGGATTTCATGGAGCATGCCGACTTATTGGAAGGGGCACAACATTATTCATTTTGCCGGATTTAAAAAGCACGCCGGACTGTATCCGGGACCGGAGGCTGTCCGGGAGTTTTCGGAACGTCTGAAAGGATATAAGACCAGTAAGGGGACCATACAGCTTCCTTACAGCAGGCCGGTCCCAGCGGAACTGGTCTTTGATATTGCCAGGTGGTGTTATGAGATGGGGAACCATCCGTAGGATTGGAAGGTATTGGAAAGGGGCAGGGAATGGATCGGGATGTGTTATATTTTTTTGACGGGAAGCCGGAGGCGTTGCCTTTGTATGAGGTTTTTGAAGAAAAGGTTTTTTCAGAGGTGGACGGCGTGAAAGTCAAGGCGCAGAAGACGCAGATTGCTTTTTCCAACAGGCATAATTTTGCTTTTGTTTCTTTCCTGCCGGTGCGGAAAGCGAAGGAGCGGCCGGAGGTTTATATTGTGGTGACTTTCGGGCTGGGATACCGTTTGGAGTCCCCGCGCGTAGATGCGGTGGTGGAGCCGTACCCCGGACGTTTTACCCACCATGTCCTGGTTTCCGGGACTGGGGAGGTCGATGATGAGCTGATGGGATGGGTGAAGGAGGCGGCTGTCTTTTCGACTGGAAAGCGCTGAATGGAACCGCTGTTTTTGGAAGCGGCGGTATAAGCAGAAAGCGGGGCGTTTGCGGACGGTTCGTGCCAGAAAATTGGGATATGCCGGAGAGACAGGAGTGCCGGAAATATGGAGCAGAGGGTATGTTTTATGGGAAGTGAGAAGATATATGAGATGGATTTTTCAAAGGTCTATCATCTGCTTGTCAATAAGGCGGAGAGAAAGGGGCGGACAAGGCAGGAGGTTGACGAGGTGATCCGCTGGCTTACCGGGTACAGTCAGGCGGAACTGGAGGGGATGCTGGAAAGGCCGGTGTCTTATGGGGATTTCTTCCGGGATGCCCAGAAACCTAATGAAAACAGGAGGCTGATCAAGGGCGTGGTCTGTGGTGTCAGGGTGGAAGATATTGAAGAGCCTCTGATGCGGGAGATCCGTTATCTGGATAAGTTGGTTGATGAGCTTGCCAGGGGGAAAGCTATGGATAAGATACTGCGTAAATAAAGAGGCGGCATATGGGGCTGTCATGGGGCATCTCTTCGGAGGTGCTTTTTGACAGGCGTTTTCTTCCTGCAATGGATAAAGCGTTGGCAATCAGTATTGGATTAAACGGATATTCGCAATGCCCGATGAAGCAGGGCAGGCTCTCAGCTTCTTTATCTGCTCATGAGTGCTGTCCGCTGCATGATGACAGCGTTCAAAAAAAAGGATTAGCCCTCTCGTTATATGGTACAATCATTCGCTCATACATTGAGAATGAGGGAGGTGCTGCCTGTTGGAGCATAGAGAATTTAGGTATGTTGGCGAGCCTGTTCCAGAATTGAATGAGCGGGAACACGCAGCATTTCTTATGAATTTTCAAAGGTCAATCCTTTTATCATTAGAAAAACGGAATCTGTTGACCGCGTCACAGCGGGAACGGTGTTTGCTTGAGCTTGAAAAACAATATCGTCTAAATTAGAAAAAAGCAACGTCAGGCATAACCGCTTGACGTTTTTACATAACCAAATGAAATAATGGCAGCAGTGCAGTTCGACATACTATTTTTAATTAACTATACTGAAAATACGGCAAGAGATTGTCGGGAAACACCGCAAGGGTATACCTTTATGCCCTGTAAAAACGGGCAAGATCAAGGAAAGGAGATATTTTTATGTCAATAGATAAATACGAAACACTAAATCAAGAAAGGAAGATACAGCACACGAAGAGAAAGGTTGCCGCATACTGCCGTGTATCTACGGACAACGAAGACCAGGCAAATTCATTTGAAAGCCAGTGTACGTTTTTCAGACAATATATAGAGCGTAATCCCGATTGGGAGCTTTATGAAGTGTTCGCAGATGAAGGAATCTCTGGTACGAATACGAAAAAACGGAAAGAATTTAACCGCATGATTGCGTGTGCAAAGAACGGTGATTTTGATTTGATTGTAACAAAAGAAATCTCCCGTTTTGCGAGGAATACCCTTGATAGTATATTCTATACCCGTGACCTCAAAAAGCACGGCGTGGGTGTTATCTTTATGAATGATAACATCAACACTTTAGACGGCGATGCAGAGCTTCGCCTTGCCATTATGTCCTCGATTGCACAGGAGGAAAGCCGTAAGACTTCCGAGCGTGTGAAATGGGGGCAGAAACGCCAGATGGAGCAGGGAGTTGTGTTTGGGCGGAGTATGCTTGGCTACGATGTGAAAGACGGCAAAATGTATATTAATGAGGATGGGGCAAAAGTTGTCCGTCTTATCTTCCATAAGTTTGTAAATGAGGGGAAAGGAACTCATGTGATTGCCCGTGAGCTTCGGGAGGAGGGCATTAAGCCCATGCGTGTAAAAGAATGGCAGAATACAGTCATTCTCCGTGTTATCCGCAATGAAAAATACTGCGGTGATTTGGTGCAGAAGAAAACCTATACGCCAGACTTTTTATCCCATGAAAAGAAAGTAAACCTCGGGCAAGAGGAATTTGTGATTATCAAAGACCATCATGAACCGATTATCTCCCGTGAGCTTTTCGATAAGGCAAACCGCATTTTGGATGAAAAATCGCTTTCACAGGAGGGCAAAGCGAAACACAGCAGCCGTTATCCGTTTTCTGGGAAAATCAAATGCGGATGCTGCGGTTCAAGTTATGTAGCGAGATATAAAACCCGAAAAAATGGAAGCCGCTATAAGGCGTGGCGGTGTCTTGAAGCTGCAAGGCATGGAAGCCCTCATGTGGACAAAGCAGGGAATCAAGTTGGATGCAGTGGACTTAGCATACGCAACGAAGATGCAACTCACATCATGTACCTTGTCACGAGCAGCTTAAAATATAATAAGGAGAAAATTACTAATAATCTGCTTGCTATTATCAAGTCTATTATTTCTTCTGATATGCCGTATGGCATCAAGGTATGCCCGCAGGGCGACGCAATGGATACCGCAGGTACAGACAGTGAGAAACTAAAATCACAGATAAAAGCCATAGAACAAAAACGCACAAACCTCATTGACCTTTATACATCTGGCGATATTACCAGAGATGAATTTTCAGCAGCAAGGGCAAAATGTGAGAATGAGATTGCCGAACTGCAATCCGTTATAGATAGCATGCCTGAGTATCCAGGCAAATGCTCCAGTGGAGCATTTGAACGGATAGACAAACAAAGGGAGAGACCCGGGGAACAGCAAGAGCTTGTCGCTGAAATTACAGAAGCGATGAATGAGCTTATAAATGGTGTGGAATATGAAGATGATTTTTACAAAGAAATCTTAGATAAAATGGTTGTGAATGACAAAGACCATATTGATGTGTATTTGAACCTGCTCCCCCTCAAATGGAGCTACACGGTTGCAAAAAGCGTAAGCCGTCCGCAGGGTAAACCGCTTACGGGAAAGCATCCACTGGAAGCTTCCCCGCACACAGAGCGAAAAAAAGCGAGCCACGGGAATATCCCAAAGATTGTGTAAACCTCTAAACTGATGTAAGATAAAATT
>CAMNRH010000015.1 GCA_946552115.1 uncultured Lachnospiraceae bacterium
GATTTGCAGGATTGAATTCCATATAGGGGTGGAATTTAGTTTTGCAATTGAGTAATAATATAATGATAATAAATGAATACGGAAAAAGGCTTGCTTTTTAGGAATTTATATGATACACTATCCTAGCGAATGGAAGTAGGTCTTTTTTTTATGCCTAAAAATTGACGGTCCCGCAAGCCGTCAGGTAACAATGAATTTGAGACAAAATGAAGCGAGGTGGAAGTTGTGCGTACAAGAATCACATTAGAATGTACAGAATGCAAGCAGCGTAACTACAACACGACCAAGGATAAGAAAGCTCATCCGGCACGTATGGAGACGAAAAAATACTGCAGGTTCTGTAAGACACACACATTGCACAAGGAAACAAAATAGCCGCGTAAAAGGAGTGTGAATGTCATGAGTGAAAAGACTCAGAAAAAAGGCAGGTCCGACTGGTTTAAAGAGCTTAAACGAGAATTTAAGAAAATAATCTGGCCGGATAAAACGACACTTGCGAAGCAGACGGCAGCAGTTGTTTCTGTATCTGTAGCATTGGGAGCAATCATAGCGCTGATTGATTTCCTTGTTCAGAACGGTGTTGATATTCTTATCAACCTGGGCTGATGAAACTTTCGGGCAGGAAAGGTGAGTTTATGTCAGAGGCAAAATGGTATGTAGTTCATACTTATTCAGGGTATGAGAACAAAGTAAAGGCCAACATTGATAAGACAATCGAGAACAGGCAGCTGGAGGAACAGATCCTTGAAGTTCGGGTTCCTATGCAGGACGTGATAGAGCTTAAGAACGGCATTCAGACAGCAGTCCAGAAGAAGATGTTTCCCGGCTATGTATTGATTCATATGATTATGAATGACGATACATGGTACGTTGTGCGTAATACAAGAGGCGTTACAGGTTTTGTAGGCCCCGGTTCCAAGCCGGTTCCGCTAACTGCCGCAGAGATGGCGCCGCTCGGAATTAAGCAGGAGAATATCGTTGTGGATTTTGCGGAGGGTGATACGGTTCAGGTTATCGCAGGCGCATGGGCAGATACGGTCGGCGTAGTTCAGGCCATGAATGTGCAGAAGCAGAGCCTTACAATCAATGTAGAGCTGTTCGGCCGCGAAACGCCGGTAGAAATCAGTTTCGCAGAAGTAAAAAAAGTGTAATCATTAAGTGGGAGGGGCAAAAGAGCTCCGGAAGCACCACAAGGAGGTAATGAAAATGGCAAAAAAAGTACAAGGTTATATTAAGTTACAGATTCCGGCCGGGAAAGCAACTCCGGCGCCACCGGTTGGCCCTGCTCTTGGTCAGCACGGTGTAAATATTGTTGAATTTACAAAGCAGTTCAATGCAAGAACCGCAGACCAGGGCGATATGATTATTCCTGTAGTCATCACAGTTTACAGTGACAGAAGCTTCAGCTTTATCACAAAGACACCGCCGGCGGCAGTTCTCATTAAGAAAGCCTGCAATATAAAATCAGGTTCAGGCGTTCCTAATAAGACAAAGGTTGCGACTATTACAAAGGATAAGGTTCGCGAGATTGCAGAGCTTAAGATGCCGGATTTGAATGCTGCAAGCATTGAGGCGGCAATGAGCATGGTTGAGGGGACCTGCCGTTCTATGGGTGTAAAGGTTTCGGAGTAGTACATTGTAAATTAATACGTGGGAGGGTTATCCCGACATTACCACAAGGAGGTTTATTTAGATGAAAAGAGGAAAGAAATATATTGAGGCTGCGAAAGCAATTGACAGAGGAACACTCTATGATGTTGCAGAGGCAGTAGCATTAGTGAAAAAAACTGCAGTAGCAAAATTTGATGAGACGATTGAGGCTCATGTTAGAACCGGCTGTGACGGACGTCATGCTGACCAGCAGATTCGAGGAGCGGTTGTACTGCCGCACGGAACAGGAAAAAAGGTTCGTATTCTCGTATTTGCAAAGGATGCGAAAGCCGAAGAGGCAAAGGCTGCCGGAGCGGACTATGTCGGCGGAGAAGAGCTGATTCCGAAGATTCAGAAAGAAAATTGGTTTGAGTTTGACGTAGTAGTTGCTACACCGGATATGATGGGTATTGTCGGACGTCTTGGACGTGTGCTCGGACCGAAAGGCCTTATGCCGAATCCGAAAGCGGGCACTGTAACGATGGATGTGACAAAGGCAATCCAGGAAATCAAAGCCGGTAAGATCGAATACAGACTTGACAAGACAAATATTATCCATGTGCCGTTAGGCAAGGCGTCCTTTACGGAGGAGCAGCTTGCAGACAACTTCCAGACGTTAATCGATGCAATCAACAAAGCGAGACCGGCGGCTGTAAAAGGCCAGTTCCTTAAGAGTATCGTACTTACATCTACAATGGGGCCGGGTGTAAAGATTAATCCGATGAGACTCTCATAATCTTTGTTGTTGACATTGAAAATATATGATGCTATAATAGCAAAGAAATGACTGCCAGAGACAGCAGGTGCTTGAATAAGCGTAAGTCGAAAGAAGACGCCTGCCGAGGAAAGTTAGATTCTTTTATGATGAATTTATCGTCCCCTTGTGTCTTTTCGGCATGAGGGGATTTTTATAAGCTCCTTTAGCAGTCAGACAAATAATATAAGGAGGTGCACCATTCGTGGCAAAAGTTGAATTAAAGCAACCAATCGTACAGGCTATCGCAGAGGACGTAAAGGATGCGGCAAGCGTTGTGCTGGTAGATTACCGCGGACTGACGGTTGCTCAGGATACCGAGCTTCGTAAGCAGTTAAGAGAAGCGGGGATTATCTACAAGGTTTGTAAAAACACAATGATGAAAAGAGCTTTTGAGGGAACAGAATTTGCGGCTTTAGACGAACACCTGGAAGGTCCAAGCGCTATCGCGATTTCGAAAGACGACGCAACTGCTCCGGCCAGAATACTTGCAAAATTTGCAAAGGATGCAAAGGCTCTTGAGTTAAAAGCAGGCGTTGTGGAAGGCGAGGCATATGATCAGGCGGGACTTCAGGCCCTTGCAAGCATTCCGTCAAGAGAAGAGCTTCTCTCCAAGCTGCTTGGAAGCCTGCAGTCACCGATTACCAATCTTGCCCGCGTTCTTAACCAGATCGCAGAGCAGGGAGGCGCGGAGAACTGTGAGGCAGCTGCTCCGGCAGAAGAGGAAGCGAAAGCTCCCGCTGAGGAAGTTCCGGCAGAAGAAGCTCCGGCAGAGTAGAGTATGTTTTTAAAAGTATAAGAATGAAAAAAGAGATTATAACAGGAGGAAAATAAAATGGCAAAGTTGACAACAGCTGAATTTATTGATGCAATCAAAGAGTTATCAGTATTAGAGTTAAATGATTTAGTAAAAGCATGTGAAGAAGAGTTTGGCGTATCCGCGGCAGCAGGCGTCGTAGTTGCAGCGGCAGGCGGAGAGGCGGCTGCAGTAGAGGAGAAAGATGAGTTCGATGTAGAATTAGTATCCGCAGGCGCTTCTAAGGTGAAAGTCATTAAGGTTGTTCGTGAGATTACAGGTCTTGGACTGAAAGAGGCTAAGGCAGTAGTTGACGGGGCTCCGAAAGTAGTAAAAGAGGCTGTATCTAAGGCTGAGGCAGAGGAGATTAAGGCTAAGCTTGAGGCAGAGGGCGCAGAGGTTAATCTGAAATAATAAGAAAACGATTATAAAGGGAGCAGCCGGTTATTTCGGCTGCTCCTTTGCGTTTAACAGCAGGAAAGTTTTAAAAACAGGTTCCTGATAATCAAAGCGGGAGATGCCGTTATATTTTTCGATTACATGTTTGATAGAGTCAATTCCAATACCTTTTCTGTTTTTTCCTTTCGAGGAGAGGAATGTACCATCCTGTGCCCGCTGGATTTTACCTTCATAGCTGTTTTCTGTTATAATGACAAGAGTAAGCCGGCTGGGTATGGAGATTTTCAGGCGGATATATTTTTCTGAAGCCTTCATCCGCTGGCAGGCTTCTACGGCATTTTCCAGAAAATTACCTAATATGACGCATATATCCGCATCAGAAAAAGGGATTTGGCTATCAAGGGATACGGAAAAGGAGGCCTTAATCCGCTCCTTTTCGGTCAGCTCCCTGTAATAGCACAGCAGAGCGTTAATTGCGGGATGTTCACAATAATTGGCAGGCAGGGCGGGGAAATGTTCTGAAAGCTCGTTAAGATATTCATTTAGACCTTTTTGGTCCTGCTTTTCAAGAAAACCTCTGATTGCCAGTATGTGATGGCGTGTATCATGCCGGGAACGGCGCCCCTGTTCCACGTAAAGCTGTAAAGTTTCCAATTGCCTTTGCTGGGCGGCTATTTTAATTTCCGATAAATGCAGCGTTTCCTGAAGATGCGCATTTTTACTCAGACTGATTATCATCCGAAGAATAATTGTATAAGTTGTAAAGGTTAAAAATGTCCAAAGCGGCGGAACGAAGAAAAAAGCATTTCCCGGACTAAAGTAAGGACCGGCAATATTCGGTGTAACCGTCAGGTCCTGGATAATCGTGGCGCAGAAAGGAATCATCCACATTGTACGCCAGATGTTCAGTGATATCGTATAATCAAGCGCCGGGCGCAGCAGTCTTCTGGAAAATACACAGGCCAAAGGGAATGTAATCAGAGTCAGGGGAATTGTGGTATAGATCACTTTGATACCGGACAGATGGGGAAATATTTTTGTGATTGTAAAATGTAAGTACAGTGAAAGAAAATACACGTTTTCGGCATAGTATTTTACAAGAGCAATAATAAAAATTCCCTGCCAGAAATTATAAAGAGCCAGGGTGCAGAAAAGACAAATGCCGAAAAGCATAACAGGCAGTGAAACTAAGGTGCGGAGCAGAGAAGAATTCAACCGCAGATAGATGCTGGAGCTTAAAAATGTAACCACGGAGAATGTCAGGACGCAAAAAATTATTATTGGGATATGATGAAGCTTCAAGAGATCCCGGAATGTCAAAATAATGAGCAGGAAACAGGGGAGTATGTAGAACAGCGTGCTTATGATGTATGACAATGTCATAAAGTGGTTCCTCCATTTACATAGTCAAAGACATAATTGGCATAGGTCTGGATAATTTCCTGCTTTCTCGCTTTGGCAATCGGCAGGCGTTCGCCGTTGTTCAAAATGAAATCCTTATCATCAAAGGATTCAATATAATCCATATTGACCATACAGTTGCGGTAGCACCACAAAAATTGCTGATAAGGCTCAAGCATCGGCGAAAAATCGTCGAAAGACATATAGGACCGAATCATACAGGAATTCGTATGGACCTGAATATAGTGATTGTGGTAATCTGTATATATAATATCAGAAATAAGGATACGGGTATAGTGCCTTCCTTCCTTTAATTCTATGTAATGTGCAAATTTTGATGCTATCTGCTCATAGCGGCCAAGCGCATCAGAAAGCATTTCATAGGTATAAGGCTTTACGAGATAGTCCAGCGCATGAAGCCTGAAAGCGTTGGCGGCATATTCTTTACTTGCGGTAGTAAAGATAATCTGACATTTTGGGTGTGTTTCGCGAAGCTTGACAGCAATTTGAATCCCTGATGTCTGCTGCATATAGATATCAAGGAATACGAGGTCGTAGGAGGTACGTTTGGCCTCCCGCAAAAAAGCAAGATCATTTGTGAATTTTTCGATATGCGCATGTATTTTATACTCCTGGCAATAACGGCAAATATAGTTGAATAGGAGTTCAATATCATTAGCCGAATCATCTATAAGTGCTATTGTCATTAGTGTTCCTCCCTGTATCCAAAGTTAAAACGAACCGAGACTATTATATCATATTACATAATATGACGAAAAAAATCATTAGTAAAAAAATGGTGATTATAGTAAATGAGAACAGTAAATCAGGTTGCTTTTTTGAAAAAAAGACAGTAAAATGAATGAAAAATGAAAGGAATATGTAATGAAAATATTGAATTTTGGCTCATTAAATATTGATTATGTATATGCAGTTGAACATATGATAGCGCCGGGTGAGACGCTGGCGTCCTCTGGTATGAGTATATTTTGCGGCGGAAAGGGGCTCAATCAGTCCATTGCGCTTGCAAAAGCGGGAGTGCCGGTATATCATGCGGGGCTGGTGGGAGAAGAGGGGGCGCCGCTTCTTGAGGCATGCAGGGAAAGCGGTGTAAACGGGAAATATATCCGCACGATTTCCGGAAGGTCCGGACATACGATTATTCAGGTGGACAGGGACGGCCAGAACTGTATTCTTCTCTACGGCGGCGCGAACAGAAAGTTCACAAAGGAGTATGTAGACGAGGTGCTTGGGGATTTTGAAGCCGGGGATATGATCCTGCTTCAAAATGAGGTGAATTTGCTGGACTATATTATTGATTCGGCATACGCGAAAAAAATGACGGTTGTTCTGAATCCGTCTCCGTATGACAGCGCGCTTGAGAGCTGTGATTTCGGAAAGGTAGCCATGCTTCTGCTGAATGAAATTGAAGGGGGGCAGATTACAGGCGAGGAGGAGCCGGAGAATATTCTTGAAAAATTAAGGGAGCTTTATCCGGAAACAAAGATTGTGCTGACGCTGGGGAAAAACGGCGCCGTATATCAATATAAGGATGAACGGTATTATCAGGATATTTATAAAGTGAAAGCTGTGGATACGACTGCGGCGGGCGATACCTTTACCGGATATTTTCTCTCTTCGGCAGTGGAGGGGATGTCTGTGCCGGAAGGGTTGGCGCTTGCGGCAAAAGCATCTGCGCTTGCGGTTTCAAGAAAGGGAGCTGCGGATTCGATTCCATTGCGCCGGGAGGTGATGGAAAATGGGCGGCAGATGCAAAGTCCCATGTGAACAGCAGCATAAAAAGTTCAGATATTAGCTGTTGACAAGCTGTGAAGCTTTGTGTTATAGTAAAAAATGCGTTATTGTGGAAAGTTATACCATAATATTGCGTGGAAAACTATGGCATAAAGCTTATTTTCTTTGAATTTGCAATATTTACGGGGATTACCGCCCACAAAAAAATATATAAGGAGTGAAACGTCGATTATGGAGAAAAACAGAATTCGCCCTATAAAAAGCGGAAAAAGTTCCCGCATGAGTTATTCCAGGCAAAAAGAAGTTCTTCAGATGCCGAACCTGATTGAGGTTCAGAAAGATTCCTACAACTGGTTTCTTGATGAAGGGTTAAAGGAAGTATTTGAAGATATTTCCCCGATTTCCGATTACAGTGGTCATCTGAGCCTGGAATTTGTAGATTTCACCTTATGCGAGGACGATGTAAAATACACAATCGAAGAGTGTAAGGAACGTGACGCCACTTACGCTGCGCCACTTAAGGTGAAGGTAAGGCTCCACAATAAAGAAACCGATGAGATTAATGAGCATGAGATTTTCATGGGTGATCTGCCGCTGATGACAAGTACCGGAACGTTCGTAATTAACGGGGCTGAGCGTGTTATCGTAAGCCAGTTGGTTCGTTCACCGGGTATTTACTATGCAATTGCTCACGATAAGCTGGGTAAGAAGCTGTATTCTTCAACTGTTATTCCAAACCGGGGTGCATGGCTGGAATATGAGACAGACTCCAATGACGTTTTTTATGTACGTGTAGACAGAACAAGAAAGGTGCCGATTACCGTGCTTATCCGTGCGCTTGGAATCGGTACGAATCCTGAGATTGTAGAGTTGTTTGGCGAGGAGCCAAAGATTATGGCAAGCTTTGAAAAGGATGCTGCCACGAATTATCAGGAAGGACTTCTTGAATTATATAAAAAGATACGTCCGGGCGAGCCGCTTGCAGTGGACAGTGCGGAAAGCCTGATTATGAGTATGTTCTTTGACCCGAGGCGTTATGACCTTGCGAAAGTAGGACGTTATAAATTTAATAAGAAGCTTCTTTTAAGAAACCGTATTGCAGGACAGATTCTTGCCGAGGATGTTGTAAGCGCAGTAACCGGAGAGCTGATTGCCGGGGCCGGGACGAAGGTTACAAGGGAGCTTGCGGACAGAATCCAGAATGCGGCCGTACCGGCTGTATGGATTGATAAGCCGGAGGAGGAGAGGAAAGTTAAGGTTCTCTCCAGTATGATGGTAGACCTTGCTTCGGTTGTAGATATTGACCCGAAAGAAGTAGGGGTTACGGAGCTTGTGTATTATCCGGTGCTTGCGGGACTTCTGGAAGAGACAGCGGGCGATGTTGACGAGCTTAAGGACGCGATCCGCAGAGATATTCACGATTTGATTCCGAAGCATATTACGAAAGAGGATATTCTTGCGTCTATTAACTATAATATCCATCTGGAATACGGCATGGGTAATGACGACGATATCGACCACCTCGGAAACAGGCGTATCCGTGCGGTCGGAGAGCTCTTGCAGAATCAGTACAGAATCGGTCTTTCAAGACTTGAAAGAGTTGTAAGGGAACGTATGACAACACAGGACTTAGAGGGGATTTCCCCGCAGTCTTTGATTAATATTAAACCGGTAACGGCTGCGGTGAAAGAGTTCTTCGGTTCTTCACAGCTGTCACAGTTTATGGACCAGAATAATCCGCTTGGCGAGCTGACGCATAAGCGGCGTCTGTCCGCGCTTGGTCCCGGCGGCCTCTCCAGAGACCGTGCCGGATTCGAGGTGCGCGACGTTCATTATTCCCATTACGGAAGAATGTGTCCGATTGAGACCCCCGAGGGACCGAACATTGGTCTGATTAACTCGCTTGCATGCTATGCGAGGATTAATCAGTACGGGTTTGTGGAGGCCCCGTACCGCAAAATCGACCATTCGGACCCGGATAATCCGAGAGTAATGGATGAGGTTGTATATATGACGGCGGATGAAGAGGATAACTATCATGTGGCGCAGGCGAATGAAGCGCTGGATGCAGAGGGGCATTTTGTGCGTAAAAATGTATCCGGACGTTACCGCGAAGAGACACAGGAATACGAGAGAAAAATGTTCGATTATATGGACGTTTCTCCGAAGATGGTATTTTCTGTAGCGACGGCACTGATTCCGTTTCTTGAAAATGACGATGCGAACCGTGCGTTGATGGGTTCTAATATGCAGCGTCAGGCAGTTCCTCTTCTTATGACGGAGGCCCCGGTTGTGGGAACCGGTATGGAGGAGAAAGCGGCTGTCGATTCCGGAGTGTGTGTTGTGGCAAAGGAGAGCGGAGTTGTAGAGCGCGCTACCTCTAAGGAGATTACGATCCGTGGAGACGACGGAAATTTAAAGAGATATAAGCTTACAAAGTTTTTGCGAAGCAATCAGAGCAATTGCTATAATCAGAGACCGATTGTCGTAAAGGGAGACAGAGTGGAGGCCGGAGAGGTGATTGCAGACGGCCCGTCTACTTCTAACGGCGAAATGGCTCTCGGAAAGAATCCGCTAATCGGGTTTATGACATGGGAAGGCTATAACTACGAGGATGCGGTTTTGCTGAGTGAAAGACTGGTGCAGGACGATGTATATACGTCCGTGCACATTGAGGAATATGAGGCAGAGGCACGTGATACGAAGCTTGGACCGGAGGAAATTACAAGGGATATTCCCGGCGTCGGCGACGATGCGCTCAAAAATCTTGACGAGCGGGGAATTATCCGGATTGGCGCGGAGGTGCGCGCAGGGGATATTCTCGTAGGCAAGGTGACTCCGAAAGGAGAGACGGAGCTTACGGCGGAGGAACGCCTGCTTCGTGCAATTTTCGGGGAAAAGGCCCGGGAGGTAAGAGATACGTCTCTTAAGGTGCCTCACGGCGAATACGGTATTGTTGTAGATGCAAAGGTATTTACAAGAGATAACGGAGATGAGCTGTCTCCGGGAGTGAATCAGTCTGTCCGCATCTATATTGCCCAGAAGAGGAAGATTTCTGTCGGTGATAAGATGGCGGGACGTCATGGAAACAAGGGTGTTGTATCCCGTGTGCTTCCGGTGGAGGATATGCCGTTCCTTCCGAACGGACGTCCGCTTGACATTGTACTGAATCCGCTTGGCGTGCCTTCCCGTATGAATATCGGGCAGGTGCTTGAGATTCATCTGTCCCTTGCGGCAAAGGCGCTGGGCTTTAATATCGCCACACCGGTATTTGACGGCGCCAATGAGGATGATATTATGGATACCCTTGACCTGGCTAACGATTATGTAAATTTAAGCTGGGAGGAGTTTGAGAACAGGCACGGGGAGGAGCTTCTTCCGGAGGTGCTTCAGTATTTGTCTGATAACAGAGAGCACAGGAAGCTCTGGAAAGGCGTACCGATATCCAGAGACGGTAAGGTCCGCCTGCGTGACGGACGTACCGGAGAATATTTTGACAGTCCGGTAACGATTGGACATATGCATTACCTTAAGCTTCATCACCTTGTTGATGATAAGATTCATGCCCGTTCTACAGGTCCTTACTCTCTCGTAACGCAGCAGCCGTTAGGCGGTAAGGCACAGTTCGGAGGCCAGCGCTTCGGTGAGATGGAGGTATGGGCGCTTGAGGCATATGGCGCATCCTATACGCTTCAGGAGATTCTGACCGTGAAGTCTGATGATGTTGTGGGACGTGTGAAGACCTACGAGGCAATTATTAAAGGGGAGAATGTTCCTGAGCCGGGTATTCCGGAGTCGTTTAAGGTGCTTCTTAAGGAGCTTCAGTCGCTTGGTCTGGATGTACGCGTGCTCCGCGATGATAATACAGAGGTTGAGATTATGGAAACTGTAGATATGGGTGAGACAGATTTCCGCTCACTGATTGAGGGAGACAGAAAATACCAGGATGATAATTTTGGCGAGCAGGGTTACACAGAGCAGGAATTCCAGGGAGAAGAGCTCATAGACATCGAGGAGGAGCCGGAAGAGGATGACTATGAGATAGAGTTTGAGGAAACAGATGAGTTTGCAGATGATTTATCAGACATTGAATATTAGGAAGGGGTGCCAGTATGCCAGAAAATAATAAGGAACAATCATATCAGCCAATGACGTTTGATGCAATCAAAATCGGTTTGGCATCACCCGAAAAGATTCTGGAGTGGTCAAGAGGCGAGGTAACAAAGCCGGAGACAATTAATTACAGGACCTTAAAGCCGGAAAAGGACGGTCTGTTCTGTGAAAAGATTTTCGGGCCGAGCAAGGACTGGGAGTGTCACTGCGGTAAATATAAAAAAATCCGTTATAAAGGCGTTGTGTGCGACCGCTGCGGCGTTGAGGTTACAAAGTCCAGCGTGCGCCGGGAGCGTATGGGGCATATTGCTCTTGCGGCTCCGGTATCGCATATCTGGTATTTTAAAGGGATTCCGAGCCGTATGGGCCTTATTTTGGATTTGTCGCCGAGGACGCTTGAGAAGGTTCTGTATTTCGCGTCCTATATCGTGCTGGATAAAGGACAGACGGATCTCCAGTATAAGCAGGTGCTTTCCGAGCAGGAGTATCAGGATGCACTGGAGGCATGGGGAAGCTCTTTCCGTGTAGGTATGGGCGCGGAGGCGATCCAGGAGCTTCTTGAGGCCATTGACCTTGATAAGGATTACGAGGAGCTTCAGTCCGGCCTCAAGGGGGCGACGGGACAGAAGCGGGCAAGGATTGTAAAGCGCCTGGAGGTTATAGAAGCGTTCCGTGAGTCAGGAAATAAGCCGGAGTGGATGATTATGACAAATATTCCGGTTATTCCGCCGGACTTACGTCCGATGGTACAGCTTGACGGCGGACGTTTCGCGACATCTGATTTGAACGACCTCTATAGGAGAATTATCAATAGAAATAACCGTTTGAAACGGCTTCTTGAATTAGGCGCTCCGGACATTATCGTAAGAAATGAAAAGAGAATGCTTCAGGAAGCGGTGGACGCATTGATTGACAACGGCCGCCGCGGAAGGCCGGTAACGGGACCGGGTAACAGGGCGCTGAAATCGCTTTCAGATATGCTGAAAGGAAAATCCGGGCGTTTCCGTCAGAATCTTCTCGGAAAACGTGTGGACTATTCCGGGCGTTCCGTTATCGTGGTAGGGCCCGAGCTTAAAATCTATCAGTGCGGACTTCCGAAAGAGATGGCGATTGAGTTATTTAAGCCGTTTGTTATGAAAGAGCTTGTGCAGAACGGCTCTGCGCATAATATAAAGAATGCGAAGAAGATGGTGGAACGGCTTCAGCCGGAGGTGTGGGATGTTCTGGAGGAGGTTATCAAGGAGCATCCGGTTATGCTGAATCGTGCCCCTACGCTTCACAGACTGGGAATTCAGGCGTTTGAGCCGATTCTTGTTGAGGGTAAGGCGATTAAGCTCCATCCGCTTGTATGTACGGCATACAATGCCGATTTTGACGGCGACCAGATGGCGGTTCATCTTCCGCTTTCCGTGGAGGCACAGGCAGAGTGCCGTTTCTTGCTGCTGTCACCGAACAACCTTTTGAAACCGTCAGACGGAGGACCGGTTGCGGTTCCGTCTCAGGATATGGTACTTGGTATTTATTATCTGACGCAGGAAAGGCCGGGGGCTCCCGGCGAGGGAAAAGCATTCAAGAATGTGAATGAGGCAATTCTTGCTTATGAAAATGAAGCGCTGACGCTCCATTCCCGCATAAAAGTACGTGTATCAAAGACAATGGCGGATGGAAGCGTAAAAACAGGAACGATTAGCTCTACGCTGGGACGTCTCCTCTTTAATGAGATTATTCCGCAGGATTTGGGCTTTGTGGACCGTGAGGTGGAAGGCAACGAGCTTCTTCCAGAGGTGGATTTCCACGTGGGAAAGAAGCAGCTGAAGCGGATTTTGGAAAAGGTTATTAATACGCACGGCTCAACCGCAACGGCAGAGGTGCTGGATGCGGTAAAAGCGATTGGTTATAAATATTCTACGAGAGCGGCCATGACGGTATCTATTTCCGATATGACGGTGCCTCCGCAGAAGCCGGAGATGATAGCAAAGGCGCAGGATACGGTAGATAAAATTACCAAGAACTTTAAGCGTGGTCTTATCACAGAGGAGGAACGCTACAAGGAGGTTGTAGAGACGTGGAAAGCGACGGACGACGCGCTGACTGAGGCGCTGCTTACCGGGCTTGACAAATATAACAATATCTTCATGATGGCAGATTCCGGAGCCCGCGGTTCTGATAAGCAGATTAAACAGCTTGCGGGTATGCGCGGACTTATGGCGGATACGACAGGACATACGATTGAGCTGCCGATCAAGTCAAACTTCCGTGAAGGCTTAGATGTATTGGAGTACTTTATGTCTGCGCATGGAGCGCGTAAGGGACTTTCTGATACGGCTCTGCGTACAGCCGATTCCGGATACCTCACAAGACGTCTGGTAGACGTGTCTCAGGAGCTGATTATTCACGAGGTTGACTGTGTTAAGAAAGGCGAGGAAATCCCGGGCATGTATGTACGTGCATTTACAGACGGGAAAGAGGAGATTGAGAGCCTTCAGGAGCGTATTACAGGACGCTATCTCTGTGAGGATATTGTGGATAAGGATGGAAATGTTCTTGTGAAAGCAAATCATATGGTAACGCCGAAACGTGCAGAGCTGATTATCAGAATGGGCGTGGACGAAAAGGGAGAGCCGCTCTCTAAGATTAAGATTCGTACGATTCTTACATGCCGTTCCCACGACGGTATCTGTGCAAAATGCTACGGCGCCAATATGGCTACCGGTGAGCCTGTACAGGTCGGCGAGGCGGTAGGTATTATCGCGGCCCAGTCCATTGGCGAGCCGGGTACTCAGCTTACGATGCGTACGTTCCATGCGGGCGGCGTTGCGGGCGATGATATTACACAGGGTCTTCCGCGTGTCGAGGAGCTTTTTGAGGCGAGAAAGCCAAAGGGACTTGCGATTATTACTGAATTTGCAGGAACTGCAAATATCAATGATACAAAGAAAAAGCGCGAAGTTATCGTGAGCAACCAGGAGACCGGCGAGTCAAAGGCTTATCTGATTCCGTACGGATCACGTATTAAGATTAAGGACGGCGATGAGCTGGAGGCCGGTGACGAGCTGACAGAGGGTAGTGTAAATCCGCATGATATTCTGAAGATTAAGGGGCTGCGTGCCGTACAGGATTACATGATTCAGGAGGTGCAGAGAGTATACCGTTTTCAGGGTGTTGATATCAATGACAAGCATATTGAGGTGATTGTCCGTCAGATGCTTAAGAAAGTCCGGATTGAGGATGCGGGAGATTCCGAATTCCTGCCGGGAACGAATGTGAATATTCTGGAATTTGAAGATAAGAATAAGGAATTAGAGGCGGAAGGAAAGGAGCCGGCATCCGGCGAGCAGATTATGCTTGGTATTACAAAGGCGTCTCTTGCTACCAACTCTTTCCTGTCGGCGGCATCGTTCCAGGAGACGACAAAGGTACTGACAGAGGCCGCGATTAAGGGCAAGATAGACCCGCTTGTAGGTCTTAAGGAAAATGTCATCATCGGTAAGCATATTCCGGCGGGTACAGGTATGCCGAAATACCGCGGGGTTCAGATTGAAGGAGAGCTCGGAGCGGATGATGATGTTGTCGTCGAGGAAGAGGAAGCAGGGCTTATCATCTATGATGAGCCGGAGGACGGCATAGAGGAAGAGGAAGATGAGGATACCGCAGACGAATTTGACGGGAAAGCTCAGGAGTTAGCAGGTGTTGAATAAGGAAATTGTCGGAAAACAGGCAGTTTAAAATAGAGGAGGCTTTGACTGGTATGTCATGGCCTCCTTTAAATTACTTTTCAGAGTGCCTTTTCGTGTTTCGGAAAAGAAAAAATAAATGAGAAAAAATTATCAATAAGCAATATTGACAATCATTATCACTAATCGTATAATATTTCTGTAAATGATAATCAATATCAATTTATACGGAGATGCATATGAGTCAGGAAGAAAAACTGGAAGAGGCCATCAGTCAGCTAAAAAACAGAGGGTATCGTATTACGGGACAGAGAAAGCTTTTGCTCCGTTTAATATTCGGAAGTAATTACTCCTCCTGTAAGGAAATCTACTTTGCCGCTAAAGAAATAGACAGCAGGGTAGGGATTGCTACGGTATACAGAACGATACAGCTTTTAGAGGACATGGGGCTCATTCAGAAAAGCTGGTCATATGGATTCGGGGAGTCTGTTAAAAGGAGTGATTATGATGCCATTAACGTTGTTAAGAAACGGTGAGACCGGTGAAATTAAGCGTATCGGCGGTCAGGATGAGGTAAAAAAATTTTTGGAAAGCCTTGGATTTGTGGCGGGAGAACAGGTGAAAATCGTATCCGGTAACGGAGGCAATATAATCGTTCAGGTTAAGGATTCACGTGTTGCAGTCAGCAAAGGTATCGCAAACAAGATTATGGTTTAGGAGGAGCAAAAAGCATGCATACATTAAGAGACGTAAAATGTGACAGTACCGTGTCTGTTGTAAAGCTTCACGGAGAAGGGGCAACAAAAAGAAGGATTATGGATATGGGGATTACAAAGGGAACGGATATTTATGTCCGCAAGGTAGCGCCTCTTGGAGATCCGGTAGAGGTAACGGTCCGCGGATATGAGCTGTCCTTGCGTAAAGCAGATGCCCGGATGATAGAAGTACAGTAAGGATATATGAGGAGGATGTGAATTATGGGAGTGAAAATTGCGCTTGCAGGGAACCCAAACAGCGGAAAGACAACACTTTTTAATGCGCTTACGGGCTCGAATCAATTTGTAGGAAACTGGCCGGGTGTTACGGTTGAAAAGAAAGAAGGAAAGCTTAAGGAATACAGGGATGTTGTTCTTATGGATCTTCCGGGCATTTATTCGCTGTCGCCATATACTCTGGAAGAGGTTGTTGCAAGGAATTATTTGATTTCGGAGCGGCCGGATGTTATTCTTAATATTGTAGACGGAACCAATCTTGAAAGAAACCTGTATCTTACGACACAGCTTATGGAGCTTGGAATCCCGGTTGCCATGGCAGTAAATATGATGGATGTGGTGAGAAAATCCGGAGATAGAATTGATACAAATAAGCTGGCGGAAAAGCTTGGCTGTGATGTGGTTGCCATCTCCGCTCTGAAAGGGGACGGTGTGAAAGAGGCGGCTTCAAAGGCGGTAAACGCTGCGCAGACAGGAAAAGCCGGGGCAGCGGTTCATCAATTTGACGCGGGTGTTGAGCGCACGCTGGATGAGATTGAAGGCATGATTGATATGACGGGCTGTAGTATTCCGGAGGAGCAGAAGCGCTTCTATGCGATAAAATTGTTTGAGCGCGATGATAAAATAAAAGAAATGATGACAAATGCTCCGGATGTCGAAAAGGTTGTCGCTGATACGGAGAAAGCAATGGATGATGATTCGGAAAGTATTATTACAAATGAAAGATATAATTACATAAGTGCAATTATGGGAGACTGTCTTGTAAAGTCGGAAAAAGAAAAGCTTACCGTGTCGGACAAAATTGACCGTATTGTTACAAACAGATGGCTTGCGCTGCCTGTTTTTGCAGCGGTGATGTGGCTTGTATACTATGTTTCGGTCTCGACGGCAGGAGGCTTTGTGACAGATTGGACGAACGACGTGCTGTTTGGCGAGGTGATTCCGCCTGCGATTGAAGGCTTCTTAGAGGGCATCGGCTGTGCGGCGTGGCTTCAGGGCCTGATTCTGGACGGCATTGTAGCGGGCGTCGGCGCGGTGCTTGGATTTGTTCCGCAGATGCTTGTGCTGTTTATCTTCCTTGCGTTTCTTGAGGCATGCGGATACATGGCGCGCATTGCGTTTATTATGGACAGAATTTTCCGCAAATTCGGTCTTTCCGGAAAATCCTTTATTCCAATGCTGATTGGAACGGGCTGCGGTGTTCCGGGAATTATGGCGTCAAGAACAATTGAAAATGACCGTGACCGTAAAATGACGATTATGACGACAACCTTTATTCCGTGCGGAGCGAAGCTTCCGATTATCGCGTTGATTGCAGGGGCGCTTTTCGACGGAGCGTCATGGGTTGCACCGAGCGCATACTTTGTGGGAATTGCGGCAATTATCTGTTCCGGTATTATATTAAAAAAGACGAAAATGTTTGCGGGGGATCCGGCACCGTTTGTTATGGAGCTTCCGGCATATCATCTGCCGACGGTTGGCAATGTATTAAGAAGCATGTGGGAGCGCGGCTGGTCCTTTATTAAGAAAGCCGGTACGGTTATTCTGCTGTCTACTATTTTCATCTGGTTTACATCCAGCTTCGGTATGGTAGACGGAAAATTCGGTATGGTAGAGGATTTAAGCGACGGCTTCCTGTCAAATATCGGTCAGGCATTTGCAGGGCTCTTTACGCCGCTCGGATGGGGTGACTGGAGATCTGCGGTGGCAGCAATTACCGGCCTTGTGGCAAAGGAAAATGTAGTGGGAACCTTTGGTATTCTCTATGGTTTCGGAGAAGTGGCAGAGGACGGCGCAGAGGTTTGGGGAACACTTGCCGGAAGCATGTCGGCGGTTGCGGCGTATTCTTTCCTTGTATTTAATCTTTTGTGCGCGCCCTGCTTTGCGGCAATCGGAGCGATTAAGCGCGAGATGAATAATGCGAAATGGTTCTGGTTCGCAATCGGCTATCAGTGTGTATTTGCTTATCTGGTATCTCTTTGCATCTATCAGTTTGGCATGGTATTTTCGGGCGCGGGAATCGGCATTGGGACAATTGCGGCATTAGTAGTGTTTGCCGGTTTCCTGTATTTGCTGTTCCGCCCCTATAAGGAAAGCAATTCAAATTCATTTAACATGAATCTGTCCAGTGTAAAGGCAAAGGTTTAAAGAAAAGAGGGAAAATCATGGTATTAGCAGCAGCGGGAAGTATATTTTCAACAGCGGTTGTAGGCGGGGTTCTGCTGGCAGTTGTTCTGTTAATTATAAGGAGCATGTGGAAAAAGAAAAAAAGAACGGGAAGCTGCGCAGGCTGCAGCTGTGGCTGCGGCGATTGTCCGCATTCCCGCGGATAGGCAGTGATTTAAAGTATAAGAAAATGTAATGATTCTATTAAAATGAGTTATGTTTTCATTGACACCGGCACCTTGAAATGTTATAATATATCAAGAAAGACAAGGAGAAGTGAACATAGTATATATGAGCTGCCTTGTCTTTTTATTTTCCGGCGGCATAAACGGAAAATAGAATTTATAAAAACAGAAAGGAAATGAGGTGCAATTTATGAGTGGTATCAGTATCATAATTTTGTGTACGATTCTTGCATATATGTGTCTGTTAATCGGCGTGGGCGCTTACAATGCGAGAAAGAACAGTAACAGTGAGGATTTCTATCTTGGCGGAAGAAAAATGGGAGCGCTTGTCGTTGCAATGAGTGCCGAGGCAAGCGATATGTCCAGCTGGCTTCTGATGGGGCTTCCGGGAGTTGCCTACCTGACAGGTCTGGCGGATGCGTTCTGGACTGCCGCAGGATTGGCAATCGGTACATATCTGAACTGGCTGTTTACATCAAGACGTTTGAGACGCTATTCAGAGAGAATCGGAGCGATTACGGTGCCGACGTTCTTTGGAAAGAGATTCCATGATGATAAAAATGTTATCACAGCGATTTCAGCAGTGATTATTGTTGTGTTCTTTGTTCCGTATGTAGCATCCGGATTTGCGGCATGCGGGAAGCTGTTTAACTCATTGTTTGGTCTGGATTATATGACAGGAGCGATTTTATTTGCAATTATTATCGTTGTATATACGATCGCGGGAGGATTTACAACGGTTGCTACCAACGATTTGATTCAGAGTATTGTCATGTCAATTGCGCTGGTTTCCATTGTAACCTTTGGCGTAAGCAGCGCAGGCGGTATGGGAGCAGTTGTGGATAATGCAAAATCATTATCCGGTTATCTTTCTCTTTCCGCAATTCATGACGCAGTTGCAGGTACGGCGGTTCCGTATTCCGCACTGTCTGCGGTTTCACTTCTTGCATGGGGTATCGGTTATTTTGGTATGCCGCATATTCTGGTAAGGTTTATGTCGATTGAGGATGAGAATAAGCTTGTGCTTTCCAGACGTGTCGCTTCTGTATGGGTAACAATCGCTATGGGTGTTGCGATTTTCATCGGTATTGTAGGTCTTGCAGTAGTAAATGCGGGCGGTATGGAAGCTCTTGAGGACAGTGAGCGTGTTATCATTGCCCTTACAAGTCTGCTCAGCCAGCACGGCTTTTTTTCAGCAGTGCTTGGAGGCGTGATCCTTGCAGGTATTCTCGCGGCGACGATGTCTACGGCAGACAGCCAGATGTTGGTTGCGGCTTCCGGTGTATCTGAGAATATTGTACAGGACTTCATGGGCAAGAAGCTTACTGAGAAGCAGGGACTTATGATTGCACGTGTTACAATTCTGGTAATTGCGGCGATTGCGTTATTTATGGCAAGAGATCCGAATTCCAGCGTATTCGGCATCGTGTCCTTTGCATGGGCCGGCATGGGCGCCGCTTTTGCAGGTGTTATGATTTGTTCTCTGTTCTGGAAACGTACGACGTTACAGGGAGCCCTTGCAGGTATGATTTCCGGCGGTGCAATGGTATTTATATGGAAGTATTTGGTTCGTCCGATGGGCGGAATCCTTGATATTTATGAACTGCTTCCGGCATTCCTTGTTTCTCTGGCAATGATTATCATTGTAAGTCTTGCAACGAAAGCGCCGAGTCAGGAGATTATCGACGAATTTGAAAGTGTTAATGTAAAGAAATAGCTGTAGAATTAATTTTTGTAAAAGAAGAAGCTGTTTTTCCCCGCTGGAAAGTATTCCGGATAAGAGAAGTGAGTCGGACGTATTTTTCAGCGGGGTTTCGTTGACTTTTAAGGGTTTAAAGGCTATAATGAGATTAATTGAAATCGGTAGTTTAAACTGCCGATTTTAGCGCGTATATCAGAAGCGGATATACGGAAAAAGAGCAAAAGAAAGGTTGGGGTAACAATGGATCAGGGAAAAGTTTCAAGAGTTTTAAAATCAATGGAAGAGCACGGAATACCGCAGATGATTATATCTGACCCGGTAGCTATTTTTTATCTGACGGGTAAGTGGATTATTCCGGGAGAGAGATTGCTGGCGCTGTATCTGAATGTGAATGGGAATCATAAGCTTGTAATCAACAAGCTGTTTCCGCAGGAAAAAGATTTGGGCGTTGAGCTGGTATGGTATGACGACATTGAGGACGGTGTAGAGATTCTGAGCAGATTTGTGGAGAAAGATAAGGCTATGGGAATTGACAAGACATGGCCTGCAAGATTCTTGCTCCGTCTGCAGGAGCTGGGCGGCGGAAGCAAATTTGTAAATGGTTCTCCGATTGTCGACTACATCCGTATGGTTAAGGACGAGAAAGAGAAAGAGCTGATGAGAGAGTCCTCAAGACTGAATGATATTGCAATGGAGAAGCTGATTCCGTGGGTAGCTAAGGGGCTTACCGAGAGAGAGCTGAATGCAAAGATTCGTGAAATTTATAAGGAGCTTGGCTGTGAGGACGTATCCTTTGACCCAATTACGGCTTATGCAAAGGGAGCGGCGGATCCGCATCATGTGACGGACGATTCCAAGGGAAAACGCGGTGACTGCGTCATTCTTGACATTGGCGCCTTTAAGGATAACTATGCATCAGATATGACCAGAACGGTATTCATCGGCGAGGTATCCGAGCGTGCAAAAGAAATCTATGACATCGTAGTAGAGGCGAACAGACGCGGTATTGAAGCGGCAAAGCCGGGTAACAGAATGTGCGACGTTGACCTTGCGGCAAGAAATTATATCGAAGAAAAGGGCTACGGACAGTATTTTACACATAGAACCGGACATTCCATCGGTCTTGAGGATCACGAGTTCGGCGATGTGTCTTCTGTAAATGAGGACATTATTCAGGTGGGACAGTGCTTCTCTGTAGAACCGGGTATTTATCTTGCGGATGAGGGAATCGGTGTTCGTATTGAGGATCTTGTAATCGTTACTGAGGACGGGTGTGAGGTGCTTAACCACTTTACAAAGGATTTGATTGTCGTTCCGGAGGAATAGGCATCGGCCTGCATTAAGTTTTCTTTCTCTTTGCCGATAATAAAAATAAGATTATTTCAGATGATTTGGATTTGGCAGGGAGGTGTATCCTTTGAATTTTTTTACGGTTCAATCTATCAATACATATACAAGAAATATGGAAATGCAGATGAAATGGCAGAAAAGGAAAGAGACGAATGATTTCACTGCTGACGGAAGTACGCATATGGAGCCGTGGAGGCAGCAGGCGGAGGAAATTCGCAAATCAAGTGCAGACGGCTCTGCAAAGATGGCAAATCAGATTGACTTAAAGCTTGGCAGCGGACAGAAGCTGACGGCCGAGGAGATGGAATATCTTAAGAAGCATGATCCGCAGACCTATCAACGTGTGAAGCAGATTGAAGCAGAGCAGGAAAGCTATGAAAAAGAGCTGAAGCGGTGTAAGACAAAGGATGAGGTTCAGCGTGTAAGGATGGCGCATACGGCGTCTTCGTTAAATGCGGTGAACAGCATAAAGAATAATCCGGTTATTCCCGAGGAAAAGAAGCTTGAGCTTATTATGCAGGAGCACAGGAAGCATATGGCGTTAGAGGAGTCTACGAGAGAATTTGTAGAGAGCGGAAAGTACGCAAAGCTTCCGACAGAGGAGGAACGTCTGAAAGCAGAAAAGGATTTGAAAGAAGCGGAAAAGGCAGAACTTCGCAGAGACGGGGAGGATGAAGAGGTTAAGGAAACCGACGGCGATGATGCGCAGGAGATTGTGGACGCAGGAGCGGAAACGCTGCGCCGCGCAGAGGCCGAAGCTGTGAAGCAGGAGGCGAAAAAGGCGGTAGAGGAGCATGAGATGACCCGTGCGGAAGCCGAGACTACTCCGGAGGCTCTGAAAGTAAAACGCGCGAAAGCACAGGCCGCTTATAAGACGAATCAGGGAGCTATACTGCCGAATCAGGCATTCGATATTAAGGTAGAGTAAGGAAAGAATAAAAAACGGCACAGAGAATTCTGTTATGTAAGAATTTTCTGTGCCGTTTTTTTATTCTCCGACGAAGACCATAACGCTTCTGGGACGGATAAGGAAATCTTTTTCTGTTATCGGTATGGGAACCGTGTTTGCGTCCCATGTGTCAATTGCCTGCTCCCAGAACATGGAGGCGGGAAGCTCCGGAAGTGTAATTTTTAATTCCTCCCAGTAAGCATTGGATGCAATATAGATAACTTTTGGACCGGTTCCCACTTCCTGTCCCGCAAACATAACGCCTACATAGCGCTCATGTCCGGAAAAGGAGGACTGCCACGGGGTTACACCGTGAAAGCTTGTGTCGGGAAAGCCGCAGGCTCCGCCGCTTACATTGATGCGAAGCAGGCGGTGTTTCTTGCGGAAGCGTATGATATTTCGGACAAATGTAAAGATGTCCTTATTTTCTTTTTGCCGGTTCCAATCCAGCCATGAAATGATATTGTCATGACAATAGGCGTTGTTGTTGCCGAATTGGGTATTGCAGAATTCATCCCCGGCCAGGAACATAGGAGTTCCGCGGCTGCACATAAGGAGTGTAAACGCATTGCGGATCATGCGTTTCCTTAAGGAAAGAATTTCCGGATTATCGGTATCGCCCTCAGCGCCGCAGTTCCAGCTGCCGTTATCATTTGCTCCGTCCGTATTATTCCATCCGTTTGCCTCATTGTGCTTTTCATTATAGGAAAACAAATCATATAGTGTGAAGCCGTCATGGCATGTAATAAAGTTTACGGAAGCATTTTGGCGCGAATTTACCTCATAAATATCATTTGAACCGGCAATGCGGAAAGCGGCGGCCTGCGCCATGCCCGCATCTCCTTTCAGGTAGCGGCGCATATCGTCCCGGTATTTTCCGTTCCATTCTGCCCAGCGGTTCCATGCGGGAAAAGTGCCTACCTGATACAGACCGCCGGCATCCCATGCTTCCGCAATCAGCTTTACATCTCCTAAAATCGGGTCGAATGCCAATGACTGCAAAAGAGGCGGTTCATTCATCGGCGTTCCGTCCTCGTCACGGCCAAGTATAGAAGCGAGATCGAAGCGGAAGCCGTTGACACGATAGGCAGTAACCCAGTAGCGAAGGCAATTTAAAATCATCTGGCGCACAATCGGGTGATTGCAGTTCAGAGAATTTCCGCAGCCGCTGAAATTATAATAATAACCTTCCGGAGTCAGCAGGTAGTAAATATTATTGTCAAATCCTTTGAAAGAAAAGAAAGGTCCTTTTTCATTTCCCTCAGCGGTATGGTTGAAAACAACATCGAGAAAAACTTCGATTCCGTGTTGGTTGAAGGTCTGTATCAGCTTTTTCAGCTCGTTTCCTTCGCGGTTGTATTCCGTGCTGGCGGTGTAGCTGGTATTCGGAGCGAAAAAGCTTACGGTATTATACCCCCAGTAATTATAAAGCTTTTGTCCGTTTACCTCCCGGTAGTCCTGCATCTCATCAAATTCAAAGATAGGCATCAGCTCGACGACATTTACGCCAAGCTCCAGCAGATAGGGAAGCTTCTCCATTAATCCCGCAAAGGTTCCGGGATTTGCGACAAGAGAGGAACCGTGCATGGTAAAGCCCCGCACATGAAGTTCATATATAATCAAATCCTCCATAGGAAGAAGAGGAGGTCTCATATCTTCCCAGTCAAAATCATCCTTTACGACGCGGGCTTTATAGTGCTGTCCGCGGGGGGAAGTATAACCCCACCTGCTTTGTCCGGTTACAGCTTTTGCGTAAGGGTCTAAAAGATATTTTTTCTTATTAAAGAGCAGCCCCTTTTCAGGCTCATAGGGTCCGTCCACACGGTAGGCATATTCAAAATCCTCTATATTCAGCTTGAAAACAATCATGGAATATACGTTTCCAATCCGATAGTGCGCAGGGAAAGGAAGAACTGCAAAAGGCTCGTTTTCCTCCCGTTTAAATAAGAGCAGTTCGATGGAGGTTGCATTGTGGGAATATACGGTGAAATTCACGCCGCCCGGTATGGCGGTAGCCCCATTTGTTTCATAAAAGCCCGGACGGACATCGAAGCCGTCAATATGGTCCATCGGGACAAGATGAATGGTACGGGGAAGATTGAGTTCGGTTATTTTACTGTGTTCTGTCATTCCTGTTCCTCTTTCTTTTCAAAAATCTTTTACTATATATCGGCTGCGCGGCCGTAAATCTTAATAAAAACAAAACGGAGGAAATATTTTGGCTGTGATTCATTGACGGTATCCTTTCGGAATGATAATATTGTAACAATAGACAAGTTATTATTATTTAAGGAGGAACACACATGTTAAAAGGCAAGGTAGCTGTTGTAACGGGAGGAACAAGAGGAATCGGATACGCGGTAGTTAAGAAGTATCTGGAAAACGAGGCTAAGGTCGTTTTATTCGGTTCCAGAAACGAAACGGTTGAAAAGGCTCTGGCTTCTTTGAAAGCAGAGAATGCAGACTGGGAGGTAAGCGGGGACTGCCCGAATCTTAAGGACGCAAAGGCCGTAGAGGCGGCAATTGAGAAGGTGAAAGAAAAATACGGAAAGGTAGATATTCTCGTAAACAATGCGGGAATATCAGACAGCAAGCCGATTACGGATTATACGGCAGAGCATTTTGAAAATATTATGCAGCTTAATGTAAGCGCTATTATTAACACAATTATGCCGGCTGTAAAGATTATGAAAGAGCAGGGCGGCGGATGCATTATTAATACAAGCTCAATGGTCAGCCTGTGCGGCCAGCCCAGCGGCGTGGCTTATCCGACAAGTAAATCCGCGGTAAACGGGATGACATGGTCACTTGCGAGGGAGCTTGGACCAAGCGGGATTCGTGTAAATGCCGTGGCGCCCGGTATTACAAAGACGGATATGGTTACGGCTCTTCCGGAGAAGATGATTCAGCCGCTCATTCAGGCGATTCCGCTTCGGAGAGTCGGAGAGCCGGAGGATGTCGCGAATGCATTCCTGTTCCTTGCAAGCGATATGGCAAGCTATGTAACGGGCGAGGTTCTGTCCGTAGACGGCGCGATGAGAAGCTAGGCTTACGAAAAAGTATACCCATTCGGGCATCCCTTATTGGACGGTGTTAACCGTCCAATAAGGGATAAGAGGCGGAATTATCTGCGGTACGGGGGCAAAGAGTGCTTTGTCCCCAATTATAACATTTCTTTTTTTGGACATACTACATGTATTCATATATATGGAGGAGAAAATGTATGTCAAATCGTCTGAAATCTGAGAAATCACCTTATTTATTGCAGCATAAGGAGAATCCGGTGGAATGGTATCCGTGGTGTGCGGAGGCCTTTGAAAAGGCCCGCAGTGAGGATAAGCCGATTTTTTTAAGTATCGGTTATTCTACCTGTCACTGGTGTCATGTGATGGCGCATGAAACGTTCGAGGATGAGGAGGCGGCAAGCCTGTTAAATCAAAATTATATCAGCGTCAAGGTGGACAGGGAGGAGCGTCCGGATATTGACGCGGTATATATGTCTGTCTGCCAGATGCTGACAGGAGCAGGAGGGTGGCCCCTTACCATTATAATGACTCCGGAGCAGAAGCCGTTTTTTGCAGGTACTTATTTTCCGAAAAGGCGAAAATACGGGCGGGACGGAATCATAGATATTTTAGAAAAGGTAACAAAGCTGTGGAAAGAACGCAGAGAGGAACTTTTGAATGCCGGGGAGGAGATCACGTCAGCGGTTGCCAGGGAGCATTTGCCCGGGGATTTGCATGCAGAAAGTGAATTAAGTGCGGAGCTTCTTCATAGCGCTTATGAGCAGCTGAGAGGAGAATTTGACGCCGGATGGGGAGGCTTTGGCAGGGCTCCGAAATTTCCGATGCCCCATCAGCTGTTATTTTTAATTCGGTATTCCTTTTCAGAGGCGGTATCCGAGGCGATGCAGATGGCAGAAACGACATTGGGAGCGATGGCGAGGGGAGGAATGTACGATCATATCGGCGGAGGGTTTTCAAGATATTCGACAGATGAGAAGTGGCTGGCGCCTCATTTTGAAAAAATGCTGTATGATAACGCGCTTTTGATTCTTGCCTATCTGAATGCTTTTCAGGCTACAAGAAAGCAGGAATATGCGGATGTCGCAAGAAATACGGCAAATTATATTTTAAGGGAGCTCCGGGATGAAAGAGGAGGCTTTTACTGCGGACAGGACGCCGACAGTGACGGTGTTGAGGGCAAATATTATGTATTTACGCCGGAGGAGATAAAAGGGGTATTAGGCGAAGCGGACGGAGCGGAGTATTGTGCGCTTTATGATATTACACGGGAGGGAAATTTTGAGGGAAAAAATGTTCCTAACCGTATCGGGCAGACGGCACTTCGGGGATGGAAGACGGGGGATGTACGGCTCCAAAAGCTGTATGAATACCGCCGGATTCGTACAAGGCTCCACCGGGACGAAAAAATTCTTCTTTCGTGGAATGCATGGGCGATTATTGCATTATTATGGACGGGCCAGCTTCTTGGGGAGGAAAAGTATCTGGAGGCGGCAATAAAAGCAGAACAGTTTCTCCGTACGGCAATGACAGATGAGAACGACCGTCTTTATCTTCGGTTTTGCGGCGGCGAGGCGGCACATGCAGGCCAACTTTCCGATTATGCAGCTTATGCACTGGCTCTTCTTGAGCTTTACAGGGGGACGCTTAAGGTGGAATATTTAAAGGAGGCCATCCGCCGGGCGGAGCAGATGAAAGCATTTTTTGAGGATGAAAAAGACGGAGGGTATTATCTTACCGCGTCGGATGCGGAGGCTTTGATTGCAAGACCGAAAGAAGTCCATGACGGTGCAATTCCGTCGGGAAATTCCGTAGCGGCGGCAGTACTTTATAAAATTGCCGCGCTGACTGGTGAAAGCAGATGGCAGGAGACATGTGACAGGCAGATTCATTTTCTGGCAAGGGAAATACAGGGCTATCCGCTGGGCGCAAGCTTCGGCCTGCTTACTCTGGCCGGTGTTCTGTATCCTCATAAGGAGCTGATATGCGCGGTAAGAGGAGAGCTTCCCCGCGAACTTATGGAATATTTGAAAAAAACGCTGGTTTATGGTTTAAATGTATTGGTAAAAACACCGGATAATGAAAGGGAATTGTCGGAATGTGCGCCGTTTACAGAGGAATATCCGGTTCCGGAAAGCGGAGCGGTCTATTATTTGTGCCGAAATGGAGCGTGTATGGCTCCGAAAACAGAATTTAATGAGTTGGAGTTAAATTAGGGATAAAGGAGAAAATGGGAAATGCAGGCAGCAGAATGGAAAAAGGATTATGAAGAATTTGAGAAAATAACGAGACAGTTTTATGCAGGTGAGATTTCGGTTCCCCAGTATAAAGGATTTTCCGGCGGTTTCGGAAGCTATGCACAGAGAGGAGGCAAGGCGGGTATGCTGAGGCTGAGGCTTCCGGGAGGGCGTGTGAATAAGAGGCAGCTTCAGTTTATAGCAGAAAGTATTGAAAAGTACCAGATTGATAAGGTGCATTTTACGACATGCCAGACGGTGCAGTTTCACAATCTTGGAGCAGATGCGGTATGTGAGCTTGCGGTGGAGGCGCTTAATTATGATATTGTGACCAGAGGAGGAGGCGGAGATTTTCCGCGGAATGTAATGGTGTCGCCTCTTGCCGGTGTGGAAAGGGGAGAGTATTTTGATGTATCTCCTTATGCAGAGACGGCGGCAGACTATCTGATGGAGCTTATTCATACGGTTAAGCTTCCAAGAAAGCTTAAGGTATGCTTTTCTAATTCTCCGAAAAATGAGCCCCATGCAACGTTCCGCGATTTGGGCTTTGCGGCGAGAGAGGATGGGACATTTGATGTTTACAGTGCGGGGGGACTCGGAAATAATCCGAAAATGGGAGTTCTTGTGGCTAAGGGAGCCGCGGGATGCGAGATTCTTTATTATGTTAAAGCAATGGTAAAAATGTTTGTGACATATGGAAATTATGAAAACCGCGCAAAGGCCAGAACCCGTTATATGCAGGATACATTAGGTGAAAAATATACGGAGTGCTTCTTAGAAAAGCTCCGCGAGGCGATACAGGAGGAGGATTTGACGATCCCGGTTCAACCGTGCGCCGTTTCAAAAAAAGGCGATGGAAGTATGATAGAGCACAGGCGTGCAATACCCCAGAAGCAGGCGGGGCTTTATGCCGTGGCGTATCATCCGGTTGGCGGATGTCCTGCGCCGGAAAAGCTTCGTGAGCTTTATGAGGCAATGAAAGATATGGACGATACAGAGCTTCGGCTTGCACCGGATGAGACCGTCTATATTATCAATTGTACCGGAAATGAGGCAAAGAAGCTTATTGATATTACAAATGATGGCGCGGAATCTGTTTTTGAGACGTCCGTTGCGTGTATCGGCGCTTCCATTTGTCAGGTCGGCGTGCGGGATTCACAGAAGCTTTTAAGAGGTTTAATAGATGCATCGAGAGAGTGGGGGTTCGCGGACGGCGTATTGCCGCAGATTCATATTTCGGGCTGCCCGTCCTCCTGCGGGACGCATCAGACAGGAAAAATCGGATTCCGGGGAGGAATGAAAAAAGCAGACGGAAAACCGCAGCCCGCGTTCCTCCTTACGGTAAACGGCAGTGACGAGGAAGGAAAAGAGAGGTTCGGAGAACAGCTTGGAGTAATTTTCGAGACAGATATTCCGTTGTTTTTAAAGGAACTGGGAGAGGAGATAGAAAAGGCCGGGTTAACTTTCGATGAGTGGTATGAGTGCCACGAGGAGAGGTTCCGTGAGATAGCGGCGCCGTATGTGAAATAGCAAATGGGGACGGGGTTTTTTCAATTGGGGACGGAGGAAAATTAATTTTCCTCCGTCCCCAATATAAATTTGTTGATTACATGCAGGATTCCGTTTTCGTCATTTGATTTTGTTATATAATCTGCCTTTTCTAACAGTATCGGCTGTGCATTTGCCATTGCAACACCGAGACCGGCGGTTTCAATCATGGTCAAATCGTTATAGCCGTCGCCGCAGCAAATCATTTCCCCGGCGTTCATTCCGATGGAAGTTAAAAGCCGTAAGAGTGAATGAGCTTTATCGATGCCGACAGGCATAATTTCCAGAAAGAAAGGTTCCGAGCAATAGATATTCAGGTAAGAGCGGAAACAGGCGGAGGTTTCGCGGCGAATCACCTCAATAATTCCCGGTTCTCCGGTAATCAGAAGCTTGTTGCCGGGATTTGATGTTATATGCCCTGAAAAGTCGGGAACGCTTTCTATCGGTATATGATTGATTTGTGATTCTAATTCCGTATATTGATTTGGCCGTATTCCGGAAATAATGGAGTTTTCTTTATATGCCAGAATATCAACGCCCGCGTATTTTTTGACGATATGGAGCAGGGAAGATGCAATATCTTCCGGAAGCAGCTTACTGTAAATAATTTTTTTCGTGCCGCAGTCGGTAATGCGTCCCCCGTTAAAGGAGAGGATATAACCGCCGTAATCACCCAGATGTAACTGCTCTGCAAGAGGCCTGACGCCTACCGTGGGGCGGCCGCTCGCTAAAACAACCTTAACGCCTTTCCTTTGTATATCAAGTAGTGCATTAAGTGTAGGTTTTGAAATTTCTTTTTTGGAATTGGTCAGTGTACCGTCTAAATCTAATGCCAATAATTGATAGCTCATCATAGTCCTTTCAGTTTTTCAACAATTTCCGGAAAATCCATTCCGTGTGAAGCTTTTATAAGAATATTATCTCCATTCTGCAGACAGCGATGCATTTCGGCAAAGAAACTCTCTTTTGTTTCAAACCAGAAAGCTTTGGTGTTCACTCCTTCACCGGCGCCCTCTACCAGCTTTTTCGCATACTTTCCGATGCCGTATACGATGTCAATACCATGCCTGGCCGCATATGCTCCGGTTTCATAGTGAAGAGCAGCGGCATCCTCCCCCAGCTCAGACATGTCTCCGAGGACGGCGACCTTGCGTCCGATTGCCAGGCTAAGCACATCAATGGCAGCTTTCATGGAAACCGGGTTCGCATTATAGCAGTCGTCCAGAAGAACAAATTTACCGGTGGAAATAATGTTATTTCTTCCGGGCATGGAGGGGAGATTTTCAATTCCGTCTTTTATTTCCTGCGGTGTGAGTCCGAGATTGTAGCCGACAGCGGCGCCGGCCAGGGCATTGGATACCATATGCGGTCCGGGAAGAGGGACAACGCAGTCAAAGCGTCTCCCGTCAGGCAGATGGATTGTGCAGGCAGTTCCCTTTAATCCCAGTGATTTCCGCCCGGTAGCGCGGAAGCTGCAATTCTCGCCGGTTCCAAAAAATACCGGCATGGAGCCTTTTACAGGCCCCATTTCACGGAGCAGATCATCGTCGCCGTTAAGAATGACAGTTCCTCCGTTTTTCATGTCCTGGATCATCTGGGATTTTTCCTGGAGGATTCCCTCTCTTGTCTTGAAAAATTCCAGATGTGCGATACCGATGTTTGTAATAACACAGATATTCGGACTGGCAACGGAGGAGAGACGTCGCATTTCTCCGAAGTGATTGACTCCCATTTCTAAAATTGCGACCTCGGTATCCTCATTCATAGCAAAAATGGTAATGGGAAGTCCCCATTCATTATTAAAATTTCCAAGTGTTTTATGTGTTTTGTATCTCTGCGATACGACAGAAGCAATCATTTCCTTAGTGCTGGTTTTTCCAACACTCCCGGTGATGCCGACGACCTTGATGTCGAAAGAATCCCGGTACAGCCTGGCAATATCAAGAAGCGCCTGACCCGTTGATTCTACCAGTATATAGGGATAGTCTGTTTCGCCCAGATCTTCGTGCGAGACAACACATAAAGCCCCCTTTTTGACGGTATCGGGGATGAATTTGTGAGCGTTTACTTTAACGCCGTCGATAGCGACAAAAAGGTAATCCTTTTCCACCTTGCGGCTGTCGATAACAACGCCGGCCGCTTCCCTTGCAAGCAGGCTCCTGTCACCGTGGAACATGCCGCGGCAGGCGTTTGTAATATTTTCTAATGTGAGGTTTTTCATAAATCCATCCTCCTAAATAGCGGCATTTACCTGGTCCAATAAGGAATTTTTTACATCATACAGCTTCTGTGAAAGGTCCACATATACCTGGTGGGGATAGAAGAGACGTTTTGTTTCATCCCACAGGGTGTCTTTCTCACGTTTGCAGTATTCCGCAATTTCCATAACAGAAGGAGAACGGTACAGGCATTCGCCATTACGGAAAATAGGAACAAGAATTTCACGTATCGTGTAGGAACCGCCGGAAAGCTTTGTCTTCTTCCAGGTATCAATCGGGTCAAAGATAAGTAAATCTTTATTTGTATCAAAGGTTTCGTCTGCAAAGCAAATGAGATCGGCCCGGATTTTTCCGGTTGCTTTGTCATAGATTCGGAAAATAGTCTTGTTTCCCGGGTTTGTGATTTTTTCCGTATTTTCGGAAACCTTTATCTTCGGAATAAATTCGCCGGTATCGTCCTGAATAGCGGCTAGCTTATATACACCGCCGAAAGACGGGCAGTCCTTGGAAGTAATCAGGTTTGTGCCTACGCCCCAGGAGTTAATGGCCGCCCCCTGTATTTTAAGGTCATGGAGAAGATATTCGTCCAGGTCGTTGGAAGCACAGATGCCGGCGTCCGTGAAACCGGCCTCATCAAGCATCTTTCTGGCTTGCTTGGATAGATATGCAAGGTCGCCGCTGTCTAAACGGATACCGTATTTTTTAAACGGCCGTCCGGCCTCTTTAAATTCTCTGAAGATACGGATAGCGTTTGGAACGCCGGATTTCAGTGTGTCGTAGGTGTCAACAAGGAGCGTGCAGTTATCCGGATACAGCTCCGCGTAATATTTAAACGCCGTATATTCGTCCGGAAAGCTCATAATCCAGCTGTGGGCATGTGTTCCCATGACAGGAACGTCAAAGACTTGTCCCGCCAGTACGTTTGAGGTACCGACACAGCCCCCGATCATCGCCGCTCTTGCGCCGTATAATCCCGCGTCTGGTCCCTGTGCCCGGCGCAGGCCAAATTCCATAATTCCGTCGCCATTGGCAGCAAATACAATTCGTGAGGTCTTTGTAGCAATCAGGGACTGATGGTTGATAATGTTAAGAATTGCTGTTTCTATAAGCTGCGCCTCCATAATAGGAGCAATCACTTTAAGAAGAGGCTCCTTTGGAAATACAACGGTGCCTTCCGGAATTGCATAGATGTCTCCGCTGAAATGAAAACCGCTTAGATATTGAAGAAAATTTTCGCTGAAAATGCCGAGGCTTCTCAGATAGTCTACGTCCTCGTAGGTAAAATTCAGATTTTTGATATAATCAATTACCTGTGCGAGTCCCGCGCATACAGAGTAGCCATTACTGCAGGGATTCTGACGGAAGAAAACGTCAAAAATGACGGTTTCGTTTTGCTTTTGTTCATAATAGCCCTGCATCATCGTAAGCTCATACAAGTCTGTTAATAGAGTTAAGTCTTGTTTGTTCATTTTCTTTCGGCTCCTTATGTTCCGTATATTTTTCATTTGTCTTATTATAGCATTACAGAGGGAAAATGTAAAAGGAAATTGGGCTTTAAGCCCGTTATTCCTTTATCTCAACAGTTACCATAATTTCGGCCGCGCTTCCGCCCGGAAGCTCTTTTGCCCCGATTGCCATACGTGCGGCAAGCCCTGCGTCTCCGTATAGGTCGCGGAATAATTCGGAGGCTCCGTCAATGGCCTGTGTGTAACCGCCGAAGTCCTCTGTACAGCGGACAAAGCCGATTATCTGTACGAATTGCTTTACACTGTCCAGATCGCCGAGCTCTGCTTTGATTACGGACAGAACGTTGAGAGCGCAGATGCGTGCGGCGCGTTTTCCGTCCTCGATGGTCAGATCCTTTCCCACAATACCGGCAACATCTGGAATTCCGTCGGTATCGGCAGTCTGTCCGGCAATATAAAGAAGATTTCCCGCTTTTCTTGCAGGAACATAGATTCCTGCCGGAGTCCGGGATGCCGGAAGTGTATAGCCCATTTCTTTTAATTTCTGCTCAATTTTCATTTGTGAGACTCCTTTTATCCTTTTTCATTTATTTTACTGTTTTTTGCCTGGCCCCGCAAGACCGGTATCTGGAAAGACGATGAAAGAAATAAAATTTAAAACTCTTTTTTATTGATTGTTATTGTATTTTTGCGTATAGTTATAATAATGAGAGAAAAATATTAGTAAGAATCAGAATCCATAAAGAGACGGGAGGGTTTTAAATGGCACAGTTACATTGGGGACGCGGGATAGGGCTGCATTTTTTAGATAATCATGAATATTATGAGACGCTTGGCATTTTAACGAAGAGAAATAGAATGATTGATATTTATACGCATGATAACGATAAAAGCGGCGCGTGGAGCGGACAGGGAAAGCTGGAAACTCATGTGGGAAGCAATATATTACCAAGACCTTTAAAGGAAGCATTTCAGGCATCTGGAGATGCAAGATTAAGTGTCACAGATTATGTAATGAATCTTAAAAATCATGGTTTTACAATATTACAGGATTTTTCAGGAAACAGGTACACATATCACTTATTTCCGCAATCATTAGAAACAGTATTAGGAAGTATTGAATCGCCGGAATATGTTGAGGATTTTTACAGAGGATATAATTGGTAGAAAGGATAGGGGTTAATGGGAATAACAAACTTAATCGAAAATGTCGATAATCAAATCGTACAGATAAGAACAAAAAGTCTGGATGTGTCATTTAATGAATTATATGATATGTATAGAGATGGAGAATTGGCTATCGCGCCAGATTACCAGAGGTTATTTCGCTGGGATGAGGAAAAGCAATCGAGATTTATAGAGTCCCTTATTTTAGAAATGCCGGTACCGCCGATTTTTGTAATTGAATCCGAAGAAGGGGTTTACGAATTGATTGACGGATTACAGAGAATTTCGAGTTACCTGCACTTCAGGGGAGAAGAACTGGGGGAGGGAGAATGTTTACCATTGCAATTGGTAGGGTGTGACATTGTAAAGGAATTAAACGGTTATTCATATGAAAATTTGCCGAAAACATTACAGATAAAAATTAAAAGAAGCTTTGTACGGATGGAAGTTATTAAAAGGGAGAGTGAGAATAGTTTAAAATATCATATATTTAAAAGATTAAATACTGGTGGAGAGCTTCTGTCGGATCAGGAAATCCGTAATTGTACAATAAGGTTATTGAATTCCGAAGCATTGACATTTATCGAAGATTGTAGCAGTAATGTTGATTATCAGTATGTGATTTCTAAAATAGATGAAGAAAAAATAAGAAAAAAAGTTGACCAAGAATTAGTGCTAAGATTTTTTGCCTTAAAAAATGATTTAAATAATTTTCAGTTTCCGGTATCAGAATACTTAACTAATTATCTTGAAAAAATAACGGTTCAAGATAAAGAATTTAATTATGTTAAGGAAAAAGTGATATTTGAAAAAACATTTAAAATTATTAGAGTTAACTTAGGGAAAGACGCTTTTTCTAGTATTACTAAAACAAAAAATATAAAAAACGATTTTGTTACATATTTATTTGATGGTATTTCTATTGCGGTTTCTCGATTGCATACTAAAATAGATGCAGAGAAAAGAAACGAAAATATAGAGAATATCATATATGATATAAAAGTGGGAAAAGAATTGCAGAGTTATAAAACGGGAACTTTAAATAATTTAACCAAACGAATAGAATTGTTTCAAAAAGGGGTGGAGAGTGTCATTGACGAAAGATGAGTTGCGTGAATCGTTAGAAGAAGAGCTTCTTTGGCGTACAGAAGAAATAAATTTTTTTAAAAGGCAGATAGGCTGTTTTGATGAAGAATTAGATAGAGATAAATATAGAAAAGGAATGGTTTTGATTTTGTATTCTCATTTAGAGGGATTTTTGAGAGTTGCTCTGACAACTTATGCACAATTTTTAACTTCTTTAAATATGAAAAGAAAAGTTTTTGATTATAGCTTAGTTGCAACAAGTATGGATGCCGAATTTAGAGCTTATGAAAACAAAAATGTAAAATCTAAGTTATTTAATAACAAGAGAGTTCCGGAAGATAAAAAAATACACAGTTTATACCGAAGAATTAATTTTTTAGAAAGCAGTGAACAGATGATTGAAAAAAATTTGGAGATTAAAGATACTGTCATTGATACAGAATCGAATGTATGGTATATAGTTCTCCAAAAAAACTTATATCGTATGGGATTACCGATTGATTTGTTTTCAGATTTTGCAAACGAAATTGACGCATTAGTAAATAGGAGAAATTCCATAGCTCACGGTAGTAGGACTTCGGGAGTGTCAGAAAGAGATTATCTCAGATGGGAAACTAATGTTATTAGTATAATGAATGAGATCACGAGAAAAATATATTATTTTATTTCTAACAATTTATATTTGAAAGAAAGATAATGAACATGTATTATGTTGATGAAAATATACGGAAAGGGAAAAGAAAATGTTAGCAGTAGTGAAAGAACAGGCGGGGCCGGGATTTTCTGTTAAGGATGTACCGTATCCGGCGCTGCGGGAGGACGATGTAATAATAAAGGTAAAATCAGTAGGAATCTGCGGGACGGACGGGCCGATACTTGCCGGAACGAGGAAAGTGCCGTGGCCGCTCATACCGGGGCATGAATTTGCCGGGGACGTGGTGGAGGCAGGCTCCCGCGTAAAGGCTCTGAAAGCAGGCGACCGTGTGACGGCGTGCATTGTGATCGGATGCGGGGACTGCGATATGTGTATAGAAGGAAAAGAAGTGCTCTGCGATAATCTGGTGGAAACAGGAATCCATGTAGACGGGGCGTTTGCGGAATATGTGCGGGTTCCGGCGAAGGTGTGCCGGAAGATGCGGGATACGACGACCTATGATCAGGGGGCTTCGATAGATCCTGTCGCGTCGGCTTACCGCACTGTAAAGGCATCGTCCATTACGTCTAAGGATGTATGTGTTGTGTACGGACCGGGGCCTATTGGCCTGTATGCGGTACAGCTGATTAAGCTGCGCGGGGCAAAAAAGGTTATCTGCGTGGGTACGGATGTGGATAAGGAGCGTTTAAGACTGGCAGAAAAGCTTGGTGCGGATGAGGTGATTAATGCATCTGCCGAGAATGTACAGGAGCGTATTCGTGAAATTACCGGCGGAAAAATGGCGGATTATGTGCAGGACTGCGTCGGTGTGCCGGGTGTGCCGGTTTCAGCGATGAATCTTTTGAAAAAAGGAGGAACCTATGCGGTTACCGGTCTTTATCACAGCTTGCCGGAGGTTGACCTCGGAAAGGTTGTAAGGAGCGAGATTCGTATTTACGGAACGATTTGCTATACAAGGCAGGAATTTGAGGAATGCCTGAATTTTGTGGAGGACGGACGGGTAAAGACGGAGCCTCTTATTACGCATCATTTCCCTCTTCAGGAGATGGAAAAGGCGTTTGCGGTGATGCAGTCCAGGCAATGCATGAAGATTATGATGCATCCGTAATTATGAAAGATATTGCGAAGGAAAAACAAGGTTTGAGGAGGGAATCATTGTGGCGGGAATTAAGGATGTGGCCAGAAGAGCCGGAGTCGGTGTGGGGACCGTATCCAGAATGCTTAATGACAGCGGTTATGTTGCGGAGGAAACCCGGGAAAAGATTGAAGTTGCCATGCGGGAGCTTAATTACATCCCAAATGAACTGGCCAGGAATCTTTATCACAAACGTACAGGAATTATTGCGGTACTGGTCCCGAATGTATCCAATCCGTTTTTTGCGGAATTTGTAGACTTTGTGGAGGCTGAGCTGTATGCGGCCGGATATAAGATGATGCTCTGCAATACCGTAAAAGAGAGCAATGCGGAGCTGGAATATCTGGATATGCTGAACCGCCATATTGTAGACGGGGTAATTACCGGCGTGCATTCTCTTGATATGGAGGAATACAGGAAAATCCGTAAGCCGATTGTCGCGCTGGACAGATGCCTGGGAGAAAGGATTCCCGTTGTGACGGTAGATCACAAAGAAGGAGGACGTCTGGCGGCGGAGGCGTTAATCAGCAATGGGTGCAGGAGTATTCTGCACTTCAGCGGTTCTACGGCAGTCGAGTCGCCCTATCATGAAAGACACTATGAATTTGAGCGCATCATGAAAAAGAACCATATAAAGACGTATTTTTATGAGCTGGAATGGAACCGGTTCGATTCCAAGTATTACCGGGAGGCCGTGGAAGAAGTGTTTTCAAAGGGAATTGATTTTGACGGGGTATTTGCCGTAGACGGACTGGCAATCGAGTGTATGAACGAGGCAATCCGCAGACACCGGAAGGTGCCGGGAGACGTCAAGGTGATTGCCTATGACGGAACCTTTATTACGGAAATCGTGGAACCGAGGCTGACTGCTGTTGTGCAGCCGATAGAGGGTCTTGCGAAGGAGGCGGTACGTCTTTTAAGCAATTTGATTGGCGGGAAAGAGTATCATAATAAACAGGTTGTGCTGGGTGTGCAGCTCAGAAAAGGCAATACGACCATAGTATGAGATAAATGTCAGAAATTGGGAAACATATTTTTGCATTTTGCACAAAAACTAAAATAATGGAACGGTTACCATAAAAGCAAATATACTAAAAAAATGATTTTGACTACTTGACAAAGCTGCGGTATAGGTATACACTAGCATTAGTAACACGTACGTACTATACTTAAGAAAGAATTTCGGGACGAGATTCTTTTTTAAAACTCAGACATGGAACGGGTTCCACTAAGAAATTTCAAAACAAAAGAATGGAGGATAATCATGAAGAAGCGAATGAAACGGATTTTGGCAGCAGTTCTGGCCGGCACAATGGTATTGTCGATGGCAGCCTGCGGAAGCAAGGGAAGCGGGGAGAAAAAAGAAGAAAGCGCAGACGGCGGAAAAAAGATTTTAAGGGTTTTGAATTGGGGAACCGCAGAGGAGGCACAGATTGCTCAGGATGCGATTGACAGATTTACGGGGAATCATTCGGATGTGGAAGTAAAGCAGACAACCGTACCTGTAGATTCCTGGTCGGACTTTATTCAGAAGTGGATTTCCATGACGACATCAGGAGAGACGCCGGATGTAATTAATATTGGATTAGAGGCCACAAGAATGGCGGTAGAGAATGATTTATTACTGCCTCTTGATGAGATTGTAGAGGGAGACGAGCAGTTATCAAAGTTAAAGGGCGAGTACGCTGAGTCTCTTCTTAATGGTTTTTCCGTAGACGGGAAATTATATGGTCTTCCGAACGGAACACAGACCATGGTCATGTATTATAACAAGAAGATGTTTGATGAAGCTAAGATTGATTATCCGAAAGACGGATGGACATGGGATGAATTTCTTGAGGATGCGAAAAAGCTGACAAAGGAAGACGGCTCCGTGTATGGCTATGGATTATCCAGCTCTTACTTCCAGCTGACACCGTGGTGGTCAACAAATGATGCTTATCCGACGACTGACGACTATTCTGCTCCGGATTTGAACAGTGCAAATATGGTAGAGTCTGTGGAATTCCTGAACGGTCTTGTAGAGGACAAGATAACACCGGATCCAATCAGCTCGGACGTATATTCGATGTTCGCTTCTAAACAGCTTGCAATGGTAGGCGCGGGAAGATGGTGCCTGAATACATGGATGGACGCGGGTCTTACAAATGATGATTTCGACTGTGTACAGTGGCCGGTAAATAAAAAGGAAAGCTCCGTATACGGAGGAGCAGCATGGTGTATATCAGCATCTACTTCGGAGAAAGAGCTGGCAATTGATTTACTTAAGGAGCTTGTATCTGACGAGTATTTGAAAGCGAATGCGGCGGGCGGACAGCAGGTACCGCCGACCGAGTCTCTTGCAACAGATACTGAAATTATGGGGACAACGCCGGATAATATTATGGGTATCTGGAAAGCTGTAACAATCGCGGAGCCGGTAGCGGCGCCGACATATTTTGGAGATATTGAGCAGGGATTACTCAGAGGGCTTGAGGAAGTATTTTCAGGTGAAAAGGAGCCGAAAGCTGCATTGGATGATGCACAGGCTCAGGTAGAAAGTGCAATAAAGTAGTCAGAAAAAGGGTTTGCCGGCGGCTTCTGCGGTGTGCGGAGCCGCCGGCGCGGTAAAAAGAGGGCATATTATGAAGAAAAAGAGGACGAACAGAAGGGAAAAAGGAGCCGCTTATCTATTTACGCTTCCGTCATTTTTTGGCTTTGTCGTTTTTGTATTAATACCGGTTATATGGGTAGTGATTATTTCCTTTCAGAAATATAATGTGTTTACAGGCGCTTCAGAGTTTGTCGGATTAAAAAATTATCTGTCGATTTTAAATGACCCCCGTTCGATTTCCGCACTGAAGAATACGCTGTGGTATACGCTGCTCTGCGGAATTGGGAATACTGGTCTGGGACTTGTTCTGGCAGTTTTGGTGGATGATATCCTTCCGGCGAAGGTCAATGTGTTTTTCCGTTCTATCTATTTTTTCCCATCGCTTGTAGCATTAACATTTGTTGCGATTATCTGGCAGGAATTTTTTCAGACGGACGCAGGCGTAATCAATTATTATCTTGGACTTTTCGGAGTGTCTAAGGTAGGGTGGCTCAATTCCCAGAATATGTCGAAGGTTGCGGTATTAATTCTGGATATATGGAAAAATGTGGGTATGTCGATGCTGCTGATTCTGGCGGGTCTTCAAAATGTAGACAAGGGACTTTTGGAGGCAGCGCAGATTGACGGGGCGAATGCGTTTCAGCGTTTTCGGAGAATTATTGTGCCGGTGGCGTCGCCGCAGATTTTCTTTGTATTAATTATGAATATTACGGGCGCGCTCAGGATTTATGAATCCATTCTGGTATTGACCGGAGGAGGCCCGGGGGATTCTTCGAGAAGTCTGGTTATGCTTGTTGCAGAAAAAGGATTTACCTCATTTGATTACGGAGCGGCCTCGGCGTTGTCAATTCTTCTTCTGGGCTTAATCGGGATTGTTACTCTGATACAATTTGCAGGAAGTAAATGGTGGGTGCATTATGAATAAAAGACTTCAGATATTTGGAAAGAAAATAAAGGTCAGCCATATTTTGCTGACAGCGGTTATGCTGATGATTGCATTTGTTATGATAGCGCCGTTTTTGTGGGTGTTTTCGGCGTCTCTTCGGGCAAGCTACAGCGAGGCGACGGCGCTTCCTCCCAAATGGCTTCCGCCGGTATTCTCCGAGTGGAATCTGACCTATTATAAAAAGCTGTTTACCGGAGAGCTTCCTTTTTTCGGATTTATGAAAAACAGCTTTAAGATGAGCACGGTTATTACGATTGGTATGGTCGTGCACGGGGCAGCCGCCGGATATGCCTATGCGAAATTCAAATTCAGGGGGAAGAACCTGATGTTCGGCCTTATGATGATTGCTATGATGGTGCCGGTACAGGTTACGATTGTGGCTCTGTATAAAATTATGAACCTTTTAGGCGTGATTAATACCTCGTGGGCTGTTACTCTGCCGTCAATTTTTGGGGCAATGTGTCCCGGACTTGCAGGAGCCTTTGGTATTTTCATGATGCGTCAGTTTTTCTTAAGCATTCCAAAAGAGCTTAATGACGCGGCGGCTATCGACGGAGCGGGTCCTGTAAGGACGTTCTTTTCCATTATGCTTCCGATGGCAAGGTCGACGCTGGCGTCTCTGGCAATTCTGGTGTTTACCTTTTCGTGGAATGATTATTTTACGACGTTCATTATGATCAATGATACGGATAAATTATCACTTCCGGTGGGGATTTTGTCAATTCGCCAGCCATATGTAAAGGGAAATGAATTTGCGGCGGTCGTATTGTCGATTGTTCCGGTTTTAATTGTATTTATTATCGGACAGAAATGGATTGTAAAAAGTATGACGCACGTGGGTGTAAAAGGATAAGTGTTTTAGGAGGAAACGAGGATGAACAGAGAGAAATTGCATTCAAAGGTAGATTTATTTAAGACAGGAGGGGAAATCTCGTACAGCAGGGACGCGTCCGTGGCGAAGTTCCTTTTAGGAGGACTCGGGACCGGAAATATTGCGGTAGGTCCGAGAGGGGAGTTAAGAGACTGGGAAATCTTTAACTGGCCTGGGAAAGGGCAGTTTGTACCGTTTTCATTTTTTGCGATTTGGACAAAAGAAGAGGGAAAGGAGCCGGTGAGCAGGATTCTGGAATCAAAAATCTGTCCGCCGTATTATAAATCTCATGGCTTTTTAAATGGGGAGCTTGCGGGGATTCCCCGTTTTGAAGATTCAAAAATGGTAGGGAAGCAGCCCTTTGTCTATGTGGATTTAGAGGACAGCAGGGTGCCGGTGCAGGTAAGGATGGAGGCCTTTACTCCGTTTATCCCGCTGAATGCAGATGATTCGGGCATTCCGACGGCCATTATTAAGTATAAGGTTACGAATCCGACCAATAAGCCGGTGGATGTATCTGTAGTTGGTACGATGGCCAACGTAGTAGGCTTTGACGGATACGATGTGTTTAATAATGTGAAGCTTGTAGACGAGGTTCAGAATGAATATATTGAAGAAAACGGAATGAAAGGCTGGTATTATACAGCAAAAAATCTGAAAGAAACGGATATGAAATTCGGCAGTATGTCTATTGTTACGACAAATACGAATCAAATTTCCAAAAAGAAATGGCTCCATGGACAGTGGACAGATAATGCACAGAATTTCTGGGATGATTTTTCTTCCGACGGAAGACTTAGCGAGGAGGAGGAAATCGAAGCAAAGGGCTGCGATTTGCTTTCGCATTATGATTTCAGCTTTCTGAATTTGAAAGAAAGAATCAGTTCGATTAGCAGCTACGAGACGATTCAGCCAAATGAAGAGAAAGAGTTTGAGTTTATTATTTCATGGTATTTTCCAAACAGGCCAAAGGGCTGGATTGAATATGACGAGGATTTGAAAAAATACCGCGAGGGCGGATACGATACAATCAGGAATTATTATGCGACAAAATGGACGGATGCATGGGATGTCGCAAAATATGTGGTGGATAAAAAGGAATATCTGGAGACGACTTCCAGAGCGTTTGAGGACGCGTTGTTCGGAACAACACTTCCGATTTATGTGATTGATGCGGTGGCCTCTAATATTATGTCGATGAAGAGCCATTGCTGCTTCCGGATTGAGAACGGGAACTTCCTGGGCTGGGAAGGAATCCGCGATTATGTTGGATGTGGACAGGGCAATGTCAATCATGTGTGGAATTATGCGACCGCGGTGGCAGGTCTGTTTCCGGATTTGGAAATCACAATGAGAAATGTGGAGTTTAACGTGGAGCTGGACGAAGACGGGTGTATGCCGTTCAGGGCAAGAAAATGTCTGGGCGAAAGCCGTTGGGATATGATTCCGGCATGCGACGGAGAATTCGGCTCCATTTTAAGAATTTACAGGGAATGGAAATATACCGGAGACGATGAATTCCTAAAAGGAATCTGGGACAGCATGATGAAAGCGTTAGAGTATTCGATAAAAGAATGGGATACGGACGGAGACGGCGTGCTTGACGGAAAACAGCATGTAACCTATGATATTGAGTTCTACGGGCCGAATACGATGACGAATACCATTTATCTCGGCGCGGTTAAAGGTGTGGCCGAGATGGCGGAGCATCTGGGAAAGAAAGAGACAGCGGAAAAATATAAGGCATTATATGAGAAAGCGGCTCCGCTGGTAGATGAGAAGCTGTTTAACGGAAAGTATTATATTCAGGAGCTCGAGGATGTGGACGCATACCGTTATCAGTACGGAAAGGGCTGCCTTACCGATCAGCTTTTAGGCCATTTTATGGCACAGACGGCAGGACTTGGCTATGTACTTCCAAAAGAGCATGTAAAGACAGCACTAAAGTCCATCTACAAATATAATTTCAGAGAATGTATGGATGACGTGCCGAATGTACAGCGCACCTACGCGCTGAACGATGAGGCGGGGCTTGTCCTCTGCTCATGGCCGGAGGGCGGCCGCCCGAGGTTCCCGTTCGCTTATTGCGACGAGGTGTGGACAGGCGTCGAGTATACGGTAGCTGTCAACATGATTCGGGAAGGGATGATCGAGGAGGCATTTACGATTATCCGGGCAATCAGGGACCGCTATGACGGCTATAAGAGATGTCCGTGGAGTGAAACAGAAGCAGGTCATCATTATATCCGGCCGATGTCAAGCTTCTCTCTGATTCCGGAGCTTTCCGGTTATCAGTGTGATATGGTGAAAAAGACGATGTCCTTTAGGCCGGTCATCAATGAAAAGAATTATTCCACATTCTGGATTAACGGAAAGGCATGGGGAACCTGGCATCAGACGATTGATGAAAACGGCGAGAAGAAAACGGAGCTTAAGGTGCTTTTCGGGAATCCGGATGGTGTAAGGGTAGATTAATATGTTAAGTGAATATGTTGTAAATGACCGTGTGAAAAACAGCGGGAATGATAATTGGAGACCGAAATACCATTTTACCGCGCCGGTTTCATGGATGAATGATCCCAACGGACTGATTTATTTTAAAGGCTGGTATCATCTGTTTTATCAGTATAATCCAAAGAACTGCGACTGGGCTTCCATGCATTGGGGGCATGCTGTCAGCAGAGATATGATACATTGGAAAGATATGCCGATTGCACTGGAGCCGGACAGGGATTACGACAATGACCCGGAGGGAGGATGCTTTTCCGGGTGCGCGGTTGAAAAGGACGGACTGCTTTATCTGTTTTATACGGCTTCGGCAAAACATGGTAATAAATTATATCAGACACAGTGTCTGGCTACTTCCAGGGATGGGGTCCATTTTGAAAAATACGCGGGAAATCCTTTGATTTCCAGGCATCCTGAGGGAGCGTTGGCGCCTTTTCGCGACCCAAAGGTTTTTTCGGCTTCCGGAAAATGGTATATGGTTGTCGGGGGCACGGTAAAAAGTGAGAATCCGGAAGGCGACGGAAGAGTGTTTCTTTATGAGTCGGAGGATTTGTACAAATGGCAATATAAAGGGGCGATACTGGAATCAAAGGGGAAGCTTGGAACGATGATGGAATGTCCGGACTTTTTTGAGCTTAACGGGAAGTGGATTCTTACCTGCTCGCCCATGAATCATCCTGAATATAATAAGGCGCTGTATTGTGTCGGCGGTATGGATTTTGAGAGCGGCCGCTATACGATAGAAAAGATGGGCAATTTGGATGTAGGTTTTGATTACTATGCGCCGCAGTCCTTTTTGGATGAGCATGGAAACCGTGTTATGATTGCATGGCAGAATGGATGGCTTTGGATGCCGTGGTGCCAGAATTGGGGCCCGACCGGCGTGGAAAACTGGCGCGGAACCTTAAGCCTTCCCCGGGTAGTCAGTCTGAGTGAAAACGATGAAATCTGTCTGTATCCGGTCAGGGAATTTGAGGATTTGGAGGATGAAGCGCTGGAGTATGAAAATTATGAGGCGGGGACGCAGAGACAGTATCTGTATCCGGCGGATGCAAAGAGCTTCCGGATGGAGCTTAAGATAGATGTGGAAAAAATCACCTCCCGGTATTTGGAAATAGGAGTGCTGGGAAAAGGGGAAAAAGCGACTGTCATTGCAGTTGATTTACTGCAGGGAATTGTCAGCCTTGACAAGAGCCGGAGTGATTTGTACGGGCGGGGAAGGATGAACTGCAGGGTTGAAATGAAGGATGGAAAGCTTGCGATTCTGATTCTTGTAGACCACAGTACGGTGGAGCTTTATATTAATAAAGGAAGACACTGCATTACAAGCAATGTGTATCCGGAAAAGGAACAGACAGAATGCTGGATCGCGACTCCTTATAAAAACGCAGTTATTGATAAAATCAGAATTGTCTCATTAAAAAGCTTTTGGGAATAAAAGGCTTTTGGAAAAAGGAAAATGCCGCATGACGGGTTATGCTCTGTCATGCGGCGTTTCTTTTTTCGGGTTATCAATTAAGCCTTCTTTTATAAAGATATGATTCAGGATGCGGCCGTTGACATATGCCGCACAGGAAAAACCTAAAAATACGATGGCAGGAAGAAATGAAAGGAAAAGAGACGGGCGCAGAATAAGCGGCAGGAAAACAGCGGCGTTCATCATTGCAAGAAGGAAAGTGAGAAACAGGTATTTTGCCGTCAGTATCAGGCAGCTTCTAAAAAGAAAGCGTGTTTTTATATGGAAGCGCGCTAAGAAAGCAAAAAGGTGGCAGGATAGAAAATACAGATAAAGAATCAGAATCAGGAGGATAGAAGAGACTGTCAGCGCAGTCTGATCCGGCAGAAATTTTGTCCAGTACATATCGAGGCCGAGAAAGGCATACAGCAGGCAGAGCACGCTCCACAGAAACGTACTCTGACGGAAATTTTCCCGGAAGCCGGAAAGAAAGGTTTGAAACAGGTAGCCGTCGTTATTGTCAATTACAAGAAAAATGCAGGTATACAGAGCCGTTTGGGCGGCTCCGATTGTAATGACAGGTATGCAGAAAAGAATGTACAGAAGATTCAAAAAGCAGAGCTTTCCGATTTTATTGGTTATGCTTAAGAGCTTTGATGTCCGGTTATCCATATATATCCTTCCTTTGCCTTTTTTATTATGATAATGTTATTTCGGGTATTTGTAAAGGGAGAGTTCGCGTGAATGGGTGAATGGCAGCATGATTCTGACAAACATACGTTCAAACAATGCGCTTGCATTTGTTTTGTGAAATGAATATAATAGTGTTGGGGTCAAAAGATGTTTTGCCCATGATGCCACGGGTTGTTCCGCATGTGATACATGACCTTTTGACCTCTGGCGTCATATAATGATACTCATAATAAACAGCAAGCGGGGTATACCGGAATGTTAAAGGACAAGACCTTGACTTATATCAGTCTTTTCAGCTGCGCAGGCGTCGGGTGCTTTGGATTTAAGAAAGCAGGCTTTGCATGTATTGCAACGAATGAATTAATTGAAAGGCGGCTGAGGGTTCAGAGATATAATAAGAAATGCAGATTTGATTCGGGATATATCTGTGAGGATATAACTTCCGACAGCGCGAAAGAAAAAATATTTACGGAAATAAAAAGATGGGAAGCGTTGGGAAATGACAGAGTCGATGTATTGATAGCGACTCCGCCGTGCCAGGGAATGTCTGTTGCCAATCATAAAAAAACAGATGATGAAATTGTCCGGAACAGTCTGGTAGTGGAGTCCATACAGTTAATTCAGCAGATCGCTCCCAGATTTTTTATATTCGAAAATGTGACTGCATTTATGAAAACAGGCTGTACGGCTCCGGACGGCGCGGTGAAAGCGATAGGGGATGTGATTTACGAGGAGCTTGGCAGAAAATATATTATTGCCGACAGAATACTGAATTTTAAAAATTACGGCTCTAATTCATCAAGAACCCGTACGGTTGTTATCGGCGTGAGTCTGGAGATGGCGGAGTACGTCTCTCCGATAGAGCTATATCCCGCTTATACGGCGGAGCGCACCCTGAGAGCCGTCATCGGCGATATGCCGGGGCTTTCATGGGGAGAAATCTGTGAAACTGACTTTTATCATGCCTTTCGGGTTTATCCGCAGGAAATGCGGGCATGGGTTCATGATTTAAGGCAAGGCGAATCCGCTTTTGATAATGAAGACGAACGCAGACGTCCGCATAAGATTGTCGACGGAAAAATTGTGCCGAACATCCGGAAAAACGGAGATAAATATACCCGCCAGTATTGGGACAGGACGGCTCCGTGTATCCACACGAGAAATGACCAGCTTGCGAGTCAGAATACAGTTCACCCTGCGGAGGACAGGGTATTTTCCATCCGTGAGCTTATGAGAATTATGACAATACCAGATGATTTCCGGTGGGTGGAGGCTTCCTTAGAAGAGCTGAATGAGCTTGGGGAGCAGGAGAAAAGAGCGCTGTTAAAAAAAGAAGAGATAAAGATACGCCAGAGTATCGGGGAGGCGGTGCCCACGGAAGTATTTTTCCAGATGGCATGCCGGATAAGGAGCTTTATGGAGCGGGAGCATATTACGAATGCGGCGACAGGCAGGACGATAGAAGAGTATGGGCTTGCGGACGCCGGGAGTCTTATTTCTTTTATTACGGACAATCCTCTTAATCTGGGCGAGGCTTCGCTTGCGAGAATTGCGGAGCTGGCCAATACAAAAAGGGAAAATAACGCGGCATATTATACGAATAAGTTTATCATCAATGAAATATTTAAGCAGCTTCCGGAATTTGAGAAAGACGAGCTTCATATATTGGAGCCGTCCGTGGGAGTGGGAAATTTTCTCCCCTTTGTTTTTAAAAAATATGAAAGTGTAAAAAAGCTCTATATTGACGTCGTAGATATTGACGAAAAGAATCTGAAAATTCTTGAATTGCTGTTAAAAAAACAGGGGATACCGGAGAATGTAAGCCTGAATTATATCTGCGGAGATACGCTGCTGTATCCATTTGAGAAAACATACGATTTAGTGATAGGGAATCCGCCCTTTTCAAAGCTAAAAGCAAAGGACGCCGCAAGGTATCTTAAAAATAACAGGAATCAGGATACGACGAATACTTTCGAGTTTTTTTTGGAAAAGGCCATGTCCGTAGCCGGATATGTCGTCATGATTACGCCAAAGGCTCTTTTAAATACTCCCGAGTTCCTTGTGACAAGGGATTTGCTTGCTTCAAAAAAGATAGATTGTATTCAGGATTACGGAGAAAAAGGGTTTAAGGGCGTGCTGGTAGAGACAATCTGTCTGTTTATTGATACAAAGGGCCGTCCAAATCATACAAGAGTAGAATCCATTACTTTGAAAAAGAGGATGGTACAAAAGCAAAAATATATTATGGATAAGGCATATCCGTATTGGATTATTTACAGAGACAAGTTTTTTGACAAGGTTTCAGGAAAGCTGTATTTCGGAGAGTTTTCTGTATTTCGGGACAGGCAGATTACCAATTCCAACACAATGCCGGAAAAGGACGGAGACTGTCTGCGCGTTCTGAAATCGCGGAATATCAGCGACAATGGGAGAGAGCTGATAGAGATACCGGGATATGATTCCTACATAAAAAGAACCGCGGCAAAAGGGCTGCACGCGTATAAATATGTGGGAGACGAGAGCGTGTATTTGACGCCTAATATGACATATAAGCCGAGAGTGATGCGAAATAAGGGAAATGTGATTGTGAACGGTTCTGTAGCGGTATTAATTCCTAAGAAACCGGTTGAACTGAGCGAGGAGCAGCTTGCGTATTTTTCATCCGTGGAATACAGGAAATTTTATCAGATAGCGAGGAACTATCAGACGCGATCGCTGAATGTGGATGCTGCAAGTGTATTTTTCTATGGAGTACTGAGGGAGGATGTAATGAAAAATCAGACGATATACGACTTTTTGGAGGGACATGATTATGATGTGAGAAAGACGCGTAACGGACGCTGGATAGACCAAAAGTGTACGATGGATGTTTTGTGTCTCGTGTCAGACTGCATTATAGAATATACCGAGCGTAAAGAATGTACGGCTTTTACGGTAAAGGATATCTGGTACAGTGATTATACGGTGGATAATGTTCGCGACATATTCAGTAAGCCCGATCCGGCAAAGAAAGCGACGCATGAATATGACAAATATTTTGGGCAGCCGATAAAGCTTCTTGACGCTGCCGGTATTATCCGCGGCGAAAGGGAAGGACGGGGCTATCAATATCATATCGTTAATCAGGAGCTTTTGGAATATTTAAGCTTCCGGGAGAGAAATTGTTATACATTTTTGTGCCTTTATATTGAAAAGGTGCTTAAGGACAGCGGAATATATGAAGCGTTCGAGGATTTCTTCAGACAGCAGAATAAGGAAAGCTTTCGGAAATTAAAGAAAGCCTTTACTGATTTTACAATAAAAAATACGCCGATTAACGGAGCCACGGAATGCGGACGTATTTTTACCAAGGTTTTAAATCCTCTGGCCTGCAAATATAAAAAGAAAGGTACAGAAAAAGGCCGTCTGTCCCAGGATATTATTACGCAGGATAAGATTATGTACAATCAGAGGAACTGGAGGGATGTTTTCTCGGCAAAGCCTAAGGAAGCCACAAGAGACGAGTATGAAGCAGATCTGCCGAAAGCGGATGCTGATAAGATGACGGTTTATTGTATCAACCGCGCGAAAAAGAATCTGCGGCGGTTTAACGACAGGTACAGGGACGGAAGAACCGAGCTGTATGACAGCCGGCATATACCGGACTTCGCGACGCAGATGCATCATATATTTCCGGCCAGTGAATTCCCTGCCATTGCCGATTCTGCGGAAAATCTGATTGCGCTGACGCCTACACAGCATTATTCCTATGCCCATCCGAATAATCAAACGCAGTATGTTGACAGGGAATATCAGTATTTGTGTCTGAGAGCAAAGATAGAATCCATCCGGAACAATCTGCTGGGGAATAAAAAGGAGCCGGTTATCTATGAGTTTCTCTCCCTTCAGAAGGTATTGAATACGGGACTTGGGACAGAGGAGTTTTCGGAGGTCTCGGATATGGACTTTGACGGGTTGTCAGAGAGGCTTGGAAAATATTATGATACGTGCGTGGAATGAAACGGAATATAGATTATGAAAACGTAAAATCTTCTTGACTTTAGTCTGGTAAACTGCTAATATGGTAGCGTGACGCTGACACAAGATTAAGTATGAGGAGAATGTATCATGAAAAAATTAATTGCAATTATTTTAACGATGAGTATGGTTTTATCATTATCAGCCTGCGGCTCTAAGTCGGATTCGGCTTCAGATTCCGGGTCGGATGCAAAATCCGGCGCCGCTTCGGAAAGCGATATGGAATATGTGAAAGATAAGGGGACTTTAGTTGTAGGCATCACTGATTTTGAGCCGATGGATTATAAGGATGAAAGCGGCGACTGGATCGGCTTTGACGCAGATATGGCAAAGGCATTTGGAGAAAGTCTCGGTGTAAAAGTTGAATTTGTAGAGATTGACTGGGATAATAAAATTATGGAGCTTGACGGTAAGACGATTGATTGTGTATGGAACGGTATGACGCTTACCGATGAGGTGACAGGTTCTATGGAATGCTCCAACGCATACTGCAACAACGGTCAGGTTGTGATTGTACCGTCTGATGTTTCGGACAAGTATCAGGATACGGACAGTCTTTCGGATCTGTCCTTTGCCGTAGAGGCGGGAAGTGCGGGAGAAAAGGAAATCTCCGCTCTTGAGCTTACTTATACATCTGTAAAAACACAGGCGGACGCTCTTATGGAGGTTGCGGCCGGGACTTCTGACGCGGCAGTTATTGATTCACTTATGGCAGCCGCTATGGTCGGAGAGGGGACCGGATATGACAAGCTTACTTATACCTGCCAGCTAAACAGTGAAGAATATGGAGTCGGTTTCCGCAAGGGCTCTGACCTTGCAAAGGCTCTGAATGATTTCTTCAAGGAGGCTTTCGGAGACGGAAGTATGGCGGAATGTGCGGAAAAATACGGGGTACAGGCGGCCATTATTGAACAGTAGATACGGAACAAGGGATAAGCTTTTATGGAACAGATTTTGGAACAGATGCCGGTAGTTGTCAGCTCTCTTAACATCGGCTTTATACAGACGTTAAAACTTTTTTTTGTAACGCTCGTCGGCGCATTTCCGCTGGGACTTGTGATCGCCTTTGGCTCTATGTCGCGCTTTCGTCCGCTCAGCTGTTTGACAAAGCTGCTTGTGTGGATTATCCGGGGAACGCCTTTGATGATTCAGCTTCTTATCATCTATTATTTTCCCGGACTGGTACTGCATAATCCGATTTGGGGCGGCGGTGAAGCGGGACGCTTTCTCGCGGCGTCGGTATCGTTTATTTTGAATTATGCCTGTTATTTTTCTGAGATATACCGCGGCGGGATTCAGGGTGTGCCGATCGGACAGGAAGAGGCCGGGCTTGTGCTCGGAATGACAAGAAGCCAGATATTTTTTAAAATTACGCTGCTTCAGATGATTAAACGGATTGTTCCACCGATGTCAAATGAGATTATTACTCTTGTTAAGGATACCTCTCTTGCGCGTATTATCGCGCTTCAGGAGATTATCTGGGCCGGACAGGCATTTATGAAAGGATCGCACGGGATTTCCGGCGCTATCTGGCCGTTGTTTTTTACAGCCGTATATTATCTTATTTTCAACGGCGTGCTGACAGTGCTGCTTGGACAGCTGGAAAAGAAGCTGGATTATTTCAGATAAAGGAGGCGGATGAGATGTCAATTCTGGAAGTAGAACATATCTGTAAGTCCTTTAATCAGACAGAGGTATTAAAAGATATCAGCTTTTCACTGGAACAGGGGCAGGCCGTTTCCATTATCGGTTCTTCGGGAAGCGGGAAAACGACGCTGCTTCGGTGTCTGAACTTTCTGGAGACCCCGGACAGAGGAATTATCCGTGTAAATAATAAGACGCTGTTTGACGCAGATGACGCCGCGACAAAGCTGGAATCTGCAATCCGGAAAAAACGCCTGCATTTTGGCCTTGTATTTCAGTCCTTTCATTTGTTTCCACAGTATACGGCGCTTGAAAATGTAATGCTGGCAAAGGAGCTGCTGGCGAAGGAGCAGCCGGATTATAAAGTGAGAAAAAAGGAGATTCAGGAGGAAATACGCAGCCTTGCCGGGACCTTACTTTCGCAGATGGGACTGGATAACCGAAAGGATAATTATCCTCATCAGCTGTCCGGCGGACAGTGCCAGCGCGTCGCGATTGCGCGTGCCCTTGCGCTGAACCCGGATATTCTCTGCTTTGACGAGCCGACCTCAGCCCTCGATCCGGAGCTTACCGGGGAGGTGCTTCGGGTCATTCAGGAGCTGGCGGACAGCAATACGACGATGATTATTGTAACCCATGAGATGTCGTTTGCGAAAGATGTGGCAAACCATGTCATTTTTATGGATGATGGAAGCATTATTGAACAGGGAGAGCCGGTACAGATATTTGAAAATCCGTCTGAGGAAAGGACAAAGAGATTTTTGTCCGGTTATTCTCAGGGTTAAAGGAGGAGATTATTATGAAAGTATATGGCGCTGACATATGTGTGAACTGCAGGAATTTTAAGCATATTGACAAACAGCGTAATCTGAATCTGGAGTATATTGATATTATTAAGGATACTGCGAATTTAAAGGAATTTTTAAAGCTGCGCGACAACAGTGCGGTTTTTGATATCTGCCGGGAGGAAGGGGGAATCGGGATTCCCTGTTTTGTGGAAGCGGACAGGATGACGCTGGATATTGACGAGGCTTTTTCATGGATTGGACAGCCCCCTGTGAGGGAGGATGAGTTATTGGAAGATTAAGACGGCAAAAAAGGGAGAACGTAACGGATATGCGTTACAGTCTCCCTTTTTCTTTTATCGCTTTACAAAATATTCCTCATACCATACGAGGAATGTATAAATCGTCCATACCTTTCTCCAGTTATCGGAATTCCCGCCGACGTAGTCGTCAAAAATTGCATTGATTTCATCTGCATGGAAGAATTTCTCCGCTGTTTCACTGCGGAAAAGCCGGCGTACGTCCTGATTATACCTGTCGTCCGCCATCCATATGCGGATAGGTACGATGAATCCGAGCTTCTTTCGGAAAGCGATTTCCTCCGGCAGTACCTTTGCGGCGGCCGTGCGGAACGCAACCTTGTTCTGCTCCTCGTTCACCTTGTATTTTGAGGGCATACGGGAGGCGATATCAAAGATTCTCCTGTCCGTAAGAGGCATACGGATTTCGAGGCCTGCGGCGGTACTCATTTTATCTACATTCAGATAAATATCTCCCTCAAGCCATATCTGAATATCTACGTCGGACATCTTTGTGAGGGGATCAAGTCCTTCTGTTTCCTCGTAAATCTCCTTTACGAGATGAATCGGAAGAATATTTTCGGAGTAGTTTTTAAGAATTCTCTGTTTTTCATCCTCTTTCATAATGTTTGTATTGCCGACGTAAAAGGTTTTCAGGTTTTCTCCGTACCGCTCTGCGTTCCGGTACATATTATAGCCTCCGAAGAATTCATCCGAGCCTTCTCCGGAATAGCAGATGCCCGTATGCTCCGCTGTTTTTTTGCAGGCAATTGCAAATGCAATAGCGGAGGCGTCTCCTAACGGCTGTTCCATATGATACATCACATAGGGCACGATTTCAAAATATTCCTCGGGCGTAATGCGGCACCGTGAATTTTTGCGGCCCAGAATGCCGGCCGTCTCCTTTGCCAGACCGGATTCGTCGAACCTTTCCTCGTCGTAGCCGCAGGAATCCGTCATCTGTATGTCGGACATTGCCAGTACATAGGAGGAATCCACTCCGCCGGAGAGGAAAGACTCGGCCGCTTCGTCTTTTTCTTTTACCTCCGGCATAATGTTCCCAAGTGTCGTATGAATCTCATCCGCCCATTCCTCTAAGGATTTGCTGTTATCCGGATGAAAGGAGGGCGTCCAGTATTTTGTTATTTTAAGCTTCCCGTTTTTCCAAATCAGGTAGCGTCCGGGCATAAGCTTTTTCACTCCCTTGAAAAAGGTATCCTCGCCTGCCGCATAGGTTAAGCTCAGATAAAGCTGCAGCATGTCTTCATTTAATTCCTTTACAAATCCCGGCTGCTCCATAATCTGACGAATCATCGTGCCGTAGAGGAGCCGTCTGTCCTCCGTTACGTAATAGTAAAACGGCTTTGTCCCGAACTGGTCGCGCAGGCAGAAAAGCGCCTGCTCCTCTTCATCCCACAATGCAAACGCAAACATTCCGTGCAGATGGTCGGCCATATGACAGCCCCACGCTTCATATGCCTTTATCAGAATAGCCTGCTCCCGCTCCTCTCTGGAAAGGAAAGGGGAAATTTTAAGCTCTGTGCAGAGAGCTTTCCAGTTTCTGATGTGTCCTCTGTATTCCTGAACCTTTATCATTTTAAGTACCTCGCTTATTTTAATGTCTCTCCCGTCAGCATCTCGTATCCCTGGAGATACTTACCGATGGTTTTTTCTACAATATCCTCCGGCAATGTCCAGTCGTTGTCCGGATGGGCTTTCAGCCAGTCGCGGGCAAACTGCTTGTCGAAAGACGGCTGTCCGTGGCCGGGCTCATAGGTATCCGCCGGCCAGAAGCGCGAGCTGTCAGGGGTGAGCATCTCGTCGCCGACGACAATCGTGCCGTTTTCGTCCAGCCCGAATTCAAACTTTGTATCGGCAATGATAATTCCCCGCTCCAGTGCATAGCCGGCGCATTTTTTATAAAGAGCCAGCGTATAATCACGAAGCTTCGCGGCATACGCTTCTCCCCTGCCCGGGAAATATTTTTCCAGGTGGGTGATACTCTGTTCATAGGAGATATTTTCGTCATGGTCTCCAATCTCAGCTTTGGTAGACGGAGTATAGATTGGTTCCGGCAGCTGATCGGATTCCTTTAAGCCCTCCGGCAGCCGGATTCCGCATACCGTACCGTCTTTCTGGTAGCTTGCCCAGCCGCTTCCGGTGATGTATCCCCGTACGATGCATTCGATTGGGAGCATCTCGAGCTTCCGGCACATCATACTGTTGCCGTCAAATTCCGGTTTCCTGAAAAATTCCGGCATATCCTTCACATCGACGGAAAGCATATGATTCGGCAGGATATCCTGTGTCATATCAAACCAGAATTTTGACATCTGCGTCAAAACGGTTCCTTTTTTTGTTACATTATTTTTTAAAATTACATCAAAACAACTGATACGGTCGGTGGCAACCATAATCAGGCTGTCGCCGTTATCATAGATTTCCCGTACCTTTCCTTCCTTTACTGGCTTCATTTTGTAACCCTCTCTTTAGTTTATTTTTGCAATATGAGTTTAAGGAGTATTCAGATTCTTCAGTGATTCAATGAATTCCATGTCGTCGGCCTTAAGGCGTACGTTAGAGCAATAGGTTTTTCCCTCCGGTGTGGCGACGTTGATTTCAATGAGAGTCCCTTCCTTAAGCGCTTCCTGTGATACAGCCTTTAAAAATAATGGAAATTTCGGATGATTCATACGGAAGCGATCAATCCCGTCCTTTAATTGCTGCAGTAAGGCAAGCTGGTTAAAATTCATGTTCATAACGTTTGACTCCTTTACATATTACTTTAAAATGTATTATACTCAATTTTATAGAGATAGTCAAAATGAATAAGGATTATTTTGGACTGCTGTGAACGGGAGAGGGAGGATATGGATTTAAATTACGCCAGACAGAGCTTTGAGGAATATTTAAAGCGTTATAACAGAGAAGATGAAAAGGTCCGTCTTAAAATTGTACATACCTATGGAGTTATGGAATACGCCGGGCAGATTGCGGAAAGGCTCGGACTTTCCGGGGAGGACAGGGAATTGGCGCAGCTTGTCGGACTTCTGCATGATATAGGGAGATTTGAGCAGCTGAAACGGTTTGACAGTTTTGAGCCGGAGACGATGAATCATGCCCGGTTCGGCGTAGAGCTGTTATTTGGGGAAGGCATGATACGTGAATTTGTAAGGGAGGATACGTGGGACGGAATTATCCGTACCGCGATTGCAAGGCATAGTGATTTTATGCTTTCAGGCGTAAGCGGCGACAGGGAGCTGCTCCATGCAAAGCTCATTCGGGACGCGGATAAGCTGGATAACTGCCGGGTTAAGCTCGAGGATTCTGTAGAGATCCTTTTAGGAGCTTCAGCAGAGGAGGCGGGAGGGATGCCTGTTACGCCGGAGGTTATGGAGCAGTTTTCGAAGAGGCGGTCTATCCGCTCGGAAACACGGAAGACACGGATGGATTACTGGGTGTCGTATCTTGCATATTTTTTTGATATTAATTTTGATGTGTCGCGTGATATCATAAGAGAGCAGAGGTTTGCGGAGCGGATGATTGACAGAATTCCGTATTCAAATCCGCAGACGGCGGAGCAGATGAAAGTGATAAAGGAAATACTGGTAAGCTGGATATAACAGGAAGAGGCTGTCCGTAGAGTATCAGGGAAAGAGGGAAATGCGATATGTTGGTTACGGTTTTGTTATTTATGTTGGGTCTTATTCTCATCTGTGTCGGAGGAGACCGGTTTGTTGACGCGGCAGTTGCCATTGCAAAAAAGCTTAAAATATCTCAGATTGTAGTCGGCGCGACGATTGTAAGTCTTGGTACGACGCTGCCGGAAATACTTGTCTCGACGACGGCGGCCTTTGACGGCTCGGCAGCAGTGGCCGCCGGAAATGCATTTGGCTCTGTTATATGTAATACAGCGTTGATTGCAGGAATGACCCAGACCATTCATCCGGCGGGCAAAAGCGCCGCCGCCATCGGCTGGAGGGGAACTTTTTTCTTCGTGATCATAGCGGTAATGGAGCTATGGGGGCTTTTAACAGGAGCCTTTAATCGTCTGACAGGAATATTTTTGATAGCGTCGTTTGGCTTTTATGCATATATGAATATAAAAAGTGTGTCCGGCGGGCCGGAGGAGGAAGAAGAGGATGCAGGTCAGGTTTCTGTACCCAGACAGCTTTTCATCCTTGTGCTGTGCGCGGTTCTTCTTTATGCGGGGGCAAATCTTCTTGTCGATAACGGAATTTTGATTGCTCAGACGCTTGGCGTACCGGAGCGTGTGATTGCAGTTACCTTTATTGCATTGGGAACGTCGCTTCCGGAGCTGGTAACCTCCGTCATGTCTCTTGTGAAAGGGTATGGAAATGTGGGACTTGGCAATATTATCGGGGCGAATACGCTGAATCTTTTGCTGGTGATTGGAATCCCCGCGGCAGTGAAAGGTATCCCGCTGGAAAAACAGACGACGGGAGTGGATATCCCGCTGGGGATTTTGGTGATGGCGGTGCTTGTCGTACCCACTCTGATTCGGAAACGGGCCTCAAGGGTTCAGGGAATTGTACTGCTTGGAATCTATGCGGCGTATTGTGTTGTATCGTTTACTTTTTTTCATTGACGGGCTGTGTCGGGATAACATATAATAGTGGCTGTGTTGGAAAGTAATGAATAAACGGAAAGAAAGGGATTTTACAATGAAACAATATTTTGGAATCAGTCAGCATGGCGATTTAAAGGAGGCGGTCCGGGGATTTATACGGCCGGAAATGCTGCTGCTGTTTTCTAACAGCGAGCAGTTTGAGGCTCATGTAAGGGAATTAGAGGCGCTCTATCCTGGCGTGCCAAGTATTGGATGTATTGGTATGAGCTATGATACGAAAATTGTAGAGAAAGGTGTGGGCGTTATCGCGTTTTCAGAGGGGGTTCATGCGGTAGCGAATGTATTGGAGCAGATATCCACTATGCCTGTAAAATATATTGAGCGTCTGGAGCGGGATGTAAAGAGCGTCGGCGGCTCAAAGGAGGATACGATATGTATTGACTTTTGTACGGGAAACGACGCGTGTGTGCTGACTACGCTTTACAGCGTCTTAAAACGCAGGAATATTTCGCTGGTAGGCGGGACGGGAGACGCCGGAATGGTATCGGCGAATGGAAAAATATATAAAGATGCCGTGGCATATGCCATGGTGAAAAACAAGAACGGTAGAGTAAAGGCATATAAAGAAAATATTTATCATCAGGTAAAGAATTATCGTTTTATCGCATCAGGGACGGATAAGCAGAAATATAAGATTGGCGCGTTAAACGGACGTCCGGCAAAGCAGGTGTATCAGGACATTCTTCATGTTACTGAGCAGGAGATTACGACGCAGACATTTAAGAATCCTTTTGGAAAGCTTAACGGGGACGATACCTGTATCATATCAATCAAGGAAGTGAGCGGCGACGCTTTGACATGCTTTCGTCAGGTAAATGATTCGGATGTGCTGGTTCTGCTGGAGCTGGGAGATTATAAAGAAATTGTCAGAAATACGATCGGCATGATACGGCGTGATTTTCCAAAGATTTCGGCGGTATTTTCAGTAAACTGTCTGTTCAGATATCTTTTATTTACCCAGGAAGGTTATATGAAAGAATATTTGGAAGAAATGAGAAAACTGGGAGCACATGCGGGCTTTGTCGGATATGGTGAGCATTATAATAATCGTTTTGTAAATCAGTCTATGACCTGTGTCGTGTTTGAATAAGGGGGGGGGTAGTGAGGTATGACTTTTTTTAAAAAGGAAAAGCAGAGAACAGCAGGTGATTTTGAGAAGAAGAGCCTGTATCCGGTATTGCACGTGATCAATAGTCTGAAAGATTATCATGGAGAAATTGTGCAAAAGGAAGTGAATTCTCTGCAGGAGTTAGGTAAGATTGGAAGCTCTTTCGGAGGCGTACTTGCAGAGGCAGAGAATTTCCAGGAAAAGCTGCAGGATTTTGGAGAGCATTTTTCAAGTATTGAACAGGTGTCCGGTGAGTTTGTAACGGTAAAGGATACGATTGCCGGGGCGGTTTCCCATGCACAGGATAGTGTGGAGGAGCTTAAGAGCAGTTCTGTCCAGGTAAAAGCATATTTTGACGAGATGGAGGATACGTTTAGGAATTTGCAGGAGGCGGTAGAAAAGATAAAGAGGTGTACAACGAAAATTGTTTCCTTTGCCGATGAGACGAATATTCTTGCATTGAATGCTTCTATTGAAGCGGCCCGCGCCGGCGAGCAGGGACGGGGCTTTGCGGTTGTGGCGATTGAGGTGAAAAAGCTTTCAGATGAGATTAAGGATCTGACGGGTGAGGTAGACGCCGGTATTGCTGATGTTGAACTGGGGACGGAGCATTTGTACGGCAATATTACTACTTCTCATAAGGCACTGGGCGAAAGTATTGAAAAGGTAGAGGAGACATATCAGACCTTTGATGAGATTACACGTTCTGCGGAAGGAGCCGACACGGTACATCATGAGATTTCAGAAGTAATTGAGGATTCAAAAACAGCCCTGCAGATGCTCTGCGGATTTTTTGGGCAGATGAAAGAGCGGTATCAGGAGGTTATGCGGCATATCAGGGGCGCGGAAAAGCTTGGAACTACAAAGAGCGCTATGTTTGAGGATATTGATAATATGATGTCGCAGATTCCTCTGATTATTGATGATTATACCTCTGATCAATAGACGGAGGATGAACTTTAAGAAATACATATACAAGGCTCCGGTTACCGTAAGGGAAACCAGAGCCTTGCTGTAAATAGACGGTCCGTCATATCGGCAGAGACGGATCCGTTTAGAAGGGCCGTCATTGTCCGGACATTTTTCAGCCCGATATTATCGCTTCGTTCCTGGGAATGCTCCTGTTTTACCGAATTTGACAGGGAAAGGATAAAGGTTTGCTTCTCAATCGTTCCCTTTATTGTGACAGGATATTTTTTATCCCCGTATTTTAAAATATTGGAAAAGAGATTATTAAATATCCGTTTCAGCATGGTTTTATCGCTTTCCAGAACACCGGTGACAGTATGCATATGAAGCTTTGGATGAAAGCCGGCAAGCCTTATAAATTCACAGTTTTCCATCAGGCATTGTTCGATAAAATCTGTGGAGATCCAGGCCATTTCCGGTGTTTCATGTTCTTCGGATACAAGTGCGTATTCGAACATTTTATTTGTCAGTTCTTTGATATCCCCTGTTTTTTTCAAACATTTTTCCAGATATTCCTCCTGCTTTTCCCCGCTCTGTTTTAGAAGCAGGATTTCAAGATATCCGTTTAAAATTGTAAGCGGAGTGCGCAGGTCATGGGACAGCGCGGTAATCAGGTCCTGATTTGCCCTGCGGCTTTCCTGTTCTTTCAGGATGGTTTCATTTAAGGAGCTTCTTAAGCCGTCCAGTTCCTTTGCCAGTATTCCGATTTCGTCTCCGCCGAGGTTCGGTATCCGATGTGACAGGTCGCCGGACGACATGGTGAGAATTTCTGCTTTTAGTGTCTGGAGGGAATGCATTTTCCGATTTAAAAAAAACAAAATAATGCTGATAAAGAGAAGAACGCATAAAAGCAGGGCTCCGATAAAATAAGGACAGGAAAAAGTAAAACGTTGATAATTATAAATCATAACCAGGGCGGTTCCGTTTCGGAATCTCAGTGGAATCGCATTGTACTCCTCGCCTTCGCCGTTTGTAATCGTATATCCGAAATCGAAAAGGGTCCGGAAGCCTGCATGATCCATAATCGGGGCATACCTCCCTGCCCGGTACAGTCCGTCGTCCATTCCATATATATAGATGCTTGTATATTGATCTGGCATATTAAGGAAAGGCTGCAGTGCGGCAACCGCTTCCGTATCATCCTCGGAGGCAGGAATGTCGTAGTTTTCCGCGGCCCTGTAAAGGGAATTCATAAAGACCATGTCCGCCTGCTGTGTATGTGAAAAATCAATGCCGGTAAGAATTTTTGAGAAATTCCATTTATTTATCCAGAGTATTTCAAACAGGACAAGGGAGAGCATTCCGGTGCACAGGATGAGAAAGAGAAACTGAGTGCGGATTTTTGCATTTTTTATTTTTTTAATCACAGCGGTACCCCTTTCCCCAGACGGTTTTTATCAAAACCGGATTTTTAGGATCCTTTTCTATCTTAAGCCTCAGATTGCGTATATGAACGGTGACGGTATTGTTTGCCCCGTAATAGTAAGGTTCGTTCCAGACGGCCTCATAGAGCCGTTCGGCAGAAAAAATCTGGCGGCGGTTTTTGATGAGCAGAAGCAGCACCGCATATTCTGTATCGGTAAGCTCCAATGATTTTCCGTCGGTGAGAACGGTTTCCCGGTTTTCATCAATTGTAAGGTGGTGGAAGAGAATTGGCCGGGAGGGCTCCTCTGAACCGTTGCTTTTTTCAGGCTCCTTTCCCTTATATACCTGATATCTGCGAATCAGCGCCTTGCAGCGGCTAATCAGTTCATTACAGGAAAAGGGCTTTGCCAGGTAGTCGTCGCCGCCGCTGGAAAATCCGAGTGTTTTATCACTGTCCTTTGTCCTTGCGCTTAAAAAGAGAATGGGGGCGTTGCTGCGCCTGCGGATTTCCAGGCAGGTCTGATATCCGTTTAATTCCGGCATCATAATGTCAAGGATAATCAAATCAAAGCTTTCTTTTTTAAGAGCCTCCAATGCGGTCCGTCCGTCGGGAGCTTCTGTTACTTTAAAATTCTCATTTTCTAATAAAATACGTATAATTTCCCGGATTTCTGAATTATCATCAACGGTTAATATATGTGATTGTTTCATAATCAATGATTTCTCCTGTAAAATAAGCTGTACTTATCATAACAGATTTATAAAGAATCCGTGTGGTATCTTAATAATTCTTAAGATATAATTTAGGCATTTCTTAAGAGTTATGGATTAAAGTATGTAATTGTCGGGAAGATATATGATTAAACGGGACAGGCTTAAGGAGGATCGCAGATAAATGAAAGAACATTTCAGAAAATTTTCAGAGAGGGAGTCGGTCCGGTATCTTTTTTTCGGAGGCCTGACGACAGGTGTGAATCTTATTGTATTCGCGTTTTTCAGATATATCTGGAGGACTTCCGTAAATGCGGCGAATTTGGCGTCTATTGCGGCGGCGGTTTTCTTTGCGTTTTTTGTGAATCGCTTCTGGGTCTTTAAAATTACAGATACGGACAGAAAAAAAATGGCGGCAGAATTTCTGAATTTTGCAGGGATGCGCATGGGGACGCTTGGAATCGAATTTTTTGGCGTATGGTTCCTCATTGAATATACAGGTATCCCTGATTTTTGGAGCAAAGGTTTGATACAGGCTGTTGTAATTATTTTCAATTATGTAATCAGCAAATTTATAATATTTCGGAAAAATAATACCGGAGGTGTGGAAAATGAGAAAGATAAGTGTTGTAATTCCGTGTTTTAACGAGGAAGAGGCGTTGCCGGTGTATTACAGCGAAATGTGCAAGGTAATGAGGCGAATGCCCGGAACAGAGTTTGAACTTTTGTTCGTGGACGACGGTTCATCGGACAGGACGCTTGCTGTCCTGAAAGGCCTCTGTGAGGCGGACAGGCGTTGTAAGTATCTCTCTTTTTCCAGAAATTTCGGGAAGGAGGCGGCGCTTTATGCGGGACTTAAAAATGCACAGGGGGATTATGTGGCGACGATGGATGTGGACCTTCAGGATCCGCCGGGACTTTTGCCGGAGATGTACCGGATTCTGGAGGAGGAAGCTTATGACAGCGTAGCAACCAGGCGCGCTACAAGAACCGGTGAACCTAAGATACGCTCCTTTTTGTCGGAGAGCTTTTATAAATTTATGAACCGTATATCAAAGACGGAGATTGTAAACGGCGCAAGGGACTATCGGCTTATGAAGCGCAAAATGGTGGACGCTGTGCTTGGAATGAGCGAATATAACCGATTTTCGAAAGGAATCTTTGAATGGGTGGGCTTCCGGACAAAATGGCTGGAGTTTCAGAATGTGGGGCGTTGTGCGGGAGAGACGAAATGGACGGTGAAGAAATTGTTTTTATATTCACTGGAGGGGATTACAGGATTTTCGGTAGCGCCGCTGTCTCTTGCGGCGGTGGTTGGAGTTCTGTTCTGTATACTGGCTTTTTTTATGATACTGGTGATTGTTGTACGAACTGTAATCTGGGGCGATCCGGTATCCGGATGGCCGTCGCTGGCATGTATTATTTTTCTTGTGAGCGGAATTCAGCTTTTTTGTACAGGTATTGTAGGGCAGTATCTGTCAAAAACCTATCTTGAGACGAAGCACAGACCTATTTTTATTTTAAAGGATTCCAGCGAGGAGGATGAAAGGACACATGAAAAGGTTTCGGTATAGGGAAGCGAAAAGCTTTGCTGTGCTGTTTGCACTGACGGCTCTGCTTGTCTGGCTGTTCGTTTTACGTTTCGGATTATTTGGCGCGAAAGTGGATTGGATTAGTCAGCACAGTGTGCTGCCGGATTATTTTCGGAAACAGTTTTATGAAACCGGAGAATTATTCCCGGAGTTTGCGTTCAATATTGGAGGAGGGCAGAATATTTATCATTTTGCGTATTATGGCCTGTACAGCCCTTTTGTATTGCTTTCTTATCTTCTGCCCTTTGTGAAGATGTCAGATTATATGATGGCGGTGCAGTTTTTCTGTCTTGTATCTTCTGCAGCTCTTTTATATGGGTGGCTTCGCAGAAGAAAGCTTGGGGGAAAAATTTCATTTTGCACAGCCGTAATATTTTTACTTTCGGGGCCAATGATTTATCATTCCTGGCATCAGATTATGTTTGTCAATTATATGCCTTTTCTGTGCATGGGATTTTGGGGAGTGGACAAGTATTTTGACGGACAGAAAACCCAGGGGAAAAGGGGCTTTCGATGTTCTGGAATGCTTGGAACCAGTATTTTTCTTATGATTATGACGAGCTTCTATTTTAGTATCGGCGGTATGCTGGCGCTTGCGTTGTATGGAATGCACAGGTATTTGTACAATCTTGAGAAGGAAGGAACAGGTTTGGAGCTTAAAAAATTCGTAAAAGAGGGCGCAGGATTTGCAGTTCCTTTTCTGCTTGCGGTAATGCTTGGCGGTGTGCTGCTGATACCGACCGTATCGGCGCTTGCAGGCAGAGGGAGCGGTGCGTCTGATATTTCGGCGGCAGATTTAATTCTTCCGGATGTTTCCTCCGGCCGGTTTTTGTATTCCCCTTATGGAATCGGCCTGACTCTGTCTGCGCTTACGGCGCTTGTATCAATGCTGTTTTCCGGGAAGCGTTATGAGCGGGTGCTCGCGTGGGGCTGTACGGTAATTCTGACTGTGCCGGTATTTGCTTATTTGATGAACGGGGGATTGTATATCAGGGATAAGGTAATGATACCGTTTCTTCCGCTGCTATGCTATATTTTTGCCTGCTATGTTAAAAATATGGAAGAGGAAAGGGAAACGCGCGCGGGAGCATGGAGCAGGCTGTTTCCCTGTCTGGCCTGCATATTATTTGTCTGTATGGAATGGGGTCAGGGCTCCCGCGGGAAATATCAGGAGCTTTTGATTTTGGACGGCGCAGTGACGCTTCTTTGTTTTTTCCTGTTTCAAAGAGAACAGAGAAAAAAGCGTTATAGTAAGAAAAATGTTTTGATATTACTTCTGCCGCCGATTCTTATTCTTATGGTATGTAGCCTGGACCTTAATATGGGGGCAGGAGGGGCCGTGGAGAGAGAGTTTTACAGAGATGTAACGGATATGGATATTGAGAAATTAGTAAAAGAAGCGGCAGAGAAAGGAAAGGGCCTTTACCGGACGGAGCAAATGGGAACGGATGAGGAAAACGCGGCAAATCTTAATCGCATTTGGGATATGGGACAGTATATATCGTCTATCTACTCATCCTCGTATAATAAAGACTATCAGGAATTCAGACAGGCATCCTTTCAGGTAGAGGAGCCCTACCGGAATTTTCTTATGCAGCCGTCGCTGCATAATCCGCTGTATCAGGATTTTATGGGAGTCAGATATGTGATTTCAAGAGAGGAGCCGGCAGGATACCGCCTGGTAGAGAGCCGGCAGGGGTGGAAGCTGTGTGAGAATGAGGATGCGCTGCCGATTGCGTATGCGACGAATAAGGTCATAGGGAAGAAAGAGTATCAGACGCTTGAATTTCCCTATAATCAGCTTGCACTCCTTGAATATGCGGTGGTGGAGGAAAACAGCGGCGAAAAGGGTTCCCGGTTTTCTTCAGAAATTGACATAAAGAGCAGTGTGAAAGAGACGCCTGTGGAATTCCCGAAAAAAATATCAGCGGAAAGAAAAGAAGAGCTTTTGATAAATTTTGCTGATGCAGACGGGAAAGAAGGTGCGGAGGAGGACGGATGTGATGAAGGACAGAAAGTATTATTTCTGCAGTTTCATGTAAAAAATCTGAAACCGTCGAAGGATGTGGAAATTTACGTGTCAGGAATCAGAAACAAGCTGACCTCAGACAGGCATTTTTACTACAATGGGAATACAGAATTCACGTATGCAGCGTTACTTAAGAAAGGACAGAACCAGGTTCCGGTTACCTTTGGAAGGGGAGAATATGAGATTTCCGATGTGAGGTGCTTTGTGGGGACGCTATCCGGGGAAAAGGGCAGACTTTGTCAGGCGGAATTCCGGGTAGATATGGAGAGGACGAAAGGGAGTGTAATTGCGGGGGATATAGAGATGGAAGAGCAGGGGTATTTTATTACTTCTATTCCGTATGACGAGAATTTTGAAATACAGGCGGATGGAAAGACGGTGGAAAAGGAAAGGGTAAATACGGCATTTCTGGGATTTAAAATAAAAAAAGGGGAGCATGAGGTTCAGATTACCTATCATGCTCCGGGTGTGAAAGCAGGAAAGCTTCTGTCCCTTGCGGGTATGATGATGATAGCGGTGATGTTCGCGGCAGAAAAGCTTTCCGGAATTATTTATTTGTTTTAAAATAACAGCGGGAGTTTTCCCTATCTGTTTTTTACTTGACGGCTTGTTCTGTTACGTGATAGAGTTAAGGAAATGTACTTAGGGGGAATGAAAGATGAAGAAGAATAATCCGATAGCGCTATTGCCAATCGGCGTATTTTTGGTGATGTACCTGGGACTTGGAATATTATTTGAATATGTACTCAAAATTCCAATGGGATTTTATAATATCCCGATAGTAGTTGCGTTTCTTGCAGCGATTTTAGTAGCCTGTCTTCAAAACGATGAGGTGGGATTTGATGATAAGCTCGAGCTTATGGCGGGAGGGATGGCAGATAAAAATATTATTACCATGCTTTTGATTTTCCTTGTAGCAGGCTCCTTTGTAGGAGTGGTGGGAAGAAGCAGCGCGGAAAGCGTCGCCTATTTTATGCTTTCACTGATTCCTGCCCGATTTGCGGTTGCGGTGCTGTTTGTGGTTGCATGCTTTGTGTCTACGGCTATGGGGACTTCTGTCGGGACGATTACATTGATTGCGCCGATTGCGGTAGCGGTATCGCAGGCTTCGGGCTTTTATCTGCCGCTGTGTATCGGAGCAGTTATGGGAGGAGCGATGTTCGGAGATAATCTCTCCTTTATTTCGGATACTACGATTGCAGCGTGTAATGGACAGGGCTGCGCGATGAAAGATAAATTCAGGGAAAATTTCGGTATTGCATTTCCGGCGGCGCTTGTTACATTGGTGCTGATTTTGATTTTGTCGTTCCGGACATCTTTAAGCGGGACGGTTGTCCATGATTATAATCTGGTGCAGATTATTCCGTATGTCCTTGTATTAATCGGCGGTATTATGGGAATTAATGTATTTGTTGTTCTTTTAGTTGGAATTATGTCCGGCTCTGTGATTATGCTTGTGACGGGACAGACAGCGCCGACAGAGCTTTTGGCCAATATGGGCTCCGGTGTGTCAGGCATGTTTGAGACGTGTATGGTGGCAATTCTGGTGGCGGCTATGTGCTCTCTGATTCGGGAATACGGCGGCTTTGAAGCGCTTCTTTCGGCAATCCGCCATATTTTTAAAGGAAAGAAAGGCGGACAGCTTGGGATGGGAGTGCTGGTTGGAGCTATGGATATTGCGACGGCGAATAATACCGTAGCGATTGTTATGGCAAATCCGATTGCGCGGGAGATGTCGGAGGAATATGATATCTCACCCCGTAAAGCGGCGTCGCTTCTTGATACATTTTCCTGTATTTTTCAGGGAGTGATTCCTTACGGTGCGCAGATGCTGGTGGCGATTTCTGCGGCAAATGAGCTGGGATTTGAGATATCGGCGTTTGATATTATTCCGAATCTTTTTTATCCGGGAATGCTGCTTATCAGTTCTTTGGTGTTTATTTTTCTGATACCGCAAAAAAAAGATAAGTAGTTTTGAATGACCGTTACAAAAAGCACAGGGGGAAAGCGAAGTGCTTCTCCCTGTGCTTTTTGCTGTTGCTGCTTTAGAGATATTCCCGAAGCTCTTTCGAGAGCTTTTCTTCGGTAGAAATCAGTTTTTTGCAGATTCCCTTTGAGATATGGTCCGCATTCTCATATTCATTCAGGTATTTCTGCAGCGATTTGACACCCATATCGCATCCGTCTGTAATCAGGCCGGCAATGGTTTTGTCACTGTCGTCAAGTCCCAGCATTACGTTTGCCTTTATCCAGGACATACCCTTTGCCATGACTCCCGGTTCCTTATACATGCCGCCGTGCTTCGTAAGGAGAGTGTGAACCTCGTCCCCAAGTTTCAGGTGTTCGGCCCTGCTGTCGGTAAGTATATTTTTCAGCTTATCATCCTGTGTTTTTTCCAGAATTTCGTCGATAGAAGCTACAGCCATTTTTGTACCCGCATCGCATTCCTGAAGCAGACATATCGTATCCTTGTTTTCCATAAATAACCTCCGTATAAGCATTTATGTAATAGTATTTTCAAAATATAAAAAATTTATTCATTCCGTTCGAAGCTTGTTTTATAAACGGGGACGTGCTATGATAGAATTATATTTTAGAAAGCGGATATATCCTGAGGATATGTCATGGAAAGGAGAGATACCAATGGGATTTTTAACAGGAAAAACAGCGATTATTACAGGAGGAGGCCGTTCTGTATTAAGCGACGGGAGATGCGGTTCTATCGGATATGGAATTGCTACAGCTTATGCCAAGGAAGGAGCGAATCTTGTTATTACAGGCCGTAATTTAAAGAAGCTTGAGGATGCAAAGGAAGAGCTGGAGAGATTATACGGCATTAAGGTGCTTGCCGTACAGGCGGATGTTTCGGCAGGAGCCGATAATGAAGCAGTGGTAGGAAATGTTGTGAAACAGGCGATGGATGCATTTGGACATATTGATGTTCTTATTAATAATGCACAGGCGTCCGCTTCCGGCGTAACACTTGAGGATCATACGACAGAGCAGTTTGATCTGGCAGTTTATTCAGGCCTTTATGCAACGTTCTATTATATGAAAGCGTGTCATCCGTATCTTAAGGAAACAAAGGGAAGTGTTATTAATTTTGCATCCGGAGCGGGACTTTTCGGAAACTTCGGGCAGTGTGCATATGCCGCTGCAAAGGAAGGGGTCCGCGGACTTACAAGAGTGGCGGCTACCGAGTGGGGGAAAGACGGAATTAATGTAAATATCGTTTGCCCGCTTGCATGGACCGCACAGCTTGAGAATTTTGAGAAAGCATATCCGGATGCTTTTAAGGCAAATGTTAAGATGCCGCCGGCAGGCCACTATGGAGATTCCGAATTAGAAATCGGCCGTGTATGCGTACAGCTTGCTTCTCCTGATTTCAAGTATATGAGCGGTGAGACCATTACATTAGAAGGCGGTATGGGCCAGAGACCATAGAAGAATAAAAGAAATACAGGCAGCAATCTTTTGATTGTTACCTGTATTTTTATACACCATTTTGCGGCAGATTATTCGATTGGCTCAAAATCCGCGGCGCCGTGCTTGCACAGCGGGCAGATAAAGTCATCCGGCAGCTCGTCTCCTTCGTAGATATATCCGCATACGACACATACAAAGCCTTTTTTGCCTTCGGTATTCGGCTTTGGTTTTACGTTGCTCTGATAGTAGTTGTAGGTCATAGTTTCTACATTGGAAATCACGCGGGCTTCCTCTACGGTACAGATGAACATTCCGTGGGTATCTAAATCTACATATTGCTCTACTTTAAGAGACATAAACGCATTGATATATCTTGGCAGGAATACAAGGCCGTTGTCGGAGCGAAGCGGCTCACAGTCTGCGAATTTATCTACGTTTCTTCCGCTCTGGAATCCAAAGTTTTCAAATACCTTAAACGGCGCTTCTGTGGACAGGCAGTTTACGTTCATAATGCCGGTCTGTTTAATTACATGATGAGAGTAATTCGCTTTATTAATGCATACTGCTACGCGGTTCGGGCTGTCGGTAACCTGGGATACGGTATTTACAATGAGGCCGTTGTCTTTCTTGCCGTCATTTGAGGTTACGACGTATAGGCCGTAGCCTATTTTAAAGAGAGCGGTCAAATCATTCTTATTTGCAGTCTCATCATGCTGTGCCAGATAATCCTTGCAGAATTCTTCGGCAAGAGCTTCAAGCTGGGCGCTGCTTTCCTCGTTTAGAGCTGATTTAATTGTTACGGTTGTATCAGAAAATGTAATATTTTTAGAATTTTCAAACATTTTCTTCATTGTCTTTGCGGCAAGAGGCGCCCATGAGCCGTTCTCAATCAAACCAATTTTGCGGTTCTGGAAATTGCGTTCGGTCAGGTGCGTAATAAATTCGCGCATAAACGGAAAGATTTCCGCATTGTAGGTAGTAGTTGCAAGTATGATTTTTCCATAGCGGAAAGCATCCTCCACGGCCTCGGCCATATCGCAGCGTGCAAGGTCGTTTAAGACAACCTTTGGACAGCCTTTGGCGCGAAGCTTGTCAGCTAAAAGCTCCGCGGCTTTCTTCGTATTTCCATAAACAGAGGTATAGGCAATCAGGATTCCCTCTGTCTCGACACCATAGGAGGACCATGTATTGTAAAGTCCAAGGTAATATCCGAGATTCTCAGTAAGTACCGGACCGTGAAGCGGACAGATGATTTGAATATCAAGGTTTGAAGCTTTTTTAAGCAGATTTTGAACCTGCGCGCCGTATTTTCCTACAATGCCGATATAATAGCGGCGTGCTTCGCATGCCCAGTCCTCTTCTGCGTCCAGCGCGCCGAATTTGCCGAAGCCGTCTGCGGAAAAAAGTACTTTGTCATAGGAATCGTAGGTGACGATGACCTCCGGCCAGTGAACCATCGGCGCGGCAACAAAGGAGAGCTCATGCTTTCCGAGGGAAAGAGTATCCCCTTCCTTTACGACAATCTGTCTGTCCTCGAAGCCGGTTCCGAAAAACTGTTTCATCATTGCAAATGCCTTTGTGCTTGACACAATCTTTGTGTCAGGATATGCTTTCATGAAGTTTGCGATATTTGCAGAGTGATCCGGCTCCATATGCTGAATGATCAGATAATCCGGCTTTTTGCCGCTGACGGTTGTCTGAATGTTGTCCAGCCATTCATGAGTGAAGCGCGCGTCAACGGTGTCCAGCACGGCGATTTTTTCGTCCATGATTACATAAGAATTGTATGCCATGCCGTTTGGAACAACGTATTGCCCTTCAAATAAATCAATGTCGTGGTCATTTACGCCTACATATTTAATGTCGTTAGTAATAGTCATTGTTATCCGCTCCTTTTATTTTTTTCTATGAGACATTATATCACAATATTTATCCGGGACAAGGTGTAAGCGGAATCTTTTTTATTGACGTGAGGAGAATACATTGATAAAGTGATTATGAAATATCGAAAAAGATTTTTGATTTTTACGGAGGAAATTTTATGAATACATTTGATTATGGCAGGGTAAAGGATCCGCGGTATTTTTGTGATATGAGGCTTGCGGCACATTCGGATCACAGATATTTTGCGTCCCCGGCAGATGCGGAAACAGGAAATGAGAGCTTTAAGGAGAGTCTGAACGGGCTTTGGAAGTTCCACTATGCAAGGAATTATTATTGTGCGGTTCCGGGTTTTGAAAGAAAGGATTACTTTTGTAAGTCATGGGAGGATATTCATGTGCCGGCGCATATTCAGATGGAAGGGTATGATGCGCCCCAGTATGCGAATGTTCAGTATCCGTGGGAAGGGCATGACGAGATTCATCCGGGGGAGATACCAGAATATTTTAATCCGGTTGCAAGCTATGTAAAGTATTTCCATGTACCGGAACGAATGAAGGGAAAACGGCTGTTTATCTCGTTTCAGGGAGCGGAGAGCGGACTGGCTCTCTGGCTGAATGGGAAATTTGCGGGCTACAGCGAGGATTCTTTTACGCCGTCGGAGTTTGAGCTTACGGATTATGTTGAGGACGGAGAAAATAAGCTGGCAGTGCAGGTGTTTAAATGGACGTCCTCAAGCTGGTGTGAGGATCAGGATTTTTATCGTTTTTCCGGTATTTACAGAGATGTGTATCTGTATACGGTTCCGGAACTTCATGTGCGGGATCTGAGAATCCGTGCGGTTCCGGATGTAACGCTTAAGAAAGCAGAGCTTTCGGTTGATCTTGAGACGACGGCGGATGAGAGAGCAGGCGGAAAAGTCCTGTTTCGCCTTGCGAAAGAAAAAGCGGTTATATTTGAGGAGGAAAAGGAGCTTGGGATCAAAGCTTCCTGTTCATGGACGGTAGAAAATCCGGCGCTTTGGAGCGCGGAGGAGCCCGAGCTTTATGATCTGACTATTGAGGTGTATGACGGGACGGGAGCTTTTATGGAAATAATTCCGGAGCGTGTCGGATTCCGGCGTTTTGAAATGAAAGACAGACTTATGATGCTGAATGGAAAGAGAATCGTATTCAAGGGCGTGAACCGTCATGAATTCAGCGCATCGGGCGGCCGTCATGTGAGCGGGGCGGAGCTTCGTAAGGATTTGGAAACAATGAAAAGAAATAATATTAATGCGATCCGGACGTGTCATTATCCGGATGATTCGCTTATCTACAGTCTTTGCGACGAATACGGCATCTATCTGATCGACGAGACAAATCTGGAATCACATGGAAGCTGGGATGTTGCGAAGGAAACGGATGATTTTTCGGAAATCGTGCCGAACGACAGGCCGGAGTGGCTTGCGATGATGCTGGACCGCGTGAATTCCGTTTACCAGAGAGATAAGAATCATCCGTCGATTTTAATCTGGTCCTGTGGGAACGAGTCTTTCGGCGGAAAGGATATATATGAGATGTCCGAGCTTTTTAGAAAGCTTGATTCAACCCGGCTAGTCCATTACGAAGGAGTCTTTAATGACCGCAGATACAACGATACGAGCGATATGGAGAGTCAGATGTATACGCCGGTGGAGAAGATTAAGGAATTTTTATCTAAGGACAGAAGCAAACCGTTTATCTGCTGTGAATATAGCCATGCGATGGGAAATTCCTGTGGGGCAATGCATAAATATACGGATTTGACAGATACGGAGCCGTTATATCAGGGAGGCTTTATCTGGGATTATATTGACCAGTCTATTTATAAGAAAGACCGCTATGGGGAGGAGTTTCAGGCTTACGGCGGCGACTTTGGGGAACGCCCGACAGATTATAATTTCAGCGGAAACGGGATTGTCTACGGCAGCAGAGAGGAATCGCCCAAGATGCAGGAGGTGAAGTTCAACTACCAAAATATCGCTGCGGAGGCAGGAGAAACGGACGTCAGAATTATTAATAAAAATTTGTTTGTAAATACAGATATCTATGACTGCCGTGTGACCGTGGAAAGAAACGGGGAGACCATCAGAAAAGCGGCGCTTGAAACCCATGTGAAGCCGTTAAGCGAGGAAATTTACAGGCTTCCGGTTCCGGAGGAGACTTTGCCCGGTGAATATGCGGTTACGGTATCATTTCATCTTAAGGAGGATACCATCTGGGCGGCCAGAGGACATGAGGTGGCGTTCGGGCAGTATGTCTATCAGGTGGAAAGGATGGAAAAGCCCTGTGAAAAGGAAGTTACGGTTATAAGAAGCAAGCATAACATCGGCGTCAGAGGAGAGCATTTTGAGGTGATGTTTTCGCTGCTGTCGGGCGGGCTTGTCTCCTATAAATATGGAGGAAAAGAGATGCTTGAGACGATGCCGAAGCCGAATTTCTGGCGTGCGCCGGTAGATAATGACTGCGGGAACCAGATGCCGGCCCGTTATGCGCAGTGGAAAATCGCCAGCATGTATCTGTCTCATCAACCGGCGAAAGGTGAGAGCCTTGTTTCCGGGAGTCCGGTGATGAAAGAAAATGAACGCAGCATTTCCGTTATTTTCACCTATCGTCTCAATACAACACCGAAAGCAGAGTGTCAGGTGACCTATGAGGTGTTCGGCGACGGATGCGTAAAAACAACGTTATCCTATGACCCGGTAAAGGAGCTTGGGGATATGCCGGAATTCGGGATGCTGTTTAAGCTGAGCGCGGATTATGACCATGTAAAATGGTACGGGCTTGGCCCGGCGGAAACCTATGCGGACCGTAAACGGGGCGCAAAGCTTGGTATTTATTGTAACCTTGTAAAGGATAATATGGCGGAATATCTTGTTCCGCAGGAATGCGGCAATAAGGAGGAGGTAAGATACGCGGAGGTTACGGATAGAAAAGGAAGGGGAATGCGCTTTTTTATGACGGCTGAAAATGGCCCGATGAGTTTTTCGGCACTTCCGTATACGCCGCATGAGCTGGAAAACGCCATGCATCCGTATGAGCTTCCTAAAGTGCATTATACCGTAGTGCGCGCCGCAAAGGGCCAGATGGGTATTGCGGGAGACGATAGCTGGGGAGCGCTTACACATCCGGAATATTTGCTGGACGTAAGTAAGAAGATGGTATTTGGCTTCTGTTTTTGCGGTATTTAATTCGATATTGCTTTAGAGGACACGGGGCTTTTCAGGCAGAGGATTTTATCCTGCTGTCTGAAAAGCCCCGTGTTTTTCTCATAATTTTTGGATGTGTTACTGCTTGTTTACTGCTTTCAGATGGAACTGGAAAGCGCTGTATTCCGGCACCTCTCTTGGAATCGGAATTCCTGCATTCATAAGCGCCGCTCCGGAGTAAACGGTTTTTTCTTTGTTGATTCGATAAAAAGTATCGGGTTTCAGCCCTTTTGCCTTTATATATTCCTGCGGCCCGTTGCAGGTAAGGTTTGTCACGACGGCGCTTACAAGAGCTTCTCTTTTATTTTTTGTCACATGCATCCATGCGGTAAAATTCCCGTCTTCAAAAGGATTTGTCAGGCGGTAGTAATCACCTTTAAAGGTGATGTGGTAGTATTTCCGGAATAAATCACTTTGTTTTTTGCAGATTTTCTGTTGTTTTTTATTAAGCTGTGTCGCGTCCAGCTCGTAGCCGAAGGTTCCGCACATGGCAACGATTGCTTTTGTTTCAAGAGGAACGAATTTTCCGCTGTCGGAAATGTGTGCGCCCATCGTGCAGGTCGGGTATACGAAAGAGGTCCCGTAGTGGAGCTTTAACCGGTCGATGGGGTGATTGTTATCACTGACCCAGTACTGCGGATAATAGTGGAGCATAGCTGCGTCATAACGCCCGCCTCCGCCGGAGCAGCCCTCAAACAGGATGTCCGGATGAGTTTTAATAATGTTGTCCATGACACGGTAAAGACCGAGGATATAGCGGTGGTATACCTCGCCCTGTCTTTCGGCGGGTATTTTATTTGACCAGATATCGGCGAGAGAGCGGTTAATATCCCATTTTACATAATAAATATTTGCGTTATCAAGGATTGCGTTTACCTTTTCAATCAGATAATCCTGCACATCCTGTCTTGACATATCAAGCGCGAGCTGGTTGCGGCTCCTCACCGCGTGGCGTCCGGGTATCTGCATAACCCATTCGGGATGGGCGCGGTATAAATCACTGTCCTCGGATACCATTTCCGGCTCAAACCAGATGCCGAATTTCATATCCAAACCGTTAATCTGCTCTACAAGCCTGTGAAGGCCGCATTTAATTTTATTTTCATTTACGAACCAGTCGCCAAGTCCGCTGTTATCATCATCCCGCTTTCCAAACCATCCGTCATCCATGACAAAAAGGTCAACGCCCATGTTTTTTGCCGCTTTTGCTATATTTACAAGCTTTACGTCGTCAAAGTCCATAAACGCAGCTTCCCAGCTGTTAATGAGAACCGGTCTCTGAACCTCTGTTACAAATTTGCTTTTGCACAGATTCGTCCGGTAGAAATCATGATAGAGGTGGGAAAGTCCGGTAAAGCCATGTTCGGTAAAGGCCATAACAACCTCAGGACCTTCAAAAACCTCCTGCGGTTTTAATTCATAGACAAACTGCCTCGGATGAATTCCCATGACAAGCCGGAGCTGGTCGTACTGATCGAGTTCAGCTTCCGTAAGGAAGTTGCCGCTGTACATCAGCGAAAAGCCGTAGCATTTTCCGTAATCCTCGGTAGCGCTTCTATCACAGAGGATCACAAAGGGATTTTGCTGGTGGCTGGAGGAGCCCCGGACGCTTCCGATTGTATGGATGTGATGGTTTATATGCTGTCTTTCCACCTGACGCTCCTGTCCGTATCGCCCCGGAAAGCTTACCAAATCCATATCTGCGCCATTTAAAAAATCAAGGCATACGGACATAATTCTTTTAAGACGGATGGAACGGCTTCCAAGATTTTTAACCCTTACGGCCCGCGTAATGATATCGGCTTCTTCAAATACCCCGTATAAAAGCGTAATCTCTACATTGCTTACGCGATCAAGCAGAACGACCTCAAGGGTGTCCGCCGTGTCTTTGTCTGCCGCAAATGCAGCCGGAAGCGTGTCCAGATTGTATTTTCCTTTTATAATCTTATAATTTACGGCTTTTCCATGAAAGGAATAGCTTCCGTCGCTGTTCACAACCTCAATACTGGGGGTGCGGAAATCTCCCTGCTGCTGTGTGCTGAATTCCTGCGGCTGGGCGTCCAGTGAAAATGTCCTGGCGTCCCGGGATTCGTATGGGTTCCCGGAGAAACCCCTGTCGTACTGCATAATCTGATAGGACATGTCTGTATCGCGGATGGAGGGCCCGTAATACAGGTGCAGCAAGTAGTCCAGGTTTCCTGTTTTCATCTGATAGGATGTGTTTTTCGTGTGCAGCGTAATCGTTTTTGCTGTGCTGTTAAATACAATTCCCATAATGTATCTTCTGCCTCCTGAAAAGTATTTTTTTCGTCTGTGGATATTTTACCATTAATTGGAGGAAAATTTATGAGGCAAAATGCTGAAAAAAAGGAGAAATATAGTACAAATTGCTTTTTGTGGCATGATATGGAAAAGATACAGATGTATTTGTTAGGGTGTCGGCATATGTGGGAGGTGATGGAGTTGTTGGGAATAAGAAAGGATAAGCATTTATAATTGAGTAGCAGAGTGAAATGGAAAGTGATATAATAAAGACATCATTTGGGGAAAATAACTATAAAAAAGCAATCTGAATTGAACCATAGTCAAGTAAGTAGACACAATTATTAGAAAAAACTTTCTGAAAA
>CAMNRH010000016.1 GCA_946552115.1 uncultured Lachnospiraceae bacterium
AGCTGCGCCTCGGAATTTCTCTGCACCTCATAAAGCTTTGCGTCAGACTCCTGCTGTTTCGCATATTTTTCAGCATCCGCCTGCTTCTTTACGGTTGCTTCCAGGCTCCGCTCCGTAAGCTCTACTTCCTTTTCCTTTAAAATAATTGCTTTTTCCTGTTTTGCAAGGTTCGCGTCTGCCGTTGTTATCTCCACGGTTTTCCGCTCTGATTCCTTTTGAATCTGATAAGCTGCATCCGCCATCGCCTTTTTCGTATCCGCGTCCTTTTGAAGCTCTGCCTTGCGGATCTCCAGCTCGTTTTCCTTCTGCGCAATCAGAGTTTCCGCGCTGATTTCCGCTTCCTTTGATTCCCTTGTGGCCTCTGCCTGAACAACGGCTTTTTCTTTCTGTGCCCTCGCTTTTGCATTCGCAATCTCAAGCTCTGAGCTTACCTGAGCGTCATTGGCCTCTTTTTTTGCAATTGCCTGCGCCCTTGCAATTTCCTTTTCACTTTCGGCTCTTGAAATTGCCGCATTTTTCTGGATTTTTACAATGTTATCCACACCTAGATTTTCAATTACCCCATTGCCGTCTACAAAATTCTGTACATTAAAGCTTACAATGTCCAGTCCCATTGACGCGAGATCTGGCTCCGCATTTTCTTTTACCAGATTCGCAAATTTTTGACGGTCGGATACCATCTCCTCCAGATTCATCTTACCGACAATCTCACGCATGTTACCTTCCAGAACCTCTCTGGAAACCTGCGCGATATATTCCACGGGCTTATTTAAAAAGTTCTGTGCTGCGAGAGCAAGCCGGGCTTCATTGTCGCTGATTTTTACATTGACGGCCGCATCCACGCGGATATTGATGTAATCCGCCGTAGGCACTGCACTGGATGTTTTTACATCAATCGGAATCAGCTGCAGATTTAATTCATCTTTCTTCTCAAGAAACGGTATTTTAATTCCGGCCTTACCAATCAAAACTTTCGGCTGTTTGCGAAGACCTGAAATTATGTATGCCGTATCCGGCGAAGCTTTCACATATCCTGTTATGAGAATAAGAATGATAAGAATCACTACTGCAATAACCGGGAGAAATGCTCCCACCATTTCTAAAGCTGCATTTAACATTTGATATCCTCCTTTGTCTGTCATTTCTCTAACAATATTATACTATAATTGTTAAAAAATTCAATTATTCTTACTGTTATTATTCCACTTTTGATATCCTGGGAAAATATTGAAACACCGCTTTTGCCAAAATCGCTTTTTTCTCAACATATTGATTTTCCCAATATCTGGAATCAAGGGAATTGTTCCGGTTATCACCCATTACAAAATAATTGTCCTCCGGAATCTCATACGGCCCGAAGCTCCCCTCCATAGTTTCTTTTAAGTAGGTCTCTTTCAGGGGCTTTTCGGAATCATTAATATAAACCTCTCCGTCCTCAATCCGAACCGTATCTCCCGGAAGTCCGATAATCCTTTTTATAAAAATCTGGGACTCATCATCCGGATACCGGAATAATACAATATCCTGTCTCTCGGGCTTTTCACATAAATATGCCAGACGAAACCCGATAATCCTGTCGCCGGGATGAATGGTATCCTCCATAGAGCCGGACGGAATGCGGGCATTGACAATCAAAACCTTACTGCAAAATAAGGAAAGAATAACCGCGATAAGCAGAATCGGAACATACTCCCGGATTATCCCGCCTTTTCTTTTTATTTCTTTTTCCCCATGTATCTGTTCCTCTTCCAATAATGTCATACATCTTCTCCATTTCAGCACTATATTTTTTCTAATTTATCATTGGCTCCAAGCATCATTAATATCATACCCTGTTTTAACGGCATATTCGGATCCGGCGTAATATTAATGTTTTCGCCCTCTTTAATTCCTATCACATTAATATCATGAATTTTTCTTATTTCTAATTCTTTCAGGGTTTTCCCGATCCATTCTTTCGGTACAAGACTTTCCACAACACTATAGTCCGGAGACAAAGCAATCCAGTCTGCCAGATTTGCAGACAAAAGATTTTTTGCAATTCGCTTCCCCATCTCCTCTTCCGGAAAAACAATCGCATCCGCACCGATTTTCCGAAGCACCTCCGCGTGTCTTTCGTCGCGGGCTTTACAGAGAATATAGGGAATCCCTATCTCCTTTGCAACAAGCGTCGCCATAATACTGCTTTCCATACTCTCGGAGACGGCCACTACAAGCCCGTCAAAATTTCTGCTTCCTAAAGAATACAAAAGCTCGGGATTACCGATATCCGCCTGCATCGCATACGTAACCTTATCCGCAATGTCATTTACACGCTCCATATTCTGGTCGACAGCGGCGACGTCACAGCCCAGTCTCTGCAGCGTTACCGCCACGCTCGCCCCAAATGCCCCAAGCCCCAGCACTGCAAATTGTTTCTTCATAGTTTCTCTCCTTCCGTCTGCGGTTTCATTCCAATTTTTTCATTTATACAAACTATCCGACCATAATTGACTCCTCCGGAAGACTCCGGATGCGGTCTCTCGGATGGGATTTCCCCGCAAATAAAAGCGCCAGCGTCAAAGGTCCCAGTCTTCCGGCATACATCATTACAATTAAAATACACTGGCTGATTCTGCTAAGACGCGGCGTCAAGTCGGCAGTAAGGCCTACCGTTCCTGTCGCTGACGCCGTCTCATATATTACGTTGACTGCCGGTATCGTATCCGGCTCAATCATAAGGATTACAATTGTTCCTGTAAAAAGAACTGTAAATGCAGCCATCACAACGCAAAAGCCGGTACGAAAATTAGCGGCTGTTATCTTCCTTCCCATGCATTCGGTATCATTCCCTCCCCGCACAAATGTAAGGCACGAAAGAAACAGCATGGCAAGTGTCGTTGTCTTTATTCCGCCGGCCGTTCCACCTGGAGAGCCGCCGATGAACATTAAAAACGCACAAAATAATTTTGATTCCTCATGCATCATCCCCTGGGAAAATGTATAAAAGCCCGCCGTTCTTGTTGTCACAGACTGAAATGCCGACGCTAAAAGCTTTTGTCCGGCATTCATATTCCCGATTGTATCCGGATTATGATACTCCGAAACGAATATAAATACGGTTCCGGAAATCAAAAGCGCCGCCGACATCATAAGCGCAAGCTTTGAATGAAGCTTAAGCCCTGTAAACCACCGTCGCCCCGGACGCTCCCGGTGAATCAGCTTTCTGCCGTTTTCAATCATATCAAACCAGACTGTAAATCCGATACCGCTTAAAATGATAAGGAGCATCGTCGTAATATTCATAAGCGGATTCATCGCATAATCCGCAAAGCTGTTCTCTCCCAATATGTCAATCCCCGCATTGCAGAACGCAGATACCGAATGAAAAACAGCATACCAAATACCGCGAATCACACCGTATTCCGGTATAAACTGAAATGAATACAATACCGCTCCCACACCCTCCACGGTAAGCGTACCCAGTATCACCTTTCTAACGAGCGCCACGATTCCGCCCAAACGCTCTGCGCCATAGGCCTCCTGAAGTACAACCCTTTCCTTTACCGTGATTTTTCTGTGAAGCAAAAGGAAAAAGGATGCCGCACACGCAATGACGCCAAGTCCTCCAATCTGTATGAGGAAAAGCACGATAATCTTTCCGAATAAAGTAAACTGCGCCGCCGGTACAATTGTTACAAGCCCTGTCACGCACACGCAGGTTGCGGAAGTAAACAGCGCATCTATAAATGCAATCGGACGCGTGTTGCTGACAGGAAGATACAGGAACACTCCACCCGCCAAAATGATTCCAAGGAAACCCAGCGCCGTTATTTGCACGGTATTCCATCTGACATTTTTCTTCATACTCTTTTCTCCATTACTGTGATATATATATTGTATCACATTTCCAAATTGCTTAGCAATCAAAGAGGCCGGACACGGATTGGTATAACCCCTTTAATGCCAGGGCCTTTCTCTTTATATAAAATATTTACCCTTTGAATATAGGAAACAGTTCTTTACAAACTCTCTATCACACTTTTTCATTGGCCTCACATTCCTATACATTCTTTTTCACTCTTACTTATGATACGGTTCTCTATTTATAATCCGGAAACTTCTGTATATCTGCTCCAAGAGCACCACTCTCATCAGCTGATGCGGAAACGTCATCCTCGAAAAGCTCAAAGCAAAATCTGATTTTTCCAGTACCTCTTTCCCAAGCCCGATGGAGCCTCCTATAATAAAAATAATATGACTCTTTCCCTGTATGCCAAGTGCTTCTATCTTTTCTGCAAGCTCTTCGGACGAAAGTTGCTTCCCGGAAATCTCAAGAGTAATTACAAAGGCATCCTGCCGGATATATCTGATTACCCTGCAGGCTTCTTTCGCCCGTACCAGCTCATCTGCCCCGCCTCCTGCATGCTCCGCCATTTTTTCATCCGCCACTTCAATGATTTCCAGCCGGCAATATTTACCGAGTCTCTTTTTATATTCTGAAATCGCTTCTTTTAAATATTTTTCTTTTATTTTCCCTACGGTTATTAATGTAATTTTCATGTTCTTTATCCCAATGCCACATCCAATATCATCATCAGCACAAAGCCTGCTGCAAAGCCAATTGTTCCGGCATTGCTATGCTCCCCTTGCGCCGATTCCGGCACAAGCTCCTCTACAACAACATAAATCATTGCTCCCGCCGCAAATGCCAGAAGATATGGAAGCACCGGAGTGATATAGGCGGCGAGAAGCACCGTAATTCCCCCTGCAACAGGCTCCACGATTCCTGACAGGGTTCCGTACAGAAACGCTTTTTTTCGGCCGCCTCCTTCACTTCTTATCGGAAGCGACACGATAAATCCCTCCGGAAGATTCTGAACGGCGATTCCGATTGCCAGTGTGAACGCACCGGCTGCCGTTACCTTCGCATTATCTGTCAGAAGCCCTGCAAACACGGCGCCACTTGAGATTCCCTCCGGTATATTATGAATTGTCACTGCCATAATAAGCATCATAGAACGATTCCATACACACCGCGGCCCTTCTGTCTCATCGGATCCGATATGCATATGGGGAATCGCCCTGTCAAGAAACAATAAAAACCCAATGCCGAGAAGAAACCCGGCCGCAGCCGGTACAAAGGCAAATTTTCCCATGTGCTCTGACATGTCCATAGCAGGAATCAAAAGCGACCATACCGAGGCCGCAACCATAACACCGGCTGCAAAGCCAAGAAGTATTTTTTGAATCAAAGGTTTTAATTCATTTCTCATAAACAGCACGCATGCCGCACCTGCTGTCGTTCCGATAAAAGGAATCATAAGTCCCAAGAATATTGTCATCATAAAACTTCCTTTCTCTATATACAGAATACTATATCAGTATAGCATATTTGGGAATAATATCATAGGCCGGCGGCAGACAGAAAAATTTCAGGGCCAAAGTCTGCATATAAAAAAATACTGCACGAATCTTCAGAATCCGTACAGTATCTTTCTATATATTTTCAATCGTTATTTTCCGGATAACAGCTCATGGATACCTTTCGCCCCGGCTTTACCTGCACCCATAGCGAGAATAACCGTTGCCGCGCCTGTTACCGCATCTCCGCCTGCGAATACACATGCTTTTGATGTCTGTCCGTTTTCTTCCTCTGCCACAATACATTTTCTTCTGTTTGTCTCAAGACCTTTCGTTGTAGAAGCAATCAACGGATTTGGAGAGGTTCCGAGAGACATAATAACCGTATCCAGCTCAATCTCATACTCGGAACCCGGGATCTCTACCGGGCGTCTTCTGCCGGATGCATCTGGTTCTCCCAGTTCCATCTTCACTACGGTCATTCCTTTCACCCAGCCGTTCTCGTCTACAAGAATTTCCTTTGGATTCGTAAGAAGATCAAAGATAACGCCTTCTTCCTTTGCATGATGTACCTCTTCTACTCTGGCCGGAAGCTCTGCCTCGCTGCGGCGGTATACAATATGTACCTCTGCGCCGAGACGAAGCGCTGTTCTTGCCGCATCCATCGCTACGTTACCGCCGCCCACAACGGCAACTTTCTTTCCGGCTGCAATCGGAGTGTCGTAAGATTCGTCAAAGGCTTTCATCAGATTACTTCTTGTCAGATATTCATTTGCAGAGAATACGCCGTTTGCCGTCTCTCCTGGAATTCCCATGAACATCGGAAGTCCTGCGCCGGAACCGATAAACACTGCTTCAAAGTTCTCTTCCTCCATCAGCTGGTCGACTGTTGTGGATTTGCCGATTACTACGTTAGTCTCAAATTTAACGCCTAATTCTTTTACCTTTTCAATCTCTTTCTTTACAACCTTATGCTTTGGAAGACGGAATTCCGGAATACCGTATACAAGTACGCCGCCAAGCTCATGCAGCGCTTCAAATACCGTCACCTCATAGCCTAATTTTGCCAAATCTCCCGCACAGGTCAGTCCTGACGGACCGGAGCCGATAACTGCAACCTTATGCCCGTTCGTCTTCTCCGCTTTCGCAGGTTTAATATCATGCTCCAATGCATAATCCGCAACAAACCTTTCAAGCTTACCGATAGATACCGGATCACCCTTAATCCCGCGGATACATTTGCACTCACACTGGGATTCCTGCGGACATACACGGCCGCAGATAGCCGGGAGCGCGGAGGATTCGCCGATTACTTTATATGCCCCCTCAATATCCCCTTCCTTTACCTTTGACACAAATCCCGGAATATTAATCGCCACCGGACAGCCCTGAATACATTTTGCGTTTTTGCAGTTTAAGCAGCGGGAAGCCTCCTCCATCGCCTCTTCTTTATTATATCCGTAGCATACTTCCTCAAAATTTGTTGCTCTTTCTTTTGCATCCTGCTCTCTTACAGGAATTCTTTTCAATACATCAGCCATTAATTATCACCTCCGCAATTACCACATCCACCGTGGTGGGTGTCTCCTTCTTGTACTTTCAGAATCGCCCGGCCCTCATCCGTTTTATACATCTGCTGTCTCTTCATCGCATTATCAAAATCTACAAGATGTCCGTCAAATTCCGGTCCGTCTACACAGGCAAACTTCACCTCTCCGCCTACAATTACACGACAGGCTCCGCACATACCGGTTCCGTCAACCATAATCGGATTCATGCTGACAATTGTAGGAATCTCAAGCTTCTTTGTAAGAAGACAGGTAAACTTCATCATAATCATCGGTCCGATGGCAACACATACGTCATACTTGTTCCCCTCTTCTACAAGCTTCTCTATCTTTGTTGTAACCATACCCGCATGGCCGTATGTACCGTCGTCCGTACACGGATAATAATTTCCTGCAACGGATTCCATCTCTCTTTCCAAAATCAGCATGTCCTTTGTCTTGGAGCCAACAATGACATCTACGTCTATCCCATGCTCCCTGAGCCATTTTACCTGCGGATAAACAGGAGCCGCACCGACGCCGCCGGCTACAAACAACATCTTCTTGCTTTTAAGGCTTTCGATATCTTCTTCTACGAATTCCGACGGACACCCGAGAGGGCCGATAAAATCGCGGAAAGAATCTCCTGCTTTCAGGGCAGACATCTTCATCGTAGATGCCCCGACCTCCTGGAATACGATTGTAATCGTCCCTGCTTCTCTGTCATAATCACAGATTGTCAGCGGAATTCTCTCGCCTTTTTCATCCATCTTAACAATGACAAACTGTCCAGGCTCACAATGCTTTGCAACACGCGGCGCCTCAACATCCATAAGATAGATTTTATCAGCCAGTTTCTCAGCTTTTAATATCTTGTACATCTTACGTTCCTCCTAATCATTTTATATAAACATAATAATGCATATTTTCATAAATATCAAGTATCTATAATCAGATGATGGAAGAACTATTTACGAAACACGGCCTAAAATATGTACCGGAAATATCTTAAATATCGTTGACGCCAACACCAGTGTCCAGAGAATTCTTTTCCTTTCCCTTTTGTTTTCCGAAAGCTCTTTCAAGCCTTTGCAGCTATCCGCCAGCCTTGATTTTCCTTTCCTTATATCGGCCAGTATTTTAAGTCCCGCCCACGACTGGAATGCCGTAAGCAAAAATATCATACAATTTTTCCAAACACGCCTGTTTCCGGATATAAGATAATAAATTCCCTCCGATATTCCTGCAAATGTCGCTATATGATGTATCCATATACAGACAAATAATTCTTTTTCTTTCATCTTATCTGACCCCTTTCAGCAATCCTGTCTCTATTGTACAGCATCTTTCTGTCAGAATATAGATGAAAAAATCGCAAATTACTACATTATCCGCAAAAAAGAGCACCCTGCGCCTGATCGGCAGGATGCTCCCATTCAAATTTATACTTAGAAATCAACCTCTGTACCATAATAGGTGCAGTTAAATAATTTTTCCATTGCCGCCGCGTCAATCGCTCTTGGATTAGAACCTGTACATGCGTCTCCAACTGCACGCTCAGCGATTCCCGTAACCTTCTCTTTAAATTCATCCTCGTTAATTCCGAATTCTTTCAATGTCTTAGGAATGTTCAGCTTTACATTGAACGCGTCAATTTTCGCGCACAGGCTGTTGATAAGCGCTTTCTCTGATGTTCCGGAAAGGCCCATTCTGCGTGCAATCTCTGCATAACGGCCTGCGGCAACCTTGTCATGTGCATTGTATTTGATGACATACGGAAGGTAAATCGCATTTGCACAGCCATGCGGAATATGTCCGGTTGAGAATGCCGCGCCTGTCTTATGTGCCATGGAGTGTACAATACCAAGCAGTGCATTGGAGAATGCCATACCTGCCAGACACTGTGCATAATGCATCTGTTCCCTTGCATCCATATCGCAGTCATAGGAAGCAGGCAGATAATCCAGTACCATCTCAATTGCCTGCAGCGCCAGCGGGTCTGTGAACGGACAGTTCAGTGTAGATACATATGCCTCAATTGCATGGGTCAATGCGTCCATACCTGTATATGCAACCTGCTTTACCGGGAGTCCCGCAACAAGATCCGGATCAACAATTGCAACATCCGGTGTAATATTAAAATCGGCAAGCGGATATTTTACGCCTGTCTGATAATTTGTAATAACGGAAAATGCAGTAACCTCCGTAGCCGTACCTGATGTAGTAGGAATTGCCGCGAATTTTGCTTTTGTTCTAAGCTCCGGGAAATTAAACGGAATACACAAATCCTCAAAGGTTGTTTCCGGATACTCGTAAAATGCCCACATCGCTTTTGCCGCATCAATCGGAGAGCCTCCGCCCATAGACACAATCCAGTCCGGCTCAAATCTGCGCATAGCCTCCGCGCCTTTCATAACTGTTTCAACGGACGGGTCCGGCTCAACGCCTTCGAAGAGTTCAACCTCCATGCCCGCTTCCTTAAGATAAGCAACAGCCTTATCAAGAAAGCCCTGGCGCTTCATAGAACCTCCTCCTACAACAAGGATCGCCTTTTTTCCTTTTAAGTTCTTTAATTCCTCCAAACATCCTTTTCCGTGATAAATGTCTCTCGGCAATGTAAATCTGCTCATTTTTTTATCTCCTTTTCCTGTTAATTTTTTAACTACCTTAATTATAATTCTGTTAAATAATTAACGCAATAGGAAGTATCAAAAAACAATGTATTTATTTTCGTACAATAATATGGAGGCAAAAATGATTTTGCCCCCATCATTTATTCTCTGTCTGTTTCCAGCATATAATTACGTGTTGTAATCCCGCTGGTCCGTCCGCTTCCGCTTACAAGAATTGCTTTAAACAGCGTCTCTCCCTCCGGCATCTCAATCGGGCCGGTATATTTGCTGGATGCGGTTGTCGGGTCGTCGCCTGTCATCGTATAGTAGGCCTCATATCCCTCCGGTATCTTTATCTCAATCTGCTGGGCGTCTTCATACTGTCCGGTGGACGGCGACACTGCGGGAGCGTCCTCAATCGGAAACTCAACGACATAAGTTTTTTCTTCCGGCAGACTTGGAATACCGCGTTTATCAACAGCTATTGCCCGGATATGGTTCTCGCCTTCTTCTAACTGAATCGGCTTTTCGTATCTTATACCTGAAAGCGTCGGCTCTGTCTTATCTGTCGTATAATAGATAGTATTACCGCCCGCCGAAAGCTCAAGCTGCTGGACATCATCATACACCTTACCGTCATCTAAGCTTGCCTCTGGTTTTGCAATCACATAATCCGAAAGCTTTTTCTGTACACTCTCTTTCGCATCGTCGATAAGCACAGGAATTAACATTTCCTCTCCGTTATTCATACAAAATTCTATATACGCTTCATAAATATCCACATTCCCGGGCTGCTTTGCTATCACCTTATCAAACATATCAACCGCGTCGTTTATCTTGTCCTGACGGACACAAACCTGTGCCAGACCGGAATAGGCATCCGCTTTCTTATCATTCTTTGCAATTGCCCTGTTAAAGTAATCCTCCGCAACTCCGTATTCTTCGTTTTTTATTGAACGATAGCCGTGGCTCACAATTCCCTCATAGGAATTCTGATACATAGCAATACATCCGGCCGCGATACCTATTACAAAAATCAAGATTATAAGAATCATCCGGCGGCGCTTTTTCCTGAGCATTTCCCTGCGCCGCTCCGCCTGACGGCGGCGTCTCTCCCTCTCGGCGGCCTCAGCGTCCATCGCATTCCTTCCGGTATTTCTTCTTGCAGACGTATTTCTTCCGGTATTCCTGCCTACAGACGTATTTCTTCCGGTATTTCTGCCCGCAGACGCATTCCTGCCGGTATTTCTGCCCGCAGACGTGTTCCTGCCCCGGTTTGCCGCATCCCCGGTACGTCTTTGAAGCGATGCTGTGCGTCCCCTGTCTCCGGCGATGTCCTGCAAATAATCCCTGTCGTTTTCTCCGCTTACACCAATCTTTATCTGTGCAGTAAGCATATCCTCCAACGGATTATAATCCGGGACAATACGCATTTCCTCCCCGCATTTTCTGCAATATAAATCCCCTTCCGGCATTTCATACCCACAATACCTGCACTTCATACTCTCCCTAACCTCCTGTTATTCTGATGCAGCAACACAGTTTTGCATCAGCATGGCAATGGTCATCGGTCCGACACCCCCCGGAACCGGCGTAAGATAAGATACTTTTTCCTTTACAGACGCAAAATCAACATCACCGCACAAATGGCCGTCTTCTTTTCTGTGAATTCCAACATCAATAACTGCTGCTCCCTCTTTCACATAATCAGCCGTAATAAACAGCGGCTTTCCCATTGCCACAATCAGAATATCTGCTCTTTTTGTTATCTCTTTCAATCCTTTCGTATGCGAATGAGCAATTGTCACCGTACCGTTTTCTCTTAACAGAAGAAGTGCCATCGGTTTTCCGACAATATTACTTCTCCCGACAATTACACATTCTTTCCCGTCAATTTCAATTCCGCTGTACTTAAGAAGCTTTACGATTCCTGCCGGAGTACACGGAAGAAACCCTTTTTCACCAATACACAGCCGTCCGACATTTTCCGGATGAAATCCGTCTACATCCTTATCCGGATGAACGGCCTTAATTACTTTGTCCTCATCTATATGCCGCGGCAGCGGGAGCTGCACCAAAATTCCGTTTATCCCGCAGTCGTGGTTCATTTCCTCTATAGTTGCCAAAAGCTCCTCTTCCGAAATATTTTCCGGAAGCTTCTTTAGTACTGATTGGATTCCGACATATTCACAGGCTTTCTGCTTATTTCTGACATAGACAGAGGAAGCCGGATCCTCGCCCACCTGTATGACGGCAAGGCAAATCTCTTTTCCTTGCTTACGAAGATGCTCTGCCTCGCTCTTTACTTCCTCTTTTATCTGCGCCGCAATCTTCTTTCCGTCTATTATCTGAAACATCCTTTTCTCTCCTTAAAACAGTCCTGTAATATTTCCGTCCTCCGACACATCAATTCCGTTTGCGGCCGGAACTTTCGGAAGACCCGGCATTGTCATAATCGCACCTGTAATGGCTACGATGAAGCCTGCGCCCGCACTTACATATACTTCCCGGATTTTCACGTCAAAATCCTCCGGCCTGCCAAGCTTTGCGGCATCATCGGACAGGGAATACTGTGTTTTTGCCATACAGACAGGCAGCTTCCCAAAGCCCATAGCTTCAATCTTTGCAAGCTGCTTCTTTGCCGCCGGCTCATATACAACGCCTCTTGCACCATAGATTTCTTTCGCAACAGTTTCTATCTTTTCCTCTAAAGAAAGCTCGTCGGCATACAGCGGATGGAAATGGCTTTCTTTTGTCTCCAATGTCTCCAGTACTTTCCCGGCCAAAGCAACTCCGCCTTCGCCTCCTTTTGCCCACACTTGCGCAAGCGCAAACTCGCAGCCCTTATCCTCGCAGAAGCTGCGTACAAATTCATATTCTGTCTGCGTATCCGATACAAAGGAATTTAATGTGACAACAACCGGAACTCCGTATTTCTTTATATTCTCAATATGCTTTTCAAGATTTACAATTCCTTTTGAAAGAGCCTCAAGATTCTCTTTTTCAAGCTCTCCGCGTGGTACTCCGCCGTTATACTTCAATGCGCGGACGGTTGCGACAAGAACAACCGCGTCCGGCGCAAGCCCTGCTTTTCTGCACTTAATATCAAAAAATTTCTCCGCGCCTAAATCCGCGCCGAAACCGGCCTCGGTAATTGTAATATCACTCATCTTGAGCGCCATCTTTGTAGCACGCACACTGTTGCAGCCATGTGCAATATTGGCAAACGGTCCGCCGTGTACAAGCGCCGGCGTATGCTCAAGCGTCTGGATAATATTCGGCTTGATGGCATCCTTAAGAAGCGCCGTCATTGCCCCCGTTGCCTGAAGATCATCCGCCGTTACCGGGTCCCCGTTAAAATTATATGCAACCACAATCTTCCCAAGTCTGCGTTTCAAATCGTGGATATCGTCTGACAGGCAGAGAATTGCCATAATCTCAGACGCAACCGTAATAACAAAATGATCCTCCCGCACCATCCCGTCCATTTTATTTCCCAGTCCGACAACAATATTCCGTAAGTTTCTGTCATTCATGTCAAGACAGCGTTTCCACACTACCTGTCTCGGGTCAATCTGAAGCGCATTTCCCTGCTGGATATGGTTATCAAGAAGCGCTGCCAGAAGATTGTTTGCAGACGTAATTGCATGAAAATCTCCTGTAAAATGAAGATTTAAATCCTCCATCGGCACCACCTGCGAATATCCGCCGCCAGCGGCACCGCCCTTTATTCCGAAACATGGACCGAGGGACGGTTCCCTAAGCGCAATAACGGCTCTTTTACCGAGCTTTGACATTGCCTGTCCAATACCTACCGTAACGGTTGTCTTTCCTTCTCCGGCCGGAGTCGGATTAATCGCCGTAACAAGCACGAGCTTTCCGTCCGGATTATCCTTAATGCCCTCCCACAGCTCATCGGAAAGCTTTGCCTTATATTTCCCGTAAAATTCCAGTTCCTCTTCCTTGATTCCTAACTTTGCCGCCACATCCTTAATATGCAGCATACTTGCTTCCTGTGCAATCTGGATATCAGTTTTCATTGATCTTTCCTATCTCCTTTCTCCCTGTCCGGTGTAAAACATTCTGTTTTTTACTCATGATTCATGTATTGCTCAAATTCCTCCAGCGACATCAGAATCTTGCGGGGCTTTGTGCCTTCCTCTCCGCCCACAACTCCTGCTTCACAAAGCTGATCCATAACTCTTGCCGCTCTGTTAAAACCGATTTTAAATGCCCGCTGCAGCATCCCGATGGATGCCTTTTCTTTCTCTATGATAAGGCGGCCCGCATCCTGAAAATACACGTCGCGTTCATCCCCTTCCGCGGAGGCCGTTCCGGAGACGCTTATACCGGCGGTATTTACCTGCGTCACGATTTCATCATTGTAGACAGCGTCTCCGTTATTATGTATCAGATAATTTACAACATCCTGTACCTCTTTATCCGACACAAAAGAGCCTTGAACTCTGGCCGGTTTCTGGTATCCGGCCGGATAAAACAGCATATCTCCTTTTCCCAGCAGCTTCTCGGCTCCATTCATATCAATAATCGTTCTGGAATCCACTCCGGAAGATACAGAAAACGCGATTCTTGACGGCATATTTGCCTTAATCAGTCCTGTTATTACATTTACAGACGGACGCTGTGTGGCAAGGACAAGATGAATTCCCGCGGCCCTTGCTAACTGCGCCAGGCGGCAGATAGCCTCTTCCACTTCACCGGAGGCAACCATCATAAGGTCTGCAAGCTCGTCCACGATGATTACAATCTGCGGCATAATCGAAAGTCTCTCCCCCTCCGGCGCCGGCATATTAAGAACCTTATCGTTATAGCCTTTCATATCTCTTACATTCTGCTCTGCAAACGCCTGATATCTCCGGGTCATCTCAGCAACCCCCCAGTTAAGTGCACCGGCCGCTTTTTTCGCATCCGTCACAACCGGTATCATAAGATGCGGAATTCCGTTATACACACTTAACTCCACAACTTTCGGATCAATCATAATCAGCTTAACCTCATCCGGCGACGCTTTGTAGAGAATGCTCATAATCAATGTATTAATACATACCGACTTACCGGAGCCGGTCGCTCCCGCAATCAGTACGTGAGGCATTCTGGCAATATCCGCCACAACAGTCTTACCTCCGATATCCTTTCCTACAGCAAATGAAATTTTCGATGTACTGTCTGTAAACTCCTTTGATTCCAGCAAATCCCGAAGCATAACCGGAGAATTTTCTTTATTGGGCACCTCAATACCAACCGCCGCCTTTCCCGGAATAGGAGCCTCAATACGAATATCAGCGGCCGCAAGATTCAACTTAATATCATCGGAAAGCCCTACAATCTTACTCACCTTTACGCCCATTTCCGGCTGTAATTCATAGCGCGTTACGGAAGGACCGCAGCTTACGTTCGTTACCGTCACATTGACGCCGAAATTCTTAAGCGTCTGCTGAAGCTTCATTGCCGTCTCCTTAAGACTTGCATCGGATTCTCCGCCGGTCTTCCGTCCCCTTTTCAGAAGCGAAATCGGAGGAAGATGATATTTTTTCTTCGGCTTTTTCTCTGTTTCTGCCACAGAAGCAGCCACCTCAGCCACCTCATTCTCCACAGACATATCCGCTGCTTTTTTCTTTCTCCCTGCGGTATCCGGTACCGCTTCCGCCGCAGCCTCCGACGAAGAAAACGGCTCCGAAACGGCTCCGGAAAACGTAGTGTCGCCGTTTCGGTTAATGACAAACTGCGGCTCCTCTTTTTCCTCCGGCACGTGAAGCTCACGGATTTCCGAGGATTTTTTCGGAAGCTCCGTATCAAAGGATACTCCCTCCACGCGGTGCGCGCTTCTTTTATCTGAAGCCTTTTTTATATTTTTTGTCTCCTCTTTTTTCTTCCGTCTCGCCGCCGACTGCTCCTGTCTCCTTGCGGCGTCCTCTTTCGCCCTGCTGTAGGCTCTTCCTCCCCGGCTCGCTACTCCTTTTAATGCAGACCGTCCGGTAATCACAACAACACAGATAATCATACAAATAATGACAATTACATATGTACCGACTGCTCCGACAGCCGGAACTAAAAGGCCGGTTATCAGATTGCCAGCCATACCGCCCTCTTCACTGATAAGCTCAAAGAATGTACAGACGAGCAAAAATAAAAGAATTACAAATACTGCTTTTACATATGCAGCAAAATTTCCTTTATTAGATATAACAAAGGCAACAACCCCAAATAAAACAAAAGGAATCATATATGCCGCCCATCCGAATATATCAATAAAAACAGCGGATACAAAGGCGCCCGCTTCTCCGCCAAGTCCAAAATTACTGATTAACAAGAGGATACTGACGGCAAGCGTGCCCCATATCATAATCTCTTCTCCAAGAAAGCTTTTCTCCGGTGTTTTTTTCTTTGTCTGCTTCGTGCTTTTCCTTTTCTTTGATTTTGCAGCCATGTTCTCTCCCCCTTATCAATTAGAACATACCATTTATAGTATAACATTTTCGGGGAGCACTGTCATTAATTAATTTCGCTCTTTTTTTCCTTATAATCATCTATCATTTCGTGCAATTTATGAAGTGCATCGCTCATTCCTCCTACTTCGTCAATGAGTCCCTCAGACACTGCCTCCTGTCCTTCCAAAAGTGTTCCCACATCCTTTACAAGCTCCGTCGGATTCAACATCAGCTCTTCCACACGCTCCTTTTTCATCTTTGAATGCTCTGCCAGAAAGCCGGTAATCCGATCCTGCGTACGCAGCATATTCTGCAGGCTCTGCTTCACTCCGATAAACATTCCGTTTGAGCGCACCGGATGAATAATCATCGTACCTGTCGGCACGATAAAGGAATATTTTGCGGCAACGGCAAGAGGACCTCCAATCGAATGGCTTCCGCCAAGCACAAGCGAGACGGTCGGCTTACTTAAGGAAGCAATCATCTCCGCAATCGAAAGCCCTGCTTCTACATCTCCGCCCATTGTATGCAGCAATATCAAAAGTCCTTCAATCTCGCTGCTGTCCTCCACCTCTGCCAGCATCGGAAGCAGATGCTCATACTTTGTTGCTTTTGTACTTCCCGACACTGCCTCATGTCCTTCAATTTCACCGATAATCGTCAGAAGCTTAATCTTATGCTGACGCTTATTATCCTCAAGATTCAGGCTTCCGGTTTCCTTAATCTCATCCTTCTTCTCTTCTCCACTTTGCTTCTGCTCTTCTTTCATAAAAAACACCTCCATACACCATTAGTATGGAGGTGTTTTCGCATTTTTATACCTGCTCTAACGCCTGTTTCAAATCTGCAATAATATCGTCGCCGCTCTCAATTCCGACACTGAATCTGATTAAATCCGGCTGTACGCCTGCTTCCTTAAGCTCCTGATCATTCATCTGCCGATGCGTATGGCTCGCCGGATGAAGCACACAGCTTCTTGCATCCGCCACATGGGTTACGATTGCAATCATTTTCAGGCTGTCCATCATACGTACTGCCGCGTCTCTTCCGCCCTTTAATCCAAATGTAATGACACCGCAGGTTCCTTTCGGCATATATTTTTGTGCCAGCTCATAATATTTATCGCCTGGAAGCGACGGACAATTTACCCACGCAACCTTTTCATGCCCCTGCAGATATTTCGCCGCTTTAAGCGCATTTTCACAATGCCTCTCCATACGAAGATGAAGCGTTTCCAAGCCCAGATTCAGAAGAAATGCATTCTGCGGGGCCTGAATCGAACCCAAATCCCGCATAAGCTGTGCCGTAGCTTTTGTTATGTACGCCCCTTTTCCGAATTTCTCCGTATATATAATCCCGTGATAGGTCTCATCCGGTGTAGTGAGTCCCGGAAATTTATCTGCATATGCTTCCCAGTCAAAATTTCCGCTGTCAACAATCGCGCCGCCCACACAGGCTGCATGTCCGTCCATATATTTTGTCGTCGAATGCGTCACGATATCCGCACCCCACTCAAAGGGCCTGCAGTTAATCGGCGTCGCAAAGGTATTGTCCACGATAAACGGAACGCCGTGCTTATGAGCCGCATTTGCAAACTTCTCAAAATCCAGTACGACCAGCGCCGGATTGGCAATCGTCTCGCCGAATACCGCCTTTGTATTTTCGCGGAACGCACTGTCAAGCTCCTGCGGTGTACAGTCCGGGTCCACAAATGTTGCTTCCACACCCATCTTCCGGATTGTATGGGCGTACAGATTGTAGGTTCCGCCGTAAAGAGCGGATGCACATACGATATGGTCTCCGGCCTGCGCAATATTCATGATTGCATAAAAGCTGGCAGCCTGTCCGGAGGAAGTAAGCATCGCGGCTGCGCCGCCCTCCAAATCGCAGATTTTCGCCGCTACCGCATCATTGGTCGGATTCTGAAGCCTTGTATAAAAATATCCCGCTTCCTCTAAATCAAAAAGCCTTCCCATCTGCTCGCTGCTCGAATACTTAAACGTGGTGCTCTGATAAATCGGAAGCACTCTCGCCTCTCCGTTTCCCGGTTCATATCCCGACTGAATACATTTTGTTTCCATTTGATAATTACTCACATTCATTCCTCCTGTAATGTAAATATATTTTTTCTTTTCCTATTCATCCCAATTGTGGTAAACATTCTGTACGTCATCGTCATCATCCAGCATATCCAGCGTCTTCTGAATGCCTGCAATATCTTTTTCATCCGTAAGCGTTACGTAGGTCTGCGGAATCATTGTTATCTCCGCGGCAGCCATAGGAATTCCCATTTCCTCAAGGGTCTGACGCACCGCACTGAATTCCTCCGGAGCAGTGATAACCTCATAGCTGTCCTCCTCCTCGGAAAAATCCTCCGCGCCTGCATCCAGAGCCTTCATCATGAGCTCGTCGGCGTCACATTCGTATTCCTCCCTGTCAATCACAATCTGACCTTTTTTATCAAACATAAAGGAGACACATCCCGGTGTGCCCACATTCCCTTTCCCCTTAGTAAATGCGTTTTTCACATTCGTCGCTGTCCGGTTTCTGTTGTCCGTAAGCGTTTCTACGATAATGGCCGTCCCGTTCGGCCCGTAGCCCTCATATGTAATATATTCGTAATTGGCGGCATTTGCATCGCCGTCTGCTTTCTTTATATTTCTGTCAATCGTATCGTTGGGCATGTTATTGGCTTTCGCTTTCGCTATCACATCACGAAGCCTGCTGTTATTCGCCGGATCCGCGCTTCCGCCCTCCTTTACCGCAACTGCAAGCTCTTTCCCGATTTTAGTAAAGATTTTGCCCTTTGCAGCATCATTCTTTTCTTTCTTATGTTTGATATTCGCAAATTTTGAATGTCCTGACATGTTCCTTATCCCTCTCTTTATTTCTGATACTTATAATTTCTGCACCCATCCATTCTAGCACGCTTCCGTGAGTTTTTCAATCTTAACTCTCTGTATTGTATTATCATTCACCTCAAGAACGGTAAAGCAATAACCTTCATATTTCACGACACACTGCTCATCCTCCCCGGGAATCCTGTCAAGCTGTGCGACAAGAAACCCATTGAGCGTCTCATATTCTTCTTTTTCAAATATGATCTCTATTCTGTCCTCCAGACGTTCCAAATCAAGAAAGCCCCTGGCAAGAAAACTTCCGTCGGCAAGCTCCTTAAATTCCTCGTCCTCCTCGTCATATTCATCCAGAATATTTCCGACAATCTCCTCCAGAATATCCTCCAGCGCAACCAGCCCCGCAGTCTGTCCGTATTCGTCAATGACAATGACGATATGATTCTTTTCCGCCTGCATCTCCTTAAATAACGTATCAATGCTTTTTGTCTCCGGGATAAATGCTACCGGACGTATGTAATCTGTCAATTCCTCAATCGGAGTATTCCGAAGCTCCTTATTGAGGTAACACGTCATTGCCTCCCTTAAATGCATGAAACCGATAATCTCGTCAATGCCCTCCCTGTAAATCGGAAATCTTGAATGGCATTCCTTAAGCATAAACCGAAGCGCCTCCTCAAGCTTCTCTTTCCCGTCGATTGCCACAACATTTCTCCTGTGGGTCATAATATCTTTCGCATCCTTGTCCAAATACCGGACAATATTGCGAATCAGCTCCGCCGATTCTTTTTCAGGATTTTTTCCGGATTCCTCCTCCGCCTGAAATAGCTGTCTCATCCGCCCAAATAAACTACCGTCTTCCATAATACTTTTCTTTTTTCACTCCTTTGTTATGTATGAAGCTCGAAACTCACCTTCAGGGCCTCATCTACTTTGTGCATAATTTCCTTATCCAGATGACAGACCAAATCCTTAAGCCTCTGCTTGTCAATTGTTCTTACCTGTTCCAATAATACTACGGAATTCTTCACAATCTGATAACGTCTCGCATCAAGCTCTACATGAGTCGGAAGCTTTGCCTTATTCATCCGCGAAGTAATTGCCGCACAGATTATGGTAGGACTGTGTCTGTTTCCCACATCATTCTGAATCACCAGCACCGGCCTTACTCCTCCCTGTTCTGAGCCTACCACCGGACTTAAATCTGCATAAAATATATCGCCGCGTCTTACCTGCACTCTATTCACACTCCGATTTTCTAAGATACAAATAGTATTTCCACCTTTTTCGGAAGTATTCCACAGAGTTATCTTAAAACAGGCTGACAGCCGGCATTATTCAAAATAATCCATCTGTCCTGTCATCTCTCCGTGACGGATAAAGGTTCTCGGAATCCTTTTCCCCAGACAGCAGATAAATTCATAATTAAATTTTCCGGAAAGCTCGCTTAAAACCTCTACCGGGAGCCACTCCTTCCCGTCACGTCCCACAAGCGTCACTTTATCTCCAAAGCTCACATTCGGAATTTCCGTGACATCTGTCATAAACTGATCCATACATATTCTTCCGAGAATCGGAGCCTTTTTTCCGTGAATCAGTACATAGCCCTTTCCGGAAAGGCTTCTCGGATAACCGTCACCGTATCCCACCGGAACTGTCGCGATTTTCGTTTCCCTCTCCGTAACAAAGGTTCCCCCGTAGCTTACCGGCGTCCCGGCTCCGACCCATTTCACATGGCTGACATGGCTGATTAATTCCATTGCCGGTCTTAACGGAACATTTTTCTTTTTTACCTCCTCGGACGGATATAATCCGTATACGGAGATTCCGGCCCGGACAAGATTTAAATTTGCCTCCCTGAGATCGATAATGCCTGCACTGTTGGAGCAATGACAATACCGAAACTCAACGTTTCGCTCACTAAGAGCACGCTTCATAAAAAGGAAACGCTTCAGCTGTATTTCCGTAAATCCTTTATCTGCCTCATCAGCTTTCGAGAAATGTGTATACAGTCCCTCCATAACAAGGCCCGGAAGCCGGCTGATTTCCTCAATCACCTTTACGCTTTCCTTTTCTGCCGGAAAACCAAGCCTTGACATCCCCGTATCCAGCTTGATATGGATATATGCTTTTTTCCCCAGCTTCCCGGCCAGAGCGGAAATCTGCCCAGCCATCTCTTTCGTATAGACGGTCATCCGAATCTCTTCTTTCAGCATTTCTTCTCTCTGCTCCGGAAAGACGCAGCCAAGAACGAGAACCGGCTTTTTTATTCCCTGCCGTTTTAAAATAACAGCTTCCTCCGGTGTTGCCACCGCACATCCCCAGACATATTCCTTATCTTCAAAAAGCCCCGCAATCTGCACGGCGCCATGTCCGTATCCATCCATCTTGACAACTGCGAGCATAAGAACGCCGTCCTGAATATTTTTCTTCATCATTTCCATATTATATTCAACCGCATCCAAATCTACCCGCGCACAGATTCTGTTGTATGCTTTCACGCTGTCTCATCCTCCAATTCTTCGATTACAACTCCAAGATTATCGGCAATCTCCCTTGCCAGAATACTGTATCGTCCTCTTACGCGCGCCGCATATTCCCCGGCACGTCCATGCAGATATACCCCGAGCACCGCCGCATCCTCTTCTTTCACTCCCTGTGCCAAAAAACCGGTCACAATTCCTGCAAGCACGTCTCCCGAACCGGCCTTTGCCATTGCCGCACAGCCGGATGGATTTATACATATACGATTGTTCCCGGAAAGAATTAATGTTCTTGCATCCTTGAGAATACAGGTAACGCCCGTTTCTTTTGTAAATGTCCGCAGGATATCGCCGCGGCTGCTTTGAATTTCTTCTACGCTTCTTCCCGTGAGGCGGGAAAATTCTTTCATATGAGGTGTCAGAATGATTCTCTTTTCCCGAAGTACATTTTTGTATTTTTTATTTTCAGCAATCAGGTTAAGTCCGTCTGCGTCAATCACACAGGGTACCTCTGCATTTTCAATGACCGTACGCAGAATTTTCCGGGATTTTTCGCTCATTCCGAGACCAGAACCGATACAAACAGTATCCGCCCAGTTAAGGAGCTTTAAAAGTTCCCGCTCATCAAAAAGCTCATAGGTTGTAATTACCGCCTCCGGGAGCTGCTCCTGTAAAATCACCCGATTTTCCTCTGCCGTGTAAATTCTTACAAGCCCCGCTCCTGCCCGGTATGCTCCCAGTGCATTCAAATATGCGGCTCCCGACATTCCCTTACTTCCTGAAATCATCAATACTTTCCCATAGGTACCCTTATTGGAATCCGGCTTCCTTTCAGGAAGAAGCTTCCTGTAATCGCACTGCTCCGGCATATATGCGACTTTCAAATCCTTTTTAAAGGTATGCTCGGAAATACCGATGTCGGCCGTTATAAGCTTTCCGGCACAGGATTTGCCCGGTTCAAACAGAAGTCCTGCCTTTCCCGCCTGGAACGTTATCGTAGCATCCGCCCGAAATGCGGCTCCAAGTACTTTTCCCGTATCTGACGATACCCCGGAGGGAATGTCCACAGCCACCTTGTATCCCGGACACGCATTCATCTTCTTTATAATCTCTGAATATTTTCCGGTAATTTCTCTACTCAGCCCGATGCCGAAAAGTGCGTCTATGATGATACTATATTCGTTTTCCGGAAAATCGTCACACAGAATTCCGTCTGTCTCTTCAAAAAGCCTTTTTTGATATGCAGCTTCTTCTGTAAGATGTTCCGGATTTCCTGCCATAACAGCCGTTACGCGCCGTCCTTCTTTCGCAAACATTCTCGCAATGGCAAAGCCGTCTCCGCCGTTGTTTCCGGAACCGCATACAACACAGATATGCGTAATATCCTGCCTGTTTTTCTTAATCCAGTCTGCGCAGGCTACGGCCGCCCGCTCCATAAGTGTAAGCGACGGAGTAAAAAGTTTTTGTATCGTGTATCCGTCTGCCTCTTTCATCTGTGCTCCATTCGGTAGATATTTCATCCTTTAAGCCTCCTCCATCATAGAAAAAACGTGTAAAGACAAACCTTCTGCACCTGCTTCTCTCCACACGCTCTTCTGCTCATTCTTTGTGTTTCTCATTATAACGGCATATATTATAGGATAATTTCATCAAACTCTCTGACAAATGAACATTCTCTACAATAATATTCTCCGGAAGATTCAAATCCGTATGTGCAAAATTCCAGATTGCACGCACTCCGTTATCCACCAGCATATTCGCAACCTCAACAGCCGTATCTTTCGGAATCGTAAGAGCGGCAATCTCCACATCATTATTTCTGACAAATTCCTTAAGCTCCTCCATCATGCGAATCTTTACACCGCGAATCTCAGTATTCGTAAGCGCCGGATTAATATCAAAGAGTCCTCTGAGTACGAATCCTCTTTTTTCAAACGCCGCATAGTTTGCCAACGCCTGTCCCAGGTTGCCTGCCCCAATGATAATCATATTATGATTTTCTTCAAGCCCCAGAATCTTTCCGATTTCCGTATACAAATATTTTACGTTATATCCATATCCCTGCTGGCCGAATCCGCCGAAATTATTCAAATCCTGACGTATCTGAGACGCCGTCACTTTCATTCGTTTACTTAAGTCATTGGACGAAATCCTCTCTACCCCGTCCTCTAATAATTCACCTAAGTATCTGTAATATCTCGGGAGTCTTTGTATGACTGCCTGAGAAATTTCCCTGCCTTGCATTACATATTCCACCTTTCTATATCTACAGATCATTATAGTAAATTGTGTGTCTAAAGTCAAACTTTTAGTTGTTTTTTTAACAATTTTCGTTATAATAATTATAGTCTAATGCGTAATTGGGGGAAAGTGTTATGATATTTGCCTGTCATGGTATTTGTAAAGCATTTGGAGAAGAAATCATTGTAAAAAACGGCTCCTTTCATATAGAAGAACACGAGAAAGCCACGCTTACAGGCATAAACGGAGCCGGAAAAACTACCATATTCAGAATGATTGCCGGGGAGCTTCCGTTAGACGCGGGTACTGTTGTTCTTACGAAAGGAAAAACGCTCGGGTATCTGGCACAGCATCAGGATATGGTAAGCCGGGGTACAATTTACGACGAGGTAAAAACTGCCAAACAGGAATTAATTGATATGGAGCGGCAAATCCGGGCCATTGAGCTTGAAATGAAGCATTTAAACGGCGAAGCTCTTAATAAGCGTATGGAGGTTTACCACCGCCTTACTACTGCCTTTGAAAATGCGGACGGCTATGCATATGAAAGCGAGATTACCGGAGTCCTTAAAGGGCTTGGATTTATGGAAGCCGATTTTAGTAAGCATACGGACACCTTATCCGGCGGTCAAAAAACCCGTGTAGCCCTCGGAAAGCTTCTGCTTGCCAAACCGGATATTCTTCTTTTGGATGAGCCTACGAACCATCTGGATTTGAATTCCGTCTCATGGCTTGAAACGTATCTTCTGAATTATTCGGGAGCGGTTCTGATTGTCTCTCATGACCGTTATTTTCTAAACCGTGTCGTGACAAAAATTATTGAAATAGAAAACGGAAAGCTGACGACCTACATGGGAAACTATCACGCCTATGCAGAAAAGAAAAAGCAGCTCCGGGATGCAAAGCTTAAGGAATATTTAAATCAACAGCGTGAAATCAGGCATCAGGAAGCCGTTATTGAAAAGCTTCGCTCCTTTAACCGGGAAAAATCAATTAAACGGGCGGAGAGCCGCGTTAAAATGCTGGACAAGATAAAACCTGTAGAAAAACCGGCAGAGCTTCACACCGAAATTCATCTGAAATTAGAGCCTTCTAAGGTGAGCGGAAATGATGTTCTCTCTGTAGAACATCTAAGCAAATCCTTTCCTCCCCAGACCTTATTTACCGATGTAAGCTTTGAAATAAAACGGGGCGAGCATGTAGCGGTGATTGGCGATAACGGAACCGGAAAAACTACGCTTCTTAAAATATTGAATCAGGTACTCCCGGCTGATGCCGGACTGTTCCGTCTCGGAACGAATGTACAGATTGGCTATTATGACCAGGAACACCATGTTCTTCATATGGACAAGACAATTTTTGACGAAATCTCAGACGATTATCCATCTCTTACGGGAACCGAAATCCGCAATATGCTTGCGGCGTTTCTTTTCACCGGGGACGATGTGTTTAAGCTTATCGGCGATTTAAGCGGCGGAGAACGGGGACGCGTATCTTTAGCAAAATTAATGCTTTCGGAGGCAAATTTTCTCATCTTAGATGAGCCTACAAACCATTTGGATATCACCTCTAAGGAGATTCTGGAAAAGGCGCTCAATGATTACAGCGGCACGGTGCTCTATGTTTCCCATGACCGGTATTTCATTAACCAGACCGCCTCAAGAATTCTGGATTTGGTTGGTCAATCCTTTGTAAATTATATCGGAAATTATGACTATTATCTGGAAAAAAGGGATGAGCTCACGGCTGCCTATACAAATAGCCCCGCTGAAAACCGTTCCACCGATGCCGATGTTTCCTCTGGCAATCCCTCCTCCCGGTTAAGCTGGCAGGAGCAAAAGGAAGCGCAGGCCAGAGAGCGGAAACGCCAAAATGACCTTAAGAAAACCGAGGAACAAATCGCCTCTCTTGAAAACCGCAGCGCAGAAATCGACGAATGGATGACACGGGAGGAAATCTATACAAACTCCATAAAATGTCAGGAACTGTCAAAAGAAAAGGCCGCTATTGAGGATGAGCTGGAATCACTGTACGAGGCATGGGAGGCTCTGGCAGAATAATGAAAAAATAACGAATAGAACTGGGAATCGGATTCTCCTACACACAAAAGGGCTTGCAGCCGTCACCCCTGAACGTCTGCAAGCCCTGCCATTTTTTATGCTTTTTTCACATTACTCACTGTTTTATGCCAATTTTTCGGCAATCGCCTTAATAAAGTCCTCACTGTTTAATACAACCGGATTTTCGAGAGTCGTAATCAAAGCCAGGTCCTTAGTCATTTTTCCCTCCTCGATTGTATCAACCGTTGCTTTCTCAAGTTTATCGGCAAACTTGGCAAGCTCTGCATTACCGTCCAGTTCTCCCCGCTTTCTGAGCGCCCCCGTCCATGCAAAGATTGTCGCCACCGAATTTGTGGAGGTTTCCTCCCCTTTCAGATATTTGTAATAATGGCGCTGTACCGTTCCGTGAGCCGCCTCATACTCATAATACCCGTCCGGTGAAACAAGTACGGACGTCATCATTGCAAGAGAGCCGAACGCGGAGGATATCATATCGCTCATCACATCTCCGTCATAATTTTTACACGCCCATATATAACCGCCCTCCGACTTCATAACACGCGCTACCGCATCGTCAATCAGTGTATAGAAATAAACGATTCCTGCTTTTTCAAATTTTTCCTTATATTTCGCGTCAAATATCTCCTGAAAGATATCCTTAAAGGTGTGGTCATATTTTTTGGAAATCGTATCCTTTGTCGCAAACCACAGGTCCTGCTTTGTATCCAACGCATAATTAAAACAGCTTTTTGCAAAGCTTTCAATCGAATCATTTCGATTATGCATTCCCTGCGCCACGCCCGCTCCGGTATAATTATGTACAAGCTCCCTTACCTCCGTACCGTCCTCGGCCGTATATACAAGCTCCACCTTACCTGCACCTGGAATCCTCATTTCTGTATTCTTATACACATCCCCGTAAGCATGTCTTGCAATTGTAATTGGCTTCTTCCAGTTTTTTACACAGGGCGAGATTCCCTTTACAACAATCGGCGCCCGAAATACTGTTCCGTCAAGAATTGCACGAATTGTGCCGTTCGGGCTTTTCCACATCTCTTTCAAATCATATTCCTCCATACGGGCCGCATTGGGAGTTATAGTGGCGCATTTTACCGCTACCTTATATTTCTTTGTTGCGTTCGCCGAATCAATCGTAACCTGATCGTTCGTTTCATTCCGATACTCAAGGCCCAGGTCATAATACTCTGTATTAAGCTCAATAAACGGCTTAAGAAGATGCTCCTTAATCATCTTCCAGAGAATCCTTGTCATCTCGTCTCCATCCATCTCTACAATCGGTGTCGTCATCTTAATTTTTGCCACGCTTTTTCCCTCCTGCTTTTATTTTATATCTCTGAAAACACATATCATAGTCACTCTTCTATATGAAGATTAGCCATAACATTCATAATGTGCCGGTTGGCAAGCTGCTCCGCCATATCCGCATCCTTTTTCTTAATTGCTTCCAGTATTTCCTTATGCTCCTGAATCGATTTTTCCGCCCGGTTTTTCGAGCCTACGGACATCCTGCGCGCCATCTTGACATATTTATGAAAATCTGAAAGTACATGCTCCATAATACGGCTGTTGGATGCCTCATAAAGCACCTTATGAAATCGTCCGTCAAGAACCGACACCTGCTCGGCACACGCATCTTTCTTTTTCAGATGAAATTCTGAAAGAAGAAGAATCTCCTCCAGCTCGGTAAGCTGTTCCTCCGTGATATGCTCCGTCGCCCATCTGGCGCAAAGCCCTTCCAGTATAGAACGGATTTTATAAATATCCCGCACATCCTCCTGTGTAATCCCTGTTACATAGGCTCCCTTATTGGGGATAATCCGAACCAGTCCCTCAAGCTCAAGCTTTCTCAGAGCCTCTCTTACCGGTGTTCTGCTGACACCCAGTTCCTCGCCGACAGAAACCTCTCTTAACTCCTCTTTCTCCTTATAGACGCCGGATAAAATATCCTCCCGCAGTTTTTCAAACACTTTCCCCCGAAGCGAACGGTCTTCATATTCTTCCATTTTTCTTATATTCCTCTCTTAGACCTCACAATATATTATCTTAAATCAATTCCAAACTTTTTGCAAGCGCCATCAATTACGCCCAAAAGCTCTTCATCTGTGAGAACCGTCACACGGCCGCTTTCATATTCTTCATCTACCCAGCTTTTCACCATCGCGACAAGCTCAGAAGACTTATCCACCTTTTTTTCCTCCGGCAAATGAAAATATGTATTAATCCAGTGGGCGATTCCCGCCAGCCCTGACGTATTAGATACGGCCACAAGCGGCGGACGGTTCAAAAACTTCTCCGTATCAAAGACATTATAAATTTCTTCATTTTTCAACAGCCCGTCCGCATGGATTCCCGCTCTGGTCACATTGAAATTCCGTCCCACAAACGGTGTTCTTGACGGAACCTTATATCCGATTTCCTTTTCATAATATTCTGCCAGTTCAGTAATTACCGTTGTATCCATACCGTCAAGTGTTCCCCGAAGCTGAGCATATTCAAAAACCATCGCCTCAAGCGGCGTATTCCCCGTACGCTCCCCGATTCCGAACAGGGAACAGTTTACTCCGCACGCGCCGTAAAGCCACGCTGTCGTAGAATTGCTGACCGCCTTATAAAAATCGTTGTGTCCGTGAAACTCTATCATCTCGCCGGGGACGCCCGCATGTACGCGGATACCGTAGATGATTCCCGGAATCGACCGCGGAATTACCGCTCCCGGATAATTTACCCCATATCCCATCGTATCACAGACACGAATCTTAACCGGAATCCTGTACTCCTCCATAAGCTTCATGAGCTCCAGACAGAAAGGAATTACAAAGCCGTAAATATCCGACCTGGTGATGTCCTCCAGATGGCACCTCGGACTCACCCCCGTTTCCAAACATTCCCTTACGATAGAAAGGTAATGCTCCATGCATTCCTTTCTTGTCATTTTGAGCTTATAAAAAATATGATAATCCGAGCAGCTTACTAAAATTCCCGTTTCTTTCATACCAATTTCCTTTACGAGCTCAAAATCCTTTTTGCACGCACGAATCCAGCTTGTTACCTCCGGGAACTGATAGCCTCTCTCCATACATTTATACACCGCATTCCGATCCTTTTTACTATACAGGAAAAATTCACACTGACGAACTTTTCCGTTTACTCCTCCCAATCTGTGAAAATAATCATACAGAGTCACAATCTGCTCCGTACTGTAGGGCGCCCTCGATTGCTGTCCGTCACGAAAGGTCGTATCTGTAATCCAGATTTCCTCCGGCATACTATGGGGCACAATCCTGTCATTAAACGCAATTTTGGGAATTTCTTCATAGTTAAACAAATTACGGAACACGTTAGGCGTCTCCACATCTACAAGAGGATACATATGCTCTTCCAACTGAAGTAAATTTGAATGCCTGTCAAGATATACCTTTCTGTTCTCCATATTCATCTCTCCTAGTCTTTCCTGTTATCGTGTATAAATTATTTCCGTATCATTGTATACAATGATACATATATTGTCAAGAAAAATTATCGGGATTGACAGACATTTGGGGACGGATTTTTCAGAAAAAACCCGTCCCCGGCTATTTAATACAGCTTCGCCCCTATTTCTCTTGGTCTGAAGCCGTCCTCTTCCAGCATTTTAAGTATTCTCTCCTTATGCTCCGTACCGAATACTTCTATTGTAATACGAAGCTCCACCGCCGCATTCCGATTCGTGCTGACAAACTGATTATGTTCAAGCTTAATAACGTTGCCTTTCGCGTCCGCAATAATCTGCGCCACATGTACAAGTTCACCCGGCTTATCCGGAAGAAGCACAGATACGGAGAAGATACGTCCTCTCTGAATCAGGCCGTGCTGCACGACATAGGACATGGTTATCACATCCATATTGCCGCCGCTCAAAACGGCCACCGCTTTCTTTCCCTTTAAATCCAGCCTCTTAAGTGCCGCTACTGTAAGAAGTCCGGAATTTTCCACCACCATCTTATGATTTTCTACCATATCCAGAAAAGCGCCGATTAACTCATCGTCCTCTACCGTTATCATCTGGTCGATATTTTCCTTTGCATAAGAAAAGATATTTTCTCCGACACACTTCACCGCAGTGCCGTCTGCAATTGTATCTGCACTTTCAAGCTCTACCGGCTCTCCGGCAGCAAGCGCCGCCGTCATGCTGGCAGCCGGTGCGGGCTCCACACCGATAATCTGTATTTTCGGGTTCAGCATCTTTGCAAGAGTCGCCACACCGGTAATCAGGCCGCCGCCGCCGACCGGAACAAGAATATAATCTACCGTCGGAAGCTCCTGAACAATCTCCATCGCAATCGTTCCCTGCCCGGTGACAATATCAAAATCATCAAAAGGATGAATAAAAGTGCTTCCCCGCTCCCCTGCAAGCTTCATGGCATATTCACAGGCATCGTCATAGACGTCTCCGTATAGAATTACCTCCGCGCCGTAATTTTTAGTACGGTTCACCTTAATAAGCGGCGTAACCGTCGGCATAACAATCGTTGCCTTACAGTCGAACTTCTGAGCCGCATACGCCACGCCTTGCGCATGGTTTCCGGCAGATGCGGCAACCAGACCCTTTTCACGCTCTTCCTCGCTTAACGTACTGATTTTATAATAAGCGCCTCTCACCTTGTAGGCTCCGGTATACTGCATGTTTTCCGGCTTCAGATATACCTTTCCTCCGGTCTGGCCGCTAAAATACTCACTGTAAACTAATTTCGTAGGCAATGTCACGTTTTTGACAAGATCGCTTGCCTGTTCAAATTTTTCTAATGTCAGCATGTTTCCTCCTCCTTGTGCTCTGATACAAATAACGCGTTTACAAAGGTATCGGCGTTAAATTTCTGCAAATCGTCAATCGTCTCTCCAACTCCGATATATTTAACCGGAATGCCAAGTTCCGCCTGAATTGCGACGGCAATCCCTCCTTTGGCTGTTCCGTCCATCTTCGTCAGAATAATACCGGTAATATCCGCAACCTCATTGAATTCTTTCGCCTGCTGAAGCGCATTCTGTCCTGTAGTGGCATCCAATACTACCAATGTCTCGCGAAACGCCTCCGGATATTCCCTGTCAATAATCCGGTTCATTTTTTTCAGCTCATCCATGAGATTCTTCTTATTATGAAGACGTCCCGCCGTATCACACAAAAGAACATCCGCATGTCTCGCTTTCGCTGCCGCAACCGCATCATATACGACTGCCGCCGGATCCGACCCTTCCTGCCCTCCAATAAGCTCTGCCTGCGCCCGATTTGCCCATTCTCTCAGCTGCTCGCCCGCAGCGGCGCGGAAAGTATCGGCCGCGGCAAGAACCACTTTCTTTTTTTTGTCCCTGAGCTTCCCTGCAAGCTTCCCGATAGTTGTCGTCTTTCCCACACCGTTCACGCCGATTACCATGACGACCGAGGTTTTCTCTTCAAATTCATAGGCGGTCTCGCCCACATACATCTGCTCCTTAATACTGTCAATCAATATCTGGCGGCAGTCTGACGGCTCCTTAATATGCAGTTCCTTTACCTTCTCTTTCAAATCATCCAGAATATCACAGGTCGCTTTCACTCCCAAATCACCCATGATCAGAAGCTCTTCCAGCTCCTCGTAAAAATCATCGTCAATATGGGAAAAACCGTTAAAAATACTGTCCATTCCGGACACAATGCTGTCTCTTGTCTTACTTAAGCCTGACACCAGTCTTCCCCAAAAACCTTTTTTTTCTTCTTCCATAATCCACTCTCCTATTTATCCAATTCCTCTTCCAGCAAACTGACGGAAACAAGGGTTGAAACACCCTTTTCCTGCATGGTAATTCCATACAGCCTGTCCGCAGCCGTCATTGTACCTCTTCTGTGGGTAATCACAATAAACTGTGTATTTTCTGTCAGCTTATGCAAATATCGGGCAAACCGCACAACGTTATTATCATCCAGCGCCGCCTCAATCTCATCCAGGAGACAAAACGGCGACGGCTTTAGATTTTGAATGGCAAATAACAACGCGATGGCCGTAAGCGCTTTCTCTCCGCCTGACAGCTGCATCATATTCTGAAGCTTTTTCCCCGGCGGCTGTGCAATAATACGAATACCCGCCTCCAAAATATCTTCGTCCTCCATAAGCTCCAGAGTCCCTTTGCCGCCTCCGAAAAGCTTCTTAAATACCGAGTCAAACTCTTCCGATATTCTGGCAAACTGTTCCCCGAACTGCTTACGCATAGCCTCGTCAAGCTCCTCAATAATCTGAAGCAGGGTCGCCTCCGCCTCTATTAAGTCATCATGCTGACCTTTCAAAAACTCATAACGCTCAGACAGATTCTTAAAATCCTCAATGGCATTGACATTGACATCTCCAAGTCCTTTAATCTCACTCTTTAATTCCTGAATCCGCTTCCGCATCTTTGATAAATCCGTCAGGTTCTGATTGCGAAGCTTAAGTGCACGGTTATAGGTAAGCTCATATTCCTCCCACATATAATTAAACTGCTTTTCGGAAGCCTCCTCATAGCCCGTCTTCTGACTTTCCAGACGGAAAACCTCCTTGTCAAGCTCGGACATGTGCTTTGACAAATCCTCCCTTTTCTGCAGGAATGACTTATGTTTCTGATTCAGCTCCTCGCGTTCCTTTTTAAACCTTTCAATTTCCTCCTGAATCTCCGTAAACAGCTCCTTTGAATTCTCAATGGTTTCCCGAAGGTCGGCAATCTGCGCCTCCTTTTCCTCAATCTCCTTTGATGTGCCGCCCTTACTTTCCTCTAAACTTTCAAGCTCTGCCTTAAATTTCGCTACTTCCTCCCGGATACGGATGACATTTTCCGTAACAAACGCATCCTTTTGCTCAAGACTGGCACAGACAAGATGAATCTCCTCCGAGGCTTTCTGCTTTTTAGCTTCCGATCCGCGCTCCCGGTCAAGTATTTTCCGGGCCGCCTGTGCCTGCTCGTTAAGTTCCGCCTCCAGCTTTTCGGAAGTATCAAGCTCCACATTAATTGATTCCTGATTATCGATAATATCCGTAATCTGACGGTCAAGCTCCGCTGCCTCCTGCCGGATATCCTCCGCCATATTTTTTGACGCCTTGACCTTAGATGCCGCCTGATCCAGATTCATTTTCGCCGTGTTCTGTACAACGTATGCTTTTTGAAGCTCCTCAGTAATTCTGGCCGTCTCCTCATAATATCCGGCCCGCTCTTTTCTTAACTTCTCCGATTCTACCTCCAGCTCGTCCATCTCGCGCTTCAGCTGCTTTACCGTCTTCTCAAACTCTTCAATCTCGCGTCTCCTGCTCAGCAGATTACTGGAGTTTTTAAAGGCTCCTCCTGTCATGGCTCCCCCCGGATTAATCAGCTCGCCCTCCAGCGTCACAATACGGAGGGACTGCTTATATTTCCGCGCAATGGCAATCCCATGATCAATTGTGTCCACCACCAGCGTCCTCGAAAGCAGGTGCGCCGCCAGCTCCTTATATCGCTCCTCCACCTTAACAAGCCTGTCCGCCGTACTGACGGCTCCCGGTTCTTTCAGCGCTTCCGGCCTTAGAAGTCCGCCGTAGGACTTAATCCCCGTAAGCGGCAAAAAAGTTGCGCGTCCGAACTTATTCTGCTTTAAAAAGACAATCATGCGTTTTGCCGTATCCTCATCCGATGTCACAATATTTTGTATATTTCCTCCCAGAGCCGTTTCAACGGCTATCTCATATTCCTTATCTACTTTTATTATATCGGCTACAACACCCAGCAATCCCTTTTCCTTATTCCTCCTGTCCATCACCTTTCGAATACTGTTTCCGTATCCGTCATAGCGCTCCGTGATATTTTTCAGTGATTCCAGTCTGGACTGCTCTCTGTGATAGGTTGTCTGTCCGATTCGAAACTGCTCTGTCTGCTTTGCAAGAATCTCCTGAATCCTCTTAATTTTATCCTCATAGCCCGCGTTCTCTTCTGTCAGCTTAATAATCTGTCCGGAGATTTCCTTAAGCTCCCGATAATATCCGTCCACAAGCCCGCTCTGCGCCCGCTCCTCGGCTTTCGTCTCTTCCATCCGCTCTCTAAGCTGGCTTTTCCGCATCTGAATCTGCTCCAGCATCGTATCATATTTTTGAATCTTTGCTTTCGTCGACGCACGATTGCCAAGAAGCTCCATAATATCACCCTTGCTCTTTTCAACCGTAGCGCTCAAATCCGCTATGCGCGTCTGTACCTCAATCAAGGCCTCTTTTGCCGCCGTCTCCTGTACTCTGTGACTGCCAAGCTCCCCCCGAATCTGCCGCTGCTCCTTTTCAAGCTCTGCAAGCTGCCTCTCTCTTCCAAAAATTTCAGATTGGATTGTCTTTGCCCGCTGGTCAAAATGTTCGTCATTCATATGCGCGCTGTGAATCTGCTCCTTAAGAAGCGCAATCTGATTCTCCAGCTGCTGTTTCAACATTGTAGTCTCACTCAGCTGTCCTTTCGCATGCTCAACTGATGCGTCAATCCCGTCTACCTGCTCCTCAACAGACTCATATTCCTTTTTCATTTCTCCGTATTGCTTTCCGGCTGCTTCAAGTTCCTCTGTTGTCAGCTCAAGACGTTCCTCAATCCCTTTAATCTGCTCCTGAATACGGGCTGTTTCGAGAAGAAACATGTTAATATCATAGAGCTTAAGCTCCTCCTTTTTTTTCAGATATTCTCTCGCCTTATCCGCCTGCTTTTCTAACGGCTCCACCTGTTTTTCAATCTCTGCAAGAATATCCTTTACACGAAGGAGATTCTGCTGCTCCTCCTCAAGCTTCTTTACAGACATATTTTTGCGCCTCTTGAACTTTACAATACCGGCTGCCTCGTCAAAAAGCTCTCTTCTCTCCTCCGGCTTTCCGCTTAAAATTTTATCTATCTGCCCCTGCCCGATAATGGAATAGCCTTCCTTTCCGATTCCGGTATCATAAAACAATTCATTTACATCTTTCAGCCTGCAGGTACTTCCGTTAATCAGATATTCGCTTTCTCCGGAACGGTATAGCTTTCTTGCTATTGTCACTTCCTCATAATCAATGGCCAGCTCATGATCCGAATTATCAAGTGTGATAGCTACCGAAGCATAGCTTAAGGGCTTTCGATTCTCCGTGCCGGAAAAAATAACGTCCTGCATACTGCCGCCTCTTAGCTGCTTTATTCTCTGCTCGCCAAGCACCCAGCGCACCGCGTCGGCAACATTACTTTTTCCGCTTCCATTGGGGCCTACAATTCCGGTAATCCCATTATGAAAATCGAATTTAATTTTATGCGCAAAGGACTTAAAGCCCTGCACCTCTATACTTTTTAAATACATATGGCACCTACTTTATGTTCATTTTATGGAGCATTAAAATACTGCGGTACGCCGCCTCCTGCTCCGCCGCTTTTTTTGTTCTTCCTTTTCCGGTTCCGTACCGTTTGTCTCCGATATATACTGCGGACTGAAAACATTTATCATGGTCCGGGCCTTCCTCTCCTAAAAGCCTGTACGTAATCATTTCTTTAAAATTTGCCTGCACAAGCTCCTGCAGGATAGTCTTGCTATCAAAAAAGAGCTTTTTATGTTCCAGGTCATTTAATATAAATCTCTTAATGAACTCTTTTGCATTAGCAAAACCACCATCCATATAAATTGCTCCGATAAGCGCCTCCAGCGCATCCGAGGTAACAGAATCTCTTTTTCTTCCTCCTGTCGCTTCCTCCCCTTTCCCAAGAAGCAAATATCCGCCCAAATCCAAATCTCTGGCACAGAACGCAAGTGCCGGCTCGCATACCATACTCGCTCTCGTTTTTGTAAGCTCGCCCTCCGGCATCCTCGGGTTCTCAGAAAACAGAAACTCGCTGGATACAAGCTCTAAAACCGCATCCCCCAAAAATTCCAGACGCTCATTACAGCCGTACTTCGGCAGATGCCGTTCATTTGCATAGGAGCTGTGTGTCATGGCCTGCTTCAGAAGAGAAAAATTTTTAAATTGATAACCAATCATCCGCTCCAGTTTTTTTAAATCCTTATTCATATCTTCTTTCGCCTCACAAAACGAAAAAGCCCTACCGGGCTTTTTCGTAATTTCCATGTGCCTAGTTGCTGGTTGCATTTCGTATTTGTTCTACAGCGTCCCCCACTGTCACAATATTTTCTGCATCGTCATTATCAATTTCCAAATCAAAAGCCTCTTCTATACCCATAATAATCTGGAACACATCCAGAGAATCTGCCCCCAAATCGTCCATAATCTTAGAATCCATCTGGATATCCTTTACGTCCAGATTTAAAACATCCGCAATAATTTCCTGTAATTTTTCAAATTCCATACTGTTTCTCCTTTTAATTATGTGTTTTTCTATTATTCAGCGGCAAGCTATTCCGCTTGAATACACTCTTTAATTCTTTCATTGATATTCTGGTTTTTGAATGTTACACATTGCAGCACCGTGTTGCATATTTCCTTTGCCTTAGAGCTTCCGTGAGTCTTAACCACCAATCCGTTGAGACCTAAAAGAGGCGCTCCGCCGTACTCGCTGGAATCAAAGGATTTCACTGTTTCTTTAAGAGCCGGTTTAATGAGAGCTGCTCCGACTTTGCTGCGGAAAGAGCCCATAAGCCCCTCCTTAATCTTACTGATAAGAACCGCGCCGGTACCCTCAAAGAGCTTCAAAATGATATTCCCTGCAAACGCTTCACAGACAATAACGTCCGCCGCCCCGTAAGGAATGTCCCTTGCCTCCACACTTCCGGCAAAATTGATTCCTTTCGTTTCCCGAAGAAGCGGAAATGTCTCTTTCACCAGTGCGTTCCCCTTTTCCTCCTCCGCGCCGATATTGACTATACCGACTTTCGGATTCTTCACGTTCATAATATGCTCCATATAAACGCTTCCCATCTTGGCAAATTGTACCAGATGAGCGGGCCTTGCGTCTACGTTCGCACCGCAGTCAATTAAAAGAGAAAAGCCCTTCGCCGTAGGAATAAGCGGCGCAAGAGGCGCCCTGTCAACTCCCTTAACGCGCCCGACAATCACCTGACCTCCCACAAGAACCGCCCCGGTACTTCCGGCAGACACAAATGCGTCTGCTTTTCCCTCTTTTACAAGCTTCATGCCGACTACGACAGAGGAGTCTTTTTTCTTCCGAATCGCATTCACCGGCGGCTCCGCCATCTCAATAACCTCCGATGCATTGACCACCGTAATCCTTTCCTTATTATATTCATATTTTGTAAGTTCCGTTCGAATTGCATCCTCCCTGCCCACAAGAAAAACATGTACGCTCTTTTCCTTTGAAACAGCGTCAACCGCTCCCCTTACGATCTCGCCGGGAGCATTGTCGCCTCCCATCGCGTCCAATGCAACTTTCGTAAGTTCTGTCATATTTCCTCCTCCTAGCATTATAGCATCATTCTACTAGACATTACTGTAAAAATCAATATTTTTTCTTTTCAAACAAAAAAAAGACCTCTCATCTCTGAAAGGTCTTTTCTTTCTTTAAATTAGTCCTGAGCAATGATTTCTTTTTTGTTGTAGCTTCCGCAAGCCTTACAAACTCTGTGAGGCATCATTAATTCGCCGCACTTGCTGCATTTTACCAGGTTCGGAGCGCTCATTTTCCAATTAGCTCTTCTCTTATCTCTTCTTGCTTTGGAAGATTTATTCTTTGGACAAATTGACATGGGTTACACCTCCTTAAAATTCTTAAAAACATCGCGGATAACTGACATTCTAGGGTCAAGACCCGTATCCTCACAGTCACAGGTCCCCTGATTCAGGTTTTGACCACATACATTGCAAATACCTTTACAGTCTTCGCTACACAGAATCTTCATCGGCCACCCTGTCAATATCTCGCCGCGGATCAGTTCATCCACGTCAAGCGTATATCCGTCAATATAATTCGTTTCATCTAATTCTTCTGTCTGTCCGCCGTCCGGCACACTCAGGTCAATATTTTTCACGAAATCAAGAACAAGCTCCGTCTCTACCGGCTCTAAGCATCTGTCGCATGGTATTTCAAGCGTAACCCTGCCGCTCCCGGTAATCCGAAACCTTCGCTCTTTCATATGTGTTACCCGGATAGAAACCGGGGTCTTCTTAAGAATCGGAAAACTTCCATATCCTGTCTGAAACCCGGTCATATCAATATCCGCATCCTGTATAAGCTCCGTATGCTGTTCAGACAAAACGCCGGATAGGTCTAATAACATATTATTACTCCTATTCACACCTAAATAATTATATCACGTAAAATATTTTTGTCAACTAAAATTTATTTTTCTTCTTCTGCTCCCGCTTTTTCAACGATGTACACTTTTCTTAAACCAATGCAACCGTCTCGCGCGCGATAGCCAGCTCTTCGTTTGTGGGGATTACCATAACCTTCACTTTGGAATCCGGTGTGGAAATCTGAATCTCCTCACCGCGTTTTCCGTTTGCTTCCTCGTTAATCTCAATTCCCAGATATCCGAGATATTTCACCACCGCGCTTCTTACCGTACCGGAATTCTCTCCGATACCCGCCGTAAATGCGATCACGTCTACACCGTTCATTGCCGCCGCATAGCTTCCCACATATTTTGCAACACGGTAGGCAAACACCTCAAGAGCAACTCTTGCCTGCTCGTTTCCGGAATTCGCGCCTTCTTCCAGGTCACGGAAATCACTGGAAAGATTATTGGAAAGGCCAAATACACCGGACTTCTTATTCAGCATATTCATAAGTCCTGCAATATCAAGACCCTCTTTCTTGGAAATAAACTCTAAAATTGCCGGGTCGATATCTCCGGACCGTGTTCCCATCACAAGTCCCTCAAGAGGTGTAAGTCCCATTGAGGTGTCTACCGATTTTCCGTTCTCTACCGCGCAGATGCTTGCGCCGTTGCCCAGATGGCAGACAATGGTTTTCACCTGATCGTACGGCTTTCCGGAAAGCTCCGCCGCTCTCTTTGATACAAAGCTGTGGCTTGTTCCGTGGAAACCGTATCTTCTTACTTTGTATTTGTCATAATACGCATACGGAAGTCCGTACATATAAGCTTTTTCCGGCATTGTCTGATGGAAAGCCGTATCAAATACCGCTACCATCGGCGTGCCCGGCATCAGCTTTTCACATGCGTTAATACCAATCAGGTTCGCCGGATTGTGAAGCGGCGCAAGGTCGTTGCACTCCTCAATTGCCGCCTTTACCTCGTCCGTAATAACAACGGAGCTTGCGAATTTCTCACCGCCGTGTACCACGCGGTGCCCCACAGCCCCAATCTCATCAAGACTTTTAACTACGCCTGTGTCAGCGTCCGTCAGGGCGTCGATAACAAACTGGATTGCTTCCGTATGTGTCGGCATTGCCTTATCAGACTTTACTTTCTCGCCTCCCTCGGGCTGATACGTAAGGCTTCCGTCAATTCCGATTCTCTCGCAGAGCCCCTTTGCCAGCACCTGCTCGGACTCCGAATTGATAAGCTGAAATTTCAGTGATGAGCTTCCGCAATTAATAACTAATACATTCATTTTTCTTTCCCTCTCTTTATTTTTTATAAGTAAATTCAATTATACGAAACGCACGTATTTTAATCGGCAGACATGCACTGTACCGCCGTTATTGCTACAACGCCTTCAATATCCTGCGCGCTGCATCCGCGGGACAAATCATTAACCGGCGCCGCAATCCCCTGTGTCAGCGGCCCGTAAGCCTCGGCTTTCGCAAGCCTCTGCACCAGCTTGTACCCGATATTTCCCGCGTCAAGGTCCGGGAATACAAGTACGTTCGCCTTGCCCGCCACCGGACTCCCCGGAGCCTTTGAAGCGCCGATTTCCGGCACGATTGCCGCATCTAACTGAAATTCACCGTCAAGAAGAAGTCCGTCCGGAGCATTTTCCTTCGCGATTCGTGTCGCTTCAAGAACCTTGTCTACATCCGCATGCTTCGCACTGCCTTTCGTAGAATGAGAAAGCATGGCAACAACAGGCTCCTTTCCCGTCAAAAGCCTGAACGAATCTGCGGAAGAAAGGGCAATTGCCGCAAGCTTTTCCGGATCCGGATTCTGCTCAAGCCCCGAATCCGCAAAAATAAAGGTCCCGTCTGCTCCCATATCGCAGTCCGGCACTACCATTACGAAAAAAGCGGACACCAGCTTTGTTCCCGGCCTGGTCTTTAAAATCTGAAGACACGGCCTTAACGTATCGGCCGTAGAATGGCATGCTCCGGAAACCATTCCGTCCGCATCTTTCATCTTTACCATCATAACGCCGTAATAAAGATAATTTTTAAGAAGAAGCTCTCTTGCCTGCTCCTCTGTCATACCCTTTTTCTGTCTGAGCTCGACCAGCCTGGCAATATACTCCTCTGTCTTCGGATTCGTAGCCGGGTCAACGATTGTTGCTCCGCTGATATCAAAATCACCCTTATTCTTTGCAATCTCCTCCTCGCTTCCTACAAGAACAAGGTTCGCCGTTCCTTCCTTAAGAACCGCTTCCGCCGCTTCATAGGTCCTGACGTCCTCTGTTTCAGGAAGTACAATCGTCTTTTTATTCGTCTTTGCCTTTGCTTTAATATCATCAATAAATCCCATGACTAAAAAGCTCCTTTCCATATATTCTCAATATTTTTATTATAATACAAAGAAAAGAGCCGGACAAGGATTGTTTTTAAGAATCCTGTCTATTTTTACATACAAAAAGAAGAACCTGCATCAGGACAGATGAAACACTGCGCTTATAATCGCGAAATAGACGCTAATCGTACTGATGTCCACCAATGTAGAGATCAACGGCGTTGCCATAATTGCCGGGTCAAGACCTATTTTCTTCGCAAGAAGCGGCAGTGTACATCCCACTATTTTCGCAATTATAACCGTGCACGCCATCGTAACACCGATTGTAAAGGCGAGCACCGCGTCCCCCTGTCCCATCAGCACAATACGGCAGCCGTTGACAACCGCTAAAATCAGGCTTACCGATACGGCAACCCGCATTTCTTTCCAAATAACCTTAAAAAGATCCTTAAATTCAATCTCTCCGACCGCAAGCCCGCGAATCACAAGTGTAGAGCTCTGGGAGCCGCAGTTACCGCCGGTTCCCGTAAGCATCGGAATAAATCCGGTAAGCTGGGGCATAATCGCAATCGCCGCCTCGTAGCTGTTCATAATCATTTGTGTCACAGTCGCGGAAAGCATCAAAAACAAAAGCCACGGAATACGGCTCTTTACATGTTCAAACACAGTCGTTCCAAAATAAGATTCGTCATTCGGATTGACGCCGGCCATAATACTGATATCCTCTGTTTCCTCTTCCTGAAGGACAATCATCGCGTCGTCAACCGTAACGATACCGACCATACAGTGCTCATGATCCACAATCGGAAGCGCAATCAACCCGTATTTCATAATCGTTCTTGCCACTTCTTCCTGATCGTCCGTCGTCTCCCCATAAAGCATATTGGTATCCATAATTTCTTCAATCACTCTGGATTCACCGGTCGTCAGAAGATCCTTAATATCCACGGCTCCAATCAGACGCTTCTTTTCCGTCACATAGCAGGTATAGATTGTCTCGCGGTTTAACCCCACCTGCCGTATTTTAAGAATTGCCTCCTCTATGGTCATTTCCTTATTAAGCGCAATATAATCCACGTTCATGACACTTCCGGCGCTGTCCTCGGGATACTGAAGGAGCTGGTTAATCTGCGCCCGGCGCTCCTCATCCGTCACCATGAGAAGCCTGTCCACCACATTTGCGGGCATTTCCTCCAACACGTCAACGGTATCGTCAAGATACATCTCCTCCATGACCTCTTCAAGCTCAGAGTCTGTCAGCGCATTAATCAAAAATTCCCGAAGATCACTGTTCATATACGTAAATGTTTCCGCTGCCTCTTCCTTTACAAGCAGACGGAAAATTAATACCAGCTGCTTTTCGTCTACCTCCTCTAAAATACCGGCAAGGTCTACCGGGTACATATTGTTTTCAAGCTCTTCCTTAAGCTCCTTAAACTGACGGCTCCCAAGCATCTCCTGGATACGCTCTATTGTCAGCTCCCTGCGCTCTTTCAGAAATTCCCCGTTTTCAACCGAGTCATCATAGTCAAACTCACTCTGCGCAACGGCATTTCCCCACTCCTCGTCAGTCAGCTTATCCGGCTCGTTACCCATCCGCATATATACCCTCCTTTCCCGATTAAAAAAAGAAGCTACCATCCGCGGTTATGACCGCAAATAGTAACATCTCCGTTTGCGAACTCTTTTCCTTTATAGTATAATCAATTTGAAATAAATTTACAAGGAGAATCTTATGAAAGTTGCCGGACTCATTACCGAATATAACCCGTTTCACAACGGACATCTGTATCATATTCAAAAGGCAAAGGAGGCTACCGGCGCCGACGCCTTACTTGTAGTGATGAGCGGAAACTATGTGCAGAGGGGTGCTCCCGCCATGCTTCCCAAGCGCATCCGCACAGAAATGGCGCTGAAAGCAGGAGCGTCCGCCGTTCTGGAGCTCCCGGTCTGTTTCTCTTTGGGAAGCGCAGAATATTTTGCCGCCGGAGCCGTATCACTGCTTGACAAATTAAACTGTATTGACAGCATATGCTTCGGGAGTGAATGTGAAGACAGCAAAGTCTTAGAAAGTATCGCAGACATCCTGGCAGAGGAACCAGACCGATATCGTGTCCGGCTTCAGGAGGCACTGAAAGAAGGCCGTTCTTTCCCGCTTGCCAGACAGACGGCGATAAAAGAATATTTAAAAGGCGGCATCCCCAACACGGTGCTGAAGTACCCGAATAACATTCTCGGAATCGAATATATAAAGGCGCTCCGTCTTATGAAAAGCAGCATCAAAGCCTGCCCTGTCAAACGCGTCGGCTCCGGATATCACGATGAAAATCTGAATAAGGACTACAGCTCTGCTTCCGCAATCCGGAGACTTATTTCATGTAATGAAAACTCCGATATTTTGCCATGCTTAAAGGAACAGGTCCCGTCTTTTTGCATCCCGCTTCTTAAGGACACATATGGACGCAGATATCCCGTCCATTCCAATGACTTTTCTCTTCTTTTAAAGCAAAGGCTTCTCTCCGAAAGCTCCGATTCGCTGACACGCTACATGGATGTTACGGAAAACCTCGCCAACCGTATGAGCAATCATCTTGATGATTTCATAACCTTCGACCGATTCTGCGAGAAAATAAAAACAAAGGATATGACCTACTCAAGAATCAGCCGCTGCCTGTTTCACATATTACTTGGTATCACGGAAAAAGACATGCATTTATATAAAAGAAACGGCTTCTGCCAGTACGCCCGCATTCTCGGTTTTCGCAAAGACGGTGCGTCACTTATATCCATCCTCAAAAAGCAATCCGCGGTTCCCCTCGTCACAAAGCTTACACGGACAGAGCTTCTAAGCAATGCCGGACGAAAGATGCTTTCCCTTGATATTTCCTCCTCAAATCTTTATGAAAGCGTTATAACGGATAAATTTAAAACGCCATTTATCAATGAATACAGACAGCCGCTTATTATTTGCTGACCTATCCTGTCAGTACCGGAAATAAGAGGATCTCATCAAAAAAACATGTTAAAGTGGTAATAATCCATAAGAAAGGCGGTAAAATCAATTGGAGTGGACAGAGAAATTACAGATAATAACAGACTACGTAGAAAACCATCTGCAGTGCACGGAAGAACCTCTTAATTATGAGGAAATTTCCCGAATTTCCGGCTGCTCCTTTGACTTCTTCCAGAAAGTGTTTTCCTATATGAACGGCATCAGTTTCTCCGAATACGTCCGTCTGCGTAAGCTCACTCTGGCAGGCTATGATTTAAAAAGCACAGACATGAAAATTGTAGATATCAGCTATAAATATGGGTATAACCCCCCAACTTCTTTTACAAAAGCGTTCGAGCATTTTCACGGCGTCTCTCCAAGAGAGGCACGAAAGCCTGATATACAATTATGTGTTATGCCTAAAATGCAGCCCTTGCAAAAGGAGCAGTATTCATGGAGACTTGAAAAAAAGCCTGCTCTGCATCTGACAGGAAAAAGCACGAAAATATCCTGCGTTCGCAATGAGCATTACCAAAAAATCCCGGCTTTCTGGAATGAATGCCAGAAAAATGGAATTTATTCTGCTTTAATTTCTATTGATGCCGGATCTCCAAAGGGATTATTCGGGCTATTCGGAGATTTCGACAGCCATACAAATGAAATGGAATATTCCATTATGACAATCTCCGACAGGATCCCCTCCCCCGCACCAGCCATCCCGGGATTCAGCCAGATAACTATACCCGAAGCGATGTGGGCAGTATTTGACTGTATCGGCGCGGTCCCCCGGGCGATTCAGAAAGGATGGGGATATCTTCATGAAGAATGGCTGATCAAATACCCTTTTAAGCTCGCCCCATATCCCGAACTGGAATGGTACAGCGACGGGAACGTATATAGTGAAGATTATTTAAGCCAGATATGGATACCTATTTTAGAGGAGGATTTATAATGGTACATTTAGTTTACCTGGACAATGCAGGAAAAAAAGGAGAACGGGTGTTAGATAAAATTCTGACCGGGGAAAAAACAATGATCGTCCGCGGCGCAGCAGGACGCAAAATCCCGCACAGCAGAGTCTTTGAGAAAGAACGAATCTATTTCATGGAAAAAGGAAGCGCCCTGATTTCGGCTTCCGCCGTTGTAAAGAACGTTTGGAATTATACAAAGCTAACAGAGGATGAAATTACAAAAATTCTCGAAGATAACCAGCCAAAGCTGAATTTGTCAGAAAAACAAAAAATACGGTGGCATAAAAAATGTCTCTGCCTCGTCGAATTCGAAAACGTTGAAAAAATTACTCCCATGGCATTCGAGCATCAGGGAAATATGGACGACTGGCTGATACTTGAGAAAATCGAAGATGTCGTTGCCGGAACAAGTATCCCCTACAATTACAGGAATTCCCGTTTTTCATGAAAAAGCGCAGGTATCAAACCGTGCACAGCCTCTTCGGCTGCGCACGGCCTGCTATTCTGCAACGTTTCTCTGCAGATTTTCCATTTTTATTTTATACGCCATCAGCCGCATCAGATACTCCGGCGTCCTCCTGTTTCCCAGCTCCCACTCCTGATAGGTGCGGTACGGAATTCCGAAATACTCTGAAAACTGCTTTTTATTCATGCCCGTACTTTTTCTAAGCTCTATCAGTTCTTCCCTTAAGGTCATTGAAAGCCCTCCCTTTTAATCATCAATCATTTTACTGCAGGTTACCGCTATTGACCCCGGACCGATATGGCAGCTTATGCTGAGAGACAGCTTGTCCATATAAATATCATATCCCGGAAATTTCTCCTCAAGCTCTTTCTTCCACACTGCTGCTTCCTCCTCCGAGCAGGTGTAGGCTGCCGCCATGTGTACTTTTTTTCCGGCAAAACGCCCGGCCATATCCTTGCGTACAGCCTCTATCATCGTCTTCTTTGCCGCCTTAAAGCCGCGTACCTTTGCGAAAGCGTCCAGCTTTTCTCCCTGAATCTGAAGAACCGGCTTAATATTAAGCACCGCCCCGAGGGCCGCCCCCGCCGCGGTCACCCGGCCGCCCTTTTTCAAATATTTTAACGTATCCACCGTGATATAAATGCTTGCCTCCAGCTTCTCGCGCATCAGAACTTCCTCTATCTCCTGCGCGCCAAGCCCTTTTTCCGCCATTTCCATGGCATCCAGAACCGACTGGCGCTGGGTAACAGAAATTCTCTGATTGTCAATCACGTGCACTCTGCCGTCATAGTCTTTCGCAAGCATCATGGCAGTCTCGCAGGAGCTGCTTAAACCGCTTGACATCGGAATGTAAATAATCTCGTCATACTCCTCTAAAAGCTCGTCCCACAGCTCCATTACATTCGCCGGAGACGGCTGCGAGGTGGAAATATCTGCGTCCTCCGCAAGTCTTTTATAAAATTCCTCCTGTGTCAGCGTAATATCCTCAAAATATAATTCTCCGTTAATATAAAACGGCATCGGCAGAACACGGATTCCTAATTCTTTCGCCTGTGCCTGCGTAATTCCACTGTTGCTGTCCGTTACAATTGTTATTTTTCCCATTTTCTGCTCTCCCAATCTCCTACAACGTTATCACATCCGAAACAGTATCCCTCTTTGCCACCATCATCGGAATATCCTCCCCCTTATACGGATTATCCCCCAACGTGACCTCAAGCTTTACCGTCTCGTAAGCGAGCTCTGCATAATTATTTTCCTTGCTCAAATGCCCCAAAATAACATACTGCAGCCTGTCATGCAGTATATCACAAAGAAGTCTTCCTGACAATTCATTTGAAAGATGTCCCTTATCCCCCATCACCCGCCTTTTAAGCGGATAGGGGTACGGTCCCACCTCCAGCATATGTATATCATGATTCGCTTCCAATACCACTGCGTTTAAATTTTTAAGGTGCGCAACGGTATAATCGTCATACACCCCCAAATCTGTCGCTACCGCCGCCGCCTTTTTCCCGTTTTCAATCCGGTAGCCGGACGGCTCCTTTGCATCGTGGGAAATTGTAAATGGCAGAATCTCCATTCCCCCCAGCTGAAACCTCTTATCAACGGTAATTTCCTTAAGAATTCCCTCCGGGAGTCTCCCGAGGCTTGCCGTGCTCCGAATTCCTTCCAGCGTGCCCTTTGTAGCATAAATCGGAATCCCGTATTTACGGCTGAACACCCCAAGGCCCTGTATATGGTCAATATGCTCATGCGTGACCAGAATGCCGGAAAGCTCCTCCCCCTTTACTCCCAGTGCATGAAGGCCTTCCTCCACCCGCTTTTTACTGATTCCGGTATCCACCAGAAGATGCGTTCTCTCATCTCCCACATAGATACAATTTCCGCTGCTCCCGCTGGCAATGCTGCATATTCTCATGTATGTATGTTCCTTCCTATAAATCCTTTATAATCTGGTCAAGCTGGAGCATTGTTTCCGAAAAGTCGCCGCTGTTATCAATCGCTCTGTCACAGTTCCTGAGGAACTGATCCTTAGGAAGCTGCGCGGCGATAATCTCGTCTATTTTCTTTGCGTCGTATCCTCTTGAATAATAGAGACGCTTTCTTCTCGTCTCATCATCCACATAAATATACCACAGCTCGTCACAAATCTCACCGTAATTCGCCTCAATCAGAATCGCCGACTCTATCACGAACAGATTTGTGTTCTTACGCTTTTCCTGCTGAATCATCCTGTCCACCTCAGCTTTTACCGCCGGGTGCACAATCCGGTTTAAGGCCTCAAGCTCCGCCGGATTGGAAAACACAATATCGCTTAACCTCCCGCGGTTCAGCTCCTCCTTTTCATTCAAAATCTCCGCGCCGAAATGCTCTACAATGGCATCATAACAGATCCCGCCCTTTTTCTGAAGCTTTTTTGCCACCTTATCCGTATGGCAGATACTTGCACCGTACTTATTGTTCAGGTATTCCAAAATTTCAGTCTTTCCTGCGCCTACGCCGCCTGTAATTCCAATAATTTTCATATCCTTACACCTCTTACTTTGCTTCGTACCAGTTTTCGCCTGTATGCATATCTATTTCAAGCGGCACATCCAAATCCGCCGCGTGTTCCATTTCCTCCCTGAGGATTGCCTCGACCGCCGGAAGCTCCGGCTCATATACTTCAATTAAAAGCTCGTCATGAACCTGAAGAACAAGCTTTGACTTAAGTTTCTGCTCCTTGAGGCGTCTGTTCACGCCTGTCATCGCAATCTTAATAATATCCGCCGCAGTTCCCTGAATCGGCGCATTCATCGCCACCCGTTCCCCAAAGGAACGCTGCATAAAATTGCTGGAGGATAACTCCGGCACCGGACGCCTGCGCCCGAACAGCGTTACCACATACCCCATCTCTTTTGCATGCTTTACCGTATCGTCCAGAAACAGCTTAATACCCGGATAGGTATGGAAATAATCCTCAATATACTTCGCAGCTTCTTTCCGCCCAATGCTCAAATCCTCCGACAGGCCAAATGAACTGATTCCATATACAATCCCGAAGTTTACGGCCTTTGCATTGCGCCTCTGAAGCTCCGTCACCTCCCCAAAGGGCACATGAAACACCTGAGAAGCCGTAATTCTGTGAATATCCCTCTGCTCCTTATAAGCGTCAATCAAATTCTTATCCCCGGAGCAGTGAGCCAGAATCCGAAGCTCAATCTGCGAATAATCCGCATCCAGAAAAACATATCCCTCCTCCGGAACAAAAACCTTTCGTATCAGTCTTCCAAGCTCCATCCTCACCGGAATATTCTGTAGATTCGGCTCCGTACTGCTGATTCTTCCTGTCGCGGTAATCGTCTGATTGAATTTTCCGTGAATCCTGCCGTCCTCCTGAATATATGTTACAAGCCCGTCCGCATAGGTAGACTTCAGCTTCGTATACTGCCGGTATTCCAATATTTTATTAATAATCGGATAATCCGGAGCCAGCTTTTCCAATACGTTAGCCGCCGTGGAATATCCCGTCTTTGTCTTTTTCCCTCCCGGTATTTTCAGAGTTTCAAACAGAACGACGCCCAACTGCTTCGGAGAGTTGATGTTAAAGCGCTCCCCGGCCGCATCATAGATTTCCCTTTCCAGCTCTTCGATTCTCGCCCCAAGCTGGTTGCTGTAGATTTTAAGCGCCTCGCCCTCTGCACGTACGCCGTTTTTTTCCATATCGTAAAGGGTAAATACAAGCGGCATCTCAATATCCGTAAACAAATGCTCCATCTGCATCTTACACAGCTTAGATAACATCGTTTCCGACGCTTCATAAGCAGTATAGGCCTCATAGCAGACCTGAATCCACTGCGGGGACTTTTCTTCTATTATTAAATCCAGCTGTTCTCTCGCCACATCTTCATACGTATAATCATTTTTCAAAGGATTCAGAAGATACGCCGCAACCGTCGCGTCAAAACAGTTATCCTGCCGCAGGACAGGAAGATATTCCATTGCGGATTTTATATCGAACATCACAAAACGCCCGACAGACGCGGCGGCTTCCGAAAGTCTCTTAAGCAGCCATTCGCTGTCTGTCTTTTCTCCGGTCCTGATGCAGTATGTCTTCGTCTTTCCGTAGCAGATACCAATCCCGCCGATTCGCGCTTCTTTTGCAAAAAGTGGAAGCGCATTCTCCGTATCCTTAAAAATGCATGCTCCGAGACACGCGGCTTCTTTGGCTTCCCCGAAAATCCTCTCCGCATCGGAAAAAGCCGTAATTTCAAGCAAAGAATCCTCCACCTTATTCGACGGCGCGGCGACATCGAATTTTGAAAGCAGATTTTTAAATTGAAGCCGCTGGAAATATGCGTACGCCTCTTCCGTAAATATATTTCCAAGCCTAGCCTCAGAAAGCTCGTAAGGAAAATCCGCCTCCGCCTGAATGGCCGCAAGCGCCTTGCTCATCACCGCCAAATCCCAATGCCCGGCAAGCGCCTCCCTCGCCCGGGGCGGCTTAATCTCGGAAACATTCGCATACGCGTTTTCGATCGAATGATATTCGGCTATTATCTTTGTCGCGGTTTTTTCCCCGATACCCGGTACGCCGGGAATATTGTCCGAGGCGTCCCCCATCAGCGCTTTCAAATCAATGAATTCTTTCGGCGTCACCTGATAGCGCGAAAGCACGTCCGAGGCGTAATAATCCTCTACCTCCGTACGCCCCTGCTTTGTCTTTGGAATTCTGATTTTTACATGTTCCGTCGCAAGCTGAAGCAAATCCCTGTCGCCGGAAATAATGGAAACCTCCATTCCTTTCCTCTCACAGCGCTTCGAAAGAGTCCCCAAAATATCATCCGCTTCAAGCCCGGCGCACTCCATGATCCTGATTCCCATAGAAGCCAGTACCTCCTTAATGACGGGGACCTGCTCTCTTAGCTCCTCCGCCATCGGCTTTCTCGTTCCCTTATACTGCTCATACATCTTATGGCGGAACGTCGGCGCGTGCACGTCGAATGCCACCGTAAGATACTCCGGCTTCTCTTCCTCCAGTATTTTAAACATCATAGTTAAAAAGCCGTAAACGGCATTCGTATGAAGCCCCTCGGCGTTCGTAAGGTCCGGGAGACCGTAAAACGCCCGGTTTAATATGCTGTGTCCGTCTATCAGTACAATCTTTTCACCCATACTGCCTCCTACGCTCATCTGCCGCAATTCTATCCGGCAATTTCTTTCAGTCTTTCTATAATCGGAAGATGCTGCGTACATGCTTTCTCGCATTTCCCGCAGGCAATACACTCCGCCGCCTGTGACGCCGGGATATCCCAGTGATTATCCAGACGGTCCATGATTGCATCTTTCTTTCCTGTCAATATTTTCTGGTTATAGGCATCCATAAATTTCGGAATCGGAATGTTTTTCGGACATCCCTTACAGTAAGCACAGCCCGTACAGAGATTATTAAAGGATACTCCTTTCCCCTCATATTCCTTTACAATCTCATCCGCAGGTTTTTCCACAAGGCTTTCTACCGCTTTTACCGCATCATCCACATGCGCTTTTGTCGTACACCCTGCAAGCGTAACCGTAATCTCCTTATGAGACGCGACAAAACGAAGCGCCGCCTGCGGGACCGTAAGCCCGGTACCCTCCGCCAGATAGGCAAAGTTTTCCGGATTCTGCGGAATCATACCTCCTCCGAGAGGATTCATCACAACTACGCCCATTCCGCTTTCATGAGCCGCCTTGATTCCGCTTTGACGGAATCTGTAATTCAGCGCATTATAGCCAATCAGCATTCCTTTAAATTTTCCGGTACCTACAACCGTCTCTATATCATTGCCCTGCATGTGAGAAGAAAATACAATATTCCTGATTAACCCCTCCTTTTGGGCCTCCTCGAAAAATCCATACAGTTCCTCCATATGCCTCTCCCACGATTCTATGCTTAACATACACCACATATGGTAAAAGTCTATGTAATCCGTTTTCAAACGGTCAAGAGACATCTCAAGCCGTCTGCGGAACATATCCTTAGTCGGATGCTCGCTTTCAAGGGTTGAGAAATTTGTCTTTGAGGTTACATACACTTTTTTTCTGTCCACCTGAGACAGGGCAATCCCCGTCACACTTTCACTTTTATCCTCACAATAATAGGGAGCCGTATCCCAGTAATTGATGCCCTTTTCAAATGCATATAACGGAATTTCCGCACATTTTTCCAGTCTTCCCGCTTTAATGTCCTCCTCATCGTAGCGCATCGTTCCAAGCCCCACTGCCGAAACCTTTATATCGGTATTTCCATACTGTTTATAATACATAGCATTCCCTCCTCTTGAATCATTTATAGCCTGACAGATACATTATAACCCATTATATCAAAAAAGTAACTACTAAAATATCACAAAACTTATGAGCCGCTGTTTGTCCGGCATATAAAATACCCCCTAAGCAGATTTTGGTTATTTCCCCTGTCTGCTTAAGAGGTATCCTATCATTTTAGTTTTATTTTCACTGCCGCTTTTTTATTGCTTCCGTCCGTTGCCATCGCGGTTATGGTAACTGTTTTTCTCTTTCCGGCTTTCTTTGTCTTTACCTTTCCGGCGCTGCTTACGGTTGCATATTTTGTATTGCTGCTTGACCACTTCAGTGTTTTGTTGGCTTTCCCGGAATTAGAGGCCGTCACTTTGGCCTTTAATTTTAAGGTTTTTCCGGCTTTTAGGGTTCTCGTTTTCTTTCCGGAAATGGAGACTTTCTTTACAACGCCTTTCATGGACGTGATTTTGTAGGCTGCTTTTTTCTTACTTCCGTCTTTCGCGGTTGCAGTAATGGTTACTTTTTTGCCTCCGGAATTCTTCTTTAAGGTGACAACTCCCTTGCTGTTTACTGTGGCAACTTTTGTATTGTTGGATTTCCAGGTAACAGCTTTATTTTTCGCTTTGGACGGCGTTACCTTTGCGGTCAGTTTGATTTTCTTTCCGGCGGCTATCTTTTTAGAGATACCGGAAAGGGTGATTTTGGAAACTTTTATCGTGGTATTTGTAACTTTTCCCGTATTTCCCCCCGTATTTGAATTTCCTGTATTGCTCCCTGTATTTGGATTGCCTGTATTACTCCCTGTATTGCCCGGATTATTATCGGGATTATTTTGCGGTTCTTTTACCAAAACATCGCATTTACCTGTCACACTTCCGTCTGTGGTCTTACAATACACGGTTGTTTTTCCAGCCGATACCGCTGTTATTGTCCCGTATTCGTCCACCTTTGCAATACCGGGATTTTCAGAATTCCATGTCACCGTTTTTACAGATGCATTTTCCGGCTGAATTGCTGCTGTAAGCGTTTCTGTTTTTCCTACCGTCAACTCTATACTTGTTTTCGATAGCTTTATGCTTTCTGCTTTTATTTTTACGTCTACTTCCTCCACCGTCCCGTCGGAGCACACCGTCCCCGCAGGGCTCCATTGATTCGATGAGAGATTCAGATTTAAAGCGACACGCACACCTTCGTTCGCGTCAGCGACAGACTGATCCACATTATAGACATAGCCGTTTTCAACTACATATGCGGCATACTTAGGAGCCTGGCCCGGCGAACGCAACCACCAGCTGCAGTTACCCTTATACACGTCATCCCGTGCACTGTTCCATGTCCCCATCGCATACGCATAGGTACTGCTCTTACATCTGCGCGCTTCGTCAAATACATTATAATCAGATACAAAACCATATGAACCCGCGCTATCCCCGTATATTTCCGATTCTGACAGAAAAAATAGCTTATCTACCGTGTTATTTCCGCCATCTGTTTTGTGTGTGATACTATCTTCATTTATTACAGACGTATTTTGAATCGCAGATTGTTCACTGGGGGTAAACGCGCTGCTGATAAAATTCTTATTGCTGTAATCAATTTTCTGTTCGTTCGAAGAGGCTCCATAGCCGTTCAGCCAACTACGAACTGTACTGGTTTCCCATGTCACGTTTGCACTTTTTTCGTTATACTTTCGATTGTCCAGCGCAACATCAGACAAAAGAAGCGCCTGGTTCCCATCAATTTTTAATACGCGCCACTTAATTGGCTCATATTTGAAATAATGATATGTGTGGGAATCTGTCCATTTATAGTAACCATCTAAAACGCTTGAATCATTAGCATCCTCTTCTTTCATTCTGCGATAGCAATTCTCATCAACCGTAATCTCATTGCCATCCCATCCGTTGGTATTTTGAAGCATGTCGTATAACGGATCCGGGCTTTCTACCTCGCTCTGGAGATAGCTTCCGAACCATACACAGTCCCAGGTGACTTTTTGCTTTGCAGTCATACCGGAGTCTGCTTCTATCTTTGGGTCGGATAACCCGGCAGACGATGCCCGGACGCTCAGCTTACGCTCCGTTTCCGGCTCCTGAGCTTCTGTTTCTATTATGTCTGCTTCTTCCGGCAGATTTTCCGATGAAACATCGTCTTTCTGAATCGTCTCTGCCTGTTCTGTCTGATTCTCCACTTCCGCGTCCGTTTCCCCGGCATTTACCGTAAAACCTGTACAAGACCCGTACACAGCACAGCCGTCAGAAGCAACGCCATTATTCTCTTTATTCCTTTTTTTCGCATAGCCTTACCCCTGTTTCTTAATTTTTTCTTATCTTTCATTATAATAACTGAAAGGCTATTTTTCAATTATATTTTACAATTGTGAATAAAACGCAAAGATCCTCTCTGCAAAAAGATACAAAATGTGCTATGATAAACAGGAATCCAAAAGTCAACGACCCTCGCGGCAGTCGCCAAATGTGCATGAAAACATGTCCGTCCGGCTCGCTGCCCGCAGGAATCAATACAGAATTTACAGGGATGGATATAAAAATGAAGCTTGACCGAATGATTGGAATTTTATCGATCCTCCTCCAGCAGAAAAAAGTAACGGCGCCTTATCTGGCGGAAAAATTCGAGGTTTCCCGCCGTACCATTAACCGCGACATCGAAGCGCTCTGTATGGCGGGAATCCCTCTCGTAACCGAGCAGGGGCAAAACGGCGGAGTTTCCATTATGGACGGATACAAAATTGACCGGACGCTGCTTTCCACATCAGATATGCAGGCAATTTTAGCAGGTCTCAGGAGCCTGGACAGCGTAAGCGGCACAAACCGCTACGCTCAGCTGATGGAAAAGCTGTCTGCCGGTTCCTCCGACCTTCTTGCCGGGGATGCGCATATTTTAATTGACCTTTCCTCCTGGTACAAAGATACGCTTGCGCCTAAAATCGAATTGCTGCACAGTGCGATTCTCTCCGGTCAAAAGGTATCCTTTCTTTATTTTTCACCGAAAGGCGAATCCTCCCGTACAATAGAACCCTATCATTTGATTTTCCAATGGTCCGGCTGGTATATCTGGGGCTTTTGTGAGACCCGGCAGGATTTCCGGCTTTTTAAACTCGGTCGGATGACTGATTTGCATATGGGCGCTTCTTTTAAAAAACGTACCTGTCCGCTTCCTAATTCTCCGGAATCAGAAATGTTTTCCTGCTTTTATCAGGTGGAAGCGAAAATACAGCCGAAATATAAATGGCGTTTAATCGAAGAATTCGGTGTGGAAAGCTTTACCGTCCGCCCGGACGGAATACTCCTCTTTTCCTCCGGTTTTCATGATAAAGAGAGTATTATCAGCTGGATTTCCTCTTTCGGGGACGGTGCGGAGCTTTTAGAGCCAAAAGAGCTGCGGCAGGATATTTTATCTCTTGCAGAAAAAATCCGGAAAAAATATCTGGAATCATGACAGACAGCTGTCATGATTCCTTTGCTAGAATAAAGCCATCAAAAGAAAGGATGGTTTATACGATGAATTATGAGATTGTAACATTAAAGGAAAAAACAGTTGCCGGTATCTCGGCGCGGACAAATAACACGTCTCCCGACGCGGGCGCCGTTATCGGCGGACTGTGGGCACGCTTTTATAACGGCGGTATCTACGACTCCATTCCCGATAAGGCAAATGGAAAAGCCCTTGGAATTTATACCGATTACGCCGGAGACGAGGCTTCGGATTATACAGTGCTGGTTGCCTGCGAGACTGCAAAAACACCGCGGGATAAATCACTTTCCGTCCGGAAGATTCCCTCGGGACGGTACGCAAAATTTATCATTTACGGAGATATGGTACAGGCGGTTTCAAGAGCCTGGCAGGAAATCTGGCAGATGGATTTGCCAAGAAGCTTTCAATATGATTTTGAAGAATATCAGGACGACTGCATGGACGATGCCGAGATTCATATTTATGTAGGATTAAAGGACGAAAAATAAATATACCCTCATTTAACGGCTGAAATAAATGATTTTATCAGCTTATCATTGAGCGGCAGTTAAGAAATTTTTCATCTCACTTAACAATGCCTCCATTGCAGAAGAACATACGGCCGGTTATAATGTTCGTATGAAAACAGAACCTGCTTCATCACACAGACACAGGAGGCTATTATTTATGGAAATGAAAATAGGCGCAAAGCTCACAGAGCTTCGCAGAAAAAAGGGACTGACCCAGAACCAGCTCGCGGAAATGTTAGGAATCTCCGCCCCGGCCGTAAGTAAATGGGAAAATAACAGCTCCTACCCCGATATTACGTTACTCTGTCCCCTTGCAAGGGCGTTAGACACAAATGTAGACACTCTGCTTCAATTTGAGGAAACACTGTCGAATGAAGAAATGGAAGAAAAAATGAATGCGCTGCTTGAAAGCACTTTACAAGAGGGCTATGAAGCCGGAGAACAGATGCTGCTTCATCTCCTGCACACCTATCCAGGCTCCTCTGCCTTAAAATTTAACGCTGCAGCTGCCCTGGATGCTTTCCACATATTTTTTCCCACAGCTGGGGAAGCTCTTCATAAAAAATGGATGAACCAAAAAAAGGAGCTTCTTACCGGACTCCGCTCCTCCGGTACACCCGCCTACCGGCAGCAGGCCACGCTCCAGCTTGCATTCATGGCAATTAACGATGATGAGCTTGCGCGCGGCGAGCAGCTTCTAAAGGAACTGCCGAAGCATTCTGTGGACACAACCCTTGCATGGTTCCGGCTGTATATAAAAAAGAATGAACCGGAGGAAGCTTTGAAGCTGACACAAAAACGCTTATACAGTCTCCTTGGGCAGGTACAGTTCTGCCTTACCTCAATGATGAGCTCCCAGGTTACCGAAGATCATGCCCATGCTTTAAAAATATGTGAAATCTATAAAACGCTAGATAAGACTTTCGGTCTGGGCGGCATGTACGACGGCCTGTTTTTGGATATATATATCAGAATGGAGCGCTTCGATGAGGCGGCCGCCTGTTTTGTCCGTTATGTAGACGCAATGATTCGAGAACCCGTTTTACCAAAACGAGAGCTTTTCTCTCCGGGACTTACCATAAAAGAACGTAAACCTGCCGCCTCAAAAGAACTGCGCAAAATGCTGCTAACCGGAATAGAGGACGAAGCCTTTAAGCCTCTGCTTAAATACCCCTCATGCATAGAGGCCATCAAAAGGCTAAAGGCATGCACCTAATTCGCTTCTCAGAATTTTCCTTGCCGGAACCGTTACCGCAAACGCCGCTATTAATAAATTCAGCCCCATAACAGCCGCCATAACGCCCGCAGGCACCCCCGCCGTAAGATGGAGAAACTGCACCACATGCGTCATATAATAATCCATTACTCTCCGGAAAATAAGATGATAGAGAAGAAAGATAAATGAATCGGCCAGAAGTCCGTATAAAAAACCGATTCTAAGTATCATCTTCATAAACCTGGCTTCCGTGATGCCCATCGCACGCATAATTCCGTATTCCCTTTTTCTTAAAAGAATGGAATAATTCATGCTGTTCATCAAATGAAACAAACTGATTGCCAGCAAAATCACGGCGATGCTTACAAAAAAGATTTGCTGCCTGTTAAGATAGCTTTTACGCACGTTAATCTCCGTAGCGTAATCTTTAAGGACAGCTCTCGGCGTATCCCGGATCATCTCAAGGATTTGTCCGCCAAGCGCATCCGTATCCGCTCCGGGAACCGGCGAAGCCTCTGCAAAGCTGTATCCGTCGATGCCGTACAGACGCTCCATCTGCCCATTAGACAGGATAACACTTTCGCTGTTTGTCCATCCTCCCACATTCAGATACTGGTCCTCCTTTGCCAGCGCCCGGCTTACAATGGCTGCAATTTCAAATTCTCTTTCCACATAGGAATCTTTTCCGCTTTGAAACTTTAAAATCTCTGAATCGCAGTTTAAATTTTTCGGTACCCGCAATGTAATCTTATCCCCCGGATGTTTTCCGTAAAACATATAATTCCCCTGTCCGTCCTGATTTGCCACCGCAATCATTTCATTGTCCTTAAGCTTCCCGCTGTCAAGTTCCCCTTCCAATACGAATTCCTGAAGCTCATCTATCATTTCCTCATCATATCCGTAAACATCATATTTAATCCCATAGACGCCGTCTTCCTTTTTGACACAGATGCCCCCGTAGGTCTGCTGAAAGTAAGTATCCTCGTTTTTCTCCTTAAAATACTCTTTCCATGAAAGCTCCTCCTCTTTAACCGTAAGCTCTCCTAATATATATTTCACTCCATATACCGTCTCTATGCCGGGAAGATTCCGCGTTTCCTCCATCACCGTCTTCGGGATCATATCTGACAGCATATTAGACTGCACGGAAATCCGATACTCCGAGCCAAGACCGTCGTCGGATTTTAAAGACATCTCCGCGTGGACCTTTAAATTTTCCACCATGTAGGTCGTACATAGAAAAAGGCAGCTCCCTGCCGACAGGGAAAGTAAAATTCCAATCACCTTTCTCTTATCCGCGAACATAAACCGCCTCACAGCTACGTCTGCAAGGCCCTGACAGTTCCGCCTGCAAATTCTCCTTTTCTGCTTCGCAAATGAAATGTCTCCCAGCATCACCCGCCTTGCCGACTGCTTTCTGAGCGCGTACACAGTAAAAAAACCAACTCCGAAAAGCGCGGCAAAAAGAAAGCAAAATCCTGCAAGCGCCGCACTCCACGCCGCATGAAAGCCCGAAGCCTTCCCCCCTTTCTGGTACACTACCCGTAAAAGCCCGTTTCCCAGGAAGCACCCCGCCGGATATCCGGCGAAAAGCAGAAGCCAAAGCTCCGCAGTCAGTGTTCCCGCAATAGAACAGTCACTGATTCCAAGCGTCTGCATCATCCCGTATTCCGCCGTCCTTCTCGACACGGAAATACTGAAAATACTATGGATAACAAACAGGCTGAATAGACAGAGAAGAAAAACCATGCCCCGGAAAGCCAGATGATATTCACTTTGAAGCTTCAAAATGACATAGGTAAAGTTCCCGTTCTCATCATGCAGCGCGAAATCAATAATATCACGAATCCTCTCCGGTCTCTCTCCATCCAGATACATCACGACTTCATCGTTTGCCTTTATCCTGTCACCGGGTATCTGATATTTTTTCTGAAAAGCCTCCATCTGCCGGTACAGCTTTTCACTCTCATCAAAGCGCAGATACAAAAAGGACTGATTTTTTCTGTCCTCAAAGGATTCCCCTACAAAAAGCTCCATCTCACCCGTGGCCGCAGCCCATCTGCTCTTTACAATTCCGGTAAGAATGTAATCCTTTCCGCCGATCTTTAACGTATCGCCTACCTCTCCTGAAAATCCAAGATTTCCTAATGTATAGCGGTCTGCCGCTATCTCGTCCTGTCCCTTTGGGTACGTACCCTCCAGCACCTCCCGGTGAAGAAGCTCTCTGTAGTTTTCGTCTCCGTACAGAAAATAGATTTGGTAGGAAGTGGTCTGCACGTCCCTCACCTCCATTTTCCCATACTTATCCAGCCGGAATTCTTCTTTCTCCTCGCCCCCTGCTCTGTCCGCGTTTTCGCCCTCCGGCTTCTCCTCGATTCTCCTTTCCGCCTGTATACAATAATGCCAGTCTCCGTACATTGTCTTATTATTTTCCAAATCATTAAGCCTGCTGCTGTATAAAATCGAGCTTACCCCTGAAAGAAGCGCTGCCGTCAGAATCACACTGAAAAGAAGCGCTGCCGTCTGGCTTTTATAATATCTCATATACCGGTATGCCAGCTTTAACACAGATCATCACCGCCTTTCAGGGAGGCGCTTCCTACGTCAAATATCTGATTCCCCGATACTATTTTTCCATCCTCGATATGAATGATTCTGTCACAGGTCTGTGCAATTGCCTCATTATGCGTCACCATAAGAATCGTCTGCTTATATTTCCTGCAGCTTGCCTTTAAAAGCCCGATTACCTCGACGGTTGTGGCCGAATCAAGATTTCCGGTCGGCTCGTCCGCCAGAACAATCGCCGGCTTATTTACCAGCGCTCTTGCAATGGACACTCTCTGCTGCTGCCCCCCTGACAGCTCATGGGGATATTTTGTCCTTTTTTCCCAGATTCCCAGTTCCCGAAGAAGTTCTTCGATATATTTCCGGTTATGGTGTCTGCCCCTGTCAAAGCTTATGGGAAGCGCCACATTCTCATATACATTCAATACCGGCATCAGGCTGTAATTCTGGAACACAAATCCAATATTTCTCCGCCTGAATATAGTCAGCTCCTTTCTGGTTAAAGCATCTGTTTCTTTCCCCTTTATCAGAATTTTTCCTCTCGTCGGGGTATCAAGCCCGCCAATCAGATTTAAAAGAGTCGATTTCCCGGAACCGGATGTCCCGACAATCGCGATAAATTCTCCCTCTTTCACCTGCATATTAATCCCTTTAAGAGCCCTGACCTGATTTTCCTTTTCACCATATACCTTTTCCACATGATATAATTCTAATAAATTCATCCACACCGCCCCTTTACACACTTTCTTATAATGGCAGTATATATCCCGAATCTTTCATTTCTTTAACAAACTCCCAATTCATTCTTACAATTTTGTAAGAACACGGAAAAACAGCTTCCCTCCCCGTAAACAGATTTCACCGTCATATATCCTTTTTCTTTCTCAAGAATCAGATTGGACAGATACAGTCCAATTCCGGAGCCCTCAATATGCTCCGTATCCCGGCCTCTGTAAAACCGTTTAAAAATCTGTGTAAGCTCGTCCTCGTAAATTCCGCGCCCATTATCAAGAAAACGGATTTCCGTATAGATTTCGTACGGGCAGATTTGAATCCGGATGAATCCTCCCCTGTCCGTGTATTTCACTGCATTTTCCAGAATATTTACAAAAACCTCTGCCGTCCATTTTCTATTATGCCTGAGGAAACAGTCCTCATAGGGCTCCAAAATAACCTCAATTCCTTTCTTTTCCATCCTCTCATACATCATATCTACCGCATCCAATAAAGTTTCTCTGAGCAGCGCCTCTGTGGCGTCAAAGGAAATGGCATTCTGCTCAAGCTTTATCATTTTCATAAGTGAGCCCGCAATAAAATTAAGCTTATCCGTCTGCCTCTTAAGCTTTTCCCCCGCCTCTGTCTTTTTTTCCCCGTCAATCCCCGAAGTACTTAAAAGCTCCGTATAAAGTGAAAGATTGGCAAGCGGCGTTTTCAGCTGATGGGACATATTTGAGACAAGGCTCTTTACCTGCTCTTTCTCTTCCTCTGCCTTAAGCGCCTGACTTGTAAGCACCTCCTGGATCCGGGTAAGCTTACTCACCAAAGCTGAAAATTCCCCCTCCCGGACATCCGAATATGCAATCCTCTCCCTCTCTAAAATACAGTCTAAAAGCGCGTCTATCTCACGGTATGTCTTTCTTCTCCAGTAAATAAAATAACCTGAGGACAGGCACAAAAGACCTGCCAGAATTCCGTTTATGAGCATCCGGCATCCTCCCCCCTTTACTCTTCTTTCCAGATATATCCGATTCCATGAACTGTCTTGATTCGTTCCGGATTAGACGTATCCTCTTCAATCTTCATCCTCAATCTGCTGATATTCACAGAAACGGTATTGTTATCTACATATTTTCCATCACTGTCCCAGATATTGCTTAGAATCTGTTCTTTTGAAAGTACATGATTTTTATTTTCCATCAAATATTTCAGCAGCCGGTACTCCAGCTTGCTTAAAGGAACCTCCTCCTCATTTTTATAGACCTTGCAGGTGTCCTTATCCATCATAATATTTTGGGAAACCAGCCTTTCTGTCTCTCTTCCCCGCACTCTTTCATTTAAAATTTTCTTCATTCTCGCTTTCAGCACCCCGAGAGAAAAGGGCTTTGACAAATAATCATTTACCCCAAGCTCCAATGCCTTTATCTCATCAAGCTCCGTATCCCTTGCCGTCAGCATGACAATCGGCACGTCGCTGAACTTACGGACCTCCTTACACAAATCAAACCCTGTGCCGTCCGGAAGATTACAGTCTAAAAGGACCAAATCATAAGTCTTTCTTCTCATTTCCCAGAGTCCTTCTCTTTTTGTGGCCGTACCGAAAACCTCATACCCGTCGCAGGTAAATGAAAGCTGCAATCCTTCTCTTAAATCCGAATCATCCTCTATAATTAATAGCTTTCCTGTCATAATGCCCAACTTCCTTATCTTAATTTCCGGCAAATGCACACCGGTCCTGCTCCACCCTTATCATATCCCGAAATTTGTATGAAAACAATGATTATCTTTATTATTTACAATTTCAAGAAGCGCATAGCATCCTTGTCATCCGGACGCCATGCGCTTTCTCATGGGAAACAATGTTTTGTTCATTTATCTTCTTACAGCATCAGATATTCCGTAATCACTTCTTTCAGGTCGGCCGTCATACCATAATCGGCCACCCCGTAAATTGCCGCGTCTTCATCGGTATTCACCGCCACAAAAAGCTTTGTATCCTTAATGCCTTCCGTGTGCTGGATTGCACCGGATACTCCGAAGGAGATACAGATTTTCGGACGAATCGTGAGACCTGTCTGTCCAATCTGGTGATTAAACGGTATCATCTCAGAATCCACCATCGGTCTTGTGCCTCCGATTGCTCCGCCGACCTTTTCAGCAAATTTCTCAAGAAGCGCAAAATTATCGTCCTCAAGAACTCCCCGTCCGCCGACAACAACAACCTCCGCACTCAAGATACTTCCTGTCTCGGCTTCCGCCTCTGCCTCTTCTATCACTTCAATTTTGGAAGCGCCGACTTTCATATCATCAAAATACCGGATTTTCGCTTGTCCCTCCGCTGTTTCTTCCTGTGCGGTATACACACCCGGCCTTACTGTCATCATCTGCGGATAAAAGCCGTCTCTTGTAACAATCGTTACAAAAACATTTTCTCCGTAGGACGGCTTATTCTGCTTCATATAATAAGATCCGTCCTCCTTTCTCCCGGCGAGAACCTCCGTACAATCCGCCGTCATACCGCAGCCAAGCTTCATGGCTACTCTGGAAAATATGGAGCGCCCTTCCGGAGTGGCAGGAATTAAAACGCACCACGGTTCGATTCTTCCAAGCATCTCTGCAATTGTCTGACTAACCGCATCATCCTGCTGTGAACAGTCGCGCCCGGCATTTACCGCATAGATTTCTTCTACTCCCAGCCTATCAAGCTCGGTTACAACGCCTTCCGGTTTTTCTGCAAAGACGATTGCCTGCACCTTTTCGCCCGTTGTTTTCTGAAGCTCCTTTGCCGCTGAAACAAGCTCGGAGGCTACCGGCTCTAACTTACCCTTATAACTTTCTGCATAAATACAAATTCCACTGGCCATCGCTCTATTTTCCTTTCTCCTCTTCAATCAGTTCCTTAAGCTTCCTTGCGAGCTCTGCCGGAGTTCCTTCAAGCATCGCCGCCTTTCTTCCTGACTTCGGTGAGAAAGAATCTACCACGACTGTCGGAGAGCCTTCTATCCCCACCTCGCCGGGAGAAAGCCCAAGCTCCGCATTTGTATAGGTTACAAGAGGCTTTGATTTTGCCGCCCGCTTTGTACGAAGTGTTGCGAGGCGCGGCTCATTGCAGCCGAAATTAAAGGAAATCATCGCCGGAAGCGCACACCGAATGCTCAGCTTTTTGTCATGAAACTTCTTCACCGCTACAATTTTACCGCTTTCGGATGCATCGTATTTTACACCCATAGCCTCCACAATATGAGGAATGGCAAGACATTCCGCCACCATTGCGCCGACCTGTCCGGTTGCTCCGTCTGCGGAAAGCGCTCCTCCTAAAATAAGGTCGAACTCTCCGTATTTTTTAATCGCCGCCGCCAGCACCTTCGCTGTCGCAACGGTATCTCCTCCTGCTACGGCCCTGTCTGTAATCAGACAGGATTCGTCGCATCCAAGCGCCATTGCATCCCGGAGTGCCTTTTCCGCATCCGGCGGTCCCATCGTAAATACGACCACCTTTCCTTCTGTCTGCTCCTTAAGAAGCATAGCCTCCTCGATTGCATTAAGGTCGGCCGGATTTATCATACCCTCCGAACTTGCACGTACAAGTGCATGTGTCTCAGGATCTACGGTTACGTCGTTTGAAACCGGAACCTGTTTGATAAGAACTGCTATATTCATGATTTCCTCCTACAAAAGACGCTTAAATGCCCAGTTTTCCAAAAGCGGCGTGCTCTCTCCACGCATAATTAATTTTGCAAGGTCACGGGTTGCAGCCGGCGCTTCAATGACACCGTTTCCGCCGTAGCCTGTGGAAAGCATATAGCCCTCGACCGGTGTTTCGCCTAAAATCGGCCAGAAATCTTTCGGCTCCGCACGGTAAGATAACCAGGAGGATACAAGACCGCTGTCTACGATTCCCGGGACCTTAGCCTCAAGCTGGTCAAGCAAAAAGTCGATAAAGTAATCGTCTGTTCCGCCCGTTGCCGGCAATTTATCCGGATCCCACTGTCCCGCATGCATCGGATTACTTAAATCCATAGATAAGTGAGATTTACAGATAAAGATATTGTCTCCTGCCCGAAGTCCGTAAAACTCCGGATATTTCAATACAGGAAACGTATAGTCTAATTTCTTTCCCGGAGGGCATAAGAAAAATGCTTCTGCCTTTGTATGCCAAATCGGCACATCAAGACCTGCCATCTCGCCCGTAAATTTACTCCACGGTCCGGTACAGTCGACAACTACGTCAAATTCATACTCCTGTCCGTCATCCGTCTTAAGGCCTTTCACTTTTTTGTTCTCTACAATAACCTCTGTTACCTTAACGCCTGTTTTCACAATACCGCCGTTCTTCTGGAACTTCTTTGCATAGGTATTGGAAATCATCGTTCCGTCAAAATATCCGTCGTCTGCCGTATAACCTGCGCCGAGAATATTATCTGTGGAAATGTCCGGTAAAATTTCCTTAATGCGATCCTTGTCCGTAATGTACTCGCCCGTATACCCTGCCGCTTTTGCAAGGGCAATACCGGTCTTAATCACTTTCTCTACCTCTTCATTTGTAGCAACTACAAGTGTTCCGGTCTTATCAAAGCCCGCGGAGCCTTTCTCCTCCGCCTCCATCTTAAGATAAGACTCAAACCCGTAAAGTCTTACGTCCCAGTATCTGTTCTTAAGGGAATCGTCAAACAGACATACCGTGCCCGCCGACTTTGCTGTGGAAGCTCCTCCAATCGTATCCTTTTCAAATACGATTACCTCTGCCTCTCCGTCATAAAGGCTTAAATGATAGCCGAGAGCCGTTCCGGAGATACCTCCGCCGATAATACCGATTTTTTTCTTTGCCATAGTGTTACCTGCCTTTCCTTTTGTTTTTTATTGCCCCTGTATTAAAGAGGTCTTTTAACATGAGCCTGTCATGTTATTTCCCTGTTAATCTCTGTCTATATTTAAAATTGTCTGAAGCAGCACATTGCAGCCGTTTTCAACATCCTCGTCTTTCGTATATTCATATCTTGAATGGCTGATTCCCTTTTCACTTGGGACAAATATCATCGCCGTCCGAAATACGCTTGTCATAATCAGAGAATCATGGAACGCCCCGCTTGGAATCACACAGTAATCAATCCCAAGCTCTTTCACTGCATTTACTATATTCTCTTTCACCCATTCGGACATTGGCGCAGGCTCATGGAAAGATGTGGGGACAAATGTATAGGAAACTCCATAGCTCTTACAGATGTCCCCAAGGGTTTCCTGCAGTTTTTGTTCAACCAGAGACATGACCTCAGCGTCCGTATCCCTGATTTCCAGGCTGAATGTGCAGGTGCCTGGAATTACATTGACAGAATGCGGCGTTACTTTTATTGTGCCTACAGTAGCAACGGTAAATTCATTGCCATATTCTGTTGTAACCTCCGGTACTTTGTTAATAAATCCCGCCGCAGCTACAAGAGCGTCTCTGCGGTCCGCCATCGCCGTGCTTCCGGCATGATTTGCCTCACCGGCCACCGTAATCTCGTAACGATTTACGCCTGCGATTGATGATACAACTCCGATAGAAGTATTCGTCCTATATAATCTCGCTCCCTGCTCTACATGAAGCTCTACAAAGCAATATACGCTTTCCGGGTCTCTCGCCGCATTCTTCACTCCCTCGCTTGTAATGCCGTAGGACTGCATCACATGTCCCCGCTCTTCCCCGTATATGTCTGATTCCGAATCCTGAATTCCCGCATCCCGGCCGCAAACGGCACTGCTCCCTGTAAGCCCCTTTCCGAAGCGAAAGCCCTCCTCATCCGTAAATACAATCACCTCTATCGGATGTTTTGGAATATAGCCTTCTGCTTTAAATGTCTCACATACCTCAAGCGCCCCTACGCATCCAAGCACTCCGTCATATTTCCCTCCGTCCGGAACGGTATCCAGATGCGACCCCATAAGAATTGCCGGAAGATCGTTATTCTGCCCGTCCATACGTGCAATCAGATTGCCTCCCTCATCCATCCTTACGTTCATTCCCAGCTCCTGCGCCCAGGAAGCAAAAAGCTTTCTTCCCTTTATATCCTCGGCGGAAAACGCCATCCTCGTATAGGTTCCGTCCTCTTTCTTTCCGCACTGGTAGATTTCATTCAGCCGCGTAACTACTCTTTTCCCATTCGTCCTCATGCTGTTAATCTTTCCTCCTTTTTTCTCCGCATCATCCAAAAATCATATATCCTTTTTCCATCACGTTCATAGGCTTCATCAATTCGATATATCATTTTTATCTATATTTGTATTATAGATAATTTTTTAACAATATTCATCAGAAAAAAAGTATAAAAGAAAGAACTGTTATTTATCCATATTGGATAAATAACAGCTCCTTACAACCTACTTTTTCATATTTTCTGCCATCTTATAGACAATCAGTCCAATTCTCACTGCCAGAACCTCACTGGGATTATCAAAATCAATTCCCGTTATTTCTATAATTCTATCCATGCGGTAGGCCGCCGTCTTGTAATGGATAAAAAGCTCCTGTGCTGTTTTCGTCAAATTCTGATTCCTGTCAAGATAGGTATTCAGCGTAAGAATCAAATCGTTCTTCTGCTGCTTTTTATAACGAAACAGCTTCTGCAGTGATTCGGGAATATACTCCGAGAGCTCGTCCGCGTTATCCATTTCGCATAAAAGCTTAAAAATACCCATATCTGCAAAAAATATAATCAGCGATGTATGCTCTTCGCTTTGCTCTCCCAAAATTCCGATAAATTCCAGAGAATCCCCCGCCTCCTTAAAGCTGTCCGCAATACCGAGAACTCCCTCGACCTCTTTCCCCACGCCCACACGCACCGTGAGCCCTTTCTTTCTTCGTAAAATCCTTTTTTGAATTCTCTCCACCGTAGCTCTAAGCTCTCTGCGGTACTCCTCCTGCTTCTGTCCTGCTTTTATCTGCTGTATCAGAGTCACCTTATCCACGTCATTGCGGACTCTGACGTCACAGAATTCTTTCATAACCGCATCCCGCAATATGCTTACATACTGAAGCTTTTCATTCAGCTTTTCAAATTCACCCGTATTTTCATTCCAAAGCTTTAATACAAGCACACGGTAATTTGCGTCAATCGGTATCCCCAGAAGTTTAATCTCCCTCTCGATTTCCTGTCTGGAATGAAGCTTGCCGCTCAAAACATTGTTCATAATATCATTTTGAAATTTTTCCTCAAGCTCTTCAATGGAATTTTGACGGAACATTTCCTGCCGGAGCGCCGTCAGCACATTTTCAATCGCAATATCATCCAAATCACTAAACGGATTTTTCGATGCCGTAACCGCAAGATACATTTTCCTGTTATACATAACACGGAATCTTACAATATACTGCTCACAATACCGTTTCTTTTCCCCGGAAAGAACGACACGCTGCTTCAAATAATGGTAATTCGAATAAAACTGAGGATGGTATTCCTCTGCCTGCTCCGATATTACAAGCTTATACACTCCTCTTTCTGCCGGGGCAAGGCAGTCCATATTCTGATTAAAAAGCGCCGCAGGATTGCCGACCAGCTTTTCAAACACATCTAAAATCTTCTGAATTCCGTTTTCCGTCGAGCCAAAGGAAAGAGACAAAGCCGTAAAATTGTCATGTGTGGTCTTAAAATATTTAAGCCGCCTTACCTCCTCATTAAAGAGTCTTTCCATAATCAGCTTCAAAATCTCACGAAACGACACTTCAAAGGGCACCTCTAAAACCGGAACCGCATGCTCCTTTGCATAGGAAAGAAGAATCCTGATTTTTTCTTCTATATACGCTACATCCCGACCGCGCTTCACGGCAAGGGCACTCACCTTTTTCTTTGACAGTTCATCTATGTATACGTGAAATTCTTCTGCACTGCAGGACTGAAAGGCATAAAATCCGGTTAGAAGAACCTCGCCTCCGTTAATAAATTTCACAATGTCCGGCGCCTCAATAATCGTTACCCCCATAATCTCATTCTCAAGTCCGTCTGTTCCGCCAAGAAGCTTTGCACTCCCGAATATTTCTGTTTGCAGCATTTCCCTTACTGTAAATCCCACTCCTTACCACCCCTCTTTTATCATACCATCAGTATATTACCGGTAAATGCCGCTGTCAACATGACGAATTTTTGAAAATAATGATTGTAATTTACAAAATATTGTGATACAATAAATTTCGGCTTGAACAGCTAATATATGCGGATGTGGCGGAATGGCAGACGCATCAGACTCAAAATCTGACGAGGGCGACTTCGTGCGGGTTCAAGTCCCGCCATCCGCACCAGATAATGATAATCCGAACCCGGTTCCAATCGGGGACGGCTTCGGATTTTTAGTATATCTTTAGTGCTAAAGCAAAAGCGGCGGTATCGTGAGTGATACCGCCGCTTTTGTCATACGCTCCTTTTCTTATCTGCTTCCTTTGCTCTCTGCACTTTCCATTCTTCAAATTCTTTCTGCCCCTCTGGGCTTTCAAAGAATTTCTGAATTTCTGGGAGCAGACAGCGGGCAAGGGCTTCTATTTCATGTTGGGGGATATTTGTGTCCGGTTGCTTTTTTGCCATATATCGCCTTTCTTATTCAGTTGTCAAGGTACAATGCCGCACAGGGGCGGCGTGAAATTCTGCTTATACTCAATCACCTTTCCTTTGTGTGTCGTTGCTGCTGCTTTACCTCCGCCAGCACTTCCGGCGGAATACGGTCTACCAGCCGTTGAATGTTCTGCAACTCGCTTTCCAGCTTTGCCCGTTCCATAACGCCTTTCATCTTGTCTTTTTCGCTGGCTTTGGCTCTCGCTTCCAATGTTTCATTTTCCGCCAAAAGGTCATTTATCGTGACCTTGTATTTCTTCAGCTGGCCGGAAAAATTCTCCATCTGTGGGAACCACTTTTTCAGCATGGAGAGGGCGTCCTCTTTTTTCTTTCCGGCGTTCAGCGGATTAATGCCGTCAAGGGCGGCTTCAATGGCTCTTGCCTGTTTTGAGAGATTGACTGCCTGCTTGAACAGACGGGTGGGGATATGCTTCCTGCCTGTCTTGCTGGCACTTTCCCCACGCTCCAAGTTGGGATATTTCTCCACCATATAGGCGTGAAAATCGTCCTGCCATTTTGTGAGGTTGGCTCTGTTCCCAATAATCTCCTTTGCACACAAGCGGTTGTCCTCTGTCAGAGGGACAAAGACCAAATGCAGGTGGGGCGTTTTCTCGTCCATGTGTACCACCGCCGACACGATATTTTCTGTCCCTACCCGCCCGATTAAGAAATCAGCCGCCCTCTGGAAAAATTCCTGTATCTCCTTTGGGGACTTCTTCTTGAAAAACTCCGGGCTGGCGGTAATCAGCGTATCTACAAACCGGGTGCTGTCCCTGCGAGTGCGGCAGCCAGCCTGTTCAATACGGTTCTGTATAAAGTGGTAGTACCTGCCCTCCGGCTTAACAATGTGGAAATTGTACTTGCTTCGGCTGGTGTCAATGTCGGGATTGCTGGCGTACTGTTCCTTTTGCCGTTCGTGATGGGCTTCCAGCGGTCTTGCCGGATTTCCCTTGTGCTTTTCAAATCGCAAAATTGCGTGTTGTGCCATGAAACTCCTTTCCCCATTCCGTTCCTTTCCGGGACTTTTCCACAGGAAAATCCCGCAGAAAATATCTCGGATAGGATAGGAATGGATAAGATATAAATAAAATCGTTTTAATCTTTGTATTTCTATATACCGTCCGGTTTTCGTACTTCAAGAGGATTGATTATCGTACTCCATGAGTGCGGTTTTCAGTCCTCCGGCGTTCCAGAACGGGATTTCTTGAAGTCGGCGTTTGGAACCGCTTCATAGGATTTTGGGTAAATGCGGTTGGGTTTTCCACAGCCCTGCTTCTGGATCTCCACCAGCCCCGCATATTGCAGTTCCCGCAGGGTGTTGACCGCTTTCTGCCGCCCGCAGTGGAGCAGCTCCGCTACCTCGTTGATGGGATAGTAGAGGTAAATCCGCCCATATTCATCTGCCCAGCCGTTTTTCCGGGACAGGCCTGTCCGGCGCAGGATAAAGGCATACAATACCTTTGCTTCGTTGGACAGGGGTGTGAATGTGGGGGCTTCAAAAAGGAAATTGGGAAGCCGGGTAAAGCTGACTGCCTTTTCCGGCTGATGGATATAAATGGTGTTTGTCATATCGTGTTTTGTGGACGGTTAGAAGCCCGTTTTCGGGGACAGACGGTAGTTTCTATTGCCTGCCCCTGTTCTGTGCTTGCAAAGCCTTGTAAATCAAGGACTTTTCAGCCCCTAACTGTCCACAGCAGACCTCCTTTTCCGTTCACTTTCTGTTTTCTGCCGCCTGTGAACTCTGGCGGCGCAGTCCGGGCAGTATTTACCCCGGTTGGACTTTGGGACGAACACTCTGCCGCAGACCGCACAGCGATTTAGCTCCTTATCCCGGAAAATCTCTGCTTCCAGCGTTCCGATTTGCGGCAAGACCGACCAGCGGAACCACTTACAGCAGACCGAGAAAGAAATGGTCTGGGGGCAGATGTGGGTGTCCCCATCGTCGAGGAGCATACAGTTCCCGTCCTCATAACAGCAGCACTCCCGTCGTATCAGGGCGTTTGCCTGTTTCCGCTGTGCCGGTGTCATGCGGTAAAGGGAACCGTCCGGCTTGCGCTCTATGGGCGGCAGTCGTTTATATGGGTTCTCTTTCATATGTTCCCTCCATTTTGTTTTCCGTTGCCGTTCTCCCCGAAAAGGCTTCCTGCCCCATTCCTGCGGCGTGTTTCTCCTTTGGTACGCAAATGCGCTACTTCTCCGGGAGAGGTATTCCTTTTCGGACGGTCATTCTGTTTTCAAGGTGCAGCTCATCAATGAACTACCCTAAGTTTACACGAAAAAAATGCAATTCCCGGAATCTTGCGAGAATTGCATTTTCTCAAAGTCTATACTTTTGAAATTGCATTTCTGCAATTATCCTGTATAATGGAAGCATACAGAGGAGGTGCGTATCTATGGCTTTACCCGGAACACCTGGACAGAGGATTTCAGACCTTTGCAATGGGCGGCATATCCCCCAAAAGGAACTGGCAAGGAAAATAGGGATTTCTCCCTCCCAGTTGAGCCGGATCGTCAGCGGGGAAACAAAGACGGTCAGCAGTGATATTCTCATAGGCATTGCGAAAGAATTTAGAGTGTCAACGGATTATATTCTGGGCTTGTCAACAGTGAGCATCCAAAAGAGTTACGACATATCGGAATTGGGCTTGTCCGAGGGAGCAGTCCGGGGGCTTGTAACGGGAATGGTAGATGTGGAAATTCTTAACCGCTTGTTGGAACATAAAAATTTCCCACGCCTGATAAGCCTGATACAGATTTATTTTCAGGACACAGCGGCAAGGGGTGTTATGGCACGAAACAAGGTAATCGAAATGGCTACGGCTTCGCTGTCCGATTTAATGAAAGACCGCCCGGAATACCGGGCGGAAGCAAGACAGGATATACAGTTTATGAACGCTCAAAAATTAGGAGAACATGAAGCAGAGATTGAGAAAATCAAGAATATGTTCCTCTCTATCCTACGGGATATTAAGAAAGATATGGACAGCGGAAAACAGCCGGGAGAAGCTGTGACCGCCGCTATGTTCCAAACCATGCGGAGCGCAGCTATGGAGCAGAGACAGGAATTACATACCATTGATGATGTGACGGCATTGGTTGCGGAACAGCTTGAAAAAGTCATGCCGCTGGACGAAGAAACAAATGAACAATTCCAGCAGTTGATAAAGAAGATGATTGAGCAGGCGGGAAAGTAATATTTTTCATTTTAGATTTCCGAATTGTTTCCGAAATGCCCTCCTTTTATTGCCAATTAGAAATGGTAGGGCTATACTTATACGTGCAACTGAATATAAATGTCTTCGGGGCAGGGTGACTCTTATGTAACAGTATCGGTTCATAAGCAAGAATTCCCGATTGGCGGTTAAAGTCCGCGAGCGTTAAGCGCACGATTTGGTGCAATTCCAAAACCAACAGTAAAGTCTGGATAAAAGAAGATGACTAATATTGCAAAAATCATGATTGAATTATGCCATTGTTAGCACCTGAAAGACAGTTCCTTTCAGGTGCTAATTTTGAATATGGAGGCAATCTAAAATGAACAACAAAACTAAAAAAATGACAACCGTTGCTATGCTTTGTGCAATCGCTTATGTGGTTATGGCAGTAGGAAGAATACCGATTGTTTTGTTTCTCAAATATGACCCTAAAGATGTTGTAATTACTTTGGGCGGTCTAATCTGGGGACCATTGACATCTTGCATTGTGTCAGTAATCGTGTCTTTTATCGAAATGATAACAGTTAGCGATACTGGTATTTTGGGTTGCATTATGAACATTGTATCTACCTGCTCTTTTGCCTGTACCGCAGCCTTTATTTACAAAAAAAGACACACCTTACATGGAGCATTGTTAGGATTGATTTTAGGAAGTATGGCGATGGTTGCAATTATGCTTTTATGGAACTATTTAATAACACCGCTTTATATGGGCTATCCCCGTGAAGCAGTCGCAAAGTTGCTCTTGCCTGCATTTTTGCCGTTCAACTTACTAAAAGCCGGACTAAACGCCAGTATTACATTTTTCCTGTATAAACCAGTAGTAACCGCTTTGCGAAAAAGTGGATTTATTGAAAGCGAGAATGTGAAAAAGAATAATAAGCCAATCGGACTATATCTTATTTTCACAATAATAATTGTGACTTGTATTTTGATTGTGCTGTCTATGAATGGTCTAATTTGAGGATATGCTGATGAAAGAAAAGAATATATCTTTATGCGGTAAAGTTGTTCACGGCAGAGGTATCGGAAAACTTGTAGGAAGCCCCACCGCTAATTTAGAAATATTGTCAAAAGAAAATCCACCAATACCGGGAGTTTACGCTTCATCTGTTTGTTGGAACGAAAAAACATATTATGCCGTTACCCACATAGGGAAGCGTCCTACTATTGATAATGACGAAAATATTTCAATAGAAGTCCATTTGCTGAATTTCAATCAAGATATTTACGGAGAAAAACTTCTTGTTGAACTATATACCAAATTAAGAGAACCGCAAAAATTCAGCGATTTATCGGCGTTGTTAAACCAGATTAGACGAGATTGTATAGCAACAAGGGAATTTTTTAATTTGGATGATTTGCCGACTACATTATACATGGATATAGAAAAGCATAAGGTATCAGTTGAAAACACAGAAGTATTTTTATCAACGAAAGAGTTTGATATTTTGTATCTGCTATATTCTAATCCAGACGTTACGTTTAGCAAAGGACAAATTTACCAAGCTGTATGGCATGAATTTTCAAATGACTATTTTCATGCCGTGGAAAACACGATTTATCAAATCAGAAAAAAATTACGTCCATATTTTGATTACATGGATTGTATAAAAACGGTTGTAGGATATGGCTACAAATTTCAACTGAATAGCAAAGCCAGCCGAGCCAGTCAACGGTCAAGATGAACGGCGCATAAATGCGCCGCCGTTGACAGTCCCGCCCGCCTTTGCTAATAGGCAATCAAGGCGAAAAGCCCTTAAAATGGCTTCCCGCCCATTTCAATTTTGAAAGAAAAATCCGTCTGCTTTTTCGTGAGTATGTCTGCAAGTTCGGGACATTTTGGGACTGTTGAAAAACCCTTAAAAAATTTAATCTTCAGAGAAA
>CAMNRH010000017.1 GCA_946552115.1 uncultured Lachnospiraceae bacterium
ATCACATATCTTACATTGGTTTTTATAGTTTCCACAAACTTTGAAACGGTCTCAATGAAAATAGATGAATGGTTTTACTATGCAATCCCTTTCCCTCCATCGGCATTACCCGATTTCTACAGTACTATGAGATTGTCCGACTACCTACCATTCATTTGAAATTCTCCGTTTTCAGTTGCAACTTCATACTCTTTTTCGAGAAATGGTAGGTTCTCCCCAGTTGATGTGTATTCACAATGTAAAACATGATTGGTTCTCTGACTCCGCAGTGCCACATAATACTCGCCATATCGCATTACATGATCTTGCTGTCTACGCTTGTCAGATGCCGTTACCGACATCATCCCAAGACCCGCTATTATCTGGTTGGCTAAACCTTGGATAAACCGGATTCCCACCGGCTTGATTACACACCCTTAGCTGGGCGCACAACTGGAAGTTGCAAGTTAGATGACATTTTCACCAAGAATTATTTTAGGCATTGTGGTTAAGCACCGATTCCAACGTTTATAAAATTTCTCCACACCAAGTTTAGATACTCTTGCATGAGCTTCTTCGTTTTCCAGTACCCAATATAAAACATATGTTACCTTTCCTACATTTCTTGTAAGACGGACAGGTAACTCTCCTTCTTTAACCGCATTAAAATCTTTTTGCCTGTGAGTTCGTTTTATGTAATGTACATCAATAACACCATCTTGCCCCAAATAAAATTCAGCTACTTCTTTCATTAACTCTTCAATTTCATCGAGTTTAGATAATTTTGCTTCATATATACATATTTCATTAAACATAACGCCCTCCCAAAATCCCGATTTATCGGTTTATTCTGGGAGAAATTATAGCATACCAAATTATGAAAAACAATCCCCGCCCTACGTCCGTTCCGACTATCCAGACCGTCTGCACTACTTCGGCGGCTATCGGTAGATTTTGCGGTGGCTCTGCCTCCGCGCCCCCGACCTCTCCCAAACAGAATGGAATGTTACGCAATAGGGCTTGAAAAGGCTTGATTTTTAAGGCGTTGCAGACACGAAAACCCATAGGATAAGGTTTTTATATTACCTACCCACGAAAACGGCTTCTAACTGTCCACAGGCACGTTTTGCGCCCCGTTTCCGTATTCATATATTTATGGATGGTTGTGGCGGGTGCTGGAGGAAAGATGGGATCTGGATTTACGGTAAAAAGGGAGTTGAAAATTTTCCACCTTTTTGAAAAAATGATATCTGTTTTACATATCTTTTGGATGATACAATTCTTTCATCAGATAAAAACATTTCAAAAAAGGGAGGAAACGAAGATGAAAAGAAGAATACTATCTATACTCCTGACCGCAGCCATGGCGGTAACACTGCTTGCAGGATGCGGATCAGACGGAAACAAAGATGAAGGAAAATCGGAGTCAGCAGACGGGAAAGTGACACTTAAGGTATTTTCTAACCTGCCGGACAGAAAGAACGGCCAGGGGCTGGTAGAGCAGATGATTATTGACGAATACATGAAAGAAAATGAAAATGTCAATATCGAAGTAGAGGCGCTTGACGAAGAGGCTTACAAGACAAAATTCAAGGCATACTCCATGGAAGGGATGCCGGACGTGGTAAGTATCTGGGGCCAGCCTTCTTTCTTAGACGAGGTTCTGGAAGCAGGTGTGCTGGCAGAGCTTGACGAGTCAGATTACAGCGACTATGGATTTATCTCCGGGTCTCTGGAAGGGTTCAAGAAAGACGGCAAGCTGTACGGGCTTCCGAGAAATACAGATGTAGCCGCATTCTATTATAATGAGAAAATGTTCAAGGATAACAAATGGGAAGTTCCGGCTACATATGACGAGCTCCTTGATCTGGCGAAAACCATAAAAGACGCAGGTATCATTCCACTGGCAATGGACGGCGGCGATGGATGGCCCATGGCAGTATATCTGTCAGATATACTCTATAAGCTGGCCGGCTCTGACTATGCTTCCATCGTAAGCGAAGCAGTTTCTTCCGGAGATTTTACGAATGAGAATTTTGTAAAAGCTACAGAGCTCCTAAAGAAAACCGCAGACGCAGGATTGTTCCAGAACGGATATGATTCTCAGGATTATGGAACAGCCCAGAACCTCTTTACCAACGGGCAGGCAGCTATGTTCTATATGGGCAGTTGGGAGGCTTCTATGGCGTTGAATGAAGATATACCTGAAGAAGTAAGGACAAACATCCGCATGTTCACAATGCCTGTGATTGACGGCGGAAAAGGTACGGCAGCAGACATTGCGGCATGGAACGGCGGCGGATATGGCGTTTCCGCAAACTCAGAAGTGAAGGAAGAAGCAATTAAGTTCCTGAATTATATGTATCAGAAAGATAAGCTGTCCAAATATGGATGGGAAAACGGCGTAGGAATGTCCGCACAGGATCAGACAGAATATATGACAGGTGATGAGACAGAGCTTCAGATGCAGTTTGTAGATGCAGTAAATGATGCCGCGAGCGTATCCGGAACCCCTGTGAATGACTGCGGCCCGTCTTCATTTAAGACCAGTATCGAGAGCCAGATTCAGAACGTATCTAACGGAAGCATAAGCGTGGAAGATTTCCTTGCCACAATCGGGAAAGAATGTAAATAGCCGGGTTTCTGAATATGAAAAATAGAAATAACTGTGACCGCTGAGTAATCGGCGGTCACAGTTACTAAGGGGCGGCCATGACAGTTCCTTAGGAGAAAATCATAGGAAAGGGCAAGGCCTGAAAATGGGAGGGAACAAAAAAGATGAAGAAACTATACAGTAACAAGCTGGTGATATTCAGTCTGGTGCTGCCGGGCATTATCGTATTCTTGTTTGCAATACTCGCGCCAATCTGCCTGAGTGTATATTATGGTTTTACAGATTATTCCGGGATGGGAGCCTATTCATTTATTGGAATTGAAAATTACAGGCAGCTTGTGCATGACGAAGCATTTTGGACGTCACTCAAAAATTCACTTTTGCTGGCTGTCGGGTTTATCTGTATCCAGCATCCCCTTGCACTGATTGTTGCGGCAGTCTTAGATAAGCTGGGAGGAAAGGCAGAAGGATTTTTCCGATGTGTGTATTTTATTCCAAATGTTATCTCAGTGGCTGTTATCGCATATCTTTGGAAGTTCATCTACAATCCGGATTTCGGACTTCTGAATAATATTATCAAGGTGTTCGGGGGAAAGGGAGATATCAACTGGTTCAGTAATGAGACGGCCATCTGGGCGGTGCTGCTCGTTCTGATCTGGCACGGATTTGGCTGGGGAATGTTGATTTATTATACCGGAATCAAAAATATAGACCCTGTGCTTTACGAGGCCGCGGCGATTGACGGGGCAAATCAGAGACAGACATTTTTGAAGATTACACTTCCGCTTATGAAGCCGGTAATCCAGGTGAATGTAACTATGGCGGTCATCTCCGCATTGAAACAGATGGAGACGGTATACCTGCTTACAAACGGGGGACCCGGAAACAGTACGCAGTTTACTGCAAATTATCTGTATCAGCAGGCGTTCAAGGCATTTAAGTATGGCTATGGCAATGCGATCGGCGTTATTTTCATTATTATCTGTCTGCTGGCAACGGTATTTTTAAATAAAGTTTTTGAAGAACGGGATATAAATCCACGCAGGGTAAAGGGGGCGGCATAATGGGATTTGCAGGAAAGAAGAAAAATAAAATTACAAAACCGTTGTTGTGGTTCGTACTGATTGCCGTTGCTGTCATCCAGATATTCCCTTTGGTGTGGCTGGTGGACTTTTCGCTGGCCAGCAGTACGGAAATGTTTACCAATGGCCTTCTGGTCATCCCGGAGAAGATTCAGTGGGGAAATTATGCGAAAGCTTTTGCAGACGGAAATTTCCTGTTATACTTAAAAAATAGTATACTAATTAATGGACTGGCAGTTGTACTTGTAATCCTGGTTTCAATCATGGCGGCATTTGCCTGCCGGAGAATGAGGTGGAAGCTGAGCGGCTTTGTGAAGACGCTGCTTTTGATGGGAATGATGATACCCATCCATGCAACGCTTCTGCCAAACTATAAGATCTACAGCCAGCTTGGGCTTACGGATACCGTATGGGCACTGCTGATACCCTATGTCGCATTTTCCCTTCCACAGGGGTTGTTCCTAATGACCAGCTTTATGGAATCGATCCCGGTGGAGCTGGAAGAGGCGGCAGTGATGGATGGGTGCGGCATTTACCGGATTATTTTCCAGATTATTACGCCCATGCTGAAATCATCCATCGCAACCGTAGCGATTATGACATTTTTAAATAATTGGAATGAATTTATGATGGCAAGCACGTATTTAAGCTCCGAGAAATGGAAGACGCTGCCATTCTCGGTACTGGAGTTTACCGGCGAGTACTCTTCAAACTATGCAGTCCAGTTTGCAGTCATGGCGCTGACAGCGGCTCCTGCTGTGATTGTGTATATTATTTTAAATAAGCACATTACAAAGGGCGCTGCGATGGGAGCCGTGAAAGGCTAAGGAACTGTATCAGTTAAAAAAATAAAGGCAGGATAGGCAGATGAAAAAAATCAGACAGTGGATGAATGGATTGAGTGTAAAGGCGAAACTGATATGTTACGGATATCTGTTCATAACCCCTGTGCTGGTAATCATCTGCCTGATTTTGCTTGCAAATAATTACAGCAGAGGGATAGAAGAACGGCTGGAAAATGATCGGGCAAACGCGGATACTCTTGCGGACAGTATTAATCTTCTCCAGACAGATATCAAGGATTTTTCCACTTATATCTGTATTAACCAGGAGATACAAAGTCTGCTGAAGGTGGAGAACCCTGACGAATATAATAAAAATGCGAGACTCTGGCAGGAAGAGGCTCCTATGATGGTGATTCAGGATATGATCGCCTTAAAAGGGCATATCAAGACGATTGCGATTTATACGGAAAACGGAATCCGTCCTTATTTACAGGGAATGGACGGAAGTGTTTATTTGTCATTGACAGAAGACGTGCGGGAAACAGAAACTTACCGGGAAACCATCGAGAGCGAAAGCGGTATGATCTGGAAATCCGTGCCCAAAGGAAGCGGGGATACGTATCTTACGAACAGGGAAGACAAGGTTGTGCTGTACCGTGAGATTTTTGACCTGTCCCAGAAAAAGACTATGGGTTATATTGTCATCGGAGTCAGCCAGACCAAATTCCAGGAACTTTGTGAAAACATGCTGGGCGACAAAGACGAAAGCATTCTTGTGCTGAATCCGGATTCAGGGGTCTTAAGCCGGGCGGGGGCAAAAGTCCCGGAGGTGGAGGAATATCTGGCCGACGAGGACTTTCTGAGGCAGGATTACAGGAAACGGGAAACACATATCAGATATGAAAATTATGATATCGTGTGCAGTCAGCCAGAGCGGAATGCGAGCATTGTGTGCAAGATTTCGCCCCGCTACGAATTACAGATGCAGTTTTTGGATATTGCCTATATGCCGTTAGCCCTTCTGCTTGGAATGCTTGCGGGCCTTCTGCCGCTACTTCTGATTATTTCCAATGTCGTGACCATGCCTCTTAGAAAGGTCAGTGATGCGATTCGGAAATTTTCAGACGGAGATTTTGAGCAGCAGGTGGAAGTGATCACGGATGATGAGGTTGGAGAAGTGGCAAAATGCTTTAATAAGATGGTAGAGGATATCCGTGCGCTGATAGATGAGAATTATGTAAAAACACTGGCAGAAAAAGAGAGTGAGCTTGCCGCGCTGCAGGCCCAGATCAATCCACATTTCTTATATAATACGCTGGATACATTGTATTGGCAGGCAACGGAGGAGGAAAATGAGGAAATCGCGGAAAATATTCTGGCCCTTTCCCAGCTATTCCGGCTTGCGCTTAGTAATGGGGAACAGGAAGTAAGCGTCGGGCAGGAGGCGGAGTTGATTTCCAGATATCTTCAGATCCAGAAGATGCGCTTTACAAAACGTCTGGCCTATGAAGTGGATATTGACGAGGGGATCCGGAAAGTCAGGATTCCAAAGCTGATTCTGCAGCCTTTTGTGGAAAACGCGGTGGTGCATGGGTTTGAAAACGTGAGTACGCCGTGCAGGCTCAAGGTAACCGGGCGCATGGAGCAGGGAATGCTGGTATTTTATGTGTGGGATACAGGAATCGGGATGCGCCAGGATCAGATTGAGGCAATCTGGGAGGAGGAATCGAGGGATTATGCAAAACAGAGAATCGGAAGATATGCTATCAAAAATATCAGGGAACGGCTGCAGCTTAGATATCATGACCGGTTTTCCCTGGAGATACAAAGCAGTATCGGGAAAGGGACGGTAGTGATTCTTAAGATACCATATGAGGAGGAAACGGCATGCCGTTAAGATTATTGATTGCGGAAGATGAAGACCCGATCAGGAAAGGTGTTGTGAAATATATACAGTTACATACGGACAGGTTCACAAGAATCTATGAGGCGGAAAACGGACAGGAGGCAGTTGAACTTCTCCTGAAATATCACCCGGACATGCTGCTTTTGGACATGCAGATGCCCTTAAAGAACGGTATGGATGTGATGGAAGAAGCACGGAAAGCAGGACTTCATCCGATTACGGTAGTTTTAAGCGGGTATGATGAGTTTAAGTACGCCCAGCAGGCCATTAAATTCGGGGCAAAGGAATATCTTTTAAAGCCTGTGCGCGCGGCGGATATTCTGGCTCTTTTAAACTGTCTGGCAGATGAATACATAGGATTAGAGGAAAAGGCAAAGAATATGGCCGAAGAAGCCGGGAAGCAGAAGAATCCGCTTGTGAAGGCGGCGAAGGAATATATGGAGGAGCATTATGCGGAGGATATTTTCCTTGCAGACGTAGCGGAAAGGCTCGGGATTTCTCAGGGCTATCTGTCCACCATACTGAAATCCAGCCTTGGCTTGGGGTTTGTGGAATGCCTTCATCAGATTCGGATTGACCATGCCTGCTGTTATCTGGAACAGAATTATCTGAAAAATTATGAGATTGCTTATAAAGTAGGGTATCAGGATGAGAAATATTTCTCTAAAATATTTAAAAAAGTGAAGGGAGTTTCCCCGAAAGAGTATCGAAAGAAAGGGCAGTGATTTACATGAATTTGAAATATAAGGAAACAACGTATCAGTCAAATAAAAGGATCCAGACAGAAACAGAAGTGCCGTTCCTGCCGGATCAGGGGACTGAAAATGAATTGGTGAATCTGTATCCGCAGGTCAGATACCAGACCTGGGAGGGATTTGGAGGCGCAATCACGGATTCGGCCGGTTATGTTTTTTCACTGTTAAATGAACGGCAGAAGAAGAAAATGCTTGAACAGTATTTTGGCAGAGCGCAGATGAAATACCGGTTTGTTAGGATTCCTATAGACAGTTGTGATTTTTCCCTGGGACATTATGAGGCGGACGGCGATGAGCAGGACAGCGGCTTTTCAAACTTTTCTTTTGAGCGGGTGGAGAAATACATTTTCCCTTTACTTGACGCCGCCGAATCATGGCGCGGGGAAAAGCTGGATATTATGCTGTCTCCATGGAGCCCTCCGTCTTATATGAAGACGAATGGAGAGCGGGCTCACGGAGGAAAGCTGAAACCGAAATACAGAAAGCGGTGGGCAGAATATATCTGCCGTTATATTGAAGAGTACCGGAAACGCGGCTATCATGTGACAAAGCTGACGGTTCAGAATGAGCCGAAAGCAGTGCAGACATGGGATTCCTGCATATATACGGCACAGGAGGAGAAAGAGTTTTTAAAGGATTACGTCTGGCCGGCGCTTAAGGAGCATGGGCTTGACGGGATTGAAATCTATATCTGGGATCACAACAAGGAACGCGCGCTTGAATGGGCTGAAACGATTCTTGACGAAGAGACGGATGAGATGGTGGCTGGGGTTGCGTTTCACTGGTACAGCGGAGATCATTTTGAAAATATCCGCATGATACGGGAGCGGTTCCCCCGGAAAAAGCTTCTGCTTTCGGAAGCATGTATTGAATATAGTAAGTGCGCGCCGGATGATTATCTGAAAAACGCCCAGAAATATGCCCATGACATGATTGGAAATATGAATGAGGGAATGGAAACCTTTTTGGACTGGAATCTGGTGTTAGATGAGCTTGGCGGGCCGAACCATGTGAAAAACTATTGTGACGCTCCCTTTTTGTATGATACGGAGAAAAAAGAGCTGACAGAGACCAATATTCTGGCTTACCTGTGGCATTTCAGCCATTTTATCGAGCCTGGGGCAGTGCGGATTGGAGTGAGCCGGTATACGGATAAACTGGAAGCCACCGCATTCCAAAAAGATAACCGGATTATATTTGTGCTGCTGAACAGAAGCGGGGAAGACATTCCGGCGTACATACGCCTGGAGGAGAGGTGCGCGGAGGTCAAGGTGTCTTCCCGGTCGATTGGAAGCGGGATTATAGAGGTAGAAAATAATGGATAGTTTATATTAGGATATTGATTTAAGGGAGCAATGGCCGGCAGTTCTTAGAGCTGCCGGTTCATCTATGATGCCGACAAGGAAATCACAGCTTTTACCAGGGAGAGCTTTCCTGACGGAAAAGAAATTGAAATCATTCCAATAGATAAAGGATATTTGCTTGAAGTTCTTCCTTAAAATGTATATAATATTGACGATTGGGGTTCAATAAATACCGCCTGTTTTCCACCTTGAATGTGAAATCTATACAAAAACCGAAAGGAAACCTATGAGAAAACTAGCCTTAAATGATGAAATATTACTGAAAATCGAGAAGCCTGCCCGTTACATCGGCGGTGAGGTCAACAGCGTCATGAAAGATCCTGAAAAGGTGGATATCCGTTTTGCAATGTGTTTTCCTGATGTATATGAAATTGGCATGTCCCACCTGGGCATTCAGATTTTATATGACATGTTCAACCGCCGGGAGGACGTATGGTGCGAGCGGGTCTATTCTCCGTGGATTGATTTGGATAAAATCATGCGTGAAATGCATATACCGCTGTTTGCGCTGGAGTCACAGTCGCCTGTCAAAGATTTTGACTTTTTAGGAATTACGATTCAGTATGAAATGTGCTATACAAATATTTTACAGGTATTAGAGCTTAGTCAAATTCCTCTTTTTTCTGCCAGGCGGGGCGAGGAGGATCCAATTGTAATCGGAGGCGGCCCCTGTGCCTATAATCCGGAGCCATTAGCCGACTTCTTTGATTTATTTTATATCGGGGAGGGAGAAACCGTATACGATCAGCTTCTGGATGCCTATAAGGAGAACAAAAAGAATGGTGGTTCCAGAAAGAACTACCTTGAAAAAGCAGCAGAAATTGAGGGGATTTATGTTCCCTCCTTTTATGACGTCACATATAAAGAGGATGGGACAATTGCATCCTTTTCTCCTAATAATTCTCATGCGAAAGAGAAGATTCAAAAGCAGGTTATCATGGATGTAACGCATACTTATTATCCGGAAGCGCCGGTTGTTCCGTTCATTAAGGTGACGCAGGACAGAATTGTTCTGGAAGTCCAGCGGGGATGTATCCGGGGCTGCCGTTTCTGTCAGGCAGGAATGCTTTATCGTCCTACAAGAGAACGGGATGTTCGTGTGCTTAAGCAATATGCTTATCAGATGCTGAAAAATACAGGTCATGAGGAGATCTCCCTGGGTTCCCTAAGCTCCAGCGATTACAGCGGATTAAAAGAGCTTGTTACATTTCTGATTGAAGAATTTAAGGGAAAGGGGATTAATATTTCTCTGCCGTCTCTTAGAATTGATGCGTTTTCTCTTGATGTGATGGAAAAAGTGCAGGATGTAAGAAAAAGCAGTCTCACCTTTGCACCGGAAGCAGGTTCTCAGAGAATGCGGAATGTCATTAATAAGGGATTGACCGAGGATGATATTATTTACGGAGCAGGGCAGGCCTTTGAGGGCGGCTGGAATAAAGTAAAGCTTTATTTTATGCTGGGGCTTCCAACAGAGACAGAAGAGGATATGAAGGCCATTGCCGAGCTTTCGGATAAGGTTGCCAGACGCTATTATGAAATACCTAAGGAGAATCGAAACGGAAAATGCCAGATTACGGCAAGCAGTTCTTTCTTTATCCCAAAGCCGTTTACTCCGTTCCAGTGGGAGCCAATGTTCACGAATACAGAATATATTGCGCGCGCTGCTATTGTGAAGCATGCGTTTCAGGAGCAGCTGAACCGGAAAAGCTTAAGATATAATTGGCATGATGCAGAGGTAACGGTGCTGGAGGGCGTGTTTGCGAGGGGAGACAGGCGTATCAGCGCAGCGCTTTTGAAAGCATACCGTCTGGGATGTCTGTATGATTCCTGGAGTGATTATTTTGATTTTGACAAATGGCAGGAGGCTTTTCGAAGTACCGGGCTGAGCATTGAATTTTATAATCTGCGCGCCCGTTCTCTTGACGAAATTCTTCCGTGGGATTTTATTGATTCCGGTGTGACAAAGCAGTTTTTGATTCGCGAGCTTAAGCGGGCTAAAAACGCACAGGTAACGCAAAACTGCAGACGGCAGTGTTCCGGCTGCGGCGCGGCAAAATGGGGAGGGGGCGTTTGTTTTGAAAGCAAGAATTAAATTCCGAAAATATGGCGTCATGAAGTTTATCGGACATCTGGATGTGATGCGCTTTTTTCAAAAAGCGATGCGAAGAGCGGATATTCCGATTGCCTTTACCGGCGGATACAGCCCTCATATGATTATGTCCTTTGCTCAGCCGTTAGGAGTAGGAATTACCAGCGACGGAGAATATCTGGACATTGAGCTTACAGAAAAAATAACATCGGAAAAAGCGGTAGCGCGGCTCAATCAGGTGACGGTTGAGGGAATTGATATCGTTAGCTTTCTGGAAATTCCGGAGGATAAAAAGGCAAGCGGCATGACCGTTACCGCAGCAGCGGATTATCAGGTATTTTTGCTAAAATCGATGGAATCTTCAGACGACAGACTTGCAATTCCAGAAAAATGGCAGGCACATATACCGGCATTTCTGTCTGAAAAGCAGATGATTGTGTGGAAAAAGACCAAAAAAAGTGAGAAAGAGGTGGATATTCTGCCTATGATTTATGAAATGAGGGCGGAAGCGGACAGCATTTATATGCTTCTGGCTGCCGGAAGCGAACAGAATTTAAAGCCGGATTTGGTTATGGAAGCATTTTTACGATATATGAAAGAGGAAGAACGTCCATTTCATTATCATCGGCTGGATATCCGCACAAAAACGGAAAACGGAAGTTTTCTGCCGCTTTCCGATATGGGAAAGGAAATTCTCTAAAGGTTGATGTTATCCGTTAAGTATTTCTGCGGATTATTTTCAGTTACATTTGTCATTGCAGTCGGAGAGGAAATGCGGTAATATAATAGGGGACATGAAAGAAAGGCAGTTTGGAGGATTACATAAAGATGAAAAAAGTAGTAAAGTTTGGCGGGAGCTCTCTTGCCAGTGCAGAGCAGTTCCAAAAAGCAGGACGGATTATCCGAAAGGATGTATCCAGACGCTATGTGATTCCGTCTGCGCCCGGTAAACGCTTTCCTAAAGATACAAAGGTTACAGATATGCTGTACAGCTGTTATAAACAGGCGATTTTAGAGGAAGATGAGGATACGGAGGAAAGCTTTGAGGAGCTTCTTTCCGTAATTAAGGAGCGGTACGATTCCATTATTCAGGGCCTGTCTCTTACGCTGTCCCTTGATAAAGAGTTTCAGATTATCCGTGAAAATTTCAGCAAAAAGGTTGGACGGGATTATGCGGCCTCCAGGGGCGAATATTTAAACGGAATCATCATGGCGGCATATCTTGGCTATGAATTTATTGATGCGGCAGAGGTGATTTTTTTTGATGAGAGCGGAAAATTTGATTCGGAAAAAACAGACGCCGTATTATCCGAAAGACTCTCCGGAATCAGGCGTGCCGTAATTCCCGGCTTCTATGGAGTAAGGCCCGACGGAAAGGTTGTCACCTTTTCACGCGGAGGCTCGGATATTACCGGATCGATTGTCGCAAAAGCAGTCCATGCCGATATGTATGAAAACTGGACGGATGTATCAGGCTTTTTAATTGCGGATCCCAATATTATTAAAGTTCCAAAGGCTATCGATACGATTACCTACCGGGAGCTTAGGGAGCTTTCCTATATGGGTGCTACCGTGCTTCATGAGGACGCCATTTTCCCGGTGCGGAAAGAAGGAATCCCGATAAATATCCGCAATACAAATTCACCGGAGGATAAGGGTACGCTCATTGTAGAGGCAACCTGCCAAAAACCCCGATTCACGATTACAGGTATTGCGGGGAAAAAAGATTTCGCGTCGATTACCGTGGAAAAGGCGATGATGAATTCCGAGGTGGGCTTTTGTAAAAAGGTTTTGGAGGTATTTGAACAGAATCAGATTTCTATTGAGCACATGCCGTCCGGTATTGATACAATGACGATTTTTGTACATCAGGATGAATTCGAGGAAAAGGAGCAGCGGGTAATTGCCGGAATCCATCGGGCGGTTGCGCCTGATTTTCTGGAGCTTGAATCGGATTTGGCATTGATTGCAGTTGTCGGGCGGGGAATGAAAGCGACAAGGGGCACTTCGGGTCGTATTTTCTCGGCACTGGCGCATGCAAATGTGAATGTGAAAATGATTGACCAGGGCTCCAGTGAGCTGAATATTATTATCGGCGTCAGAAACCACGATTTTGAAGCCGCAATCGAAGCGATTTATGATATTTTTGTTACAACGCAGGTTTAAAGGGGGACCTTTTTATGAATATTTTATTTTTTTTGAAGCCCAAAAGTGAGGTGGCGTATATCTATGATTACCATATGCTGAGGCAGGCGTTGGAAATTATGGAATATCATCAATATTCGTCCGTACCTATTTTGAATAAAGAAGGAAAATACATAGGCTCTATTACAGAAGGCGACCTTTTATGGAATCTGAAAAGACTGAATCTTTTAAATCTCAAGGATGCGGAGGATATCAGTATTATGAAAATCACAAGAAGGCTTGATTATCAGTGCGTCAGAGCGGATTCCAATATGGAAGATTTGATTGACCGTGCAATGGAGCAGAACTTCATTCCGGTTGTGGATGACGACGAGCATTTTATCGGTATTATTACAAGACGTGATATTATTGGATATTGCTATAATAAAATGAAAGACAGTGATAAAGAATGATTATTGATTTCCATACTCATATGTTCCCGGATAAAATAGCGAAAGGAACGATTGATTTTCTTGCCGGAGTATGTAAGATGCCGCCTTATACGGACGGAACCTATATGGGACTGAAAAAAGAAACTCTGGAATCCGGCGTTGATTTATCCGTGGCGCTTCCGATTGTTACAAAGCCTGCTCAGTTTCAATCCATCAATACCTTTGCGTCCGGGTATCAGGAAAAACCGATTCTTTCTTTCGGAAGCATTCACCCGGATTCCGCTGATTACAGAGCCGAGCTTCGTCAGATTAAAGACATGGGATTAAAGGGAATTAAGCTGCATCCGGATTATCAGGAGGTTTATTTTAATGATATCCGTTATAAAAGAATTGTTGCCTATGCGTCAGAGCTTGATTTGATTATCAGCGTTCACGCAGGAGCGGACCCCAAATGTCCCAATGACATCCACTGTACGCCCCGGATGTCCGCGGAGGTTATCTGGGATACACATCCGGCTAAGCTTGTGCTTGCCCATATGGGCGGTAATGAGCAGTGGGATGATGTGGAAAAATATCTGGTCGGGAAAGAGGTTTATTTTGATACCGGCGTTGTTTTGGATAAAATGTCCAAGGAACAGTTTTTGCGGATTGTAAGAGCACACGGAGCGGATAAAATACTTTTCGCCACCGATTCCCCATGGAGCGGACAAAAAGAGTTTTTACAGATTATACAGGAAATGCCTCTGACAGAGGAGGAACGGATAAAAATCCTCGGAGAAAATGCGAAAAAGCTACTTGATTTTCCGATAACGTTATGCTAATATGTATGAGTATGCCGCACAATGAGGTTAAAGCTTTACATAAAAAAATGTAAACACCGTAATTGGCGAGTAATGATAATAGGAGGTGCCATATGTACGCGATTATAGCAACAGGTGGTAAACAGTACAAAGTAGCCGAAGGCGATATCATTAAGGTAGAGAAGCTTGGTGTGGAAGCCGGAGAAACTTATACCTTTGACCAGGTGCTTGCGGTAAGCGGTGACGGATTAAAGGTTGGGAATCCGACTGTAGAGGGTGCAACTGTAGAAGCTTCTGTAGTTGAGAACGGAAAAGCAAGAAAAGTCATTGTTTACAAGTATAAAAGAAAAACTGGATACCATAAGAAAAATGGTCACAGACAGCAGTATACAGCTGTAAAGATTGACAAGATTAACGCTTAAATTGGAGAGAATCCATGATTCATGCAGCCATATATCAAAATGAGAGAAAGGAATGCGTCGGATTTTCGTTCACGGGACATGCCGGTTATGCAGAGGCGGGACAGGATATTGTCTGTGCGGCGGCGTCTATGCTTGCTATTAATACGATCAACGCGATGGAGCGCTATACAGAGGATAATTTTTCCGTAAGCTCTGACGAGGAACAGGGAAAGATTATCTGCCGGTTTGATACCGCGCCCTCTTATGAAGCGGGGCTGTTGCTTAAGACGATGATTCTTGGTCTTTCTGATATGGCGGATGACAAGAACTATGAAGAATATATTGATTTAACATTCGAGGAGGTGTAACAACCATGATGAAATTAAACCTTCAGTTTTTTGCTCATAAAAAGGGAGTTGGCTCTACGAAGAACGGGAGAGATTCCGAATCGAAGAGACTCGGTGCCAAGAGAGCCGACGGACAGTTTGTGAAAGCAGGCAATATCCTTTACAGACAGCGCGGAACAAAGATTCATCCGGGCGTCAATGTGGGACGCGGCGGTGATGACACACTGTTTGCACTGGTTGACGGCGTCGTAAGATTTGAGAGAAAAGGCAGAGATAAGAAGCAGGTTTCTATCTATCCGGTGGTAGCTGAATAAAAACGAGTAAAGATGAAGAGGGTGTTGCAGGGTAGCAGCACCCTCTTTTGGATAATGAAAAACAGTAGTGAAAGGAGTATTATGTTTGCAGACAGAGCAAAAATTTTGATACGGTCCGGAAAAGGCGGCGACGGACACGTAAGCTTCCGGAGAGAGCTCTATGTTCCGAACGGCGGGCCGGATGGAGGCGACGGAGGACGCGGCGGCGATGTCATTTTTGAGGTGGATGAAGGCTTGAATACGCTTCAGGATTTCCGGCATCGCAGGAAATTTGCCGCAAAGGACGGAGAGGCCGGAGGAAAGCGCAGATGCCATGGTAAAGACGCGGAGGACATCATCCTTAAGGTACCGGAAGGAACGGTTGTCAAGGAGGCGGAATCCGATAAGGTGATTGCGGATATGTCCGGAAAAAACCGTCGTCAGGTTATATTGAAAGGCGGAAAAGGCGGACTTGGAAACCAGCACTTTGCAACCGCTACTATGCAGATTCCCAAATATGCACAGCCCGGACAGCCGGCAAGAGAACTGTGGGTAAAGCTGGAGCTTAAGGTAATCGCGGACGTAGGCCTTATAGGTTTTCCGAATGTTGGAAAATCCACTTTTCTTTCCCGCGTGACAAACGCGCAGCCGAAAATTGCAAATTATCATTTTACAACTCTGAATCCCAATCTGGGCGTTGTGGACCTTGAGGGCGCGGGCGGCTTTGTGATTGCCGATATCCCGGGACTGATTGAGGGAGCTTCGGAGGGCGTCGGCCTTGGTCACGAATTTTTACGTCATATTGAACGCACAAAGCTTATGATTCATGTCGTAGATGCCTCTGGAAGTGAAGGACGCGATCCGGTGGAGGATGTTTATAAGATAAATGCAGAGCTTACGGCCTATAATTCCGATATCGCAAAGCGTCCGCAGGTAATTGCGGCAAATAAGACGGATTTGATTTATCATGAGGAAGGAGTCCACCCGGTAGAAAAGCTCAGGGCTGAGTTCGAGCCAAAGGGCATCCGGGTATTTCCGATTTCCGGCGCAACGGGGGCCGGAATGAAAGAGCTTCTTTATTATGTGTCGGAAGAGCTTTCAAAGCTTCCGGATACGCCGGTTGTATTTAAGCAGGAATACTTTCCGGAGGACGAGCTTATCTATATGGACCTTCCCTATACGGTGGAAAAAGAAGGGGATATCTATGTCGTGGAGGGACCGAAGATTGAAAAGATGCTGGGCTATACAAATCTGGATTCGGAAAAGGGCTTTGCTTTTTTTCAGAAATTCTTAAAGGATGCCGGTATTCTGGACGAGCTTGAGCGTTCCGGTATCGAAGAGGGCGACACCGTGAAAATGTACGGACTGCAATTTGATTATTATAAATAAAGATGAGGAGTAATAAAAAATGACGACAAAACAAAGGGCATATCTGAAAAGTCTTGCCATGACAATGGAGCCTGTTTTTCAAGTGGGAAAAAACAGCATGACGCCGGAATTTACAAAGGCCATAACAGAAGCGCTGAATGCCAGAGAATTAATTAAAATCAGCGTATTGAAAAACTGCGCCGATGATCCGAAAGAGCTTTCTGCCGTCCTTGCAGAGCGCACGCATGCACAGGTTGTACAGGTTATTGGGAAAAAAATCGTCCTCTATAAGGAGGGGAAAGATAAAAACAAAAAAATTCAGCTTCCTTAGTAGAAGTGAAGCAGGAGAGCAGTATGAAAATCGGTATTATGGGCGGAACCTTTGACCCGATTCACAATGGGCATTTGATGTTAGGAAAGGCGGCACTCAGGCAGTTTGATTTGGATGAGGTTTGGTTCCTGCCCAATGGAAACCCTCCTCATAAAGAAAATGCGTCCATCGGCTCATCCATCGGGAACAGATGCGCCATGACGGCGCTTGCCATTGAGGGGATAAAAGAATTTCGCCTGGAATTATATGAGGCTGAGAAAAAAGGGGTGTCTTATTCCTATGCGACACTGGAGCATTTTCATAAGCTAAAAAAAGCAGATGAATTTTTTTTTATTGTAGGCGCAGACTCCCTGTTCATGATAGAATCATGGGTGAAGCCGGAGCGTATTTTCCCCGTATGCAGGCTATTGGCCGCCTGCCGCGACGAAATATCCACACCGGAAAAAATGCGGGAGCAGATTTGCTATCTTGAAAAAAAATACAACGCCCGTATCGAAATACTAAAAGCTCCGCTTATGCCGGTGTCGTCCCATGAACTGCGGGAGCGTATAAAAGCAGGAAAAACTTTTTCAGCGTATGTTCCTGCGAAAGTGGCAGAATATATTAAAAAGGAAGGACTATATGGAGCATAAGATAAGTAAGCTGCAGCACAAATTAAAAGGCGAGCTTGACCGAACACGGTATGAACATACACTGGGCGTTATGTATACCGCCGCCGCGCTGGCTATGTGCTATGGCACGGACATAGCGCAGGCGATGCTTGCCGGGCTGCTTCACGATTGCGCAAAATGTATATCTTCAGAAAAAAAAATAAAATTGTGTGAAAAATACTGTCTTGAAATATCCGAGGTAGAATATAAAAATCCCAGTCTTCTTCACGCAAAGCTGGGAGCATTTCTTGCGGCGAAAAAATACCATATAAAAGACAGAGAAATTCTGAATGCAATTTCCAGCCATACAACAGGGCGTCCCGGCATGAGCCTTTTGGAGAAAATTATCTATATCGCGGATTACATGGAGCCCGGAAGAGAAGAGCTTCCTAATATGGAAGAGGTACGAAAGCTTGCATTTCAGGATATTGACGCATGTCTTTATCGAATCCTTAAGGATTCTCTTAGCTATCTGAAAAGCAGGGATATGACTATTGATACGATGACAGAAAAAACATATGAATATTATAAAAATAAACTTAAGAAGGAGGAATCATCATGGAACAGGCATTAGAAATGGCGCGTATTGTATGCCGGGCGCTGGAGGACAAAAAAGGAGAGGACGTCAAGGTGCTCGATATATCAAAGGTATCCGTTATGGCGGATTATTTTGTGATTGCAAACGGAAGCAACGATAGTCAGGTACGGGCGCTGGTAGAAAATGTAGACGAGAAGATGCAGGAAGCGGGCTATGCGCTGAAACAGCAGGAAGGAAAAGGCGGCGCATGGGTTCTTATGGACTACGGAGATGTAATTGTCCACGTTTTTGACAGGGAGAATCGATTATTTTATAATCTGGAACGGATTTGGAGCGACGGAATTGTTGTGGAAAATCTGTAATTTACGAGGTAATATAAAAGATGAAGATGAAAAGGAAAAAATTTTGGTGGCAGAAATTTGTGATTATGCTGCTCTCTATGGCAATCGGGGCGGTATGCGGGTTTCTGATGGTCGGATATATTGATGATTATATAGACGGAATGTCCGAAATTATAATATCTGAAATTGTTCTGACCCTTGCCATACTTTTTATCGGTATGTACGTCATTTTGTTTCTGCAGATTATTTTGCATGAGGCAGGGCATCTAATCGGCGGCCTTTTAAGCGGATATACCTTTACATCCTTTCGAATCGGCAGCTTTATATGGCTGAAAAAAGCAGATGGAATTCGTCTTTGCCGCCTGTCGATCGCGGGAACCGGAGGGCAATGTCTGATGGGACCTCCGGAAAATGCGTTATTATCAGAGGGCAATTATCCGGTTATCCTTTATAATATGGGCGGTTCGCTTATGAATCTGTTTACAGGGATTTTGGCTCTTATCGGCTCTCTTATGCTGAACGGCAGCCATTCGATACCGGGCCTTTTTATGCTGATGACGGCGGTAATCGGCCTCCTTTATGCGTTCGTCAACGGGGTGCCGCTGCAGACCAATCTCATCAATAATGACGGATATAACGCCGTATCGCTTTCAGGGAATCCCGTTTCGAAACGTGCCTTTGCCATACAGCTGCACTTAAATTCCCTGCTGGCCGGTGGGATGCGCCTAAGAAACATGCCCGAACAATATTTTTCTGTTCCGGATGACGGGCAAATGACGGATAGTATGGTTTGCGCCGTAGGTGTTCTTTGCTGCAACAGGCTTCTTGACGAGCATAGATTTGAGGAAGCCAGACAGTTGATTTCACACATGCTCGAGATTGACAGCCAGATTGTCGGACTTAACCGCAGCATGCTGATCTGTGATCTTCTGTACTGTAAAATCATAGACAGCAACGGAGATAACGGTGAAATAAAAGTTGATTCAGAGCGGCTTCTCACAAAGCAGCAAAGAAAGTTTATGAAAGTAATGAAAAAGTTCCCATCTGTTCTGCGGACAGAATATGCATACACCTATCTGGTAAAAAGGGATAGAATCGAAGCGGAAGCAATTAAAGCCAGATTTGAAAAAATCGCAAAAAATTATCCTTATCCAAGTGATATCCAATCAGAACGTGAGCTTATGAATCTTGTATCTGAGAAAGAAATATAATGAGATACCGCCTGCCTCATTAAATATTATGAGAAAGCAGGCGGTATGATTTTTTCTTACAGAAAACGGAAAACACCGATTACTTTTCCTAAAATCTGAACATCCTCTACAATAATCGGCTCCATCGTGTCATTTTCAGGCTGCAGACGGATAATTCCCTCCTCACGATAGAGAGTTTTAACCGTCGCTCCGTCTTCAACCAGTGCAACGATAATCTCACCGTCATGCGCTGTCTGACGCTGTTCGACAAGTACCATATCCCCGTCTAAAATTCCGGCATTAATCATGCTTTCTCCTTTCACCTTAAGCATAAAGGTTTGCTTGTTCGGCATATATTCCACCGGAATCGGAAAATATTCCTCAATATTCTGCTGTGCGAGAAGCGGTTCCCCTGCGGCAACCCGGCCTATAATCGGGACGTTTACCATTTCGCGGCGCAGAAAATTAAAAGAGTCGTCTAAAATCTCGATTGCTCTTGGCTTTGTAGGGTCTCTCCGGATATAGCCGTTCTTCTCCAATGTCTCAAGATGAGAGTGGACAGAAGAAGTGGATCTTAAATGAACTGCCTCACATATATCACGAACTGCCGGAGGAAAACCGCGCTCCAGAATCTGAGACTTTATATATTCTAATATCTCCTGCTGTTTTGGGCTTATCTTACCGTATGCCATAATGAGTACCTCCTAATCTAATCTTTGTACTGTTTTCTTAAATCTATTTTATCATAGCCGGAATAGAAAAGCAAACAAATGTTTAGAAAATATGTTCGTTTTTTTCTAAAGTTTTCTTGACACGCAAACATTAGTTCTGTATAATATGGATAAGAACAAAGGTTCGGAACACTTATTCACTTTTGTTATAATTTACAGGGAGTGTGGGAGAGAATGATTACGCGAAGATTGTACGGAATTAAAAGAAGAAAAAGATGGATTCTTATGAAAAAGCTATTGACAGGTTTTACTGCATTTTTTATTATTTTATGTCTTAGCGTCAGTCTGGGCTTTAATTTTGCCAGTGCCGGTACAGAAAATGAACAGATCGATAAAGCCTCCGGACACAAATATTATAAAAGTATCGAATTAAAATCCGGCGATACCTTATGGACAATTGCGCAGAGATATATGGACGAATGCTATGATTCAACGGAGGATTACGTAGAGGAATTAATAAGCATCAACAGACTTTCCTCCGATCAAATATATGAAGGAGAGTTTTTGATGATTTCATATTATAGACAATAAGGTTATATGTTTTTGCAGTTTATGTTTTATTATAACTCACATAAATCTATACGACAAATCTCAATTTTTCCAAAAGATATAGACAAAAAAACCGGAATATGATAAAATAAACCTATTAAAGGGGTTAAAAGATGCCAGATATAAATCATAATCAGGGGGTTATAAATATGTCAGATGCAAAAACATACCATGAACAGAAACAAATTGACCAGACCCTTCATCTAAGGGAAATTTTAAAAACGTTGCCGCCGTTTGCGAAAGATTTTTTCCGTGCCATAGAACCGCGCTCATCTGCAAGAACCCGAATAAATTACGCCTATGACATCCGTATTTTCTTTCATTTTCTTATGGAGGTAAATCCCGTTTATAAGAATTATACAATTAATCAGTTTCAGGTGCAGGATCTGGAGCGCATTGAGCCGGTGGATATAGAGGAATATATGGAATATCTGAAAGTATATACCAGAAATCAGGATGACGGGCTTATTACAAACGGCGAACGGGGCTTAAAGCGGAAAATGTCGGCGCTTCGAAGCTTTTATAATTATTATTTTACCCGCCAGGCGATTTCCGTGAATCCGACATTGCTTGTAGATATGCCAAAGCTTCATGATAAGGCGATTATCCGGCTTGATGCAGACGAGGTTGCCATGCTTCTTGACTTTGTAGAGTCTGCGGGCGATAAGCTGACCGGACAGGCGCTTACTTATTATCAGAAAACAAAGCATCGCGATTTGGCCATTATGACCTTACTTTTAGGCACCGGCATCCGTGTATCCGAATGTGTCGGGCTTGATTTAAACGATGTTGATTTCAAAAATAACGGAATTACCGTCACAAGAAAAGGCGGCAACCAGATGGTTGTATATTTCGGGGATGAGGTTGCAGACGCACTGATTAATTATATCGAAAATGACCGAAAGTTAGTTACTCCCCTCTCCGGCCATGAAAACGCGCTGTTTTTATCTACGCAGAAACGGCGTATGGGTGTGCAGGCAGTTGAAAATATGGTGAAGAAATATGCCCGTCAGGCAACGCCCAATAAGAAAATTACGCCTCATAAGCTGCGCAGTACCTACGGTACGTCTCTTTACAGGGAAACCGGCGATATTTATCTGGTTGCGGATGTTTTAGGGCATAAGGATGTCAATACGACAAAAAAGCATTATGCGGCTATCGATGAAGACAGACGCCGTCAGGCTGCGTCAGCGGTGAAGCTTAGAGAATCATAGCCCATAAAATACATGCAGAGAGCAGATACTTTTTAATATCTGCTCTCTACTTTCGTAAATTTCCCACTTCTATATCCAAATTCTATCCGGCAAGACGCTGTATAACACCATAAAACCAGTTAAATGAAGACCCCACTTTCTGCCATTCTGTTTTCTTCCCTAATTTAAACTGCAAATATACATTTTTTCCACTGATTTTAATATTTTAAATGAAAACTTTACCCTACGATAACGGACAGAATAATTCACATAAATATAAATAAAAAAAATATATTAATCACAAATTTATTTTTTCCATTCTATTAATTATACCCATTCGGGCATCCCGTATTTTATGTGCTCGCACGAGTGCACGGTTAACACCGTCTAATAAGGTATGAAGTGGTATAATATATTACTACTCTACAAATTTTATTTTTCAAATATAATATAAATCGGTTCGTTGATAGTTCATAAAAATGGTTCTCATTTTTTATATATAATTAATATTATATTATCACATTTTAATTAAATATAGATTAGTTATTATTCTTTTATTATATAAAATATATATGTTATTCTGACAATTAGAGCGATAAAAAAGTGGTTTTATTTAATACCACTTTTTTATCGCTCTATATTAAAAATTTTTCTTTGAAAAAATATTAGGAACAATGATAGAGGCAAGTGAAAGTATGAGAACAGCCGGTAAAAACCATTTTCCAAGATTTAATCCTGTTGTCGTCCATATACTCATATAAGCGAAAATTACGGTTATAACAAATTTAAAGGATACAATGATATTTTTTAATGTTCCGTATACTCTTTCGCAATTTTCTTTTGTGATGGTGACGGCTGTATTCCACCAGCGAGGATGTCTTTCTATAAGAGATAAAAATTGATACATCAGTACCATAAATACCGGAGAAATCCATATTGTCCAGCGTCCTCCGTAACCGTCTATCTCTCCGGCTCCGTTATAATGCGTAGGTATCATATCAGGCAGGCCGTTCCAAATGTAAAGCAAATATAGTATTGTTCCAATCTGGACGCCAATACAAAGCAATTTTACAATTTTATGATATTTTGTATTCGTAATTTCCGGCAGCTTTTGTTTTTCCATATAATAAAACCCCCCTTTTAAAATCACATTTATATAAAAATATATTATCTATAAATCACATTATTATAAATTTATTGTTTTCTCAATACTTCTTCAAACGTCATTTCAACTAACTCCTCTGTATAATCAGCTAAAAATATTGGAATATTTAATGTTTTTTTCTCTAAATTTAAGTTATCAAAGGAAAAACGAATCTGAAGCTTTATTTTGTCCCCGAAATTTTCATTATATCTTTTCATACTTCGGCTTTCCTTATGTGACCCAGGAGCAACCTCCACCGGAATAACCTCGTTTTTCCACTGGAAAATAAAATCAACCTCGTGAAACGGATTATTCTGCGACCAATAACGCGGTGTTATAGAAAAATGCTCTGTGAGAACATTTAATATGTAATTTTCGGTTAATGCACCTCCGGCTTCCGTAAACAGCCTCATTCCCTCTGTAAAGGCCGATATCGGAACAAGGGATAAGCGTCTCAAAAGCCCTACATCCGACAAATATATGCGAAACGCCGACAGATCATCGAAAGCGGAAAGCGGCGTACCGGGAACATGGCTTCTGTATATCCTTTTGATATATTGCGTATCCGCAAGCCAATTCATAGCTTCTTCATACTCGCGGGCACGTGCTCCTTCCTTTACAAGCCTGTAAAAAAATTTTTTGTTTTCCTTTGCAAGCTGTGACGGAACTGATTTCCAGATACTCAGAACTTTAGGAAAGTCCTTTTGTTTTGTGTAGGCTGCAAAGGAATGCTCATAGATTCCGATAATCCTGGAAAGAATCCCCTGCAGCGCGTCCGCATCTCCCTCCTTAATCCAGCTATATACCGCTTCTGGCATTCCGCCCGTTATAAAATATATTTTTAATTTTTGAATCAACAGCTCGGACCATAGTCCCGGAATTGGCGTCCGAATATGGATATGCTCCAGGTATTCAAGCAGCTCTTCATTTCCGTCCGCTTTTAATACCTCCGTAAAGCTCATGGGGCCAAGCTCCATCACATTGACCTTCTCTAACGGAAACACCTTTTGAACCGGTGTTCCGGTGCAGACAATATGAAGCTTTGGTACCTGCTCGTAAAATGCTTCAAGCGCATCAAGCGCCTGCGGGCATTCCTGCACATCATCAAGAATAAGAAGTGTCTTTTCGGGTATTATCCGCTGCCTTGTCGCAAGCGTTAGATTCTGTAAGATGCGTTCGGCATCGCAGCTCTCTGTATTTTCAAAAAACTGTTTATATTCTTCATGCTCCCGGAAGCTGATATAAACGGTATTTCTATAAAAACGCTTTCCAAAATCCTTTAATATCCATGTTTTTCCCACCTGACTGATCCCTTTCAGGAAAAGCGGTTTTCGATATTTAGAATGCTGCCAGCCCTGCAGGCTTTTCATAAGCGTCCGTTCCATTGTTCAATGTCCTCCCCAATTTCAGGCTATTGTTTCTCATAAAAGTTAAATTTGATTACGCGCACTTTTATTTTAGAGTATTCTTAGATTATGCGCAATATTTTCCTGTATAATTTGTATCAACGATTGTTTTACTTCTATGATAGAAAAACAGGATGTGATATGCTACAATATTGCTGTATTAGCCGCGAACAGAGGAAAGGAGCACGCCATGACACTACAAAAGCTTTTAAGATATACAAGAAAAGCCGTTGATGAATATGCGATGATTTCGAAGGGAGACAAAATTGCTGTTGGCATTTCCGGCGGCAAGGACAGTTTAACCTTATTATATGCCCTGCACGGGCTAAGAAGATTTTATCCGGAGCGTTTTGAACTTGGCGCCGTTACCGTTGATTTGGGGTATTCGGAATGCGACTTCAGGCCGGTGGCAAAGCTTGCGGAAGAATTAGAAATTCCTTATGAGATTGTAAAAACAGACATCGCCCATATTTTATTTGAGGAGCGAAAGGAAAAGAATCCCTGCGCTCTCTGCGCCAAGATGCGGAAAGGGGCCCTTAATCAGGCTGTTAAGAAAATGGGCTATAATAAGGTAGCCTACGCCCATCATAAGGACGATATTGTTGAGACGATGCTGCTCTCCCTTTTATTTGAGGGACGGTTTTATTCCTTTTCTCCGAAGACCTATTTGGATCGCATGGATTTGACCGTAATCCGTCCGATGTTGTTTGTGGAGGAAGCCGAGGTGATTGGTTTTAAAAATAAATACAAGCTCCCGGTTGTCACAAGCCGATGTCCGATTGACGGATATACGAAGCGTCAGTACGCAAAAGAACTGGTAAAAAGCTTGAATCAGGAGCATCCAGGAGCAAAGCAGAGGATGTTTACTGCTATTTTGAACGGGAAAATAGAGGGATGGCCGAAGCGCATCCCTCATAAAAGATAAAAATTATAATTTTCTGTTTTCAGCCTGTTCCTTTATCTCCACTAACCGTTCAATTGCTGCCGCAGTCCCGTCAATGCCAAGCAACGAGCTGTCCAGACACATATGATAGCTGTCGGCGGCTCCCCATTTTTTATTGCTGTAGTAATTATAGTAGCTGGCTCGCTTTTTATCGGTCTTTACAATCAAATCCTTTGCTTTTGTATCTGTCAAATCATAGAGACGTGCAATCCGGCGGATTCTAGCATCCATATCCGCATGAATAAAGAGGCTTAGCACATTGTCATATTCCTCCAATGCATAGTCTGCACACCGCCCTACTAAGATACAGGGGCCTTCGTCTGCAATCTTTTTAATCGCGTCAAATTGCGCCAGAAATACTTTATGATTAATCGGCATATCCGTATAGCTTCCGGATGTATACCCAAGAGAATATGTGTCCATAACAAGGGAATATAAAAAGCTGCTGGTCGGCTTTTCATCATGAGTTTCAAATAACTCCTGACAGAGACCGCTCTCCTTTGCGGCGCGGTCCAGCATCTCCTTATCATATAATTTGATGTCCAGAGCTTTTGCCACCTTATATCCTATTTCGCGTCCGGCGCTGCCGTACTGTCTACCAATTGTTATAATCGTGTTCGTTTTTGCCATCCTATCACGCTCCTTTTCTTACCATATACATATTATACAACTTTTCATCATAAATGTATATGTTTTTTTGTGATTTTCACAAATTATATTCCAAATAAGACAATAGGTTTGTAAAGTAATCCGGAAGAGGCGCGGTAACCTCAAGATACTCTCCGGTAACGGGATGTATCACTCCGATTGTTTTTGCGTGAAGCGTCTGCCCAATCAGCTGTGGAAAAGGACACTTTTTCGGGCCATATATGGGATCTCCCACGATTGGATGTCCTATGCTTTCCATATGGACACGGATTTGATGAGTCCGGCCGGTTTCCAAAGTGCACCTGATATAAGTATAATTGCCAAAACGCTTCAAAACCTCATAATGCGTAACAGCCTCTCTCCCGTTTTTTGCGTGGACACTCATCTTTTTTCTGTCTGCCGGATGACGTCCGACAGGCGCGTTTACAGTTCCTCTGTCCTTCTTTATATTTCCGTGGACAACGGCTTCATAAACACGGTGAATCGAATGCGACTTTAATTGTTCAGACAGGCCAAGATGGGCTCTGTCATTTTTACAGACAATCAGAGAGCCTGTCGTATCCATATCAATCCGATGTACAATTCCGGGACGTTTGCTTCCGTTAATTCCGGACAGCTCGTCCCCGCAGTAGTACATAAGGGCATTTACAAGGGTTCCGCTGTAATGTCCGGGGGCGGGATGTACGACCATCCGTTTCGGTTTATTGATAATAATAATATCCGTATCCTCATAGAGAATGTCTAACGGAATATTCTCTGCCACGATGTCTGGTTCCGACACATCCGAATACGCAACCGCTATCCTGTCACCTGAAATAATCCTGTAATTTGCTTTTACAGGATTATCATTGATGGTCACGCATCCGTCCTTAATCAGCTTTTGTATATGGGAGCGGGATTTCCCCTCAAGCTCCTTTGCCAGATAGCGGTCAATCCGCTCTCCCGCATCATTTTCCACTGTGAAGTATTCGTTCAAGGTCCTCCTCCTTATAATAAAAGCACAGCAGCAAAAAAAGGCAAACCGTTGTCAGGGTCACATAGATATCTGCCACATTAAAAATCGGAAAATCAATCAGCTTAAAATAAAAAAAATCTACCACATAATTCAGCCGTACACGATCAATAAAATTGCCTAACGCACCGGATACGATAAAAACTGCACAGATTCGGAGCGGCAGATAGTGCCGGTTCATCGGAACTCTTACATAAAACCAGAGTACGGCAGCACAGATAACAACAACACTGATATAAAAAAAGGCTCTCTGATTTTGAAACAGTCCAAATGCCGCCCCGCGGTTTTCCAGGTATTCCAGCTGAAAAACCCCCGGTATGATAATATAGGGCTCCTGCCCTTTCAGCGTTGTAAGTGCAAAATATTTTGCCACCTGGTCCAGAGCGGTACCCAAAACGACTCCGATAACGGCAAAAAGATAATGCAAGCCCCGTCCGCGTTGCTTTTCCATAAAAATGTCCTCACATTTCAGATATATTTTTTGACGGAAATCAAATACCGCCCTTTTTTTGTCTCAGACAGTACACTTTCAAACACAATTCTTCCGGATCCCCTGACAGATATGATATCTCCGGCTTTCAGATGATACCCATTGCTTGTAATCAGCTTCCCGTTTACATAGGTCTTTCCGCCCTCGATCAGAGGGATCAGCTTACTTCTGGATAAAGGATAAGCTACGGAAAGCACTGTGTCAAGGCGCACAGAGGGAACCGTCCCCTTAATGACGTCAAAACGGGGCGTGTAAGTAATATCCGCAGTATCCTGAATTCTTCCCGTAACCTGTGTGTGCCGGATACGCAGAAAGTTTTCTTTGATATATTCTGCAATCTCTTCCCTTGCAAATATCACCGCATCTTTTTCATCTATGAGTATATCTCCGAGCTTACACCGCTCAATCCCAAGATTCATAAGCGCACCCAGATAGTCCCGATGTGTTAAATCCTCCGCAAAACGTCTGTTTACAGGCGATATATGGATTGCCCTTATCGGGTATGTAAAACAAAGAGCATCAGGTAGAAATGCAGCCATCTGACGCTCTGATAAATCATATCCTCCGTAAGTTTCGTATCTTGCCGGAAACATATCTTTCGGTATCGTATGAAGTATATTTAATTCATTCAGATTCAAAAAATCCGAAAACATCGCAATGCCCCGGTGATATGCCAGATTCGACAGCTCAACGAGGCGTTTTTTCAACATTGTTTCCTCTTTCGTCATCATCATATCACCTAAAATCTGGAACGCATAGAGGAAGCGTCAAAGGATGTGTTGAGAAGATCCTGTAAATCTCCGGATATATCAACATTTGTCGGCGTTACAAGGAATATGTAATTCGATATTTTCTGCAGATTACCGCTGATGGCATAGGTTGCGCCCGAAGTAAAATCAATAATGCGCTGGGCAATCTCAAGATCAAGTCCTTCCAGATTCAAAATTACAGTTCTTCCGTCGAGAAGCGTCTCCGTAATTTCTCTTGCGTCCTCCACAGACGTCGGCTTAATTACACAAACCTCCATGCTTACGCTTGCCCGTCTTGCCGGCTGCCGCATCGGAGTTACTTTATTATTTCCTGAACGGGAAGCTCCCCTTGATGATCTTGCCGGCGGATTATAGCCGTCATCGAAGTCATCGTCGTCATAGGACTTTTCTTTGCTGCGGAAAAAACCCTTTTTCGGTTTTTCTTCATATCCGTAATCATCATCATATTCATCATCATAGAAGTCGTCATCATATTCATCGTCATCATTCAACTTCATGATATCCATGAACTTATCCAATACACCCATTATTAATTCTCCTATCCTGCATTTGTTTGAGCATAGCTGCGCTCCCCAAAGATTCCGGTTCCTATACGTACCATTGTTGCTCCCTCTTCAATGGCCACCCGGTAGTCATTCGTCATACCCATCGACAGTACGCTCATGTTAATATTATGGGCGCTTTTTCTTGTAATGTCAACAGATAATTTTTTTAAATGTGCGAAAACAGCTCTGTTGTCTTCCGGATTTTCAACAAAAGGAGCAATTGTCATAAGTCCTTTTACCCGGATATGGCTGAATTCGGAGACTTTTAATGCAAAATCAAAAACTTCGTCCGGCTTTAGTCCAAATTTACTCTCCTCTCCCGCCACATTAACCTCAATCAGGATATCGGCTGTAAGATTCTGCTTCGCCGCTTCTTTTTCAATCGCTTCCGCAAGGCGGAGAGAATCAACCGAATGAATCAGCGCGGCTTTCCCGATAATGTATTTAATTTTATTGCGCTGAAGATGGCCTATCATATGCCATTCAATGTCCTTTGGCAACGCATCATACTTTTGCGAAAGCTCCTGCACCTTATTTTCTCCGAACACGCGGACGCCCAGTCCATACGCCTCCTCAAGCATGCCGACCGGCTTTGTCTTACTTACGGAGATAAGCGTTACCTCCTCGCGGGAACGGCCGCTTCTTTTACACGCTTCTGTGATTTCCTTTTCCACATATGTAAGATTTTCCTTTAACATCTGCACGACTCCTTTCAAAATACTACGTCATTTTCCTTTACGTCTTCTCCGGCCAGAGCAATATGATCGTAATTTGCAAGTCCGTAATCATTTCCGGCCGCCACAATATAATACTCCTCACTCTCACAGAGAATCTCTATTTCCCGAAAGACAGCGTAGCCCCTGTTAATATTATAAACGCCCTGAAGAGACTTTTTCTCATGAAGCTTAAAAGTTTCTCCGGACTCCGGCTTTACCAGCGTAAGATTTTCGCCAAATGCACCGGGATTCAGATAAACATTACCGTGCTCATTATCGCGGTAATAAATGTCGACTTTTTTGAATTCTGCGTTTCCGTCTTTCCCGCTGACCATGACTCCTGTCTCTTTACTGTTTCCGCCCTGCGTAAGATAACCCTCCGGGACAATGTAGAAATCTTTTTTTACAACGGAGGATTTCGGTATTTTAAGGCCCGACTCATTTTCCATAATAAGCTCAATATCAAGATAACGTTCTCCTGCGTAGCGGACCATCGCCGAATCAAAGGTAAGAAAGCCAAGATTGCCGTTTGCCGTATGACGGATGTTGAAACCTGCGGTGCAGGTTTCATGATCCTTTAAAAACTGTACCTGCATCTGCTTCGTATCGTTAAGCTCTGCGGCTGTTTTATCATTAAGCTCTATAACCAGCGTCCATGTATCATCCGTAATAACCTTATATACCGGATCTCCGGCCTTTACTTTCGTGTTATTTTTTATACCGGACGGCTCATAGCCCTGCCTTGATACCATCTCGGCTGTCACATCACCGGACGATGTCGTTTCATATCCGTCCGTAGAATAAATCACGATGCCTGGATCCCCGGCCCGGTATCCTTTAATATCCTGATTTCCGGAAGCAAGCATTTCACCGAGCTGTGTTTGACGGCTTTGATTTGAACGGCTCTCTATCAGAGCTGTAATGCTATTCTTTAATGTATATACATCGCCAAATTGTTCCGCATGGAAATTCTCAGCAAAATCCTGTGTTTTTGATAAAATTGCCTCCTGCTCCACGGCGGACAGCTCCCCCGACTGTTCTCCGTCATCCACGGTAAAATCAATCGCCTGGGAAGACAGAGAATACACGTATGTCTTTGCGCCCACTTTGCTTCCCTCAGGGGCAAAAAAATTCACATACCCGTCCGCTTCCGCCGTAACGACCGTTTCCTTTCTGAGAATGAAACCGGTGTAGGCATTATCCTTTAATATACTGCCCTCACGTACCTCATATGCGGTCACGTGCGTCCCGGTCAGATATAAAAGAACAGTAACAACAAGGTAAACGAACACAACGCCGAAAATAATAACACCGATATTAATATTCCATTTCTTCCGAAACACAGCAATATTTGCCGTTTTTCTCTTTGCCAAAATAATCCTCCTTTTTGTGCCGTCTAATCTGCTGTTTCATCTAAATATTTTAATGCGGCGCCGGAAAGATAGTGAAATTTTTTTCCCTGAAAGCTCTCCTTTATTTTCATCTGCTCCGTCAGCTCATCCTTAAGCTTCCACCAGCTCGTCCCCCAGTTTGAAAATACCGCATCCTCCCTGGGAATCCGGCTGAACAGACGTTCAACTGCAATATGAGGGGACAAATACTCAAGAAAAAGTATGAGGCGCTCTATATATTCTTCTTTTGAACACAGAGCTATTGTACCATTTTCATATGCTTTACACAACCTTGTATTTTTCGCGATATACAGGGAATGGATTTTCACTGTCTGCGTCCGAAGCGCAGATAAAAGCTTTGACGTTTCAACCGCATCCTCCGTCTCGTCGCCGGGCAGATTTAAAATAACGTGAGTACAAATATCAAATGGATATTTTTTTATCTGGAAAACGGCGTCAATATATTCTGCCAGCGTATGTCCCCGGTTTATCCGCGATAAGGTGTGATAATTTGCGGTCTGCAGGCCAAGCTCAATTGTGATTTCTTTGTTTGTTTTTTTACGAACCATCCGGAGTGCTTCCAGATAATCCTCTCTGATACAGTCCGGCCGTGTGGAAACAGCAATTTCTACGATTTCCGGAAAATCTGAGGCCTCCTTTATATATGAAAGAAAGTGTTCAATGGGAAGAAAGGTATTTGTGTAGTTTTGAAAATATGCAATAAATTTATGTGCATGATACTTTTTTTCGATATATTTTTTAGTGCTTATAAGTTGTTCCTTAACAGGAACACTACTGGAAACAGCTTCAAATCCGGTTCCTTTCTCCGCACAAAAATCACAGCCGCAGCTGCCACTGGTACGATTCGGACATGTAACAGGAATATTTACCGGAAGCTTATATACTTTTTCCCCATATTTTCTTTTTAAATATTCAGAATAAGAATAGTACATTTTTTTCCTTTCCCATGTATAAAAAATATGTTTTCAGAAATAATATCTAATTAAAAGGAGGGATTTTTATGAAATGGTTTGATAATACAGCTCTGACACTCGTAATTATCGGTGCACTAAATTGGCTTCTTGTAGGAATTTTCCGTTTCGATTTGGTTGCATTTCTGCTTGGCAATCTGTCCTGGGTATCCCGTATTATCTATACGCTTGTCGGGCTATGCGGTCTTTATCTCATCAGCCTTTATGGACGAATTGGAAATATATCGGATGCCCGTTCATAATAACAGGGGTATCTCTGAAATATGAGATACCCCTTACCCTTTTATTCTGTTTTATTCGGAATTGCCTCTATCATTGCAGTCATTTCTTCATATAACAAAGGCTTGGTGTCCGCACCCATTACAATTGAAATATAAGGATTTTCATTTTCATCTCTGTCAAGAAGAATCAGGCAATTCCCGGCCTGGTCCGTCGTTCCGGTCTTTCCGCCTACAACCGTCACACCGCCTGTAGGAAGCGCCGCTTCACCGCTTGCGTAATAATTAGTCGGAGCATGCTCCATCTCTCTCTTACTTCCGTCTGCCTGTGTAACATGAACCGTATAGGAATCCGCACTAATCATGTCCATAAATTCCTGATGCTTAATGCACTCATTAAAAATAAGATATAAATCATACGCCGTCGTATAATGGTCTTCGCTGTGCAGACCATTAGAATTAATAAAATGCGTGTTTGTCGCCATAAGCTCTGCCGCCTGTGCATTCATAAGCTCTACGAAGCTTTCCATATTTCCCGCCACATGTTCAGCTATTGCAACCGCATTGTCATTACCGGAATATAGAATCAATCCATAAAGCAAATCTCTAAGTGTAAGCTGATCTCCCGCTATCAGTCCACAGGTCTGTTCATCTGCCGCAAAGCTTGAGGCCGCGGCATTTTCTGATACGGTTACCATATCATCCAAATTACCATTCTTAATTGCAACAAGCGCGGTCAGAATTTTAGTTACACTTGCCGGATAGCGCCGCTCATGAATGCCGTAAGAAAAGTCTACTTTTTTTCCGTTTACATCGAACAGTGCCGCTACAGGAACTCCGGACATTTCAGATACCCCTTCCATAGAAACATCGTCTGTCGCCACACATAATTCATCTGCAAACAGCTTTTCTTCTCTGTAAACGGTGTCCCGGTATTTGGATGCCTCATATTCAGCCGCAAGACTTTCGGGCTTTGCAAGGGATTTTATTGCATAAATACCCGCCGCCGCGATACAGAGCATAAGGAAAATGGCCGACATGCACCCTGCTATACGCCGGTTCCGTCGTTTCTTTCTTCTTCTCAATTTGCTGTCACGATTTCTTTGATTATTATCTCTGTTATTATATCGGTTGTTTTGATATCTGTTATTACTGCTGTTCTGTTTTTTTTGCTGTTTACCGGTACATCTCACGCCAATCAAGGTCTCCTCTGTCAATTGCCAATATGATTAATTCCGCGGTGGCAAGATTTGTTGCCATCGGGATATTATAAGTATCGCACAAACGTATGACATCATTCACTTCAGGCTCATGTGGCTTCGGATCCATAGGCTCGCGAAGAAAAATCAGGGCATCCATATCATTTTGTGCTATTTGAGCACCCAGCTGCTGCTTTCCCCCAAGAGGACCCGCCAAATATTTATGAATATTCAGGTTGGTGACCTCTTCAATAAGCCGGCCAGTCGTTCCGGTTGCATATAATTCATGTTTACTTAGTATTCCGCGGTACGCAATACAAAAATTCTGCATCAATGTCTTTTTTGAGTCATGTGCAATCAGACCAATGTTCATTTTTTTCACTCCTTATTGATATTTTTTCGGTTGTAACCCAATGTTTAAGACAAATCCTATGCCAATATAGAGACTGACGAGGGATGTAAGTCCATAACTGACAAACGGTAAAGGCACGCCTGTATTCGGAACCAGATTCGTAGCGACTCCGATGTTAATAAAACTTTGAAAACAAATCAGCCCGCCCATACCACAGCAGATAATCTCTCCTGCCATATCCTGCGATCGCACTCCTATTAATATACATTGTATCACAATCAGTAACAATAAAGCAATAACTATACAGCTTCCGACAAAACCTAATTCCTCTCCGATAATTGCAAAAATGAAATCCGTCTGGGGCTCCAGAATAAAATTGCCGTTTTTTACAGAGGTGGTCGTATTATTGTCAAGTCCCTTTCCCATGAGCTGCCCGGAACCGATTGCCATCTCGGAATTATTCTGCTGATACGCCGCATCACTTATATGCTCTTCCGGGTTCAGAAACGCCAAAATACGCTCCTGCTGATAATCTCTCAAAAACGGCTGATTCGGCTGCACAGCAATCGCAAGAAAGATAACCGCAGAGGGAATCAGTATCAAAAGAATTGTAAGGATAATCCGATAGCTTAAGCCTCCGACATAAATCATCAGACAGATAACAAGCGCCGTACAGATTGTTGTGGAGAGATTCGGCTCCATTAATATCAGTGCGAGCGGAATCCCGGCAAGAACCGCATATTTTAATAATGTAGACTTATGATTAATCTTATTTTTATGGTCCATAATAAACTTGGCAAAAAATACAATCAGCAAAATTTTTGCAAGCTCAGACGGCTGAAAGTTTGTAAATCCAAGATCAATCCATCTTCTGGCGCCGTTTACCTCCTGCCCGACAACGAGAACCATTGCAAGGCTCCCCACTGCCGCCGCGTATACAAGCCAATGCAGATTAGCAATCCATACATAATCAATCAGAGACACGATAAGCATAAACACAGTACCAATGACAACACCAAAAATCTGCCTGTTCTGAAGACTCTCTCTCGCACTTCCGACAACGAGAGTTCCGATAATTGACAGCGCGCTTACCGTAGCAATCAGACTGAATTTATAATCTCTTAACTTATAAGGTTTTGTTATTATTTTAGGTAATTTCACGTTTCATCTCCTGCAAATGTAATACGTATATAGTTTCTGCATATGTCTACCTTAAAGGCTTCTTCTGTAAGCTCTATGTACTTGGAAAGAGAAGAATACAGTTCCCTGCAGATTTTATCATAGTCGCATGGCGCGCAGCATACACGGTCAGACGTCACCAATGTTTTCAGGCGGTTTTTAGCAACCGAAACGGAAGAGCTTCTTAACATGTGCGCGCCTCCTGATTTTTCCTGAATGCAGCGGTCAGCCTTGCGAAAAAGCCAAGGCTGCTGCTCAAATCTATAAACGGTACATCTGTTCCGATAATCCTCTTACAGATATTCAGATATACTCTGCCTGCCATGGAATCAAGTCCGATAACCGGCTCTCCCTGATTCGTCCCGATAACGACCTGCTCATCATCCGGAATTGCTCCGATGAGGGGAATGGAGAGAATCTCCGTTACATCATCAATCGACATCATATCTCCTTTTTTTACCATATCCATCCGGATACGGTTGACAATCAGAGAAAGATTTTTAATCTGGTTGCTTTCCAATAGTCCGATAATGCGGTCTGCGTCCCGGATGGCCGATACCTCCGGCGTCGTCACAATAATCGCCTTGTCTGCCCCGGCGATTGCATTTTGAAAACCCTGTTCAATCCCCGCGGGACAATCCAGAAGTATATAGTCAAATTCCTCCTTAAGCTCTGAAGTCAGCTTTTTCATCTGTCCCGGAGAAATCGCTGTCTTATCTCTTGTCTGCGCCGATGGCAGAAGATACAGATTTTCGTAACGTTTATCCCTGATAAGCGCCTGCCTGAGTCTGCATGTCCCCTCCACAACATCTACCAGATTATAGACAATCTGATTTTCAAGCCCCATAACAACATCCAGATTCCGAAGTCCCAAATCCGTGTCAATAACAATTACTTTCTTATCAAGCTGGGATAAGCCTGCGCCGATATTTGCTGTTGTTGTTGTTTTCCCGACTCCGCCTTTTCCTGATGTAATCACAATAACCTCGCCCATGAATAACTTCCTCCTATAAATGGTTTTAACCTGACATCCCCAATTTTAAGCTTTCTCGGTCTCATATGGAGAGCAGCAATGATTGATTCATAATTACCGCCGGCGCCTGCAATCACTGTCCCGTAAACTGTCCCGGTTATTACGACATTCCCTTTCGAGACAACCGTTGCACCGTCCTCAACATCTCCGATAATTACGATACTGGTCTCAGATTCAAGAATCTGTTTTCCTCTTAAAGTACCTTTATAGAACATACCGTCTTTTGCATGGAGCGCCTCCCTGCTTTCATCCAGCACTCTTTTGTGTATTTTTTCTGTGGAATCGTTTTTATCTATAATACATAATATGCGTACCCCGGACGCGTCCTCAATTGTTTCTACCATCTGACGCTCTTCCTCTTCCGTAAAGGTACGGCCGATGAATTCGACCGTCATTTCTGCATGAGCAAAAAAATGTGCAGATGCTTCGAATTTTTCCCTTACTGCCAAAAGCAGATCCCGGTACGGCAGCATATCATCCAGATAAATCAAAATACCGTACCTGCTGCTTTTCATTAAAACGGGTTCCCTCACATATCCTCTTTCCTTTCCTAATCGCCGTGGGTCTCACTTGTACTGATTTTTGCTGCGGTTCCTGTAATAATCTGTTTCTCCGTAGCCAATCCATAATAGTATTTTATTACATCCCTCGCTATTTCACAGGTGTAGACAGAGCTGTATCCGTTTGCAATACGGGTGGCAAATGCAAGCTCGGGATTTTCACTTGGAGCAAACCCCACAAAAAGCGCATGATCTGAATGTGTAGTACTCTGCTGTGCAGTACCGGTCTTCCCTGACAGGGATACATTTTCACTGATGTTAATGTCAGAAAATGTCGCACTGTTGGCAGCCACAACTACATTCCTCATTCCGTTATGAATTGCTGTCCATGTGGGGGCGGAAATCTCATCAATAGTATTTTTTACTTCCGGCTCAAATTCCTCTACTGTCTTTCCGTCTACTGTCGTTACCTTATCAAGAAGCGACAAATCATAGACCGTTCCTTTGTTTGCCACAGCTGTAATATAACGGGCCAGCTGACTTATCGTATAGTTGTTTGTTCCCTGTCCAATTGCCGACGGAACAGAGGCTTCATCAGAAATCTGCGGCTCTGCCTCCGGAATCTCCAACCCGGTTGTTGTATCCAGCCCGAACATCTCCGCATATTTTGCCAGAGTATCCGTCCCCTGCTTACTTGTGTAATAGGCAGCGGTTGCCTCACCCTCCAGATTATCGCCGGGAATCTGTGCAAGCCCCTTGTCGTCAAGACTAAGCCGGTATCCCACCTCATAGAAAAACGTATTACAGGAATTCTCAATCGCCCCCTCTACATTCAGACTTCCGTGTGCATTCGGATAAATCCAGCATTTTGGATTCGGGTCAACCTTTTCATAAATACCGTGACAGGAAATTACCTCATCAAGACCTACAACCTTTTCTGTCAGGGCAGCTGCCGCAACAAGAGGCTTATAGGTAGAACCCGGTGCCGTCCTTTCCTGGGTCGCACTGTTATAAAACGGGCGTGACCCGTCATTTACAAGCCTGTTATAGTAAACAGAATCCATTGTATTTGCAAGCCTGTTATTATCATATCCCGGATAGGATACACAGGCAAGAACCTGTCCGTTTTTTGTATCCGTTACGACCATGGAACCGGTACAGGGCTCCAACGCCAGCTGTCCCGGCGTGATATCCAAAGTTTTAATCTTGCTGCGCAGGAAATCATACGCCCCCATACTTCCGGAAAGCAATGCATTGTACTGGCTTTCATCGTGAGGAAGCACCTCCTGCTCGTAAAGCATCAGGCAAATCTGGCGTCCCGTTATATAGCCTCTTCGAATCATATACCGGTATAAAAGCTTGTCAAAGCTGTTATTTTCTTCCAGACATTCCTGGGCAAAGGCTGTCAGTCCACGATAAATTTCCTCCGAATCCGTATATTTTTCACCCTTTGATACGTAATCCTGAAGCTTCGACGTATCAATCCAGTTTTTCGAAATAGCATAATTCAAATACTCATAAACATTGATGGATTCATCCTTTGTCCACGCCTGATAGGTCTCATCTGCCGTATCAATAGCGTTTGATAAGAGAACTCCCTCCTGAGTCGTCAGCAGGTCATCAACAATAAAGAGCATATAAGCCTGCATTTCCTTTGACATCTCTTTGTATACGGCAGACTTTGGATTTTCCAGCACATCTTTAATATCCTCTACCCTTTTTTCTTTATAGGATTCAAAAATTTCCGCCACTTCTTTTTCCGTTGCTTTTGCCGTATCCTCGCTGAAATGATTCATATCCAGAATCTCGTTTGCGATAAATGAATGATATACGTCTCCTATCGGAATAATAGCGTCATTTCCATCCTCCATATCGGTACGGTCAAAATCCAGCGTGTTTTGTATTTTTGCAAGAAGAATTCCTGCCAGCTCCTGTTCAATGACGTGATAAATCACCTTTTGAAGCTTTGCATCAATGGATAAATACACATCTCCGCCCGCCTCAGGCTCTGATTCGGGAATCGTCTCAATAATTTTCCCCACACTGTTTACATAAAGCTTTACTCTGCCGGTCTTTCCCTTTAAAGTGGAATCCATAACCTGCTCGATACCCGCTTTTCCGTAGGTATCTGTCTTTTCATATCTCTTTTGCTCCTCCTTGTCAAGCGAATTATATTCCTCTAAGGATATTTGCCCCGTATAACCGATAATATTGGCAAAACATACACTGTCCGTATAACGGCGGAGCGATTCTTCTTCAATACTTACCCCCTGAAGGGAGTCCATATTTTCCATGACATCCGCCACGGTTTCATTGCTGACATCCTCTGCAATCGTAGTGGATATATATTTCTGATAGCTGTTTAACGACATGGCATACCGCACATTAACAAGCTTTAAGATTTCCTGCTTGCTGAGCTTTTCCTGATTCAGGCCATATCCGTATATCTCATCCGTACAGAGATAATCAATAATCTGCGCCGCCGTCTGATTTCTCTGCTCGTCCGTGAGATCCTCAGTATAGCTCTCACCATAGACATCTGCGACAAAGCGCAGCCTCTGGGTATCATTTTCCGCAATAAAAATATAATTATCATTATTGTCTAAAATAATACCGAAATCACTGATTACCGTATCACCGTTTGATTCCACCATGTTGATTACGGTGGACACAACCTGATTCAATTCTTTGTTTTTTTCCTCCGTAGAATCATATTCGCCGTTATCCTCAATCGTAACCGAATATGCCAGCTCGTTATATGCGAGAAGCGTTCCGTTCCTGTCGTAAATATTACCTCGGGTTCCTTCGACCTCTTTTGTCTTTTGAATCTGAATTTCATACTGGTCCGCATAATCCTGCCCCCTTACAATCTGCAGATAAAAAACACGCTGAACCAGTACAGCTGACAAAATGCAGAATACAGCAGCTGCAATGAAAACTCTTGATTTTATAATTTCCTGTATTCCGGATTTCATCCGATCCCACAAACTATACAAATTTACTTGCACTCCTTTGTTCTTCTGCTTCTAACCTCTTGTTGACATGTAAAATAATCTGATACAAAATAAGCGTTGCCAGTATTGTATATACAAGCTCCGGCAAAATAATATGAATCAGATAATAATGAAATTCAAAATCCCCGCGCAGAACATAGTTACAGAAGCATGTAACTACTCCGTACAGAAATTCGCTTACCCCTATCAGCACAAGAGGAAGCTTAATATCTTCATCAAAAAACAGCCGGTGAAAATATCCGTTTATATATCCGATAAAGGAAAACAGCATCATATTAAAGCCAAGCGTTGTTCCCCAGAATAAATCAATAAAAATGCCCGATGCAAATCCTACAAACATACCTTCCTTTTTTCCGCGCATAAAACCGAACGCAGAAGTGACAATCACCAGAAGATTTGGTCTTACGGAGGCCGATAAAAGCCTTGAAAACACGGTGCTTTGAAGCAGGAAAGTAATAAAAATGATAAAAAATACCGTTATCTTCCTTTTCATTCCTTTTCTTTCTCTCCCGTCATGTCTGCTTTCGTGGTTGTGATTACCAGCACCTCCTGGAGCTTGCTGAAGTCAACCGCCGGCGTAATATATCCGGAACGTGTCAGATTATTAGAATCCACTTCAATCTCACTGATATATCCGATAAAAAGCCCCTGCACAAACCGGTCGCTTACATGGGAAGTTACAATCTGATCCCCCGCCTCAACAACATTGTCATTATTTGCAAGCTTCTCAAACCGGAGTCTTCCGTCAGATATCAGTTTTAAATCCCCTCTTACCATGCAGGTGTCCGAGGTGGAAAGAACCATGCCGCTTACATTACTTGCATCATCTATGATGGAACGGACTCTCGCATAATTGGGTCCCACCTCAATCACATTTCCTACAAGGCCGCTTCCTGCCAGGACGTTGCAGTTTACCTCAACGCCGTCATTGCTCCCTTTATCTATTGTAAAATCGCTGAACCAGTTACTCCCGTTGTTGGCAATGACATGCGCGCCGATTTTTTCATAATCCGAATAGTTTTCATCCAGCTTATATAGCTCTCTCAGACGCTCCAGCTCATATTGCTCCTGCCTGAGTCTCGTATTTTCAATGGTAAGCTCGTCCACCTTTGTCTGCAGGGCATCCTTCTCCGCCCTTACATCCTGCAGGGTGTCAAAGTTATCAGAAATATCACTTAAATATCTTCCTATATAGCTGATTCCTTTCTGCATGGGAATCACCGTGTAGTTTCCGACGATACGCAGAGCTCCGCCGCCGTCGGTAAACCGCTCGATTCCAAGAAGCAGCACGCAGACCGCCACTAAAATCATCAGCCAGTATTTACTTGAAATCGAAGATTGCTTTTTTATTTTCATCTTACTCCATCCACCTATATTTATCATCCAGCATAGAAAATGCCAGCTGCCTTAATTCCTTTGACATCATAATTTTCTTTAATCCGTTTATAGAACAAAATTCCGGTTCTATTGCTGTACTTGTACGAATTCCCACATTCTTTTCAATATATTTATCCATATCGGCAGTATTCGCAACGCCTCCTGTTAAAAAAAGCCCGTTCTTATGAATTTCATTTCGAACCTCCGGGGGAGTTCTGTCCATCAATAAGCTGATTGCCTGAATACATTCCATCAGGGGATCCCTTATGGCTGCCCGTACCAGATTAATGGAAATTGCTTTCTGCATCGGAACGCCGGTAATCAAATCCCGTCCGGACACCATAAAAGCAGCGTCGGAATCTGCCTTGAAAATTTCAAATCTGCGTCTTAACGCTTCCGCCGTATGTCTTCCGATAAGAAAATCATGGCTGTTTCGAATCAGAGTAATAATCGCTTCGTCATAGGTCCGTCCGCCAATCGGAAGCAAACGGTTCAAAATCATTCCCCCTCCGGCCAGTACGGAAAGCTCCGTAGTTTCTCCGCCGAAATTTGCGATAAAGATTCCTTTCGTATTTCTGGCGTCTATATTCATGCCTATAGCATCTGCAATAGAACGCTCTACAATATTGACCTCTTTCGCCCGGGCGGTAGAGTGGATGACTAAATCAAAAAAAGCTTTTTTCTGCACTTTCGTTACATCTGTGGGAACGGCTACTACATATTCGGAGCCGTGTGCGAATTGTTTTTCCCCTTTAATCAGATTCTGAAGCAGAAACTGCATATTGGTAATTCCAGTAATGACTCCCTCTTTCATAGGAAAAAGGACCTCAATTGAATCCGGCGTTTTTTCATACATGCGGTAAGCGTCATCGCCTACGGCATAAATATCTCTTTTCTCTTTAATTGCAATAACATTCTTTTCTTTCCAGATAACATCCTTTTTTTTATCATAAACCTTGATTTCGTAAGAGCCAAGATCCAGCCCGTATGTGTTTCTTGCCATATTGGATCATCCTTTCTACAGCATCCCCTCCTTGCGAAAGCTGATATAACAATTATTGCCAATAATAATATGATCTAACAAATCAATTCCGATTAAAGCTCCCGCCTCCTGAATTCTTCTTGTCGTCAGTTGGTCCTCCCTGCTTGGAGTGGGATCACCGCTTGGATGGTTATGCATAATGATAATAGATACTGCGTTCTTTTGTAACGCCTCAATAAAAAGCTCTCTTGGAGTAATAAGCGAAGCATTTACCGTTCCTTTGGAAATAGTCGTCTCCCCGAGAAGCTTTGCCTTAGAATTCAGCATCAGAAGCTTCATATGCTCCTGCTTTTCATGGCGGAGGTCCTCCATATAATATTTTGCAATAGAATCCGGATTCTGAAAGCTCAAAAGCTCTTGTGCGGAGGTCTTTGCCAGACGCTTCGCAAGCTCCGATATGCAGGATATCTGGATGGCCTTTACTCTGCCTACGCCTTTAATCCGCATCAAACGCTCTTTGCTGAATTGATGAATACTTAAAATTCCTTTTTCTCCTGCACGGTAAAGAATCCTCTCCGAAAGCTCAAGCGCGTTTTCGCCCCGCGTACCCGTTCGGATAAGCACAGCTAAAAGCTCCGCATCACTTAAGCTTTCTGCACCGCGGCGCTCACATTTCTCGTAAGGCCTTTCCATGCCCGGTATCTCTTTCATGGTATTGTTTTGATTCATAGGTTCCTTTAGATTCGACGATGCTCTTTTGTAGAACTATAAGAAGCGGTATATAATGATAGCAATAATAACGCCTATAATGCTTGCTATGGTAATTTTAATTGTAAGTCCGAATGTAATGACCAGAAGTCCAAGATTCAATATGATTGGAGCATCCAGTCCAAAGGTTTGTCCATAGCCGAGCCAGCTCAGTGCAGGCACGCCCTCTGCCAGCATACCGATAAAGCCGCCCAGCACAATGCCCGCCAAAACAAGCAGGAATAATGCCCATGCATTTTTACTCCCTGTTCCTTTCATATGTACTCCTCCTCATCTCTCTGAAAACTCAATATATTCTATCACATTTCCCGAAACGTGTATAGACTTATCCCATTAAAAATTTCTTAATCTCACTTAAGGAATGTCGAATGGAGTATAAATTTTGCTGACAGCCTCCGCCACCTTTAATCCGTCGACAGCAGCCGATGTAATGCCGCCTGCATAGCCGGCGCCTTCCCCGCACGGGTATATCCCCCTGACGTTGGATTCAAGTCTGTCGTCTCTTACAATCCGAACCGGAGAAGACGTGCGGCTTTCCACGCCGGACAGCACCGCGTCGGAAGCCGCATATCCGGGAATTTTCCTGTCAAATGCCATAATACCGTCTTCTAAGGATCTGGCAAGGCTTTCCGGGAATATTCCCCGCACATTACTCCACGCATATCCGCCTTTTACTTGCGGACAGACACTGCCGGCCCCCTTTGAGGGTATGTTTTTCTGAAAATCTCTGAAAAGCTGTACTGGGACCTTTCCTTTCCCGGCGCGGTAGGCGCGCTCCTCCAAATCCCTCTGAAAATTCATTCCGGACAGAACGTCTTTCTGTCCGAATACGTTCTTTTCATAATCCTCAGGCGTTACGGTTACGATGACTGCACTGTTGGCGTTTGTTCCGCTTCGCCCGCTGTAGCTCATACCGTTTACCGCAAGGCGCCCCGCCTCCGAGGATGCATTTACCACATAGCCTCCGGGACACATACAGAAAGTATATACGCCTCTTCCGTTATCAAGCTTCGCCGTAAGCTTATACGCCGCGGCAGGAAGCTTTTCCTTATGTCCTTTTCCGTACTGGGCATCGTTAATCAGCATCTGCGGGTGCTCAATACGTACTCCGACTGCGAAAGACCTGGACTCCATATTCAGTCTCCGTGCCCGAAGCATGGAGAAAGTATCTCTGGCACTGTGCCCAATAGCAAGCACCGCAAGCGGAGTCTCAAAAAACCTCTCCTCTCCCGTCTTAGTATCACATATAAAAAGACCCGCAAGTGATCGTTCACCGTCCTTTACCATTATCTGAAAATCCGTTACTTTTGTATGAAACCGGATCTCTCCGCCCATGCGAATCATCGAGTACCGTAAATTTTTTATGACCTCCGCCAGAATATCTGTTCCGATATGCGGTTTGCTTTCATATAAAATATGCGACGGCGCACCGTGCTCTGCAAAAAGCCGGAGCACCTGCTGATTTCTGCATTTTATGTCATGCGTCAATGTATTGAGCTTGCCGTCTGAAAATGTCCCTGCTCCGCCCTCCCCGAACTGGACATTGGAATCCGGAAGAAGCGTGCCGTTTTTCCAGAAAGCTTCTACGTCTCTGATGCGTGTATCCACATCTGCCCCGCGCTCGAAAAGAATCGGGCGGTAACCCATCCGTGCAAGCTCATATCCACAGAAAAGACCGGCCGGTCCTGCGCCTATCACAACGGGACGGCCGGACAGCGGCTTCGTCCCCGTCGGTTTCAGCAGATATACCGATTCCGGTTCTTTTAAGGTGACGTTTTTATTCTTTATCCTTTTTAGTACCTGTGCCTCCTGTTTGACAGAGACATCTAACGTGTACACATCATATAACGCCGGTTTTTTTCTCGCGTCTAAGGAGTGCCTTTTAATCTCATAGGACAGAAGCTCCTCCTTTCTTATATGAAGCGTTTTCATCAATTTTTTTGTCAAAGTTTCCGGAGTATGTCCTGCCGGAAGCTTTAGCTGCTGAATTCTAAGCATACCTGTCCTCCGTATATAGTTTTTTCCATATATCCATCCCGCTCACACCTCAAATTCAATCCGTTAGCTTTCCTCTGCCGCATGCTTCCCCGCCAGATACCCGGTCGCCCACGCCCACTGAAGATTATATCCTCCGCACATACCGTCTGCGTCCAGTAATTCTCCGGTCAGATAAAGTCCGTTCATGTAACGGGACTCCATCGTACCGCAATCCACCTCCCGGAGGCTTACCCCTCCGGCGCATACCTGCGCATTGTCGTATCCGTTTGTATCCCGAATGGTCAGTACCGTACGCTTGCATTGTCTGACAAACCGGTAAATCTCCCTTTCGGATAATTCTTCCACTCTTTTTTTCGCAGAAATACCGGAAAGTGAAAGAAGACAGACGGTCAGCCTGCTGTGAAAAATTCCCGCTGCAAATTCGAGAACCGACATCTTTTCCTTTCCCAAACGTCTCATTAACAGATAACCCGTAAATTCTTTCTCATCCATAGACGGCAGAAAATCAATGATTACCCTGGCCGAAGCTTTCTCATACAATGCTTTTCCTATAAAACGGCTAATCTGAAATACCGGAATGCCCGAAATCCCGTAGCCCGTTATCTGAAGCTCTCCCGTATCCGAGCATATCTCTTTCCCGTTTACACAGGCAGTTACTTTTGCCTCCGTCCGGACGCCGGACGCCGTTTTAAAGGGATGTTCCTTTACCTTTAGCTGTACAAGCGCCGGTACAACGGGTATAAGCGAATGCCCGAATGCCTTTGCAAGGCTATAGCCGCTTCCGTCCGAGCCAAGCACTTTTGCCGCGCGGCCGCCGCAGGAGAGAATCACTTTATCTGCATAGAACCGTTTCCGAAATCCTCCGCCCGTCTGAGCGTCATTCGCAAAAATGCGAAATCCCCTTTTCTCAGGGAGTACCTCTGTCACATGCATACCGGTATAAATCGTCACGCCCAGCCTCTTAGCCTCTCCTAAAAGAAGCTCGCGGACTACGGACGCCTGCTCGCATCTCGGATAAATATAGCCGTTCCTTGAACGCAGCATAAGTCCGAGCGATTCGAAAAAACGGACGGTATCTCCGTATCCGAATTTTTTTAAAATTATTTCTACATATCCGATATCCTCGCTTCGGAAAAAGGAGGCATCCATGTCCTCGTTCGTAAGATTGCATCTTCCGTTTCCCGTAGACAACAGCTTCTTTCCCGCCTGTTCCTTATGCTCAAGGATAAAAACTTCCGTATTTTTCTGTCCTGCCGCCGTAATCGCTGCGGTAAGCCCCGCAGCGCCGCCGCCGATAATGCCGATTCGTTTCATCTTCTTTTCCCACTTCATCAGGTCAGGCGCACAAGCCCGTCCCTCATCATATATTCAAGCGACATCAGGATGCCAAGCTTTGCGTGATGCCATGTAAGGCCTCCCTGAAAGTATACCGCGTAAGGCGGCTTCATCGGGCCGTCCGCACTTAATTCAATGGAAGCGCCCTGTACAAATGCTCCCGCCGCCATAATAACGTCACTGTCATAGCCCGGCATTGCCCACGGCTCCGGCACTACATAGGAATCCACCGGCGCCGCCGCCTGAATTCCCCTGCAGAAAGCGATGAGGCCCTCGGGCGTACCCAGTTCTACCGCCTGTATAATATCATGCCTGCTCTCCATGCCTTTCGGTATGACCGGATAACCGAGTTTCTCATATATGTTTGCAGCAAAGACAGCCCCCTTAAGCGCTCCCGCCACAACCGCCGGCGCAAGGAACAGCCCCTGATAAAAGGACTGCATCACTCCGAGAGACGCCCCCACCTCTTTTCCAAGCCCCGGTGAGGTAAGGCGGTATCCGCACGCGTCTATCAAATCTTTTTTCCCTGCTATATAGCCGCCAATCGGCGCAAGGCCTCCTCCCGGATTTTTAATGAGAGAGCCGACTACAAGATCGGCGCCCACATCGCCGGGCTCCACCGTTTCCACAAATTCCCCGTAACAGTTGTCTACCATACAGATAACATCCGGCTTTATCTCCTTTACAAATGCAATCAACCTGCCAATCTGCTTTACGGAAAAGCTGGGCCTTGTAAGATAGCCTTTCGAGCGCTGAATGGTAACAAGCTTTGTCTTGTCGTGAATCGCCTTTTTAATTGCTTCATAATCAAAGGAACCGTCAGAAAGAAGCTCTGCCTGGGAATACGTAATCCCGTACTCGGCGAGAGAACCCTTTGACGGGCGGATTCCTATAACCTCCTCAAGCGTATCATACGGTTTCCCTACTGGAGAGAGAAGTTCATCGCCCGGTCTTAAGACTGCACTGAGCGCAAGAGAAAGCGCATGGGTGCCGCATGTAATCTGAGGCCGTACCAGCGCGCTTTGCGTATGGAAAACCGCGGCGTACGCCTCCTCGAGCGTATCCCGTCCCGGATCATTGTATCCGTACCCGCTGGCATAATAATGCAGGCAGTTTTCATTCACCTGACTTTTCTGCATCGCCTGTATCACTTTCATTTGATTATATTCCGCGATTCTGTCAATTTCCCCGAACCGCTCCCTTAATTCACCGAGAACGCTTTCTCCAAAACGATATACCTCGTCCCGGATTCCAAACTCCCTGTAAAATTCCGCAAGCTCTGTCATTTCCTTTTTCCTCTTCGTCTTGTTATCAAACTCCTGTCCGATACTACATCGCTTCCATAACCTTTGTTTTCATCTGCGCGCATTTCGCGTCGAATTCCGGATTAAACAGCGGTATCTCAAGCAATATATCCGCCGCCTCCCGAAATCGTTTCATATCATAGAGAAGCGCCGCACGGTTGAGCTCATAAAAATAATATTCGCCTTCCTTTTTAATCAGCGGCTCCAAAAGCTCAAGCTCCTTATATGTCATCTCCGCATTATGGCTGGTAGAATATACCTCCATCAGCGTATTCATTTTTTTTAAAAACTTTGATCTTCCAAAAAATCTTCTTTGAAACATAATACTCCCTCCAAATGTTCCAGCATGGTACCTAATATTTTTTTTTCGTCGTAATTGCAAGATTTTTTATTAATCCAGATTACGTTCTTCTCCCTCTTGAACCATGTAATCTGCCTTTTTGCAAAATGCCTTGTATCCCGTTTGATTCTGTACACAGCCTCGGAAAGACTTAATGTACCGTCAAGATATGCAAGAATTTCTTTGTAGCCCAACCCTTGCATAGAAACATCACTGGCTGTATACCCCTTATCTTTTAAAGCCCGGACCTCCTCGACAAGTCCCTGTTCCATCATTTTGTCTACTCTTTGGTTGATTCTCTTGTATAAATGCTCTCTGTCGTCGTCCAGTACAAAATATACAAACCGGTACGGCGAGGATTTCTCACGCTCCTTTTCATTATGCTCTGAAATTTTTTCCCCGGTATAGCTGTAATACTCAAGCGCCCGGATGACTCGTTTTACATTATTGGCATGGATAAGCTCCGCTGATTTTGAATCTACCTCTCTTAGTCTTTCATGGAGCGCTTCTGCTCCTTTTTCCCTTGCATATGCCGAAAGCTCCTCCCTTAACCCTTTGTCTATGTCGTTTTCCGTAAAATCTATATCGTATAAAAGTGCCTGTATATAAAACCCGGTGCCGCCTACGACAATCGGAATATGTCCGTTTGCATAGATTTTTTCCATTGCAGCTTTCGCCATCTTCTGAAACCGTACCACATGAAATTCCTCCGACGGTTCAAGCTCGTCAATCAGATAGTGGGGAATTCCCTCCGTCTCTGATTTTTGAATTTTAGCGGAGCCGATATCCATAAACTTATATATCTGCATGGAATCCGCGGAAATAATCTCTCCGCCGACCGCTTTTGCAAGCCCGATGGAGGCCTTTGTCTTACCGACCGCCGTCGGCCCGGTCAGGATAATTAACGGTTTCTTCATGCTACACAATCCTTTTAAACTTCTTTTCCAATTCTTTCTTTGTCATGGCAATAATTGTTGGCCTTCCGTGCGGACAGTGATACGGATTTTCAAGCGTTAAAAGCTCTCCAATCAGCGTGTTCACCTCCTCGGCCGAAAGGTGCATATTCCCTTTCACCGCCGCCTTACAGGACATGGATGCGACCTTTTCATCAATCAGATCCGCCGGTGTATGTCGGCTGATTTCATCGGACAGACTGTCAAGCAGCTCTATAAAAAGCTCTTTTTTTGCAATACTGAATAAATTATCCGGAACCGCGCGCACTGCATAGGAATCCTGCCCAAACTCCTCAAATTCAAAGCCGATTTTTGTAAACCGTTCCATATAGGTTTCCAAAAGCTCCTTTTCCTGCATGGTAAGATTTAATATAATTGGCGGGCTGATGATCTGAGAGGTAAACTCTCTTGTTTTCATTCCTTTAAGAGTCTTTTCATAAAGTACACGTTCATGCGCCGCATGCTGATCAATGATGTATAGATTATCATGATACTCCACAAGCCAGTATGTGTCAAATACTTGTCCGATAATTTTATGTTCAGGACGTGCCTGCGGCCTTAAAAGCTTCTCATCAAAAAGATTGAGCTGCTCTGCGGAATAAGAAACCGCTTCCCGGATTCTGTCGGTCTGAACCCCGGGGCGGTAAATTTCTGTTCTGTCCCGTACTTCCGCTGAAGAATTTTGTTCATGATAAGCGCGGACCCGTTTTTTCATCTCTTCCATAAAATAGTCAAGATTACGTTCCTCCTGAGGCTTCCCAGGCCTTATGGAAGCCGCGGGAGCTTCCTTTCTCCCCGCCGATGCCGCCGGTGCGGCCTCCGATTTCACAGGTACCGTACCCAACGTAATTTGCGGTATCAGCTCCTCCTCATGAAGTCCTCGGCTGACCGCCTCAAAGACCGCATTATATATCTCCTGCTGATTATGAAACCGCACCTCCAGCTTTGCCGGATGAACATTGACATCCACCTGACTCCTTTCAAGCTCTATATGCAGCACCGCAAAGGGATATTTATGCTGCATGGTAAAATCCTTATAGGCATCTTCAATCCCTTTGGAGATCAGATTACTCTTTATATATCTTCCGTCTACAAAGTAATTTTCAAAATTTCTGTTTCCTCTGGAAATCGCCGGTTTCCCTAAAAATCCCGTAATCCGGATTCCGTTTTTCTCATAATCTGCCTTTAACAGACTGGAAGCAGTCTCTCTTCCATATACATGATAGATCACATCCTTAAGTTTCCCGTTTCCGGATGTATGAAGCTTTATCTGTCCGTTATTTATGAACCGGAAAGAAATCTCCGGGTGCGACAAGGCAAGTCTTACCGCCAAATCTCCCACATGGCCCGCTTCCGTCATGGCTGTTTTTAAAAACTTTTTTCTTGCCGGCGTATTATAGAAGAGCTGACGGATAAAAAAGGTCGTACCGTCCGGAGATGCCGCCTCCTCAAACTCCTCCTCTTTTCCTCCGGCAATCCGGTATCTGACGCCGTACACAGCTTTCTTTGTCTTTGTAAGAAGCTCCACCTGAGACACCGCCGCAATGCTTGAGAGCGCCTCTCCCCGGAATCCCAGCGAGGAAATACGGAATAAATCATCGGCAGAACGGATTTTACTGGTCGAATGGCGCAAAAAAGCGGTTTTAACATCGTCTCTTTCAATTCCGCACCCGTTATCCGCAATTCTCATAAGCGAGATTCCGCCGTCCTTAATCTCGACTGTTACCGCTGTCGCGCCCGCGTCAATGGCATTCTCCGTCAGCTCCTTGACGACGGAGGCCGGGCGCTCAACTACCTCTCCCGCCGCGATTTTATCGATTGTAATCTGGTCTAATACCTGTATCCTGCTCATAACTACCACCTGTTTTTCAGCTTATTCTGAAGCTGGTATAATGTATTCAGCGCGTCAATCGGTGTTAGATTGCTCACATCCAAATTTTTAAGCTCCTCCAGTACATCATCATCTTTTACCGTGTCAAAAAGCGTCATCTGTGCCAAATCCACTTCATCATATTTTTTTGTCCTGATTTTAGGCACGTGTCCCTGCACTGCAATATCCTTAATCCGACTTGTAATATCCGTATGAATCAGCTCTTCTACAATTTCTTTCGCACGGCTGATTACCGTATCGGGAACTCCCGCAAGCCTTGCCACCTGTATCCCATAGCTTTTATCTGCTCCTCCCTTTACAATTTTACGAAAGAATATAATGTCGTCCCCTTTCTCCTTTACGGCGATACAGTAATTATTCACGTTATCGATTTTTCCCTCCAGCTCGGTAAGCTCATGATAATGCGTGGCAAATAAGGTTTTTGCCCCGAGAAGCTTACTGTTGCTGATATATTCAATGACTGCCCATGCGATACTGAGCCCGTCAAAGGTACTGGTCCCTCTTCCGATCTCATCCAGAATTAACAGGCTTTTATTCGTTGCATTGCGCAAAATATTGGCAACCTCCGTCATTTCCACCATAAAGGTGCTCTGCCCGCTCGCCAAATCATCGGAGGCTCCCACTCTTGTAAAAATTCTGTCCACAAGCCCGATGTCCGCGCTTTTCGCCGGGACAAAGGAACCTGTCTGCGCCATCAGAACGATTAACGCCGTCTGCCGCATATAGGTTGACTTTCCTGCCATATTAGGTCCCGTAATAATAGAAATACGGTTTTTCTTATCATTCAGATAAGTATCATTTGAGATGAACATATCGCCCGGAATCATCTTCTCCACTACCGGATGGCGTCCGTCCCGAATATCAATAATTCCCTTTTCATTGAGCTTCGGACGCACATAATTGTTCTGCTCCGCAACAAGTGCAAGAGCCGCAAACGTATCAAGCTGCGCCACTGCCCTTGCCGTTCTCTGGACACGCACAACCTCCTTTGCAATTTTGCTCCGCACTTCGCAGTAAAGCTCGTATTCCAGCGCGGAAAGCTTATCCTCCGCACCCAGAATCGTATCCTCCAGCTCCTTAAGTTCCGGGATAATATATCGTTCGGCATTGGTAAGCGTCTGCTTTCTTGTATAATAATCCGGCACCATGCTTTTAAAGGAATTGGTGACCTCCAGATAATAGCCGAATACCTTATTATATTTTATCCGGAGATTTTTAATCCCGGTTTTTTCACGCTCTTCATCCTCCAGCCTGGCAAGCCAGTCCTTTCCGCTTGATTTTGCCGTACGGAGCCTGTCAACCTCCTCATTGTAGCCGTCCTTAATAATGCCGCCGTCCCGCATGGCGACGGGAGGCTCTTCCTTGATCGCGCTCTTAACAAGTCCGCACAAATCCTCCAAAGTGTCAAGCTCCTCATACAGCTCCTTTAAAAGAGGGCTTTTCATCTCACTTAAAATATATCTGATATGAGGCAGCATAGAAAGCGAGCTTTGAAAAGCAATCATATCCCGCGGATTGGCGGTCTGGTAGGTAATTTTGCTGACAAGCCGCTCCAAATCATAAACCGGAGATAAATATTCCCGAATCTCCTCCCTTGAAATTGCATTTGTCAACAGCTCCTCAACGGCATCCAGCCGCTTTTCAATCTCTGCTTTGTTAATGAGCGGCTGTTCAATATTCTTCCTTAAATTTCTTGCCCCCATAGCTGTTTTTGTCTTGTCTGACACCCACAGGAGAGAACCCCGCTTCTGCTTTTCCCGCAGTGTTTCCGTAAGCTCCAGATTCCGTCTTGTCGAGCTGTCAATCAGCATATATTTTCCTGTCACATAGGGCGTAAGCCTCGACATGTGGGACAGAGAGGTTTTCTGAGTTTCCTTCAGGTAAATAAGCAGTGCTCCGGATGCAATGATTCCGCAGTCATAGTCGGAAATCCCCAGTCCATCCACCGTGCTTACTTTAAAATGCTCTTTTAGCGTCCTGCAGCAGATGTCGTCATCAAAATACCAGGAATCCAGCGAATAAATCGTTACTCCCACCCGGTTTTTTAAAGCGTCAATATCGATGCCGCTCATATAAAAGGCTTCATTGCAGATAAGCTCGGATGGCATGAACTTGTAAATCTCATCAAATAGCTTGCCGCCGCTTTCAAGCTCCGTTACAAAGTAGTCTCCCGTTGTCACATCCGCCACAGACATTCCGAAACGGTCTGCAATGTAAACCACACACATAATGTAATTATTTTTCGATTCATCCAGTGCCTGCAAATCCAGATTGGTTCCCGGCGTGGCAATCCGAACTACCTCGCGTCTTACAATTCCTTTGGCCGCCGCCGGCTCCTCCATCTGCTCACAGATAGCCACTTTATACCCCTTTGAGACCAGCCGGTTTACATATCCGGTGGCAGAATGAAACGGCACGCCGCACATGGGCGCCCGCTCCTCTAATCCGCAGTTTTTCCCGGTTAATGTAATATCAAGCTCCTTAGATGCCGTAATTGCATCGTCAAAGAACATCTCATAAAAATCGCCTAATCTATAAAATAAAATGCAGTCCTTGTACTCTTCTTTTGTCTTTATGTATTGCTGCATCATTGGAGTTAATTCAGCCACGGTTTTTCTCCTCTTGTAATTGATATTAAAAACGCTGTTTTTATTATAGCATTTGTCAGACGGATTTGAAAAGAATGAAATTTATCATTTTAACAGACGCCCGATACGAATACCTCTATCCCAATTATAATGAGAATCACACCGCCTAATATCTGTGCTTTATCAGACAGCCTTGTGCCAAAAGTTTTTCCGAGCATAAGGCCGCATATACAGACAACAAATGTTACTGCCGCGATAATAACGGATGCTGTGAGCGCTCGTATAAAATTATAATCGGCAATTGTAAAGCCGACGGACAACGCATCGATAGACGTGGCAACTCCCTGTATAAGGAGCGACAAAAATCCCACGCCTGCATACCCATTTTCTTTTTCCTTTTTCATCAGCCCCTCCCACAGCATGCTCCCGCCGATAAAGCCGAGAAGCAAAAGGGCAATCCACGGAATACATCTTTCAAACAGTTTAAAATAACGGGCAATCGTATGAACAAAAAACCATCCGGTCACAGGCATCAGCGCCTGAAATACAGCAAATATTCCTGCGATTTCACACATTTTTCCTTTTTTCATACAGGGTTCATTCAATCCGTTTGCCACAGATACTGAAAAAGCATCCATCGCAAGCCCGAATCCGAGAAAAATACTGTTAAAAAGAAACACAAAATCAAATTTCATTATTTTATCCTCCCGTATATCTTTTACAGACAAAAATCCCTGACATAACCATTCGGCTATGCCAGGGACAAGATTTTATTTTTATACTATATCACTTGGAGGGCTTCCTGTCAAGCAAAATCTTTGTCAAAAAAATACTGTAATCACAGGACATGATACCGCGGTTTTTCCTCCCCGTATATCCAATAAAGAAGATAGCCGCTTAAAAGGATTCCGACTGCGCACAGTCCGGAAAAAATAACCGCGAACTGCAGACATACCTGCCCGAATATCTGAAAAGGCAGATTGCTGTAATCCCACACATTCATATGAAGCCATTTATTAACAATAATCCCGGTAATGAACTCCATTCCGGTAACGAAAATCACACACCGCAAAACCTGTCTCCAGAGCGGCTCCTCCCAGTGCATCATTTTCCCCTGCACTGTAAAAAAAACAAGACAAATTCCCCCAAGCACGAACATCGTCCAGTGGGAAAAACCGCGAAACAAAACTTCAAATCCATAGTAAATACAACCGCCAAGCGTCCATAAAAATAAATACTCACTTAATTTTTTCATGTAAAATGCCCTCGCTATATGTTCTTACATATAGTTTGGGCATTTCGGAAAAAGAATATAGGTGGTAGATATTTGAAGCTATTCTTCTGTTTTTTCTCCAATATAATAGAAGCCTTTACATTCCTTTAAATATACATTTATATATTTTCCAATCAGGGAAGCATCCCCTGCAAAATGTACCAAAAGATTGTTGCCAAGTCTTCCGGTAACCATGTTTTCATCGTGTTCACTTATATTTTCTACCAGAGCTTCTTTCGTAGTACCTTCATGTACCACGCATGCTTTTGCGGCAATCTCCTGTACTTCCTTAAGAAGCCTGTCAAAACGATTCTTAATCACCTCCTCAGGCACCTGATTTTCCATTACGGCGGCAGGAGTCCCTGTCCGTTTTGAATAAATAAAGGTAAATGCACTGTCATAACGAACTTTCCTTACTACATCAAGAGTTTCTTCAAAATCCGCTTCCGTCTCACCCGGAAATCCTACAATAATATCTGTTGTAAGTGAAATATCCGGCATAGCTTTCCGGATTTTTTCGACCAGTTTAAGATACTGCTCCTTTGTATAACGTCGGTTCATACGTGAAAGAATATCGGTACTTCCCGACTGAACCGGCAGATGCAGATGCCTGCATATTTTTTTAGAATCTGCCATCACCTCGATAAGCTCATCCGAAAGGTCTTTCGGGTGTGAGGTCATAAAACGGATTCTTCTGATTCCGTCTACTTTTTCGATTTCCTTTAAAAGCTCTGCAAAGGTTACCGGCGTTTCCAGCGTCTTTCCGTAGGAATTCACATTCTGTCCGAGAAGCATAATCTCGCTGACACCGTCCGACGCAAGGCGCTCGATTTCCCGCAGAATCTCTTTCGGTTCCCGGCTTCTTTCCCGCCCTCTCACATATGGTACAATGCAATAGCTGCAAAAGTTATTACAGCCGAACATAATATTTACACCGGACTTAAAAGAGTATTTCCTCTCATTCGGCAAATTTTCTACAATCTGATCCGTATCTTTCCAGATATCAATTACCATCTGCCCGGATTCAAAGCGGGCTGCAATCAGCTCTGCGAATTTGTAAATATTATGAGTTCCAAAAATAATATCTACGAACCGATAGCTTTTTTTCAGCTTTTCCACGGCTTCCGGCTCCTGCATCATACAGCCGCACAAGCCTATCATCATATTCGGATTTTTCTTTTTTCCGGGCTTTAATTGGCCCAGTCTTCCGTATACTCTCGTATTGGCATTTTCACGGACGGTACATGTATTATAAATGATAAAATCCGCGTCTTCCTCCGTCCCCGGCGCATATCCGATTTCCCGCAGTACACCCCTTAGCTTTTCGGAATCACGCGCGTTCATCTGACATCCGAAAGTCGTCACACAGGCTTTCGGTAAACGCCCATTTGTTTTTTCAAAATCCCTGACCCACCTCCGGCATTTTGCCATGAAGTAAAATTGTCTGGCTGGTTCTTCCGCGGGAGGGTCCGCATTTATATCTATTTTATCTAAATTGATTTCATTATACATTTCTCCTGACTATCTCCTTTCCAGCCGCCCGACAAACTGATGTCCGGCCTCGTCGTATTCATAGTCAATTCCTTTCAGTCTTTTAACAATCTCTTCTTTATCTGCCTGCAAATCCTCACAGAGCGCCTCTAACGTATGATATTCGTCCCTGAGCTTTGTATTTATTACACTAAGCAGCATAACCGGCTCTTTCGGTAAATCCATAATCGCCATTCCTCCTCAAAAGATTCCGTTTTCCGTTGCAATCATTTCCATCTTTATATCCGTCTCCTCTGCTTCTATCGTATCCACAATCTGAAATGCATATGCCGCCGCAATTGTATGCATTTCAGGATGAAGTGCCAGATACCTGTCATAATACCCTTTTCCGAATCCGATACGGTTTTTCCTTTTGTCAAATGCAACGCCGGGCACAATCATAAGCTTCTCGCTATCCAATTCCTGCGCGTCGGCATCATCTGCATCGGACACGGCAGCCGCCGGCTCAAAAATACCGAAAGCTCCCGGTGAAAGATCTGAAAAAGAAGTAATTTTGTAAAACTCTATCGTATCTCCTGATACCAACGGCACATACACCCGCTTTTTAAGTCTCCATGCTTCCTCCATCAGCTTCCGCGTGCCAACCTCGCCGCCGAAATCCATGTAACAGCAGATTGCCTTCGCCTCAAGAAACCACGGATGCTTTCTGATTAGCTCTGTCACCGCATCTGTTTTCCATGCACGCTCCTCACTTTTGTGTTTTTTGCGTAAATCTAAAATTCGTTTTCTAATTTCCTTTTTTCTTTCCAAATTTCTCACCCAAATCCGTAATACTTCCGTCTGCTTCTACAATCGAAATCTGATCCAGCTGGCTTCTTAAATTCTGCCGAAAGGAATCAATATACTCCCGTCTTAAAATCTGCTGTTCCTTAAGCTCCTCCTCTGTGAGTCCTTCTGCTTTTGATTTATGATACAATTCGTTGATACGCGCAATTTTTTTTTCGTCCATTTTCTAAATTCCTTTCCTAAATGCTTTATCTATCTTACACTATCTGTTCCGGGAAGTCCACTTTTAAATTGCAGAAAACACTCTTAAAGTCCGCATAACTTACCGATAAATTGCCCATACTGTACTAAAAAAGGAGTTGTCCTTATGAAAAACAAATATGGTATAGGATTTCTTGCCCTTACGGTAGCTGCCGTTCTTTTTGTCACTTTTGCTTATCAGATAAGCTATCATCACGCCAAAGAGCGGGCACAGGAAGCAAGACTAAAAAAGGAAACAGATTTGACGGCAAATAAAGAGCCTGCCTATAAGCCGGAGGAAACCGTTGCAACCGAAGGTGAAGCCCTAAAAGAGGACTGCTACTATCTTATGGAAGTAAACGGCTACATTGTCGTATATTTAAGTGATAAAAAAACCCCCTTTGAATATACGGACATCCTTTACGATGAGCTCCCGGAAAAAATCCGGGACGAGATACGAAACGGAAAATATATTGAAAGCACAAAGGAGTTATACGGATTTCTTGAAAATTATTCCAGCTGAGCAAAGAATCAAAGCGGCGCAGCTTTTATATACTGCGCCGTCGCCCAGGCTCTATATATCCGCTACCGGAACAGACCGGCTTTCCTGCATATTCTGACAAGCAGCGCGCCTTTTGGCATCTCATACATCTCTTCCTCATTGATTCCTCCCAGCATTACAAGAGCAACCGCATATACAATTACTGCCACCGGAAGCGCCGCAAGAGTCGCAATCTGCGTGCTGCTGAACAGTTCAAACAGTAAATGTACCGTCATTGCGGCAATTCCCATTATAACAGAGGCAATTGACGGTATAATGAATGTTTTCCGCTGTTCCTGTACATATCCAATCTGTATTCGGAGGGAATGAGCGTTTAATATACTGGTAGATCCCGAAAATACAATCCGGCTTAACACCACTGCGTAAATTCCCCACTGGAATACAACCAGCATAATGAATAATGATATTGTATACAGCACAATTGATATTGCCGCATTCTTTACCGGAGCCATCATATTATCCAGACCCTGAAGCACTGCATTTGTAACGGTCGAAAGGCAGTAAAACACAACGGATAATGCTCCGAGCTGCAGCATAAGGCCGCCGATTTTATTATCCTGTGTAAAAAACAAAAGATCTAAAAGCGGTTCCGCGAGCACAATGAAGCCCGCGGCACATGGAATCGCAATCATCATATTGAATCTTGTAACCAGCTGAATTTTACTATGTACCTGCCTGCGGCTCCCAGTCTGCGCCGCCGTCACAATAGCCGGAATCAGTGATGCTCCGAGAGAATATGCAATCGAAATCGGAACATTTACCAACGTATCATATTTCCCGTTCAAAATACCTATCAACGCCGCATACTCATTTTCCTTATGCCCCTGCACGGACATAATCTTTGTAAACATTGAATTATCAATTACGCCGCACAGATTATAAACCGTAGAGCTTAAAATAACCGGTGCAATCGTAATAAGAAGAATACGGAAGATTCTCTGATACCTCTCCCTTCGATGCCCCCTGTCCCTGCGCATTTTCCTTTTCAATATTTTTTTGAAACCGATAAAAACAAGAAACAAAAACAGAAGTGCCGATACTGCGCCGATAACCGTCCCAAGCGTGCCGCCTGCGGCAGCATAAGCTGCGCCGTAGGAATCATTACCTCTTACCTCAGCAGCTTCCATGCCGACCCTGAACAACAGATATGCACCTGCAATACTGACTGCGGCATTGACAATTTGTTCTACTACCTGTGAAACGGCAGTTGGAATCATGGATCCGTTTCCCTGAAAAAAACCGCGCAAAACCCCTAAAACCGCCACAATTAAAATACACGGAGCCAGCACACGGAGCGCATAAGCGCTTAATTTCAGAGACATAATCTGGTCTGCAATGAAATCCGCACCAAAAAAAATGAGCGCACCGACAAGACCGCTGACAAAAATCGCAAATGTCATCGCTCCTCGAAAAACCCTGTATGAATTTTTGTATTCTCCCCTTGCGACCCGCGCCGATACCAGCTTTGACACAGCAAGCGGAAGACTGTAGGACGTCAGTGTCAGTGCAATAGAATAAATCTGAAACGCTATACCGTAATAGCCCATCCCTTCGTCGCCGAGAATATTGACAAGCGGAACCCTGTAGACCGCCCCGATTAGCTTTGTAATCACTCCGGCTATTGCAAGAATGGAACCCTGTACCAGAAAGCTTTTGCTTTTATCATTTCTGTTTTCAGCCATACTTTCACTCCATGTTATCGCAATATGTTAAGTTTTTCCAAAATCTTTTTCTGAAGCATTTCCATCCGGATCCGCTCCCCATTCTCTATATGGTCATATCCTGATAAGTGTAACACGGAATGCGCAATTAAAAAAGCAAATTCCCGTTTCGGAGTATGTCCAAATTCCTCTGCCTGTGCAAGAACCTTTTCTTTTGATATTACAATATCTCCAAGAATAAGCTCTCCCGTTTCCGGGTGAAAACAGTCCTCTCTCTCTTCAAGAAAGGAAAAATTTCCGGGTGCTTCATATTCAATCATTGGAAATGACAATACGTCTGTCGCCTGATCAAGCCCCCGAAATTCCCGATTCATATCCCGTATCTCCGCATTCATGGTAAGCAGAAGATTCACCTCCGCCTCATATGGACATCCAATCTCGTCAAGAGCCGCCTCCGCCACCTGCTCCGCAAGGCTCTGACATGCAAAAGACAGCTTAAGGCTGCCTTCCTCTTCGTAATAAAGCGTCATGATTTTCTCCTTTTATCTCTTCCACCCCTGCCGCGGCTTTTAGCCCTGTTTTCATATTCCTCGTATGCTTTCACAATTTTCTGTACCAGCGGGTGGCGCACAACATCCCTGCTCGTTAAATTGCAGATCGTAATATCCTCTATATTTTTCACCACGTTTACCGCCACGTCAAGTCCCGATATCTGACCGGCAGCTAAATCTTTCTGAGTTGCGTCTCCGGTAATAACAACCTTTGAACCGAATCCAATTCTTGTAAGGAACATTTTCATCTGTGCAGGCGTTGTATTCTGAGCCTCATCAAGGATAATAAATGCATTATCAAGCGTCCGCCCTCTCATATATGCAAGCGGTGCAACCTCAATAAGGCCCCTCTCGGAATTTTTCAGAAAGCTTTCCGCTCCCATAATCTGATACAGCGCATCATAAAGCGGCCTTAAATATGGATCTATCTTACTTTGTAAATCTCCGGGCAGAAAGCCCAGCTTTTCCCCTGCTTCAATTGCCGGACGGGTAAGGATAATCCGTCCGACTTCATTATTTTTAAATGCGGTAATTGCCATCGCCATCGCCAGGTAGGTTTTACCGGTCCCGGCAGGTCCAAGTCCGAATACAATCATCTTTTTACGAATGGCATCCACATATTTTTTCTGTCCAAAAGTTTTTGGCTTAATCGGCTTCCCCTGCAGGGTGTGGCAGATGATATCCTTATCTATCTCAAGGACATCCTCCGTGCTGTCCTCCATAACAAGAGAAAGAAGGTAATCCACATTCTGTTCCTGTATTACATTGCCCCGCCTGGAAAGCTCCGTAAGCTTCATGAGCACTGTCCTGGCCTGCTCGGTTCTTGCAGGCTCTCCTAAAATCTTTACATTCTCTCCTCTTGCAATCAAGGTAACGTGAAGCGTACGTTCAATCTTTTTTGCATAAATATCAAACTGTCCGAAAACATTCGCCTCATGTTCGGCAGGAACATCAATCACTGTTTCCGCTATTCCCATTCATCTCTTCTCCTGACTGTTCATTTTCTTCTGCCGATTTTGGGATTTCAATCGGCTGCGACGCCTTTTTCGTCCCGACCGGCCGAATCACTGTCAGAGTCCCCTTAGCCGCAGCTTCTTTAGACCCTGTGTATATTTTAACATCATTCCCAATAATTTCTACCCCCTTTTTTTCTAAATCTTCACAATATTGATTGAATCTTTCGCTTAAGATGCTTTGAAGCTCCTTTTTCTTATATTTTTTTTCTTTCAAGTTATAAGAAACTGCCCGTTTCTCCCCATAGGAAATCGGCAGGTAAAAATTATCGAACAGTTTTATCCGTTTTTCGGAGGAATACTGTTCAAAATGCTCATATTCATTTTTTACATCTCCAAAACCGATGCGGAAATCACCAATCCGAAAGAAGCACTCATATTTTTCGGCTTTTTCTGTACCCTTTCCTCCATAGGCAACAGGAATTTTTTCCTCAAAAATAAGGCTCTGCTTATCCTCATAGGAAATCGTCGTCTGTCCGTAAATATCCGCATCTGATTCCTGATAGCGGTATCCCACTGTCTCACCTGCATCGTTATTTACCGGAACCTGTCCCGACACAAGAATATCACCGCTCTTTATACTGGCTCCCTCTTCAATCTGTGCAATCCCCTTTCTTGTAACAATACTGGTAACAACACAGTCCATATCCGCAACAATATCTGTGGGCTTAACATTCTCTTCCTCCTCTTTCGCGTCCGCCTGTATCACATCCTGATTTTCTTTTATCTGAATAATCAGCCTCGTTCCCTCAATCGAAGCAGAAACCCATATAATATCGTCATATTCTTTCCGGATATCTTTCACAATTCTGCTGCAATCTACCGCAGAAAGCCTCATACCATTCCGTACTTTCTTTGTATTTAAAAATTCAAGCAGCGTCTCGTCTGTTCTCGTCAAATTTCCACGGATATCAATGCTCCAGACAAAGGTCGACAGCGAATAAATCAAAAGGAAAAAAACACCCGCCCCGACAAAGAATAATTTTCTTTTGCGGTATTGATACAGAAAAAAAGGCAGTCCCTTTCTCTCTATAATGATTATTTTTACCCCTGTCTTTTTCACAATCGGTTTCACTTTCCGAAAACCGCGGATACTGATATTCATCTCATAGGAATCGTGCACAGAACACATATCCCACAGCTGAATTCCCCGATGACGGCACGCATTCAGAAAGCGCTCTGCGGAATAGCCGGTAATTCGAATGCGAAGATACCCCCGGATATATTGAAGAACCTTAAATATCATCTGCAAATGCCCCCTTTACTTCTGATATTCTATCGCTTCTATCTGTCCGGTAAGCTTCATATCATCGTTCGTATAATAATCCACCCGCAGATTCTTTCCCGTAATCCGAATCTGCCCGATCTTTGTCTGAATCCGTATCATAACATCCGTATATTCAATAATTCCGCGGTAATTTTCAATGTTCATTTCCGTTCTTCCAAGAACCGTAACAACAGGCTGCCCCATAACCACGTCTTTAGGAAGCTCGGAAGCCTCTGCAATTCTATTTTTGAAAGGATGCTCCTGTATTCTTGTTTTCATAATCAAGCGCCATTCATCAAGTTTATCATAATCTATGAATCTGCGCCCGCGAATATACCAATTGCTTACCGCATCAGACCTTTGAGCATTTCCTTTTCTTCCCTGCTCACCTGAAGAGAATCTCTAATTTTTTGAATTGCTTTATTACAGGTAAAATCATCCAGCTCATTATTTTTAAAGAACAGTTTCATTTTTTTCGGAAATTTTACATAACAAACGGAAAGCGCCCATGCAACTGCCATTTTTACATAATAGCCCTCATGCTGAAGCTTTTCCAGTATATCGACAACCCGGTCGACAAATGTCTCTGTGATAAAATAATTCAGCATACAGACAACCGCAAAGCGTACTGCATATTCCCTTTCGTCGTTTACATAGCGAAGCAGGTAATCAAACCACTCCTCCATATCCGTTTTCATAAATTTATACGTAATGCAGCTGCTGTCACAGACAGACCAGTTGTCAATCACCGGCACAAACTCATTAAGAAGCTTTTCCCGCTCTTTACGTTCGCATTTTAAATACCCGATAATCATCCCGTGAAGAAGAAGCTCCTCATAGAACACATGACCGCCCCGTTCCTCCTTTAACAGTGCTCCCAGATATTCTCTCCCGTTTTCTTTCGCGGCCTTTTTTGCAATTTTCCGAAGCTTCGGTATCCGGACTCCAAGAATTGGGGCAATATCACCCGGAATTAAAGAACGGTTAAAATCACGGTAGGACTCTTCCGCACAATCATAGAGAGTTTTACGGATTTCATTGATTATATTTCCCATAACAGTCATCCTCAATAAGCTCTTTCATTTCCTGAAAATCCCCTCGGAACACGGCCCCGTTCATCCCTGCCTTTTTTGCTCCGTCCACATTCGCATCCAAATCGTCTATGAAAAAGCATTCCCCCGGCCTTAAATCATATTTTTTCAGAAGATGTTCATAAATCCTGATATCCGGCTTTATAATATGAATATCACAGGACACAACCATGCCGTCAAAATAATCAGGAGCGGAGAAATTCGGAAAATAATCGTAAAAGGTATTGCTTGCATTTGACAGCACATAGATATGATACCCTTTCTCTTTCACATATCTGCAAAATTCTCTTGCCCCCGGAACCGGCTTCATGCACATCATCCATTCCAGCGTGCATTTCCTGAGTGAATCATGAAGGCGCTCCGGCACTCTTTTGCTCACGCCGTCAAACCGCTCTGCATCCGTTATCAGTCCGAGGTCGCCCTCGACCCACTCCGGCCCTTCAAAAAGCTCCTTTCTGATAACCGCCCTGTCCTCCTCATTGTCCAGAAATTTTTCCAGACAAATATTCGGATTATAGCTCAACAGCACGTTTCCCATATCGAATATTATATTTTTTATCAAACTGTCTCTCCAATTCTTATATTTTTATACTATTTTTCTTCTGTTTCCTCGTCCGCTGCTTCGGACACGACATCCGTCACAGCATCCGTACCGCCGGGATTCCCACCGTTTGCAAGCCGCATTCCTAAAAATCCCGATAATACCGACTGCAAATCTACGCCAGTAGATTCCTTAAGGCCATCGGTTACCTGGGTGAGCGTCCCTACAATATCCTTTACAAGCTTAGAAGAATTTCCGTCGCCGTACATCGTAATTTTATCTACTTTCGCAAGCGGTTCCGCAATATTATGCGCAATCTCCGGCATTGCTTTGAAATACATCTCAAGAATCGCCGCTTCGCCCATCTGCTTCATAGCTTCCGCTTTTCTCTCAATACCCTCTGCCTCCGCCAACGCTTTCGCTTTAATTGCCTCGGCCTCCGCCAGGCCCTTGCTTCTGATACCCTCTGCCTCCTGCTCCATTGCAAACTTCTGCGCCTCGGCAGTAGCCTTTAATGCTTCGGCTTCCTTTTCACGCTCAAATTTTTCCGCCTCCGCATTTTTCTGACGCTCAAAAAGCTGCGCCTCGGAATTTCTCTGCACCTCATAAAGCTTTGCGTCAGACTCCTGCT
>CAMNRH010000018.1 GCA_946552115.1 uncultured Lachnospiraceae bacterium
ATCACATATCTTACATTGGTTTTTATAGTTTCCACAAACTTTGAAACGGTCTCGTTTTTAAAGCCGGTCATTATTGTCTCTCATATTTTTATACTCAGCTACAGAGCGGTCAAAGCCTTCAATATGAGTATAGAACCATTTGATTACATTTTCCTCAACTTTTTTTACAAAAGCCGCAGACGGTCCTTCCTCCTCCTGAAGCATTTCATCCAGCTCCTTAATTGTCTGCTTAAAGCCCTCATGCTGTGCTTTGTGCTTGTCGTAATCAGGGTAACCGATTTCCTGCTGAAGCTTTTCCTCCGCACCGAAATGGAAATCTGTGTAATCTGCGAGGTAATCCAGGGTGTTCACTGCAGTCACCATCCCGCTTTCTGCCTCACAGCTGTCCAGAAGCTTGTTAATTCTGCCAATCAGCTCCTTGTGCTGGGAATCAATCAGCTCGTTTCCCGTAACTAAATTTTCACTAAATTCTGCTCTCATAATTTTTTCCTCCTTTATGTTTCTTATATGAATTTCTAAAAGCTCATAGCTTTGTAAGCGAAATTAAATCGGCTGATGGGAAAAGCGGGCGGCTTTTCTCGTTTCAGCGGCATATATAAACGGGTATATTACGCATGCCATCGCAAAGGCAGCGATTACGTCCGTCACGGAATGCTGTTTTAAAAACATCGTTGAAAGGATAATTAAAAACGACGTTATATAGGCGGCGTACCGGGTTTTTTTGTATTTTTTCAGCGGCTGGCTGTGTGCAACGGCAATCGCGGCGCCGATGGAATTAAATACATGGATGCTCGGCAGTACATTTGTAGGGGTATCCGTCCGATACAAAAACCGCACCATGTCTGTAAAAATATTTTCTCTTACAAAGGTCTCCGGTCTGAGATGAAGTCCGTTTGGAAATACGGTGCATATAATAAGGAACAACGTCATACCCGTGCACAGAAACGCCGCGAGCCGGTAAAAGTCCGTTCTGCTTGTGAAGAAGAAATATCCCGCTACAACAGCAATAAATAAAAACCAGAGAAAATATGGGATAATAAAATATTCAACAAACGGAATATAATCATCCAGCGACGAGTGTATTGTAAAATAATGGACGCTCGGACGCCTTTCGAGATACATAAACCATGGCATGTATATGAATGCGTATAAAAGTACCCATGCATGGCGGTATTTGTAAACGATCTGTTTCAGCTTTTTTAAATACTTCATGAAAACTCCTTAAAAAATTGAACACAGCATTGCTTCTTCCGGCATTATAACACGAAAAAAATAAATCAACAAGGAAGTTCATAATTTATTAACAAACGTTTCATAAAGTTCGTCGGTTTTTTCAAAAATCTGTATATCATAATATTGTTGTCCTTTTCTCAGAGCCTCCGGACTTCTCAATGTCCAGACGGCAAAGGGCGTATCGAAGATTTTTCGGAGCAGTGTCGTATTAAAGGTCGGAAGGTCGGCAAGCTTATAGGAAATAAAGTCCGGACGTCCCCAAAAATTCAGCATCAGATGTTTTGCGAGGAAGCGGAAAACCCAGTGGGGCTTCCTGTCGCTTTTTGTAAGGTTAGAGGCCAATTGTCCCCGCAGAATGTGAGGAGCGTTTTCATAAAACCAGCGGAGTCCCAGAGTATTAAATGACTGGACAAGATAAGGCCCGTGATAGGTTTTTAATGTGCGGTAAGCCCGTTTGCATAACGCGGTAGTACGATATGGCATCTTAAGCTCAATAAGAAGAGGGACACGGCCGTCTACAAGAGACAGAACCTCCTCCAGTGTGGGAATACGCTCTCTTGTGTTTAAAAGAGTGCAGCCCTTAAGCTCCTGGAGCGTCATTTCCTCAGGGCGCCTGTCTATCCCGCATACACGTGTGAGCGTATCATCATGGAAGACGACAAGCTGTCTGTCCTTTGTGATATGGATATCCAGCTCTATTCCGTAATTCTTTTCAACTGCAGCCCGAAAGGCGGGAAGCGAGTTTTCAGGTATCCCCTTTTTTAAAGAATGATAACCCCGGTGTGCAAACATTGTGCCGTGATAGGCGGCCATCTGTCCTCTGCGGGAGGTTTCCGGTATAAGAGCAATCAGATACAGTCCTGCAAGGAGGACAAAAATAAATACATATACAGTCAACATTGCTGAATCCTCGGTTTCAATAGAATCAATTAAGCACGGATAAACCGCAGTTTGTCTGTTTCCAGTGAAAAAGAAAGCCCGGAGGCGGTTGCGGAGGCTTCTCCGTCCGTGTGCACCGGAAGCACTTTTCTGCTCATGACGCCGGTTTTCCTGCAGGTATAGGTATGTACCCCTTTAAAATGTGTATGCCAGCCTTTGTATGCCGTCGGGAGAAGAAAAAGTGCTTTTAGCTTCGGTATATCGGCAACGACAAAGATATCCAAAAGGTCGTCGGAAGGGTCGGCTTCCGGACAGAATTTAAAACCGCCGCCTTCATAGCGCTGATTCATAGCCGTGACGAAGAATACTTTTTCGAAATGTTTTTTCCGGCCGTCTATTGTAAGTGTCATAGGACGCGGGTCGAGTGCGAGGAGAAGAAAAAGTGCAATTCCGGTGTAGGAAAACCTGCCCAGATGAAGCCTGTTCAGCCATCTTTTAAATTTTGAGGAGGCGTTGTGAAAGCAGACATCCGCATCAAAGCCGATTCCCGCGCTTACGGCGAAGCGTCTGACAGAATTTTTCAGGGTAAGTTGTCCAATATTAATATATGCGTACTCCGACGGAGATAGTATCTGTTTTAGCATTTGCTCCGAATCTTTGCATAATTTCATAGACCTTGCAAAATCGTTGCTGGAGCCAATGGGAATATATCCGAGTGTAGCTTTGGAGAGGTCCCGTATTCCATTGATTACCTCATTAATCGTACCGTCCCCTCCAAGTACAATGAGAATTGAATCAGGTTTTTTATCGGTTAAGTCGCGGGCAAATTCTGTCGCATGACCGGGATACCGTGTCAGACAGGCCTGATATTCTACTTTCCGTGCTTTTAGCAGGGATTCCAAATGGTTCCATGTTTTGAGCCCAAGTCCCGTCCGGGCATTGGGGTTTACAATAAATGCATACATAAAGCCCTCCAATAATATAGACAATATCTATAAGAAAAGAAAGTATATTAAAATAAGTGATTGGATTTCTGATAAATATAGAGTTACAATACAAATACAAGATATTATTGTTTTGGTAGTTACACTACCATATTCCCTTCTATAAAATCCTTTGAGTCCGCTTGCTTAAAGGATTTTTTATTATATTCGAAAGATGTGCGCTGCCTGTATTTAAAACACACCGTCAAGATATGCCTTAAGCGAGCGCTTCATATTGTTTTCGAAATCGGTATCGCCGCTTTTTAAGCACCATTCAAATACATTTCCTATGACAATCATACGGATATCGGTTGTAATGTCTTCAAGAGCCGTATCCGGAGACACAATTCCGGCTTTTATACATTTTTTCAGATAATTGTGAACGGTTACTATCGGGTAAGGCCGTTCGGTACGTATCAGCGGATTCAGAGACTGGTTTTTCGGCGTATAGTAATTTGCCATAAATTCTACTCCGAGCTCCTGACAATAATGTACGTAGTTCAGATAAACATAGACAATGGTTTCTTTCGCTTCCTGAACACTTTCCGGCGTTTTCAGAAAATCCGGATTAATACCTGGCTGCTCTTCAATATAATAGGAAAGGAGATCATCCTTTGTTTTAAAATGATGATAAAAGCTTCCGTTGGAAACGCCGGCTTCCTCGCATATATTCTTTATGGAAAGCTCCTCATAGCCTTTTTTCTGCAGAATATGCCTGGCTGCCCGGAATATTTTGGCCTTTGTTTCCTTTGATTTTAACTGCTGTTTTGACAATTCTCCCATTTTTGTAAACCTTTCTGAGACACTGTGAAAGAAATAATCCTTTCATCGGATAACATGATTGAATTATAGCATACAGCCGCGTATTTTACAAGAAAACAGAGTGGGCTCTATATAGGTGATACCATTGCACAGGGGGAAAAATTCGGTTATAATGTTCAGGGATACAAAAAGACGGCATGTAATCATGTAATTTAGGAAAGAAAGGATTGCACATGGATATTAATCAAAGGCTTACGGAGGAGCTGAATGTAAAAAGATGGCAGGTAGATGCCGCAGTGAATTTGATAGATGAAGGAAATACGATTCCTTTTATTGCCAGATACCGGAAAGAAGTAACCGGAACATTGGATGACGAGCAGCTTAGAAAGCTTCATGAGAGACTTACATATCTTAGAAATTTAGAGGAAAAGAAAGAACAGGTGCTTGGAAGTATCGAGGAGCAGGGGAAGCTCACCGGGGAATTGAAGGCACAGATTCTGGCAGCGGAAACACTTGTGATTGTAGAGGATTTGTACCGCCCGTACCGCCCGAAGAGAAGAACGAGAGCTACGATTGCTAAAGAAAAGGGGTTGGAGCCTCTTGCAGCGCTTATTACGCTTCAAAAGGCGGACCGGCCGCTTGAGGAGCTGGCAGAAGCTTATATTGATGAGGAAAAAGAGGTCCGTACGGTTCAGGATGCGATTGCCGGGGCAAAAGATATTATTGCGGAAGGGATTTCCGACGAGGCGGACTACCGTATGTGGATTCGCAAGGTAACGATGCAAAAAGGGCGCGTGATTTCGGCCGCTAAGGATGAGAATACGGAATCTGTTTATGAGATGTATTATGATTTCGAAGAGCCGGTGAGCCGTCTTGCGGGACATCGGGTACTCGCACTGAACCGCGGGGAAAAGGAGAAAATCTTAACGGTAAAGATTGAGGCGCCGGAGGAGGATATTCTCAGGTATCTGGAAAAAAAGACGATTCATTCGGACAATCCCTATACCTCGCCGGTTCTTAAGGAGACGGCAGAGGACAGTTATAAGCGGCTGATTGCTCCGGCGATTGAACGGGAGATCCGAAATGAGCTTACGGAGAAAGCGGAGGACGGAGCTATCCATGTATTCGGCAAGAATCTGGAGCAGCTTCTGATGCAGCCGCCTATTGTAGGGCAGACGGTGCTCGGGTGGGATCCGGCGTTTCGTACCGGCTGTAAGCTGGCAGTGGTAGATCCGACAGGAAAGGTTATCGGCACGACGGTCATCTATCCGACGGCTCCGACGACGCCGCAGAAGATACAGGCCTCTAAGGATTTGTTAAAGAAGATTATTAAGAAATACAACATCACATTAATATCGGTAGGAAACGGTACGGCTTCCCGTGAGTCGGAGATGTTTATTGTAGAGCTCTTGAAAGAGATTCCGGAGAAAGTACAGTATGTAATTGTGAATGAAGCGGGTGCTTCCGTTTATTCTGCAAGCAAGCTTGCAAGCGAAGAATTTCCGAAGTTTGATGTAGGGCAGAGAAGTGCAACCTCCATTGCCAGACGGCTTCAGGACCCGTTGGCGGAGCTTGTGAAAATTGAGCCGAAAGCGATTGGAGTCGGGCAGTATCAGCATGATATGAACCAGAAAAAGTTGAGCGGGGCATTGTCCGGAGTGGTGGAGGATTGTGTAAATAAGGTCGGAGTAGATTTGAATACCGCGTCTGCGCCGCTTTTGTCGTATATTTCAGGCATTTCCCAGACAATAGCAAAGAATATCGTGGCATACAGGGAGGAAAACGGAAAGTTTACAGACCGGAAACAGCTTCTTAAGGTGGCGAAGCTCGGTCCGAAAGCTTATGAGCAGTGCGCCGGCTTTATGCGGATTCAGGGAGGCGACAATCCTCTGGACGCTACAAGCGTGCATCCGGAGTCCTATGATGCGGCGAAGAAGCTTTTGAAACGGCAGGGCTTTGGGGTGGACGACTTAATCGGAGGCAAGCTTGTGGGACTTTCGCTTACGATTAAGGATTTCCGCAAATTGTCAGAGGAGCTGGGTATCGGCGAGATTACGCTCAGGGATATTGTGAAAGAGCTGGAGAAGCCGGGCCGTGACCCCCGCGACGAGATGCCGAAGCCGATACTTCGTACGGATGTGCTGGAGATGAAGGATTTGACGGAGGGAATGGTATTAAAAGGAACCGTCCGTAATGTGATTGATTTCGGCGCGTTTGTAGACATTGGGGTACATCAGGACGGACTTGTGCATATTTCTCAGATTACGGATAAAAAATATATTAAGCATCCGCTGGAGGCGGTCAGCGTCGGAGATATTGTAGACGTGAAAGTTATGAGCGTGGATTTGAAAAAGAAGAGAATCCAGCTCACGATGAAAGGAATTTCCTAAAGAGAGAGGAATTTCTTAAAATACAGTTATGAAAGGTATTGGGGAATCTTATGAAATCAAATTGGAAAAAGAATATAGAAACAATTATCGGGGTACTGGTGGGGAATCTGGTTCTGGCATTTGCAGTTGCCGCATTTATGGTGCCGCATGGAATTATTATGGGAGGAGCAACCGGTATCGGCCTTACAATCAGCCATTATATTCCGGCGGCAGACCTTTCGCTCATTATTTTAGTTGTCAACGGAGTATTGTTTTTAATCGGGGCGTTGGTGCTTGGAAAAAAGTTTATCGTGACGACAATTGCAAGTACGTTCCTTTATCCAATGTGCCTGTCCGTGATGCGGGCAATACCGGGAATTACCAGGCTTACGGACAATATGATGCTGGCGACGATTTACGGCGGAGTTGTTTTAGGTATCGGAGTCGGACTTGTAATCAGAGTCGGAGCCTCAACGGGCGGTACGGATATTCTTGCTCTTGTCTTTCATAAATGGTTTCATATACCGGTAGCGATACTGATGTATGTGGTAGATTTTATTGTATTGGGCAATCAGGTGCTGTTTTCAGATACCGAGCAGATTATGTACGGCTTACTGGCGCTTGTTCTTGAGACGCTGCTTCTAAACAAGGTTATGCTTTTGGGGCAGTCTCAGATTCAGCTGTTTATTATTTCGGACAAATACGAGGCCATCCGTCAAAAGATGCTGGAGGAGTTGATTGTAGGCGTTACAATGGTGCATATTGAGACGGGATATGTGAAAGAAGAAAAAAAGGGAGTGCTCTGTGTAGTTCCCAATAGGAAGCTTTATTCCGTGAAAGAGCTGGTGCAGTCGGTCGACGAAAAAGCGTTCATAACGATTACCCAGATTAACGAGGTTCGCGGACGGGGCTTCAGTATGGCCAGAGACGCATTTTTGGATGAGGAAAAGGCAGGTACGGAGGAAAAATGATAAAAGTATTCTTAGCTGAGGATGAGATAGTAATCCGAAACGGGATTAAAAACAGTATTGAATGGGAGAAAGAAGGATATGAATTTGTCGGTGAGGCAGGCGACGGTGAGCTTGCTTACCCGATGATTCTGAAAACAAAACCGGATATCCTGATTACGGATATCCGGATGCCTTTCATGGATGGCCTTGAGCTCAGCCGTCTCGTAAGGCAGGAGCTTCCGGATATCAGGATTCTTATTTTAAGCGGATATGATGAGTTTGATTATGCAAAGGAAGCAATTAAGCTCAGGGTTGCAGAATACCTGTTAAAGCCTGTTTCATCAGCTAAGCTTCTTGGAGTATTGAAAGAAATTACGGCGTCTATTTATCAGGGGCGTGAGGAGAGAGAGCTTCTAAAGAAATATGAGGAGGATATGCGGGAAAACCGCCAGCATGAAAAAGAAGAATTCCTGACCCGAATTTTAGCACATAATCTTTCCGTGACGGAGATTTTAGAGCAGGGGAAGCAGCTTGGCCTTGATTTAAGCGCCGGAGTATATAATATAATGCTTTTTAAGATTATCGGAGGCTCGAACGAGGGAGAGAAGCAGCTCGCGGATGTGTTTGCAAGGGTCGAAAATTTGTTTGACAGTATAGAGAATATCTATTATTTCCGCAGGGGTGTCGAGGGGTGGAGCCTTTTATGTCTCGCCGAAAACGAAACGGATATGGAGAAAATGCTTGTGAGGCTAAAAGAGGAAATCAGGGAAATTATGGAATGCCATGCGGGCAAAGAGTATTTTGGAGCGATCGGCTGTTCGGTTCCCAGACTCAGCGCGCTGAAAGAATCTATGGAGGAGGCGGAGCGGGTGTTCGCGTACCGTTATCTTAAGGCGTGGAACCAGATTATCAGCAGTGATGATTTTTCGGAAAAAGTCAGTGAAAATAAGGAATTAAATCTAAGCTCCCTGAAAGTGAATAAGCTGGACAGAAAGGTTATAGAGCAGTTTTTAAAAACGGGATTGACAGGAGAGGCGACGCATTTTGTTGATGAATATCTGGAAAGTCTGGGAGAAAATAATATTCAGTCGCTTCTTTTCCGACAGTATGTGACAATGGATATTTATCTGGCTGCGGTAGCGGTTTTAGAGGAGCTGGGCTACAAATCAGACGAGCTTGTGAAAAGGTGCGGAGATTTTAAGGAGATGGAGACTGTTTTTCAGGCGACGTCCCAGACGAAAAAATATTTGAAAAATGTGCTGGAGACGACAATTGATCTCAGGGAGGCCGTTTCCAATCAGAGATACCGTCAGCTTCTTAAGGAGGCCGGGGATTATATTGAAAAAAATTACGGGAATGATGAAATATCCCTGAATACGGTTGCCGCAAGTGTTAATTTAAGCCCGAATCATTTCAGTACGATCTTCAGTCAGGAAATGGGGAAGACCTTTATTGAGTTTCTTACAGATGTACGCATGGGAAAGGCGAAAGAGCTGCTTCGGTCTACTGCGATGAAGACATCGGAAATCGCGTATGCGGTAGGATATAAGGACTCACATTATTTTAGTTATTTATTTAAAAAGATACAGAAATGCACGCCGAGAGAATTCCGCTCCCGGATATAGAGGAAAAAAGATGTTAAAAAAAGGTTCTCCGCTTAAAAAGCGTTTATATATGCTGGCGATGGTGTGTCTTGTGCCGTTGGGTATCATGGTCGTTTATCTGCTTATTACTGTCAGCCGTTTTTCCGACAGGTATGATGCGATTGTGAGCAATATTACGATGGCGAATACCTACAATATTAATTTTAAAGAGGATATGGATTATCTGATGTATATTATTGCGGTGAATGCAGAACGTGCGCAGGAGCTTGTGGATATGGAGCAGCCGCATATTATGATAGACGAAGCAAGGCAGGTGTTTCAGGGACTTTACGAGATTACGGATGAAGAGTATTCAAAAAATCAGTTAAAAAGGATTTTAAAGAATCTAAATACGCTGGAGGACCGTGTAGAGGAGATTGAGGAGGACGCGTTTGTTATCGGTACCTATGATTTGAATATGGAAAGACTGGATGTGAATATCCGTATTCTGACCAATATTATTCAGGAGCAGATTCAAATCTATATTTATTCCCAGACAAAAAATCTGGAGGTCTTAAGAGGGGATATAAGGACGGATGTCAACCGGGCGATTCAGGCGGTAAGTATAATTGTAGTGGGGATTCTTGCGGTAGCATTCCTTATCAGCCGGATGATTATGAAAGGGATTACAGAACCGATTCGCAATCTCTGCGAGGTGACGAGAGTTGCCGGAAGCGGAGATTTTGAGGTCCGTGCAAATGAGGAGAATAACGACGAGCTGGCGCTTCTTAGCACAAGCTTTAACCAGATGGTGAAGCAGATTGGAAATCTGGTCGAAGGCATCCGGATAGAGCAGATGAACCTGAAGGCAACGGAGCTTAAGCTTCTGCAGGCGCAGATTAATCCCCATTTTCTCTACAATACGCTGGATGCGATTATCTGGCTGGCGGAATCGGGAGAAAAGGATAAGGTTGTATATATGGTAAGCGCCTTGTCGGATTTTTTCCGGACAACCTTAAGTAAAGGGCGTGATTTTGTTTCTCTCAGAGACGAGGAGATTCATATTAAGAGTTATTTGCAGATACAAAAATTCCGTTATCAGGATATTTTGGAATATGACATTGTATTTCCGGGTGAATTGTATGAGTATGAGATTTTGAAAATGACGCTGCAGCCGTTAGTTGAGAATGCACTCTATCACGGGATTAAAAATAAGCGGCGATTAGGGCATATCTGGATATCGGGAGAAAAGGACGGGGATATTTTAAAAATTTGTGTGCGTGATGACGGAATGGGAATCAGGCCGGAAAAGCTTGCGTATATGAATCGCGTCTTAGGCGGGGAAATTTCAGACGATAATAATTCGTCCGGCTTCGGTTTGTTCAATGTACAGCAGCGGATTCAGCTGAATTATGGACTGAGGTATGGTCTTGAAATTAAAAGTGACTATGGAGAGGGTACAGAAGTAACGGTTTTGATTCCGGCAGTAAAAAAATAAACTTAATACGTAAAAAAATGAACATTTCTTGTAGAGATGTTCATTTTTTGTTCAAAATTTAGTAAAAAATTGTACCTATTTCTTAAGGAATTCCGTATTAATTAAAGCAAAATTTCGGTATGATATATGCACAGCCGGGAAACGGCAAAAAGAAAGAGGAGGAATTATCATGAAAAGAAAAATTGTAAGTGCGTTGTTATGTGTATCTATGATTGCTGTCATGCTTACAGGATGCGGCGGCGGAAGCAGCAGCTCGTCAGAGGGCGGCGACACAGAGCAGAGTGAGGAAAGCGGCGACGGCGACAGCAGCGACGGCGAGCTTATTACAGTTGGTTTTGCACAGGTCGGAGCAGAGTCTGACTGGCGTACGGCAAATTCAGAATCTATGAAAGAGACTTTCAGTGAGGCAAACGGATACGAGCTTATTTTTGATGACGCTCAGCAGAAGCAGGAGAATCAGATTACGGCAATCCGTAACTTTATCCAGCAGGAGGTTGACTATATCGTACTTGCACCGGTAACCGAGACAGGTTGGGATACCGTACTTCAGGAAGCGAAGGATGCGGACATTCCGGTTATCACGGTTGACCGTATGGTAGATGTATCTGACGACAGCTTATTTGTTTCTTATGTAGGCGGTAACTTCAAGCTGGAAGGCGACAAGGCGTGTGAATGGCTGAAAGCATATGCGGATGCAAAGAATATTTCAGAGCTTAACATCGCGCACATTCAGGGTACCATCGGTGCTTCTGCCCAGATTGGACGTACGGAGGGTCTTGAGGAAGCGGCAAAGAAGTATGGGTGGAACATTGTTGCACAGCAGACAGGCGAGTTCACACAGGCAAAGGGACAGGAAGTTATGGAGTCTATGCTGAAACAGCATGACAATATTAACGTTGTTTACTGTGAGAACGATAACGAAGCGTTTGGCGCGATTGACGCTATCAAGGCTGCAGGTAAGACTGTAGGACCGGACGGAGATATTCTTGTATTATCTTTTGATACGGTAAAAGCCGGTATTGAGATGACAATGTCAGGTGAGATTATCTGTAATACAGAGTGTAATCCGCTTCACGGACCGCGTGTGGCAGAGCTTATTCAGAAGCTTGAGGCAGGAGAAGAGCTTGAGAAGATTGCATATATAGACGAAGGAATCTTCGCTTATGGTTCAGATGTCGCATCTGTTACGATTGACGGAACAGAGTATGAGGTAACAGAGGTTACACAGGAAGTCGTTGACGGACGTAAATACTAAAAGTTACATATCGTGGGACGGTTCCCAATTGAGTGAGTAAAAATGGCGCGGCGGAGCAAAAAGGGCATATAGGCCTTAAATATGCTGCCGCGCTTTAATAATTGATGAAAAAGGAAAGAGAAAGCAGGTGAGCTTTGTATGGAAGAAAACATTGTGTTGACCATGCGATATATATCGAAAACGTTTCCGGGAGTTAAGGCGCTGCAGCATGTGGACTTTACTCTGAGGAAAGGTGAGATTCATGCATTGATGGGAGAAAACGGTGCGGGAAAATCTACGTTGATTAAGGTTCTTACCGGTGTGCATGATTTTGAGGCGGGAGAAATAAAGATGTCGGGCAGTGATGCTTCTATCATTAACCGCTCCCCTCAGGATGCGCAGAATAACGGTATCAGTACTGTGTATCAGGAGGTGAACCTGTGTCCGAATCTTACGGTGGCGGAAAATCTTTTTATAGGCCGCGAGCCGAAAAAAGCAGGCTTTATCGATTGGAAGACAATGAATAAGAAATCTGCGGAATTATTACAGAGCCTTGATATTGACGCCAAAGCAACGGATAAGCTGGAGGAATGTTCGCTGGCAAAGCAGCAGATGATAGCGATTGCCCGTGCGGTTGATATGCAGTGTAAGGTCCTGATTCTGGATGAGCCTACCTCGTCTCTGGATGACGATGAGGTTGAAAAATTATTTGTTTTGATGCGGAGACTCCGCGGCGAGGGCGTAGGTATTATCTTTGTTACTCATTTCCTTGAGCAGGTATATGCGGTCTGCGACAGAATAACAGTGCTCAGAAACGGAGAGCTTGTAGGCGAATACGAGGTGAAAGAGCTTCCGAGGGTTATGCTGGTAGCGAAGATGATGGGCAAGGACTTTGATGATTTGGCAGATATTAAGAGCGCCCATGGCGAGCTTAAGGAATTTGTACCTGTCATTGAGGCGGAAGGAATCGGAAGAAAGGGAAGCATAAAGCCCTTTGATTTTGTTGTAAATAAAGGTGAGGTTGTGGGCCTTACAGGGCTTCTGGGTTCCGGACGCTCGGAGCTGGTACGTGCGATATACGGCGCGGATAAGCCGGACAGCGGAAAGCTTAAGGTAAAAGGGCAGGAGGTTAAGATTAATACGCCTCTTGATGCGATGAAGCTTGGCATGGCCTATCTTCCGGAGGACAGAAAGAAAGACGGAATTATCGCAGATTTATCGGTAAGGGAGAATATTATCATTGCGCTTCAGGCGAAGAAAGGAATGTTTAAGCTGATGAGCCGCAGGGAGATGGAAGAGGCGGCGGATAAGTATATCGAGCTTCTGCAGATTAAGACGGCAAGCCGCGAGACACCGGTTAAGAGCCTGTCCGGCGGAAATCAGCAGAAAGTAATTATCGGAAGATGGCTGCTTACAAATCCGGAATATCTGATTCTGGATGAGCCGACAAGAGGAATTGATATCGGAACAAAGACAGAGATTCAGAAGCTTGTACTGAATCTTGCGGATGATGGAATGGCTGTTACCTTTATTTCCTCTGAGGTGGAAGAAATGCTTCGAACATGTTCCCGGATGGGGGTTTTGAGAGACGGGAAAAAGGTCGGAGAGATTGCCGGAGAGGAGCTTACTCAGGAAGGAATTATGAAAGCAATCGCAGGAGGTGAGGGAGATGAATAAAAAAGAGTTTGATATGAAAAAGCTTACGTCTATGCGTCTGTTTCTGCCGATTATGTGTCTGCTTGCCATGCTGATTGTGGCAGCGATTACGATTCCTGGATTTTTCAAAATATCCGTCACAAACGGAGTGCTTTACGGTTATCCGATTGATGTTATTAACCGTGCTTCCGAGCTGGTGATTCTTGCAGTGGGTATGACCCTTGTGACGGCGGCCTCCGGCGGACAGGATATCAGCGTCGGTGCTATTATGGCAGTGGCGGCGGCCGTGTGCTGTCAGATTTTATCCGGCGGCGAGGTATCCGTTACAAGTCTTGCCGCTCCGCTGGTACTGGCAATGCTGGCAGGAATTATTGTCGCGGGAGTTTGCGGCCTGTTTAACGGTGTGCTGGTTTCCTATCTGAATATTCAGCCGATGGTTGCGACCCTGATTTTATTTACGGCAGGACGGGGAATTGCGCAGCTTGTTACAAAGGGACAGATTACTTATATACGTGTGGATTCTTATATGGTAGCCGGCGGTTATATCGGGAAATGTCCGGTTCCGACACCGATTTTTATTGCGGCGGCGGTGGTAGTAGTTGCTTATGTCATATTAAAGAAGACAGCTTTCGGGCTTTATGTGGAAAGTGTCGGTATCAATGGAAATGCCTCCCGTCTGGTAGGCCTTAACTCAAGGAGAATTAAGCTTCTTACTTATATTATTTGCGGCGCTCTGGCAGGAGTAGCGGGGATTGTGGCGTCCAGCCGTATTTATTCGGCAGATGCGAACAATATCGGACTGAATCTGGAGATGGATGCGATTCTGGCAGTCGCGCTTGGAGGGAATATCTTAAGCGGCGGAAAATTCAGCCTGATGGGTTCTGTAATCGGCGCTGTGACAATTCAGACGCTGTCTACGGCACTTTATGCAATGGGAGTGTCGGGAGACCAGCTTCCGGTATATAAAGCGATTGCAATTATTATTATTGTTGTGCTGCAAAGTCCGGTATTTAAAAAATATATGGCAGGACTGAAAACGAAAAAGGCTGCATCCGGGGCAGCAGTGGAAGGAGGGAATCAGTAATGGTGAAACAAGAGAAATCCTCTGCACCCAAAAAGAAGCTGAGTTTAAATGGAAACAGCTTTCTTCTTCTGATTACGGTCGGCCTGTTTCTTGCAATGTATGCGGCAGGCATGGTTATTTTTGCGGACAAGGGCTTTGCAAAGCCGCAGATGTTTTTTAATCTGTTTATTACAAATGCGGGTCTTCTTGTCATCAGTATGGGGCTTACGATTGTAATGATTTCCGGCGGTATTGATATTTCCGTGGGCTCTGTTACGGCGCTTGTATGTATGGTTGTGGCTTATTCGATGGAAAATATGGGAATGAGCGCCTACGTAGCTGTAGTGCTTGCTCTTGGAATCGGCCTTTTATATGGTCTCGTTCAGGGGTTCCTTGTAGCCTATCTGGAAATACAGCCTTTCATTGTCACGCTGGCAGGCTTGTTTTTTGGGCGCGGCATGACGGCGGTGATTAGTAAAGAGATGATTTCCATTAAAAATGAGACATTTCTTGCATGGGCAAATTATAAAATCTATCTTCCGATAGGCTCCTACAGCAAAAGAGGGAAATTCCTTCCGGCATATATTTATCCGACGGTTGTGATTGCGATTGTAATATTGATTCTTATTATAATCATTATGAAATTTACAAAGTTCGGACGTTCAGTCTATGCGGTCGGCGGAAATACGCAGAGTGCGATGATGATGGGATTGAATGTAAGAAAAATCCGGTTGAAAGCATATATCCTTGACGGGCTTCTTGCAGGCTGCGGCGGATTTTTGTTCTGCCTGAACAGCTGTGCAGGCTTCGTTGAGCAGGCGAAAGGGCTTGAGATGGACGCAATATCATCGGCGGTTATCGGGGGAACGCTGCTGTCCGGTGGTGTGGGCACTCCGTTCGGCACCCTGTTCGGTGTGCTGATTAAGGGTACGATTACGAGCCTGATTACGACACAGGGGACTTTGTCAAGCTGGTGGGTACGTATTGTACTTTCCGTACTGCTTTGCTTCTTCATCGTACTGCAGTCTGTACTTGGAAATTTGAAAAAGAAGAAATAAGCTTATTTTTTCCGGTATTGCGCGGGTGTCATATGATACCGCTCCTGAAATATTTTATAAAAATATCCTTTATTATGATAGCCGACGGCTTCGGCAATCTCTTCAATACTTTTGGAGGAGGTATTAAGAAGCTGTTCGGCTTTTTCAAGGCGGAATTTCTGTACGTAGGCGGAGTAGGTCATCCCGGTTTTACTTTTTATGAGGCGGTTGAAATAATCTTCCTGAAAATGAAAGGTATCCGTAAGCTCCTGGATTGTGACAGAGGTCAGATGACGCCGGATATATTCTGACACTTCTTCGAAGACAAGCCAGTTCATTGTTTTTCTCTGTTCTTTTGAAAGTGAAAATTCATATTTTGCTCCCAGTATATGAAAAATGCGCATAAGAAGCCCCTTACAGATGTAGTGGGAGCCGATATGGTTATCCCGAAGCTCGGTAAGCAGGGCATACAGGCAGTCTTCCATCTCCATTCCGGTGTCATGGACAGGACGGAAATGAAGATACTGCTGCAAATCCTTTTGTTTTAGAAGAGCGGGCTTTAAAAACATAATAATTTTTTGCGCGGTAATATTGCCGTCCATAATTTCCGTAAACATGTCATTAGCGATTCCGAAGAAAAGGATGGTGGCGGGCGTATCCAGAAGATAATCCTGATGCAGACAGTTTTTGTCAATCAGGCAGAGGTCGCCCTGCCGGAAAACAATATCTTTTCCGAGTATTTTTTGACGGAATTCACCGGATACGACACAGCCCAGCTCAATATAATCGTGGGTGTGGAGCTGAGTTTTTTCGCCGGTCGAATATTGGTAGTGATAGCAGAACGGCTCCGGAGAGGGGCACATGGTAGCGTACAGATTCTTTTCTGCATCAATGTTCCAGCACAGGGCAAAAAGACGATCCTGGTTTAGAAGAGGGTAGGTTTTTACCTCCTGTACCGATTTGGAATATTCGGGGCATATCAGTCTCGGGCCGAGACGGTGGTTTTTTGGCAGTATCTTTCCGCCGGGGGCGGTGAGATGACGGCATAAGGCAGTTAAAGACACGGAAAAACCTCCTTTCTTCCGTTTTTAACAGTATATCATATTTCAGTCGGAATAGGTAACTTTTTTGAAATAAAGGCAGAGTTGGGAAATTGAAGAGGAATGGGACGTTTCTTATAATAAAATACAAGAAAAGAACTGTTTTTATTTCCAGTGAAGAAAAGGAGAGATGGTAGTATGTTAAAGATGAAAGAGTATGAATTTTGGTTTTGTACAGGTTCGCAGGACTTATATGGGGATGAGTGCCTTGCTCATGTGGCGGAGCATTCACGGAAGATTGTGGAGGCGTTTAACGCATCGGGTAATCTCCCTTATAAAGTTGTATGGAAGCCGACTCTTATTACCAATGAGCTGATTAGAAAGACTTTCAATGAAGCGAATACGAATGAGAATTGTGCGGGTGTGATTACGTGGATGCATACATTTTCACCGGCGAAATCATGGATTTTAGGCCTGCAGGAATTCAGAAAGCCGCTGCTTCATCTTCATACACAGTTTAATCAGGAAATTCCATATGACACAATTGATATGGATTTCATGAATGAGAATCAGGCGGCGCACGGCGACAGGGAGTACGGCCATATTTTCAGCCGTCTGAAAATGGAACGGAAAGTCGTTATGGGATACTGGGCAGATGAAGCGGTACAGAAGAAAATTGCTTCATGGATGCGGACTGCTGTCGGCGTGATTGAGAGCAGCCATGTGCGTGTGATGCGTGTTGCCGATAATATGAGAAACGTTGCGGTAACCGAGGGCGATAAGGTGGAAGCGCAGATTAAGTTTGGATGGGAGGTAGACGCATATCCGATTGCGGAGATTACAGAAGCGGTAGACGCGGTATCAAAGGCAGATATTGACGCTTTGGTGGAGGAGTATTATGATAAATATGAAATCCTTTTAGAGGGCAGAGATGAGAAAGAATTCCGTGAGCATGTGGCGGTCCAGGCGGGAATTGAGATTGGCTTTGAGCGTTTCTTAGACGAGAAGAATTATCAGGCAATTGTTACGCATTTCGGCGATTTGGGCGGGCTTAAGCAGCTTCCGGGACTTGCAATTCAAAGACTGATGGAAAAGGGATACGGCTTCGGTGCGGAGGGCGACTGGAAAACAGCGGCTATGGTCCGTATTATGAAGATTATGACGCAGGGCATGAAGGATGCAAAGGGAACCTCATTTATGGAGGATTATACGTATAATCTGGTTCCGGGAAAGGAAGGAATCCTTCAGGCGCATATGCTGGAGGTATGCCCGACTATCGCGGACGGTAAAATCAGTATCAGGGAGCAGCCTCTTTCTATGGGTGACAGAGAGGATCCGGCAAGACTTGTATTTACGTCGAAGACAGGACCTGCGGTAGCGACGTCCCTGATTGATTTGGGAGATCGTTTCCGCCTGATTATCAATGATGTGGATTGTAAAAAGGTAGAAAAACCGATGCCGAAGCTTCCCGTTGCAACTGCGTTCTGGACGCCGCAGCCGAATCTTCAGACAGGAGCCGAAGCATGGATTCTGGCGGGAGGAGCACATCATACGGCATTCTCCTATGACCTTACCTCCGAGCAGATGGGCGACTGGGCGGCATGTATGGGAATAGAGGCCGTTTATATTGATAAGGATACGACGATTCGTCAGTTTAAGAATGAGCTTCTCTGGAACAGTGTAGCATATCGCAAATAAGTGACCAGGAGGAAAAAGCAATGAGTAATATCAGGGAAACGATTGAGAGCGGAAAAGCGGTACTGGGGCTTGAGTTTGGCTCCACAAGAATTAAGGCGGTGCTGGTAGACGAGACGCATACACCGATCGCCTCCGGCGACCATGAGTGGGAAAACCGTCTGGAGAACGGTATTTGGACCTATTCGCTTGAGGATGTATGGGATGGACTTCGTGACAGTTATAAGAAGCTGGCAAAAAACGTAGAAGAAAAATACGGCACAAAGCTTAAGAAAATCGGTGCGATCGGATTCAGCGCAATGATGCACGGATATATGGCGTTTGACAGAGAGGATAAGCTTCTTGTACCTTTCCGTACATGGAGAAACGGAATTACAGGTCAGGCGGCAGAGGCGCTTACAGAGCTGTTTCAGTACAATATTCCGCAGAGATGGAGCATCGCTCATTTGTATCAGGCAATTTTAAACGAAGAGGAACATGTGAAGGATGTTGCTTACTTTACAACTCTCGCAGGTTATATTCACTGGCAGCTTACCGGACAGAAGGTGTTGGGAGTAGGAGACGCCTCCGGTATGTTTCCGATTAATCCGGATACAAAGGATTTTGACGCGGCAATGGTGGAAAAATTTGACGGGCTTGTTGTGGATAAGGGCTTTCCATGGAAATTAAAGGAAATACTTCCGAAAGTGCTTGTGGCAGGCGAGGACGCGGGAACGCTTACCGGGGAGGGCGCCCGTCTTCTTGACGAAAGCGGCGAACTGGAGGCGGGAATCCCGGTTTGCGCGCCGGAGGGAGACGCGGGAACAGGTATGGCTGCGACAAACAGTGTGAGGAAAAGAACCGGAAATGTGTCTGCCGGCACCTCGATTTTTGCCATGATTGTACTTGAGAGGGAGCTTAAAAAGGTATATCCGGAGATTGACCTTGTAACGACGCCGGACGGCAGTCTTGTAGGTATGGTGCATGCAAATAACTGTACCTCCGATTTGAATGCATGGGTCGGATTATTCCGTGAATTTGCCGGCGGCTTTGGGATTGACGCGAATATGAACAAGCTGTTTGGGTTCCTGTACAACAAGGCTTTAGAAGGAGATGCAGACTGCGGCGGACTTCTGTCCTATGGATATCTGTCAGGAGAAAATATTACGGGAGTAGAGGAGGGCAGGCCTCTCTTTGTGCGTTCGCCGGAAAGTAAGTTTAATCTTGCGAATTTTATGAGGGCACATCTTTTTACATCTCTGGGAGCTCTCAAGGTGGGAATGGATATTCTTCTTAAGGAGGAACAGGTAGAAATTGATGAAATTCTCGGCCACGGCGGCCTTTTCAAGACGAAAGGCGTCGGACAGGGATTTCTTGCGGCGGCGATAAATACTCCGGTTTCCGTTATGGAGACAGCCGGCGAAGGAGGTCCGTGGGGGATGGCGCTTCTTGCTTCCTATATGCTGAATAAAGAAGAGGGAGAATCACTTGCCGATTATTTGTCAGATAAAGTATTTGCAGGAAATAAAGGAACGAAGATGGAGCCGAGGAAAGAGGACGTGGAAGGCTTTGAAGTATTCGCACGCAGATATGTGAAAGGTGTCGCGATTGAGAAAGCGGCGTTAGAAAATCTGGTATCATAACCGGTATGAGGAAAGGAGCTGTTTAAATGCTGGAGCAGTTGAAAAAAGAAGTATATGAGGCGAATATGCTTCTTCCGAAATATAATCTTGTGACATTTACGTGGGGAAATGTAAGCGGAATTGACAGAGAGAAAGGCCTCTTTGTCATTAAGCCAAGCGGCGTTGAGTATGACAGGCTCAGGCCGGAGGATATGGTAGTCGTTGATCTTGACGGAAATAAAGTGGAGGGGGATTACAATCCGTCCTCCGACACGGCAACGCATGTCGTGCTTTATAACCGTTTTCCAAATATCGGAGGAATCGTTCACACTCATTCCAATTGGGCGGCGAGCTGGGCGCAGGCAGGGAGAGGGATACCCTGTTACGGAACGACCCACGCAGATTATCTATACGGCGAGGTGCCATGTGTGAGAAATCTTACCAAGGATGAGATAGACGAGGCCTATGAGAGAAATACCGGCGTGCTGATTGCGGATGAATTTGAGATTCACGGGTTGGATTATGAGGCGACTCCGGCAGTACTTTGTAAAAATCACGGACCGTTTACCTGGGGAGGAGACGCTCATGAGGCGGTACACAACGCGGTTGTACTGGAGGAAGTGGCGAAGATAGCGGCGCAGTGCGAGTGGATAAACCCGAATAATAAGCCGGCGCCTCAGGAGCTTCAGGATAAGCACTATTATCGGAAGCATGGGGCCAATGCCTATTATGGACAGCCGGGAAAATAAAAAATATAAGATGAGATTACGCGGCGCGTCCCCTCTGTATGAGATAACAGAGAGGACGCGCCGTAGTTTTGATATTGTTTATTAGCCATTCACGGCAAAAATAATACCTTTTAGTCAACCGGCTTGTATCCGGATAGCCTTTTTCTTATAATGTTAAGAAAGAGGAGGAGATTATTTTGATTCGGATTGCAGTCTGTGAAGACGAACAAATACTTTTACACCAGATGGCCGGCCTGGTGAAAGGTATTTTTGATAAGCATGGCATTTCTTATTATATGGAAACCTATTTAAACGGCAGCTCCTTACTTGTGCATGAGGCGTTCGATATAGTACTTCTTGATATTGAGATGGCGCCGCTTAACGGCCTTGAGGTGGCGGAGCGCCTTCGCAGGCGGGGAGATGACAGTAAGCTGATTTTTATCACTGCTCATCCGCAGTATGCGATAGCAGCATATGACGTGCAGACATATCACTATTTATTAAAGCCGGTGGATGAAAAAAAGCTGGAAAGATTGCTTTTAACCTTATACTCTGTACTCGGTCAGGAGCGGCAGCAGGCAATTTCCGTCCGGCAGGGAACAAAAGTACAGAGAGTTCCGCTTGACAGGGTGCTCTATCTGGAGGTCCTTGACAGAAAGATTTATCTTCATACCGAAGAGGAGACGATTCCGTTTTACGGGAAATTGGAGGAATTGGAGCTGATGCTTCCAGGGATATTTTTTCGATGTCACAGGAGCTATATCGTTCATTTGTATTGTGTGAGGAAATATGATAAGAAAGAAATTACGCTCTGCAATGGAGAAAGGATTCCTCTGTCCAGACGGAGATATCAATCTTTCGGTTTGGCATTCATGCAATATATAAAGGAAAGCGGGGATGTACGTTGAGCATTTCTTTTCTTATTACGGGTATCTGGGGATTTTTGGATACATTCATTCGCTGCCGCTTTTTCTCAAAAATACTTGGAAAAAAATACCGTTATACTTATGTCGGGTTTTATCTGGGAAATCTGTTATACGGACAAATGAATGTAAGATTTTCTTTGACGGTTACCGGACGGGGAAATTTCATCTATAGCTGTGTCTGCTCCCTGATTCTCAGTAATCTTCTGTTCTGCGGAAGCGTGGTGAAAAAGAGCTTTTTTACAGTGTGGACATACTGTATACCCGGCGTTGCATTCGGCGTGTTTTTTCCATTATTTCATGCATCTGCGGTTGTAAACGAACCGGGTGGGCGGCAGGCTTTTTTTGTGGAGGCCGTCGGAATTGCAGCTTTAATAATACAGTATGTCATGATGGAAATATTGCAGAGGAGGCTTCACACACTCAGACTTGATTTTACGGACAAGGAAGCTGTTTACCTGATATATATTATTATATTTATTTATGCTGCAACGGATCTTATGTTAAAGATATTTGCCGGGATAGATGATTGGAAATCAGATGATGTTTTCAGAATAGCAATACCGTGCAGTATGCTTTCGCTGGCGGGGCTTGGGCTGTATATGTACTGCGTCATTTCGCTGGAGAAACAGATTCTTAAGCGGCTGGCAGAACAGAAGTATCAAATGATAGCGCGTCATCTGGAAGATTATAAGGAACAATATGAACAATTGGCAAAAATAAAGCATGATATAAAAAACCACGGGTTATGTATCAGGGAGCTTTTGAAAGACAGGAAATCAGAGGAAGCGCTGCATTATCTTGAGCAATTTATTACAGACAGGGGGCAGACAGGGCATATAATACAAACCGGTTCCGTTTTTGCGGATGCACTTTTGAATCCGAAATATAGTCAGGCGAAAGGTCTGGGAATTGATATTACGATTCGAATGGCGGCGCCGGCGGAGGATAAGATTGCACCTGTTGATTTATGCTGTCTTTTGGCAAATGCGCTGGATAATGCGATAGAAGCGTGTCAGCGTCAGAAGGAAAAGGAAAGCGAGGCTGGATGGATAAGGATGAAATCTAAAGTAAAAGGGGAATATTGGGTATTAGAAGTCAGCAACAGCAGCGCGGAGCAGGCATCTGTGTATCATGGCAGATTTTTGTCCTCTAAACGGATACATTCCTATGGAGTAGGACTTCAGAATATAAAGACGGTTGTGGAACGCTACGAAGGCGTTTTTGAAATACGAAATGACGCATACTTTACACTGAATGTTATGCTTCCTGTTCCATTGGAACCAAAAGAAGAACCGTCTGCATCATTGCAGTGAATTTCTATACTGCAGCGTCCGATATTCCTATGACCGGAATTTTTATGAGTGAAATTTCCGGGCGGATATATTTTATATATGAAAAACAGGAGGTATGGAAGATGCGGATATATACAGGACATACAGGAGTACTTTTTCAGGCAGATGCAAGGAATAACGGCGTTAATCGAAACCCTTTGATGGAAGTGAAGAGGGCGGGAGTATTGGCGCGAACGGACACGGCAGTCATTTCCCCACAGGGAAAATCTGCAAATCTTCTGACCAATCTGATGAACCAGCGGGAGCTGATACAGAGGAATAAGGACGCTCTTATTAAACAGACGTTGGATAATGAGAGCGGAATCAGCTCTGCCGGGCTAAAGGAGCAGTTAGAGGAATATGAAGGACAGCTGGATAAGCTGGACGGACAGATAGCAGCTGAGATGGCAAAGCAGGAGAAAAATACGGATGAGAAAGACAGCGCATATCAGGATACAAAGAATATGGCGCCGCCAGAGAATGAGGATTCTTTCACGCAGCTGACAGAAATATCTGCAAAGCTTGAAAATATGGAGAAAGTCGAGCAGGTTTGCCGGGAGCGGGAGGGTGAGAAAAGAGTATGTGAGACAGAAATGGAACTTGGCGGCTCTGTGGCAGCTAAGTGTAAGCTTGACCGGATAGAGAAAGCGGAGAGGCTTACTTCATCGGTCATGCCTCTGATACGGGGCTTCATGGACAGATAGCCGTCAGAGACATAATAAAATAGTCTGTAGATATAGGAGCCGGTATATTTTGAGTACCGGCTCCTGTTAATATTCAGATTCTTAAATATTACACATGCGGTTTCTGTGCGAGCTGTCTGATATCCGGAACCGCAAGTAATATCGGATATAAGACAAAGGCAATGATCAGTCCGCTGACGCCCTGAATCAGGTTGGCAGGGATACTGGCAGCTGCCGCGGATGCGCCGTAAAGAGGAATTTCGCACAGGAAATATCCGCCTGCCACAAAAACGACATCGGCGATTCCACCCATAATAACGGCGGTATAACGGCTTTTTGACGTCGTGCCAAACCTTTGATAAATGCTTCCGGCTGTAAATGCGACAACAGCCTTAACAGCGAAAGTAATCGGAACGTAGATAAAGTATCCTCCCAGCAAATCAGCCATCGCGGAGCCGATACCCGCTGCTAAAAGCCCCCATGCAGGACCGAGAATAACGCCGGAGAGGATAACAATCGCATCGCCCGGATGGATGTATCCGCCTGTGCCCGGCGTAGGAATACGTATGGACATCGTTGCGACACATGCAAGTGCGGCAAACAGTGCGGTCATAACAATTTTTTTCAGGTTTGAGTTCATGTTCACAGTGACAACCTCTTTTCTTTGTAAGTATTATGTCTTCTTGCCTGTATACTTTATACTATATCTGGATTGAAAGAAAGGTCCAATAATTATAAAAATGACCAGTCCAGTTTGCGGGCTATTGTTAAGATAGTTTTTTGGTGATATACTGGAAGCCATAATAACGGAATTGGGAGAATGGATTATGGAGATAAAAATAGTGCCTGGATATAATGATCCGGATATTATCGGTGAATTGTTTGCAGAATATACGGACATGCTGATAGAGGGCGACGCTTCCTTTCAGGAATATCTGAATATACAAAATTATGATGAGGAGCGTAAGCATTTGGAGACAAAATACGGCGTACCATACGGCAGGCTGTATTTGGCGTATTGCGGCAGAGAACCGGCAGGCTGTATCGGATTAAAACGGATAGATGAAAAAAACTGCGAAATGAAGCGTCTCTATGTAAGACCGCAATTTCGGGGAAAGCAGATAGGAAATCAGCTGATACAGAAAATTATAGAGGATGCGAAAGAAATCGGGTATTCCTGTATGCTTTTAGATACACTGCCATTTCTTCAGGGCGCAATACATATGTATAGAAAATGGGGCTTTTATGAAATTGAAAGCTACAATGACAGCCCGATGGACAGCTCTATTTATATGAGGCTGGATCTGTAATTGGGGACGGGGTTTTTTTAGAAAAACCCCGTCCCCAATTAAGGAGGAGATGATAATATGAGCAGAGGATTCGAATTTCTCACGTATGTGACAGAGAAATTAAAAAACAGAATATACGAGCTTGGCGATCTGATTCAGGATGTGCGGAAAGATATTGAGAGCATGAATGAATATTATTGGCAGAATTATACGGAGATGGATCAGTACGGTTATGAGAACTACGATAATCAGCAGGCGCTTCTTACACAGATGAATGCAAATCAGGATAACAGGCGGGCACTTAAGCGGTATAAGAGGCTGTTAGACTCTCCCTTTTTTGGAAGCGTGGAGTTCCTTTATGACGGCGAGGAGGAAGCAGAAACGTTTTATATCGGAATCGGGAATTTCTCGGAGAGCCGGGGCGGTATACCGCTGATTTATGACTGGCGGGCGCCGGTCAGCAGCCTGTTTTACGATTATGACAGAGGAAGGGCGTCCTATGAAGCGCCGGCCGGGAGGCTTAAAGGGGAGATTTTTTCAAAATGGCAGTATAAGATTCGCGGCGGGCGGATGCTCTATGAGTTTGAAAGCGATGTAAAGATTGATGATGAGATTTTAAAGGCTGAGCTTGGTGCAAGCGGTGATACGCAGCTTAAAAATATTGTCAGGACGATCCAGCGGGAGCAGAATGCTATTATCCGGAATACAACAGACAGGATTCTGGCAGTTCAGGGGGTGGCGGGAAGCGGAAAGACCTCGGTAGCCCTGCACCGGGTTGCCTATCTTCTCTACCATGACAGGGAGCATCTCAAGTCCCGGAATATTTTGATTCTGTCGCCCAACAGTGTATTTGCAGACTATATTGCGCATATTCTTCCGGAGCTTGGAGAAGAGAATATTCAGGAAATGAGTCTTGATTTATTTGCTTACAGGGAGCTTACGGGAATTGTCATGGACTGCGAGGACTTTTATCATCAGATAGAGCGCCGGCTTGGGAGAAGAGAGGGGGAGGATGGCTGGAGCGCTCAGGATGAAAAGAGGTACCGGTGGAAGCAATCGGAGGAGTTTATCGGGGCAGTGGAGGGATTTCTGGTGGAGCTTGAGGACTCTCTGGTAGATTTCCATGATATTTCTTTCGGGCGTTTCGGGAAGAGGACAGAGGAGCTTATGAAGCTCTTTTATGACAGATTCGGCGGTATCCCGCTTTTGTCGCGGATGAATGCGGTGGCGGAATATTTTATTGATGAATATGAGACGCTTAGCGGCCGCGTACTCGAGGAAGAGGAAAAGAAAGGGATTGAGAGCCGGTTTGAGGCTATGTATGTAACAACGGATATTTATGAACTTTACGGCTGGTTTCTGAAAGAAAACGCGCTGCCTGCATTGCCGGAAATTCCGCCGGAGGAGAGAAAGCTTGTATATGAGGACGTTTATCCGGTTCTGTATTTGAAATACCGGTTGTATGCAGGGGGAGTGAGAAAGGATATCAGACATCTGGTGATTGATGAGATGCAGGATTATTCTTATCTTCAATATGTTCTTCTGGAAAGAATCTTTCCGTGCCGCATGACGATTCTTGGAGACTGTGCGCAGACGATTGATTCCGTGCATCAGGACGTTCTTGCTTTCCTGCCGAAAATATTTGGACGGAAGGTCAGAAAGCTTACGCTTGATAAGGGATACCGAAATACGCTTGAGATTGCGCAGTATGCGGGGAAGCTTCTGGGAACGGAGGAAACCGGATATTTAAAGCGTCATGGGAAAGAGGTTTCCGAGGTGATTTGCGGGACAGAGGAAGAGGCGTATGAGGCGGCGCTGTCAAAGATTCGGGTATCAGAAAGGGCGAATGGCTGTTATGAGACAGCGGCGCTGCTTTTTATGACAGAGAGTGAAGCACGCAGGGCATACGGATATCTTAAGGCTCGGTATGCAGAGGTATTTTATATTGACAGAGACAGCAGAAGCTTTCACAGGGGGATCACGGTTACGGCTTACTATATGGCGAAAGGCCTGGAGTTCGATCAGGTGTTTCTGATAGGAGGGGATACAGAAAGCGCAATGTTTAAAAGCTTTCGTTATGTCGGCGCTACGAGGGCGCTGCATGAGCTTTACATCTATGATATTAAAGCTGTGCGGTAGAGAGGCCGACGGGGCAATGTGAAGAAATTTGTAAAAATTTGTCAAACAAAACATTGGGTAATCCGGTTGTTTTTAGGGCTGTCATTCTTGATTCCGCGTAAAAAGAACGATATAATTGGATAGAAAATACTACAAAAGAAAGGAAAATAATTATGCAGAAAAACGCCAATGAATTTAAAGAGTTAATTTTTGATTTAATGAGTGGTTCACTAGACCTAAACTGCTGCCCTGTAAAAGAAAGTGAATATGTAGAAAATGAATTTTCCGAAGGTAGTTTTTGTGAGTTGATGTATGATGAGGTGTATCATGCAAACTGCCGTTTATGTGAACGATTAGGTGTCAGTGAGGATAAGGACGTAGAGAAAATCATCGGAAATCTGGTAGATATCGGAAGACATCTTGCACTTAAGATGTTCGATTACGGAACTTTATTTTCCGATATGCAGGCGAAATAATCCGGTTTGCGGGGGAACCGGCAACGCTTTTGAAAGCATTATGATTTGTCAGGAATCGAATTATAGTTTATAATAAAGGAAAGACGAAAGAGGAGGTTTTAGAAAATGAAAATCAGGGAAGGTTATATGCCGTTTTTGGAGTACAGGACGTACTATCGTATTGTTGGGGAAAAGACGGGAGATAAAAAACCGCTTGTACTTCTGCACGGCGGACCAGGCTCTACTCACAATTATTTTGAGGTATTGGACAGGCTTGCAGAGGAGGACGGACGGGAGATTGTTATGTACGACCAAATTGGCTGTGGGGAATCCTATGTGGAGAACCGTCCGGATTTGTGGAATGCGAAGACATGGATTGACGAGCTTGTCGCTTTAAGGGAGCATCTGGGACTGTCAGAAATGCATCTTCTCGGTCAGTCGTGGGGCGGTATGCTGCTTTTGGATTACGTGTGCAATCATAAGCCGGAAGGGTTAAAAAGCCTGATTCTTTCCAGTACATTGCCGGCTTCCTGGATGTGGGGAATTGAGCAGCACCGTATGATTAAGGAGCTTCCGCAGGAGATGCAGGATGCGATTGAAAAGGCAACGTCCTCCAATGATTACAGCGACCCGGTTTATCAGGCGGCGGAGGCAGAGTATATGCTTCGCCATGCGGCGGGAGCCGTAACCGAGGATTCTCCCGAGTGCTTAAGACGTCCGGTGAAAAAGGGCGGGGAAGCCTATGTCGTAGGCTGGGGCCCGAATGAGTATACCCCGATGGGGACTCTCAAGGATTATGATGTGACAGAGCAGCTTAAGGATATAAAGGAGCCGACGCTTGTCATTAACGGCGGCAATGATTTGTGCACGCCGTATATCGCAAAATACATGTATGACCGGATTCCGAATTCCCGGTGGGAGCTGTTCCGTACCTGCCGTCATATGTGCTTCGTAGAAGATAATGACAGGTACGTGGAGCTCATGAAAGAGTGGCTGAATAAGAACGATTAGATTCCTCCGTCAAATCCGAGTATCTGCCCGGTCATGTAGGATGGCGCGTGTGCGACATCCCAGATGAACCGGGCAGCTTCTTTTGTGGTACCAAATCGTTCCATTGGAATCGTGTTTTCAAGCGTCTTTCGTTCTTCAGCGTCTAGCTGACCGTTCATTTCCGTATCTATTACGCCGAATGCAATTGCGTTTACCTGAATATTACCTGGGGCAAGCTCCTTTGCAAGAGCTTTTGTCAGACCGTTTACCCCTGATTTGGAGGCGGAATAGGCCGCCTCGCAGGAGGCGCCGCAGACCCCCCAGACGGAGGAGACGTTAATGATTTTTCCTGACCTTCGTGCTATCATAGGCGGGAGAGCCTCCCGGCAGCAGTAAAAGACGGAGGACAGGTTTGTACGGATAATCTGGCTCCATTCATAGTCGCTCATATCCATGAGAAGTCCGATATGAGCAATTCCCGCGTTGTTGATTAAAATATCCAGATGGTCGCAGATTTGGTAAATTTTGTGAAAAATATTTCTGACAGCATCAGGATTCCCTACATTGCCCGGTACGAGAGTACAGGAACCGTTTGTTTCTGTGTTTATCTGTGTTTCTGTTTCTTTTAATTTGTCTATGGATTTGCTGCAGTTTAAGAATACATGATATCCCTTTTCCGCGAAGTAAAGAGCAGTGCTTTTACCAATACCCCGGGATGCTCCGGTTACAAGAACATATTTTTGAGCCATGGAACTCTCCTTTCTATCATTGCGGCGGAGTTTATAGCATGATTATACTTCATGTCGGAATAAAATCCAATAAGTATAAAAAAATTATTAAATTTTTAAATTTGGGAAGCGGTTTCCGTTTTCTAATGCTATGATTGACATATTATTATTCTTAGGAAAAGAGGAGTTGCATGTTGTCCAAATTTAGTGTGAAAAAACCGTATACGGTAATTGTGGGTATTGTTCTGATTATTATACTTGGCGTAGTGTCATTTACAAATATGACGGTAGATTTGCTTCCGAGCATGAATTTACCGTATGCGCTTGTTATGACAACGTATTCCGGGGCAAGTCCGGAGGAGATAGAAGAGATTGTGACAAAGCCCATTGAGCAGACAATGGCTACGGTAAGTAACATCAGTAATATACGTTCCGTCTCCAGTGAGAACGCTTCGACGGTTCTTCTGGAATTTGATCAGACTGCGAATATGGATTCGGTTACGATTGAGATGCGGGAAAGTTTGGACCAGATTAGCGGCTACTGGCCGGAGGGCGTCGGCAATCCGCTGATTATGAAGCTGAATCCTGACATGATGCCTGTACTCATTACGGCAGTCAGCGGAGAGGGAGAGGATGCGGCGAAAATCAGCAGAATTATTGAGGAGAAGGTTGTGCCGGAGGTGGAAAGTGTGGAAGGAGTCGCCTCTGTTACGACGACGGGCAGTATTGAGGAGTCTGTTGAAATTACACTGAACGAAAAAAAGGTTGATGCCTTGAGTGATGATATCAAAGCGGAGATGGAAGCTAAGATGAATGAGGCAAAGGCGGCTCTTGATGAGGCGAAAGTGCAGGTGGAGAGCGGGAAGAACGCACTTGCACAGGGAAAAGCGCAGGCAGCCCAGGGACTTTCAAAGGCCGAGGCGCAGATGTCGGTTAAGGGGGAGGAGCTCAAACAGGCACAGCTTGAAATTACGGAAAAGATGGCGGAGCTTAATGTATCGGAGACACAGATTACCCAGTCGCTTGCTACAGCGCAGGCGGGAAAGCAGGCGGCACAGGCGCAGATTACGGAGCTTGAGACGGCAAAAACGAATTATGATGCGGCGAAAGCGGGGCTTGCGGCATTAGATGCGAAAGAAGCGGCAGGCTTAGAGCTCACGGAGGAGGAAAAAGCGCAAAAGGAATCGCTGAATGCTGCGGTTCAGGAGCTTGAGCCGTTGATGGAGAATTATGATACGGCGGTGTTGGCGCTTAATACGACGGTAACGCAGCTTTCCGGTCAGGAAAAGGAGCTTGAGGCTGCCCGGAAGCAGGTAGCTCAGGGAAAGAAGCAGCTTGAGGCTACCCAGAAGCAGGTGAATGACGGAGCGCTCTCCCTTGCCGAGGCGAGGGGTGAGCTTGCAAAAGGACAGCTTGAGGCGGCGACGGGTCTTGGAGAGGCGGCGGCCCAGCTTGCGGCAGGCGAGTCTGCTCTCCAGATGCAGGAGGCGCAGGCGGAGCAGGCATCCGAACAGGCCGGGGCCGCGCAGGACGTGGGAAGCATGCTTTCGGCGGATACGATTAAGACATTGTTAACGGCACAGAATTTCCGTATGCCTGCAGGATATGTGGAAGAAAAAGGAATAAAGTACCTTGTCCGTATCGGCGATAAGTTTAAAAGCATTGATGAGCTTAAGGATTTGGTTCTCCTGGATATCGAAGGGATAGACCCAATCAGGCTTTCGGATGTTGCGAAAGTGAAGATGGTAAATAATGCGGATGAGACTTATGCGAAAATAAACGGGAATCCGGGTATGATGCTGAGTATTCAGAAACAGACCGGTTATTCTACCGGTGATGTCAGCGACCGTGTACTGGAACGGCTCAGGAAAGTAGAGGAGGAGCAGGAGGGAATTAATGCCGTGACCCTGATGGATCAGGGGATTTACATAGATTTGATCGTAGATTCCGTACTTGAAAATCTGATTTACGGCGCGGTGCTTGCAATTATTATTTTGCTTGTATTTTTGAAGAGTGTGCGCTCAACGCTTGTAATTGCATGCTCCATTCCGATTAGTATTATGGCTGCAATTGTGGCGATGTATTTTTCGGGTGTGACGCTTAATGTTATCTCATTGTCCGGTCTGGCGCTTGGCGTCGGCATGCTGGTAGACAATTCGATTGTTGTGATTGAAAATATATATCGGATGCGCAATGAAGAGGGCGCCTCGGCGAAAAAGGCTGCGGTAGAGGGGGCCAAACAGGTAGGCGGAGCGATTATGGCATCGACGCTTACGACGGTATGTGTATTTCTTCCGATTGTATTTACAGAAGGAATTACGAGGCAGCTGTTTGTAGATATGGGACTGACCATCGGCTATTCTCTGCTTGCAAGTCTTCTTGTTGCGCTCACGGTAGTTCCGATGATGTCGTCGATTCTGTTGAAAAAAACGAATCAAAAGGAATCACGGTTTTATATTTGGATTAAGGAGGGCTATGGAAAGCTGCTGGCGGGAGCGCTTCGCCTAAAGCCGCTTGTGTTGTTAGCGTCGCTTTTGCTATTCGCGGGAAGTATTGCGCTGGCAGTATCACGGGGAACAGAGTTTATGCCGGAGATGGAAAGTACGCAGATTAGTATGACCCTTGAGGCAGAGGAAGGGACCAGCCTTGAGGATACGGCAAAGGAAGCCGACAGGATTATGGAGCGTGTCGGCGGACTTAAGGATGTTGAGGATGTGGGAGCTTTGGTATCCTCCGGGGATATGATGGGAACACAGAATGTGACGAATCAAGTGCAGTTTTATGCGATTACGGGAGAAAATCCATCCATGTCTAACCGTGAGCTTCAGAAAAAAATTGAGGAGGTTACAGAGGATATTAACGGGGAAGTGACGGTAAGCATGTCCAATATGGACATGAGCGCGCTCGGGAGCTCCGGAGTAAATGTTCAGATAAAGGGAAAAGATTTAGACAGGCTTCAGGAGATTGCGGCGGATGTCAGGGAGATTGTGGAAAATGTAGAGGGGACACAGAATGTATCCGACGGAACAGAGAATAACAATGAGGAGCTGAGGGTGGTTGTAAATAAATCAAAGGCGACTGCCCGCGGACTTACTGTGGCGCAGGTTTATCAGGAGCTTTATAAAAGGCTTTCCAGGCCGCAGCCGGCGATGACACTCGGAACGGATACAGGAGATTATGACGTTTATGTTGCAGACGGTGCGAATGAGGGACTTACAAGAAAAGATATCCGCAATATGGTCTTAACGGTTACAAAGCAGGACGGAACGACAGAGGAGGTAAAGCTTGCGGATGTGGCGACATTTACAGACGGTTCGGGACTTGAGGCAATTAACAGGGATTCTCAGAGCAGATATATGTCTGTAGTCGCGGAGATAAAGGAAGGAGATAATATCGGTCTTGTCAGCAACCGGATTAAGGAGGAGCTAAAGAGCTATGCAGTTCCGGAGGGCTATGAGGTGAAGATGACCGGTGAGGACGAAACAATCAATGAGGCGATGGTTGAACTCTTTAAGATGCTTGCGCTTGCCCTTGCTTTTATGTACCTGATTATGGTGGCGCAGTTTCAGTCGCTGCTTTCTCCGTTCATTATTATGTTTACCGTGCCGCTTGCCTTTACCGGAGGACTTCTGGCGCTATGGCTTTGCGGTATGTCAGTAAGTGTAATTGCGATGATTGGCTTTGTAATGCTTTCGGGTATTATTGTAAATAACGGAATCGTGTTTATTGATTATACAAATCAGCTGATTGCTGCCGGGAAACGGCAGCGGGACGCTCTTGTGGAGGCGGGAAAAACAAGGCTCCGTCCTATTGTTATGACGGCTCTTACAACAATTCTGGGTCTTTCGACGATGGCGATTGGTTTCGGAATGGGGTCAGACATGGTACAGCCTATGGCGGTTGTAACAATCGGAGGATTAATATATGGAACTCTATTGACATTGGTCGTTGTTCCGTGTATCTTTGACTTATTCCACAGGAGGAGAAAGCATGATTGATAAGGCGATTGCATTTGCGGAAAAAGCACACGAAGGGCAAATGAGAAAAGGGACAAAGCGTCCGTATATTGTACACCCTATGGAGGTGGGAGACATTGTATCTACGATGACGGATGACGAGGAGGTTATAAGCGCCGCAATTCTTCATGATACGATTGAGGATTGTGTGGGCGTAACCCAGAGGATTCTGGCACAGAAGTTTTCAGAGCGGGTGGCCTATATGGTTGCCAGAGAGAGTGAGGATAAGTCGAGGACGTGGATGGAGCGGAAAACCGCAACCATCGAGCATCTCAGAAACGCACCGCGGGAGATTCAGATGATTGGTCTTGCGGACAAGCTGTCCAATATACGGGATATTGACAGAGATTATCCGGCTGCAGGAGAAGACCTGTGGAGCAGGTTCCGCATGAAAGATAAGAAAATAATCGGATGGTACTATAAAGGGGTGCGGGACGCTTTGAAAACGGCTTTTGAGGGCGTGGAAGCGTATGAGGAATATTGCCGGCTGACAGAGAAGAATTTTGGAGAATAATATATAAGGAGCCGCTGTGTCTGTTAAAAAGGGCAGCGGTTCCTTTGATTTTATGTCTTATGATTTGCCGCATAAGATTTTTCGACAGGCGCTTATCTGGTACCATTCGCAGCTTCCGCAGATGTCTTCTAACATTTCCGGTGTCATTTTTTCCCGGATTTCTTTTGTAATGTCCTGATAGATATAGGTTTTTTCTTTAATGTGAAAGTATTCGGTCACTTTTTTATCGTAGGAAATTACTTTTTGATTGTCTTTGCAGAAATTTTTGCCTTTCATATTCGGGCAGTGTGCACAGAGCTCATCGGTAGAAAAAACAATTTCTACCGATACGGGTTCTTTTTTTCTGAGTTCTTTAACGAGCCGGTTCATGTTTTCTACAAAGGCATCGTCATAGCCTTTCCCGCTGTAGCTCTGTGTACAGAGAAGATGGTGCGGTCTTAAGCGCATACATATGCCCCCAGTCTGCTGCGGATTTTAAGCCCGATTACGGAGGCGAGAATTGCCTTTAAAATTGCCGTCGGAATAAAGGGAAGAACACATGCCGTAATTCCGGCCATGATCGTACTGTCCATCAAAAGACAGAACATCAGAACACCGATAACATAATTTACAAGCGTGCCCGCGATAAGGCAGAGAATGAATCCCCCTTTTGCATCACGGAACCGCTCCGCTCCCAATCCGATAATAAATGCCATAACCGGAAAAGAGATAAGAAACCCGCCTGTCGGTCCGGCAAAGTACTGGACGCCTCCGGTGAAGCCTGCAAGTACGGGCAGGCCGACTGCACCCAGCATTATGTAGATGATAGCGGCGATTCCGCCTTTTTTGGAACCGAGGACAACCGCGGCCAGCGTAATGGCAAAGGTCTGCATCGTCATTGGAACACCAAGCGGCATCGGGATGGAAATCTGTGCCATGATGGCAATGAGGGCAGTACATAAGGCAATGGAACAAATGTCCTGGATGGATAATTTTGATTGCGTCATAGGCTTCTCCTTATCGTAAATAGATTTTAGATTGTAATATCACAGTATATGGATTCATCTGCATGTAAAGTATATAAAATCGGAGAAGAATTGTCAACTATAAAAATATTCAGGTTGACAATTTGGACGAAAATAATTATAGTTTCCATTTTCAGGACGTGTGAACGACAGAGAAAATTATTATTCGCATTTACATAGAAAAAACAACTGGTTTGTAGTACAATATAGACGAGTAAAAACACAGGGCGGACAGCTTGAGGAGGAAATACGTATGAATCCGATGATTAAATACAGAGGCGGCAAATCGAAAGAGCTTGCTCACTTTATCGGTCATATGCCAAAAGAATATTCAAGGTATATAGAGCCTTTTTTTGGCGGAGGAGCATTGTATTTTTATCTTCATCCGGAGAAAGCGGTTATCAATGATATTAACAGCAAATTATATTCTTTTTATAGAGAAATGAAAGAAAGATACCCGGAGGCGAGAAAGCAACTGGACAGTTTGCAGAAGATATATGAAGATAACCAAAAAGAATATGAGGCTTTAAAGATTCAATATCCGAATGAACGGGTAGAGAATAAAAATGAAGCGTTGTATTATATGATGAGAGATGCATTTAATCATAAAATAAAGACAGAGTATCTTGATTCGGTTATTTATTTTTTCATTAATAAAACAGCGTATTCAGGGATGATAAGGTACAATGCAAATGGAGAATACAATGTTCCATTTGGAAGATACAAAAATTTTAATACAAGGCTAATATCAGATTTACATTATGAGCTTTTGAAAAGAACAGAAATCTATAATTACGACTATTCAAAAATATTTGAAATGACAAAGGAGGGTGATTTTGTTTTTTTAGACCCACCGTATGATTGTGTATTTAGTGATTATGGAAATAAAAACTATAAAGACGGATTTGGGGAAAATGAACATAGAAGGCTGGCTGGCGATTTTAGAAATCTTTCATGTAAAGCGTTGCTGGTAATTGGAAGAACGCCTCTTACAGAAGAATTATACGGAGATTTTATAGTGGAGGAATATGACAAATCCTATGCAGTAAATATAAGAAATAGATTTAAGGCGGATGCAAAACATATTATTGTTACCAATTATTAGAGCAAGGAGATTTTATGGCATATCTGAGAAGTAAAACATTATTTTTCACGACATCACCGAGAACCCCTTTAAAAATGATTCCGGAAATAGAGCTGCTTTCAAAGAATTTTCAAGGGAAAGCATGGAATTCGGATACACAGGTGGAATTTATAAAAAGGCTTGCAAAGAGTAAGGAGTTTCAAGGCGGAGGTTCGGCGAAAGAGGTGGCGTTTAGTGCGAGAGACCGAATCAACCGCGCTCCGAAAGCATTAGGATTTGTAGATTTGAAGCCGGTTATTCGATTAACTGAAGCTGGGAATCAACTGATTAGCGGGAAGAGAACAGGGGAAGTGCTGTTAAGACAATTATTAAAATTTCAGTTACCCTCTCCTTATCATAAAGAGCCGGAGAAATTTGCAGGAATATTTTGCGTAAAACCATATCTTGAAATTTTCAGATTAATCTATGTGTTAGGTACAATTAGTTTTGATGAACTAATGATATTTGGAATGCAGCTGACACATTATAAAAAATTTGAGCAGATAGTTGAAAAGATAAGGCAATTTAGGCGTATGCGGGCATATACTTCTGTAAATTACAAAAATTTCAGAGGGGAATATCTGCGGAAAGAAATAGAAAATATCTTTCGAAATGATATAGATGAGGGGAATACGCAGACGAGGGAATCCAGAGATACGTCTTTGGATAAATTTATTCGAACAAAGGCGGGAAATATGCGTGATTATGCAGACGCCTGTTTTAGATATTTGCGTGCAACAGGCATGATAGAAATTTCGCAAAGAGGGCATTCTCTTTCCATCATGCCTGAAAAGAAAAGAGAAGTAGAATTTTTTTTAGAGACCGTAAACAGAGAACCGGTTTTTGTGGAGGATGAAGAAAGATATAAAAAATATTTGTTTGATGCGTTGCTTCCGGTTTTATATTCGGATGATAGGGGGAGATTGCTTAAACAGGTATCCGAGGCGTTGGAAAAAGATGAAGATTTATCAGGACAGACAACGGAACAGCTAAAAGATAGATTAGAGACGGCGATTCAAAAAAGAAAAACGGAAATTATTGAAAAGCAAATGAAAGCTTTAAAAGAATATAAAAAATATGATGATGTAATAACGGTATTTAAGGATATTAAGGCAAATTTATTGTATGATGCGCCGTTAATGCTGGAATGGAATACATGGAGAGCAATGACTATGCTTGACGGTGGAGATATAAGGGCAAATCTTATAATGGATGACAAGGGGCAGCCGATGTCGACAGCGGCGGGAAACATGGCAGATATTGTTTGTGATTATGACGATTTTGGATTAGCAGTAGAAGTCACGATGAGGACAGGGCAGAAGCAGTATGAAATGGAAGGGGAACCGGTTTCAAGACATTTGGCGAAATTAAAGAAAGAAACTGGAAAAGAGGCATATTGTTTATTTATAGCGCCGAAAATCAATGAGTCGTGCATTGCATATTTTTATGCGCTGCATACAATGAATATTGCATTTTATGGCGGTCAGTCCGTCATCGTGCCAATGGAACTGGATGTATTTATTCATATGGTTGAACAATCTTACCGCGCGGGCTATGTTCCGGATCCAAAACAGGTGAAAGGTATTTTTGAGTATTCACTGGAACAGGCGAAAGCGGCGAAGGATGAGAATGAGTGGTATGCGAGAATCAAAGATAAAGCGTTAAATTGGCTGTAAAATATATTGAAAACAAATAATACATATTTCAGGAGCGGCTCAATGATTATCAGTGCAAGCAGAAGAACAGACATCCCGGCACTTTACCCGGAGTGGTTCATGAACCGTTTGAGAGAGAGAATGGTAATGGTTCCGAACCCTTACAACCGAAAAAAGATAAGTCGTATCTGGCTGTCCCCGGATACGGTAGATTGTATTGTCTTCTGGACGAAAAATCCCGAGCCGATGATTCCTTATTTAAAGGAAATTGACAGAATGGGCTACCGGTACTGCTTTCAGATGACCATTACAGATTATGAGGAGGATTTGGAACCGGGAGTTCCCTGTACGGCGGAGTCGATTGCTTCCTTTCTGCTGTTAAGTGAAATGATTGGACCGGAACGGATAGACTGGAGATTCGACCCGATTCTTTTATCGGAAAAATATTCCCTTGATTTTCATGCGGAGAAATTTGAAATGATGTGTCAGTGGCTTCACAGGGCAACAGAGAGATGTACGATCAGTTTTATCGACGCTTACCGGGAGGCGAGGTATCCGGAGCTTGAGCAGGAGGAGATAGAAGAGGCGGCAAAACGTCTGGCAAAGATTGCGGGGAAGTACAGACTTCCGTTGTACACCTGTGCGGAAAAAAAGGATTTGGCACACCATGGTATAGGACATGGAGCGTGCATTGATAAGGAGCGGATAAAAAGGATCATTGGATATAAGCTGGATGTAAAGAAAGATAACGGACAGCGCCCCCGGTGCGGATGTGCGGAAAGTATAGACATAGGTATGTACGATACCTGCATCAACGGCTGTAAATATTGTTATGCAACCGGTACGAGGGAAAGCGTAAAAAGAAAGCATGAGCAGCATGATTCGGCGTCTCCCCTCCTGATAGGGCATTTAAAGGGAGATGAGATAATTGTAGATAAGAAAATCCATTCAAATATGGATTACCAGATTTCTTTGTTTGATTTGCCGGAAATGAGCTTGAATTTTTAGTGAATATAGAGAAATTAGACACTGATTTTGTGAAAATCTTGACGGAAAGTTGCCTTTTTGTTAAAGTAGACTAAAGTACAAACTTTGGTCTACTTTAAATAATTTGAAAGTATTTATCAGCTTTTGAGAGGAAAGAAGGGGATTAAGGGATGAGCCTTATTACGAGTATACAGAAATACTCGATTCACGATGGAGACGGAATACGGACGACCGTGTTTTTTAAGGGCTGCGGTCTTCGGTGTGTGTGGTGCCATAATCCGGAGACACAGAGCTACCGGAAGCAGCCGCTTTATGATAAAGAAAGATGTGTCGGCTGCAGAAGCTGTGAGACTGCCTGTCCTCATCACGCCATTCATGAGGAAAACGGAAAGGTTGTGACTGATTTTTCGCTTTGTGACGCCTGTGGAACCTGTACGGATTACTGCAATCTGAATCTGCGGGAAATTGTCGGAAAGGAATATACGGTAGAGGAGCTTGTAAAGGAGCTTAAAAAGGATGAGATGTTTTATGAGCAGTCGGGAGGCGGCGTTACGTTATCGGGCGGAGAGGTTATGACGGCTGATATGGATTATGTGGAGGCTCTCTGTAAGAGGCTTAAGCATCTGGGAATTACGGTGACAATTGATACGTGCGGCTATGCGCCTTATGAAAATTTTGAAAGAATTCTTCCGTACACCGATACATTTTTATATGATATAAAAACAATGGATTCCGAAGTACATAAAAAATATATGGGCGCGGGAAATGAACGGATACTGTCAAATCTTGAGAGATTAAGCGGCGCCGGGGCAAGAATTTATATTCGTATTCCTACAATTAAGGAGGTAAACGGCTCTGAGGATGCGATGAATGCGGTTATTTCGTATCTGCTTGAAAAGAAGATACATGCAGCCTGCGTCAATCTTCTGCCGTATCACAATACCGGTTCGGCAAAATATGCAAAGCTTGGCGAAAAGTACGAAGGAGAAGGGCTTCATGCCCCTGATAAGGAGGAAATGGAGCATTTTACAGAGTTATTTAAGGAAGCCGGATTTCATAATGTAAAAATAGGAGGTTAAGAAAATGGAAGGAAGAGGCATGAATGAAAGAATTAAGAAGCTTCGTAAGCTGAGCGTTGACACACAGCCCCATATTGATTTGGAGCGTGCAATCAGCGAAACAAAAACATACGAAAAATATGAGGGTGCTGTGTCCATCCCGGAGCTTCGGGGACAGGTGCTTAAGGATTATTTTTCTACAAAAACTCTTTATATCGGCGAGGGTGAGCTTATCGTAGGTGAAAAGGGAGATTCTCCGCAGGCGGCGCCGACGTTTCCGGAGCTTTGCTGTCATACGCTTGAGGATATGCATGTGATGAATGACAGAGAGCTGATTAATTTTAAGGTAAAAGACGGAGATTATAAGATTCAGGAAGAGGTCATGATTCCTTACTGGGATAAGAGAAGTACAAGAAGCAGAATCTTAAATCAGATGACTCCGGAGTGGAAGAAAGCGTATGAAAGCGGGATTTTTACCGAGTTTATGGAGCAGAGAGGGCCGGGACATACGGTAGGCTCCTTTAAGATTTACGAAAAGGGATTTTTAGATTATAAGGCGGATATTGAGGAGTCCTTATCTAAGCTTGACTTTATGAATGACCCGGAAGCATTTGATAAGAAAAATGAGCTGGAGGGTATGAAGCTGGCATGTGAGGCGATTATGATTCTTGGAGAGAGATATGCGGCGTATGCCCGTGAGCTTGCCAAAAAAGCGACGGATGAGACGAGAAAGGCGGAGCTTCTTCAGATTGCGGCTAACTGTGATGTGGTACCGGCGCACAAACCGAAAACTTACTGGCAGGCAATTCAGATGTACTGGTTCGTACATCTTGGAGTTACGAGCGAGTTGAATCCGTGGGACGCATACAGCCCGGGACGTCTGGATCAGCATTTGAATCCGTTTTATGAAAAGGACGTGGAGGACGGAATCCTTGATGATGAGAAAGCGCTGGAGCTTTTGGAGTGTCTGTGGGTAAAATTCAATAATCAGCCGGCTCCGCCAAAGGTTGGCATTACCTTAAAGGAAAGCAGCACTTATACAGATTTTGCGAATTTGAATACGGGCGGGATTACACCGAGCGGAGAAAACGGAGTGAATAATGTAAGCTATTTGATTCTTGACTGTATGGATGAAATGAAGCTTCTTCAGCCGAGCTCCAATGTTCAGATTAGCCGTAAGACACCCCATAAATTCCTGAAGCGCGCCTGTGAGGTTTCCCGTAAGGGTTGGGGTCAGCCGGCATTCTACAACACAGAGGCCATTATCCAGGAGCTGATGAATGCGGGAAAATCACTGGATGACGCCAGAAAGGGCGGAACAAGCGGCTGTGTAGAGACAGGGGCATTCGGGAACGAGGCGTATATTTTGACCGGATATTTTAATATTCCGAAGATTTTTGAGCTGACTCTTAATAGCGGCTATGATAAAATGACGGATCAGCAGCTGGGGTTAAAGCTCGGCTATGCGACGGATTTTGAGACATATGACGAGCTTTATGACGCATTCAAAAAGCAAATGAAGTATTTCATTGATATTAAGATACAGGGAAGCAATGTTATAGAGAAAATATTTGCGGAATATATGCCGGTACCTTTCCTTTCTATTATTACAAACGACTGCATTTCCAAAGGAAAGGATTATAACGGCGGCGGGGCAAGATACAATACAAAATACCTGCAGGGTGTGGGCATCGGAACGATTACAGACTGTCTGGCGGCAGTGAAATACAATGTATACGAGAAAAAGACATTTACAATGGAAGAGCTTATGCAGGCGCTTGAGGATAACTTTGAGGGACACGGCAGAATCTTAAACCTTGTACAAAATAAGACGCCGAAGTACGGCAATGACGATGATTATGCGGACGATATTATGAAAGGCGTGTTTGAGTACTACAGAAGCCAGGTGACGGGGCGTCCCAATATGCTCGGCGGAATGTACCGTATCAATATGCTGCCGACGACCTGTCACGTATATTTCGGAGACGTTATGATGGCGAGCCCGAACGGACGTCTGGCACATAAGCCGGTATCTGAGGGCATTTCACCGGAAAAGGGCGCTGATGTAAACGGACCTACGGCAGTTGTAAAATCCTGCGCGAAGATGGATCACCTGCAGACGGGCGGTACACTTCTGAATCAGAAATTTACGCCGGGCGTAGTGGCCGGTGATGAGGGACTGGAGCAGATGGCAAATCTTGTCCGGACATATTTTAATATGGATGGTCATCATATTCAATTTAATGTCATTGACAGAGAGACTTTGATACAGGCACAAAAAAATCCGGAGGAGTATAAGGATTTGATTGTACGTGTCGCAGGATACAGCGACCACTTCAGAAACTTGAGTAAGGCACTTCAGGATGAAATCATTGAGAGGACGGAGCAGAGCTTTAATTAATTGGGGACGTAATTGGGGACGGGGTTTTTCTAAAAAAACCCCGTCCCAGATTGATTTATCCCTGTCCCTTTTTGAAGTATTATTTTTTTAAGACATCTTTTAAAAAGGAAAGAATCAAATGGGAGAAGTAAGAAAACATATTGTATTTTATGGAAAAGTTCAGGGTGTAGGATTTCGTTATACAGCAAAATATCTGGCTCGTTCGCTGGGGCTTACAGGATGGGTGAAAAATGAATGGGACGGAACGGTAAGTATGGAGATTCAGGGGCGGGAGACGCAAATTAATGAACTGTTAAAGGGACTTAACAGAAGTTCATATATAAATATTGAATGGACAGATTCGAAGGAAATTTCCATAGTAGAAATAGAGAATTGTTTTTCGGTAAGATAATGTGGTAAGATAGGGACAGGGACAAATTGGGGACGGAGTTTTTTTAATTTTACCCCGTCCCGGATTGATTTATCCCTGTCCCTAATTTTATAAGGAAGGACAGCCTGATGTATACGGAAAAGAGAAATGTAAAGAACAGGATTGTGTCAGCAGCGTGGCAGTTGTTTTATGAAAAAGGATATAACAGGACAACAGTGGATGATATTATTGCATTGTCCGGAACCTCAAAAGGCTCATTTTACTACTATTTTAATACGAAAGATGAGCTGTTGAATACTCTTTCAGTAATTTTGGATGATTATTATGAAGAACTGGAAACAAAGATGGATTCGGCGATGAATTGTTTTGATAAATTACTGTACATGAATTATGAAATGCATACAATGATGGAGGAAAAAATAAGCAGAGATCTTCTTGCCTCCTTATATTCTACACAGCTTGTGACAGCGGGAGATAACAGTCTTTTAGATCAAAATCGAAAATATTATCGGCTTGTCACCAAAACGGTAGAGGAAGGGCAAAACAGGGGTCAAATCCGGGGAGATATGCCGGCCAGTGCAATTACAAAATATTATTCGATGTGCGAGAGAGCGTTGGTTTCGGATTGGTGTATGAATAAAGGGAGCTATTCCCTTAAGGAATATAGCAGAGAATGTATGCCGATTATGATGGAGCATTTTCGCACATAAGGGGACAGGGATGATTTAACTTGGGACAGGGACAATTCAATCTGGGACGGGGTTTTTTTAGAAAAACCCCGTCCCCATAGGAGGATGATATGGTGATTCAAGGCTTACAGAGGCTTACGCTTCTGGATTTTCCCGGAAAGGTGGCATGTACAGTTTTTTTAGCGGGATGTAATTTTCGCTGCCCGTTCTGCCATAATGCGTCTCTTGTGGTTGATACATATAAAAATAAGGAGATTCCGGAGGAGGAGTTTTTTGCATTTTTAAATAAGCGTAAGGGAATTTTGGACGGGGTATGTGTTACCGGCGGGGAGCCGCTTTTGCGGCCCGGGATTGAGGAGTTTTTGGAGAGGATTCAGCGCCTCGGTTTTCTGGTGAAGCTTGATACGAACGGGAGCTTTCCTGATAAGCTGATAAGAATTGTGGAGCTTAAGCTTGTGGATTATGTGGCGATGGATATAAAGAATTCTCAGGAAAGCTATGGGAAAACAATTGGAATTGAGGATTATGATATTTCGAAAGTACATAAGAGTGTAAATTATCTCCTCAGAGGAAATGTTCCGTATGAGTTCCGCACTACAGTGGTACGGGAGTTCCATCAGCGTTCGGATTTTGAATCAATTGGCAGATGGATTCATGGAGCGAACCTTTATTATCTTCAGCAATTTGTAGATTCGGGCGATGTAATCAGGGAAGGGCTTCACGGGTACAACAAGGATATTATGAATCAGGCGCTTGAGGTAGTGAAAAAGAGTGTGCAAACCGCGCAGCTGCGCGGTTTATAGTAAATGTATACAACAACAATATATTGTGCGGATAAAAAGATTGTGCACAATATATTGTTGTTTTTGGTTGACGCTATATCAGCTATAGTGCTATGATAGAAAAGCGGATAAAAATCCGGGACGGTAGAATGAAAGGGGAGTTATCTTTATGTATCAGGTGACAAAGCGAGACGGGCAGATTGCGGATTTTGCATTATCGAAAATATCTGTTGCTATTGAAAAGGCTTTTCAGGCGCAGGAGAAAGAATATAATCAGGATATTATAGATTTACTTGCACTTAAAGTAACGGCGGCGTTTGAGCCGAAGATTAAAAATTCACTTGTCGGAGTTGAGGATATTCAGGACAGTGTGGAAGAGGTTTTGATTAAAGCGGGCTATGCGGATGTTGCAAAGGGATATATTTTATACAGAAAGCAGCGGGAGAAAATCCGTAATCTGAATTCTACTCTGCTGGATTATAAGGCCGCAGTTGACAGCTATGTAAAGGTTACGGACTGGCGTGTGAAAGAGAATTCTACGGTTACCTATTCCGTAGGAGGACTCATTTTAAGTAATTCAGGCGCGATTACAGCAAATTACTGGCTGTCTGAGATTTATGATGAGGAAATCGGTCAGGCACACAGAAATGCAGATATTCACATCCATGATTTGTCAATGCTGACAGGCTATTGCGCAGGCTGGTCCTTAAAGCAGCTCATTAAGGAAGGACTTGGCGGAATTACAGGAAAGATATCTTCCTCCCCGGCAAAGCATCTGAGCGTGCTTTGTAACCAGATGGTAAATTTTCTTGGAATTATGCAGAATGAATGGGCGGGCGCACAGGCGTTTTCATCCTTTGATACGTATCTTGCACCCTTTGTAAAGGCAGATAAATTAACCTATCCGGAGGTGAAAAAATGTATTGAATCTTTTATCTATGGTGTCAATACGCCGTCCAGATGGGGAACACAGGCGCCGTTTTCCAATATCACGCTTGACTGGACGGTCCCGGGTGATTTGGCGAATCTTCCGGCAATTGTCGGCGGCAGAGAGATGGATTTCACCTACGCCGATTGTAAAAAAGAGATGGATATGGTCAACAAGGCCTTTATTGAGATTATGATTGAGGGAGACGCACATGGACGCGGTTTCCAGTATCCGATTCCGACGTATTCCATTACCAGTGATTTTGACTGGTCGGACACGGAAAATAACCGTCTGTTATTTGAAATGACGGCGAAATACGGGACTCCTTATTTTTCCAATTATATTAACAGCGATATGGAGCCGAGCGACGTCAGAAGTATGTGCTGCCGTCTCCGTCTGGATCTTCGTGAGCTCCGAAAGAAGTCCGGCGGCTTCTTTGGAAGCGGCGAGAGTACGGGTTCCGTAGGTGTTGTTACAATTAATATGCCCCGTATTGCGTATTTGTCGGAAAATGAAGATGAATTTTTCAGGCGGCTGGATAAGCTGATGGATCTTTCTGCCCGTTCTCTTCATGTAAAGCGCACGGTTATTACAAAGCTTCTTGACGAGGGCTTATATCCTTATACAAAACGTTATCTTGGAACCTTTGAGAATCATTTTTCTACCATAGGGCTTCTTGGAATGAACGAGGCGGGCCTGAATGCAAAATGGATTGGCAGGGATATGACGCATACAGAGACACAGGAGTTTTCCAAAAAAGTATTGAATCATATGAGAGAGCGCCTGTCCTCTTATCAGGAGGAGTATGGGGATTTATATAATCTGGAGGCGACTCCGGCGGAATCCACGACCTATCGTTTCGCGAAGCATGACAAGGAATTGTATCCGGATATTGTTACGGCGGCGGAATGTAGCGGCACCCCGTATTACACGAACAGCTCGCATCTGCCGGTAGGATATACGGAAGATATATTTGCGGCGCTGGATATTCAGGATGAGCTGCAGACGCTGTATACGTCGGGAACGGTATTTCATGCTTTCTTAGGCGAAAAGCTTCCGAGCTGGCAGTCCGCTGCGGCGTTGGTACGGAAAATTGCAGAAAATTATAAGCTTCCGTATTACACGATGTCGCCGACCTATACAATCTGCAAAAATCACGGATATATTGCCGGTGAACATTATACCTGTCCGGAGTGCGGGGAGAAAACGGAGGTTTACAGCCGGATTACGGGATATTACCGTCCGGTTCAGAACTGGAATGACGGAAAAGCACAGGAGTTTAAGGACAGAAAGGTGTATAAGGTTGCCGCGTCCGGAGCCGTGTCAGTAAGCGGGGGCGCTCATAAGAAAGAAACGGTTAGGAAGCATGCGGGTGAAGAGGCACAGATATGTGCCGGTGAAAGTATCAAGAGACTTCTATTTACGACAAAGACCTGTCCGAACTGTGCGACGGCGAAAAATGCGCTGAATGATGCGCATATGGACTATGAGGTAGTTGACGCCGGAGAGCATCGGGATTTGGTAAAGAAGTATAAAGTTATGCAGGCGCCCACATTAGTAGTTATTGGTGAACATGGTGTAGAGAAGTTTGCAAATGCTTCCAATATCGTGAAATTTACGGAAATGTAGCTGTTTTATAAGTTTTGTAAATGAAAAAAGCTGCCGGCATTAAAATGTGCCGACAGCCTTTTTGGCTGTTTCCAGTCTTTTATAAAATTGTTCATAGAAATCCTTATCGGCATCGTAGGGCTGCCGAAAAAAGGTTTTCAGCACATACATGCTGAAAGTTTTCATCAGCTCTGCTCCTCCGGGAGCTGTGATACGCTCCCTGAGTCCCTTTACAAAATAATGCCAGTCAGATATATATTTTTCATATTTACCGATGTCCGGCGTGTCTATCCATTTCCGTATTTTTACCTTTGACTTATTCGGCTTCGGACATTCCCGTATTTGAAGAAAATATTTGAAAGAATCCTTTTCATAAAACCGTCCAAGTGGAAATAAACGGCAGATTCCCGGGCGGAGAGGATGGATACTGCAGCGCCCGTCCGAATTTAAAAAAGTACAGCTTTCGTCGGAGCCGCTCATTTTAATATTCGGAAGAATAATGCCGTCTACCACATTGAGTTCGATGGCATTGTCCATAAGCTCATCAAAGGTTTGTTTAAGACCTGTGCACAGGCGCATAAGGTCTAATGGGTCCAGTATAATGGATGAGCCCATCCCGCGGCAGCAGGAGGAGCAGTTTTTACAGCCGCCGCAGCCGGCTTTTACCATATCATTGTTATGATAGAGCTTTCCGTCGGATATTTCGTTTAAATCTATGTCTCTTAACATGTTATCTTCCCTTTAATGCACTTGACAATCCGGTTTCTAAATGGCAGTTTTTTAAAATTTCATAGGATTTTTCATAGTCACCCACACGCATAAACCGAACCATTTCCCGGAGCTTTTCATTTGCCTGTGGAATATGCATTCCGTTTTTTACAGAATATTGTCCGATACGGATAAGCTCTGACATATTATTTTCATAAATCCTGTTGATACGTTCGTTATCTAAAATACTGATGATTTCCATATGCATGGCGGTGTCGGCAATTTCCCAGTCATAGGGATCAGCGCTTACCGCACACATATGGACCACCTTTTCTTCAATCCGGTAGGAATATTCCTCATTTCTTCCGGAGGAAAAGATAAACCGGAAAGCGGCCTCCTCAATGAGCTGGCGCAGCTGGTAAATTTCCCGTATATCCTTTTCGGTAATTTCCTTTACCGTAATAGATTTATAATAATCGGAAATCAGCAGGCCCTCCGTCTTAAGCATCTGAATTGCAGAGCGCACAGGGCTGCGGCTCATTCCCAGCTCCTTTGTAAGCGCGGCCTCCGTAAGGGACATCCCCGGAGGATAGGTCAGGTTTAAAATGTTCCCTTTAATTCTCTCATAAGCCTGAAGAGCGAGAGACGGTGTTTTCTCTGCCATAGCCGTTTACATGGATTTTGATAGTTCTTCACACACTTTCATTGCCTCAAATACTGCGCTTCTGAAGCCGCGCTCTTCAAGTGTGCGGACTGCTTCAATCGTTGTCCCTGCCGGTGAGCATACCATGTCCTTTAATTCACCGGGATGCTTTCCGGTATCCAGCACCATTTTAGCGCTTCCAAGCACTGCCTGAGCGGCAAACTGATATGCCTGCGGTCTTGGCATTCCGCCGGAAACAGCGGCATCTGCCATTGCCTCGATAAGTATGAAGACATAGGCCGGAGAGCTTCCGCTTACAGAGACAACGACGTCCATCAGACGTTCCGGTATAAGCTCTACGCGGCTGAAGCTTTCAAGAAGTGTGCGCACATAGGAGATTTCCTCCTCGGTCAGATGCTCGTTCGGAGTGGCGGCTGTCATGCCTGCGCCTACCATTGCAGGGGTATTGGGCATCGTACGGACAATTTTTACAGCCTTTCCGAACTGCTCTGAGAGCCATGCCAGAGTTTTGCCCGGTGCTATGGTGATGATTATCTGGCTGTCCTTTATATCATCCTTAATTTCTTTGATTACATCAGCATAAAACTGTGGTTTTACAGCGAGAATAATTACCTCTGCACTGTGGGCAACCTCCCTGTTGCTGTCTGTCACATGAATACCGAATTGTTTTTTTACACGTTCTCTTCCCGGTGCAAATAAATCCGCGCCGATTATTTCCTCCGCCGGGATAATCTGATTTTTAATAATGCCACCCATAATTGCAGACGCCATATTTCCGGTTCCGATAAATCCTAATTTCATTTTCCGTACCATCCTTTTTTATATTTTCCTTAATAAGTATTTGTATACAATTCACATATTTGTATACAAATATTTCTGAAAGAAATATAGCATTTTCCGGATGGAAAGTCAATAGGAAATTCTATGGATTACTTGACAATAGGAATATTTAGAAGTATATTGTACTAAATTTTTGACAGGAAGATGGGAAAGAAATGGAGGAAGCATGAAAAAAGAAAATGCAGGTGCGGCAAAAATTGCTGCGCTGATAATTGCAGTGGTTGTAGCAGTTTCATTTTCAGGCTGTGTGAAGTCCGGGTCAGGGAAAGAGCAGGGGAATCCGAAAGAGCGGAGGATTCAGGAAGAGCCGGCGGCTTCGGACAGCGATGATCCGGAACAGGAGGAAAACCCGGATTATGAAGTGAAAAGTATTCGGATGAGCGATGAGGAAATAGAGGATATAACCGGGAAGCTTTCCCATGTAATGAAAAAGGCGGAATCCATTTATGCACAGAGCGGGATAAAAGAGACATCTGACGTAACGTTAAAAGAAGATAACGTGCATGAGATGATAGATTTGATTGCCGGGAATGGGTATGCTGTCATTTGCGGAAGCCGTGACGATAATATGAAAAATTATGAGAGTGTGGACGAAAGTCTGCGGAAAGCAAAAAGAGGAGAAACGGCAGATACAGAATTTTATTCGGTTAATATAAACGGGGTTTTCCGGTATTACAGGCTTGCGTTTAAAAAAGGAAAGCTGTCGGTTACATTCGCAAGCGCCGGATATCAGGAGGATTTGCGCCCGGCGGTTCGGCAGATGGAAAAAATACGGGCCTATGATTGGGGCTATACGGAAAAGGGGTGGCTTATCTGGGAGAAAGCATTATCCAGAAATCAGGAGATGGATATGCACATGTTTTACAGAGTTTTGCCGCTGGATGAAATGTGCAGGAAAATTTCCGAAGAATACATTGAGCCAGTCAGTTATTTCAGTAATAATCTGTTTTTAGTAGATTGGGATATGGAAAATCCGGAAAAAATAGAGTTCAATGATCTGTTTGATGCCCTTTATGCTATGGATACGGGGATGAAGTTAGATAAAGAAAAGTATGAGAACGGAATTCCGGAAGAGTTATTTGAAAATACAATTGAACGGTATTTTGATATATCAGATGAACAGATAAAACAATATGCGGATTATAACAGGGAGAAGGGAACCTATCCGTGGCTTGCGGTCAGCGCATGGAACCGGCTTCCCCAGCTTCAGCCGTTTCCGGAGGTTGTGAAATGTGAGGAGCATGACGACGGAACACTGTCGGTCTATGTGGAGGCGGTTCTTGTGGAATCAGGAAGAGATTGCTCCTTTCGCCATGTGGTGACACTGAAGAAAGACGAAAAGGGAAATTATAAATACCGGGGGAATCAGGTGGATGAGGAAAATGCATATTGGATCCCGAAATACAGAGCAAGAAGACAATTTTAAGTGCTATATTGAATCAATCAAAAAGGAGCAGGTATGAAAAAAGAGCTGGAATATTTTACAATAGACGGAGCCTTTGGAGGGAATCAGGACTGGTTTACCAATATCGTTATGAATATGGGAGGGTGTGCGGCGGCGACGGCGTGCGACTGCTGCATTTATCTGGCGCTTCGGAAAGGAATGGAATATTTATATCCATATTCCATACAGGAGCTTACGAAAGAGGATTATATCTCATTCAGCCAGAGGATGAAACCTTACATCCGGCCGCGAATTGGCGGTGTAAAGAAAGTGGAGTGGTTTATTGACGGATTTGAACAGTATATCAGGGATATAAAAGATGTGGGTATGAGGGAAAATATAAGCGGCGGTATTTTTATGAAAGTATTTTCCGGCGAGAAAAGCTATGAAGCGGCAAGGACGATGATACTTACACAAATAAATGCCGGATATCCGATACCATATCTTTTACTGCGTCATAAAAAGGCAGAGACATATAAGGACTATATCTGGCATTGGTTCCTCCTGGTAGGATACGAAGTGAAAGGAGACGATTTGTTGGTAAAAACCGCAACCTACGGGGAAAGCGATACCTTTTCCCTGCGCGAGTTATGGGATACCGGATGCATGGAAAAAGGCGGAATGGTTCAACTGGGGACGGGGTTTTTTTAGAAAAACCCCGTCCCCAGTTGAACTAAACGAATTTTACTGCGGTTCCATATGCCATGATTTCGGCTGCGCCCTGCATAACCTGGCTGGAGGCGTAGCGAATATTAATCACTGCGTCCGCGCCCATAGAGGCCGCGTCATCGGCCATTCTTTTTGTTGCAATGGCTCTCGCCTCGTTCATCATTTCCGTATAAGAGGTGAGTTCGCCGCCTACAAGTGTCCGAAAGCTGTTCATTATGTCTTTTCCTACGTGGACGGATTGAATCATAGTTCCCCGCACCATTCCTATCATTTCAAAATTTTTACCGGGAATATAGTCTGTGTTTACTAATATCATGGTTTTCCTCCTTATTTTTTACGACTGTATTATTTGATTAATACAATTATACAATATATTTTAAAATAATGCAATATGCTGTTATAAATTTAGGACATCTTTAATTGTATAAAATCCGGGCTCTTTGCCGGCAAGAAACGCGGCGCAGTCGCAGGCGCCTCTTGCAAAGCATTCCCAGTTGTAGGAATGATGGGTGATTTCAAGGCGTTCGCCTATTCCTCCGAAATAGACAGTATGGCTGCTTGGGATATTTCCGGCACGCAGGGAATGATAGCCAATGCTTCCATTTTTTCTTGGAGAGGCGCCTTCTCTTCCGTATATGGCAATATCCGATAAGTCTTTTCCGAGAGCGTGCGCCATGATTTCACCCATTTCCCGGGAGGTTCCGCTGGGAGCGTCCTTTTTCCACTGGTCGTGCATTTCTAAAATTTCAATGTCCAGTTCGCTTCCGACAGTTTGTGTTACCAATTCCAAAAGGCGGTTCATAATATTAACCAGCTTTGACGTATTGGCGGCGTAAAGCATGGGAATACTAGAGGCAGCATCCTGAAAACGCTCCATTTCTTCCGGTGTAAATCCGGTTGTGCCGCATACGAGGGCTTTTTTATGTTTGATTGCAAGCTCCAGAACTTCCATTCCCATTTCCTTTGTAGAAAAGTCGATAATGACGTCGCAGTCGTCGATGACATCATTTAAATCATCAACGACAGGTACGCCCAGCACCTTTCCCGCCATTGCTACCGTTCCCAGGTCGTCTCCAACGTAGCTGCGGCCTTTTGGCGCGACGCCTGCGGTAAGTGTCATGTCTTCGCGCTTTGCAGCTATTTGCGTAATTAATTTGCCCATTTTTCCCCGGGGAGCAATCACAATAACTTTCATAGTATAAACTCCTTTCGCATAGTGTATTATTATCCGTGTATAAAAAACCGGCACCGGATAATAATATCAGGTTAGATATATATTATCATATTTGCGAAAAGGTAAATAGCCCAAATATAAATATTTAAAATTAACACTTGCATTCTTCGACATGATTCGATAGAATAAGTCTATCGGGGTATGGCTCAGTTTGGTTAGAGCGCACGGCTGGGGGCCGTGAGGTCGCAGGTTCGAATCCTGTTACCCCGATGTCAGGAAAAGAGCCGCAAACCTAAGATTATAAATAGAAATCAAGGGTTTGCGGTCTTTTATGGTCATATTTTGAAATATATATTTTCTATGAAAAATAAATATTTTCATCGTTTTTTGTCATGAAATTGTCATGAAAATTAAAGAAATAAGGAAGATTGAAGTTTTTTCGCGGCACTCCTTTTAGCCTGTTCATCCTTATCTATCATTGAATGCCTATACACAGTTTTCATTACGTGATCGGTTTCCCATCCACCTATTTTCAATATATCAGCCTCTGGAACGCCAAGCGCGGACATTTGGCTTGCAAAATAATGACGTAGTTTGTGCAAGGAAAAATGAGGTATCTCAAGTTTTTCTTCTATTTTTGATAAGTATTGCGTAATTGAGTTTGGATAGCCCTTGTAAACATATCCCTGGTCCTTTATTTTTTCTGACAGGAATCGAGGTATGACAATAGAACGTGTACTTGCAATAGTCTTTGTTGTTTTTAAAACCCATTCGTTTTTTTCATTTTGTACCAAAGCTTTATTGATATGTACGACATCTTCTTTTATATCGTCTATTGCCAATGCGCATATTTCCGATCTTCGCATTCCGTAGCAAGCTAATATGATTGGTATTTCAAATTTACTGCCCCTTATTTCTTCTAGTATTCTCTTTATATCGTCCTGTGACGGCGTATAAGGCTCATTTTTAATCTTTTGTGGAAGCTTTGTATAAATTTTCATATCCGGCCTATAAGCGCCTAAAACAGCCGATATGAAGCCGTGGTAGTTGCGTACGGTCTTGGGGGATTTCTTTTCCGATAACCCATTTATCAGTTTATTGATTTCTATTTGCGTAATATCCATTATTCTTAATTCTTTGAACCAATCGGGAATACGATTCGCGGTATTCGAATATTCTTTCACAGTGCTAGGAGAAAGCACATTTTTTTTCATGTCGATATATCCGGAAGCGGCTTCTTTGAAAGTAATTACAGATTGATGTTCCCGAACTTTGTCAAGTTCCTTTGCTATAGCCTGCACCGCTTCTTTTTGTGTAGGTTTTCTGTCAAAAACAACGGAATAAGTCTTTCCCTTATACATTTTCCGCACCCGGTAGGAGCCGGAAGGGAGCTTTTCAATCTTCATAGCATCATCCTCCTTAAAAATTGGTATAAAAATAACAGCCTGTGGCTCTTTCTAAAATGGAAATAACCACTTGCAAGCTGTCCCCGAAGATGATACAATATTTTTTGAACGTACATTAGTATCTTTCGGGGCTAGTGTCTATTTTAATCCGTTCGGTGCTGGTAACACTGGGCGGTTTTCTTATTTATCATTTTGTTTTCCATCTGTGCCCGCAGTCCGTACAGAACACTTCATACTTTCCCCTTTTTCCAGCAAATCCGGCGAGTGTACCAATTCCGCCCGTAAGCAGAGCGCCTCCAACAGCTTTTCCTACAGAGAAACCCTTCCTATTGTTTCCCATAACTTGTATATTCGTGCTTCTACATCTTGGACATTTTAATTTTGCCATAGTTTCCTCCCTTTCCTCATTTGTTTATTAAATCGCCGTAACGGTTTAATCATTCCTCAACTTTTCCAACTACTTTCCCAATTAGACGTACATCTTCGTTTCCTGGAATATCGTCATACTTTTTATTTCTGGAAACAAGCCCGTCTTTTCCATATTCTTTCAAGAAACATTCATTATTGATAGTGAATATACCGACTTCCCTAGGATTTATACAATCTACCTTTTTGATATACAGTTTTTCTCCATCAGAATAGTCAGGCTCCATAGAATCACCGTTTACACCTATAATAAAGTCTGCATTTGCGTCCGGGGCTTCAATGGTGTCTGTTGGAATATCGTCAAATATAAACCCAGTTCCGGCACAGGCAATCTTCCCATAGTAAGCCCACAGCCTTAACGGAACAATTTCCTCCGAAACCTCCACATCCATCCTCTAAACCTTTTCCAACTGCTCTTTTTGTTCCCTCAGCTTCTCCGCAATAGCATATTCCCTATCCAGTACCGTATCAACTACGACTGCCCCGTCCGGGGAGTGGGTGGAGATAAGGCGGTATTTTTCTACCATGTCAACTTCTTTCATATTAAGTTGTAGACTGCCATCTTCTTTGTAACCGTCATATCCGAAAGTTCCCAATATATCTTTTATTCCGTATATGTCACATAATTTCATAAGAATTTCAATATCTGGTCGGCTATTCCCATTTTCCCAACTGTATACAGTTTTTTGAGATGCTTTATATCCCTGTTTTGTCAGAATCTTAGAAACTTGCTCCACTGTCATTCTGGAATTTAACCTTGATTCTCTCAAAACACTTCCGATTTCCATATGCTAACCTCCTTTCACTATGTAACATATCATAAAATTTTTCACACGTCAATAAAATTTCTAACTTTCTTAGAAAAAGGTATTGACATTCTGATTAAATTAGAATATGATGTAATTGTTCTAAGAAACTTAGAAACGGAGGTGAGAGAAAACGAAGAAAAAGCCGGACAAGCATTATTATGAACTGATGGATATATTTCATGAACAGAGTGCAAAGATGGAGCCGAAAGAGTTGAGGAAGTTACATAAGGAAATAACCAAATATACATGGTTCGGCGTTCCATTCATGTACCGATACCCAGACTTTCCATTATATTTTTCAATATGCTGCTTACTTCTCGTAATATTTCGGCAAGAAGTGGAATGGTTAATATGTCGTATGATTCAAGTAGCGCAATTATGGAAATGGTGGTAGGAATCAAGAAGCGGAGTGAATCTTTTCTCTTTATTCGCAAATACATTTTACCAGGATTCATCCTTTTGTAATATGTTTGCTTTAGTTTTCCGTAACCAGATATTTTTATCATTCCATAACTACGGAGAGTGTCTAAAGAGGATTGCTTGAAAAACAATGAAGATTTTAGTATCGGTATCAATCTTAAAATCCATTTTTCATAAAATGAAAGTTCGATATTTGAAAAATCTAATTGTTGCATATGCTTTTCTCCTTTGCATTTGATAAGGAGATTATAACACAGAAGGAGGTGATATGTTGAGTAACTATACTAAAAATTTATCTGATTATGTGAAAAAGAGGGGAATCAATCTTTCCAAAGTAGCCAGAGATACAGGTCTTTCTTATCCTGCTCTGTATAGCAGTTTGATGGATTCAGAAAGGAATAGAGACTTGCGTGACTATGAATTTATGAGTATTTGCTTTTTTCTCGGTGTTGACCCCAGAGAATTTGCAGACAAAGAGCCGGACAAGGTGCTGATGTGAGGAGGTGTAACAAACGGATTCCGAAAAAACAATCCTTGTTGGAGATAGAGCGGTTGTAATGGACTACACAAAAGAAAACGCAACATCAATCTTGTGTCAAGCCATGTTTGACGAAACAGTCAGATTGAGGAAATGTACAAACAGGAAAGAACGGGAAAACATAAGGAGCTTTATCAAGGAAGCTTATTCATTATTTCTTGAAGAAAATCCCCGTAGTGAGCGCTGAAATATATTTCAATCGCGTATCCGCAAAAGGCAGAAATTAACCAAAATACTATATTTGATAGGAAAATTATTATTTGCGGAGCATTTATGTTTAGGCTCTCAAGAACGTATTTTGGTAGGAAAATCCAATAAAATGGATTAAAGCATTGAAATAGCCTAAATCTGTAAACACCAATAGTTCTGTTGAAAATAGTATGAAGATGGATCCGAAAATCTTTATCTGACAAAAAATATGATGCTTTTTGTTGTATATCTATTTTTCGGGATTGAACAATGGCGATTTCGTTTGTTTTTGCATTATTAAACAGGCTTTCAACAAAAGGAATAAGTGTATCAATATTTTTAGGCTGCTTTTTAAAAGAGTAGTAACAGATGTGTGTTCCTATCAGCCGTAACAGGTTTAACAAGAATTTTAGGAAAACAATAATCAAAAACATAAAAACAGCGTACATGAAATTTCTCCTTTGCATTTGATAAGGAGATTATAACACAGAAATATTTAGAGAGACAAGCAGTTGCAGGAAGCGTAGGAGGTGAGGGAAACGAAAAAAATATGTGACCATTGTGGGGAAGTCATAAAAAAAACAGAATACCAATTTTCAATAACTTCCCCATTGAAATTTGATAGTTATTGTGCTTGTTCGGAAGAATGTTTTAAAAATCTTCTTCATAAGAACGGCATAGCAACATATCCAGCATGGGATAAAAAAAGCATGAAAATTTCAAGAGTGTCTCTTGCGGCATCTATTATCGCACTTACTACTATTATTATCCGCATAATATTGACACTGCTATAGCAACTATAGATATCATGATTGCCACAACAGACAATGCAATAGAATTTGTTTATAAGTACAATGCAACGTGTTTTTTGGAGGAGGTGAAAACGTGTACATATCAGAATTTATTTTAGGTGTTTTGTCCGGAGCCTTAGGAATGTTTGTTCTTCTTATTCTATCTTCTCTGGTTCTTTCATCAAAAATTGATAAGGAGGTTGATGAAGATGCCAAGAGTGACAATCAATAAGAAAAAGTACCTGCAAACGGATTTACGGGAATGGATAAAGGGCCGCATGGACACTCTGGGGTTGAAACAAAGACATATGGGGGAGCTGCTCAATATTACCTCACAGGCATTTGGATGTAGATGCAGAAAAGGAAAATTTGATAATACACAGCTCTACATCATATTTAAGGAACTGAAAGCAACGGATGAAGAGATTCTAAGGCTTATGAAATTATGAAAGGAGGACAAGCATGGTAGAGGATAAGCAGAAAATATGCGACTTACTCATACCGGTGTTAAGGGAGATGAATGGATTCCGGCATATATTAAGGCTGGAATACTGGGGAGACCGGGGGCTTGTATATATTATTTTTGCAGCCGGCGCTCAGATACCCGTGGATGCGGGAAAGACATCTGCGGAAATGATAAGGAACATTGTGAAAATAAGATAAAAAGAGCGCTTACATAAGCCCTGCAAGGCGAGAAGCGCTCTACATAACAACCAATTATATCATAGCTTAAAAGAGAGGAAGAATCAAGATAATTATTGGGAAATGCGAAAGGAATGGTGGATGCATGATACAGGGATGCGATAATTGGGAAACGTCCCAGAGAGAGGAGCCGGAGCCTGAGATTTATTGCGTGGAATGCGGCGCTCCGCTATAAAAGAGGGACGCACTTTATACGATTAATGGCTGGATGTGTGGGTATTGTTTGGAGGATTTATACGGGGAAATGGTATAAAAAATAAAACTGAATATAGAGCGCCGGACAAATGCCGGCTGAAAAAGCAGATACAGGATTATGAAACGGAAGAAAGAGAGGATAGGGAAAAATGAGAGTATCAAAAATCATCATCAAGAATCTTTTTGGAATCACGGAGAAAGAATTAGACAGCCGCAGCGTGGAGCTGATTGGCGAGAACGGAACCGGGAAGACGTCAGTAATTGACGCTATCAAGTATGCGCTGACCAATAAATCGGACCGAGACTACATCGTGCGGAACGGCGAGACAGAGGGCGAAATTATCATTGAGACAGATACTGGGTTGAGCATCAAACGTAAACCCCGGACAACACAGACAGATTATAAGTCTGTCAAGCAGAATGGAAATATCATACCGTCTCCGGAGGCGTTTCTGCGCGACATCATCACCCCCCTGCAGCTGCAGCCGATGGAGTTCATGCGCATGGGAAAGAAAGAGCAGAATGCCACAATTCTTAACATGATTGATTTTCCGTGGAACATGGAGACAATTCGGGAGTGGTTCGGGGAAATACCGGCAGATGTGAACTATGATCAGAATATTCTTTCTGTGTTGAACGACATACAGGCAGAGAACGGTACATATTTCCAGAGCAGACAGGACGTAAACAGGGATATCAGGGCAAAGAGAGCTTTTGTTGAGGATATAAAGAAAGCTCTTCCCGTGGATTATGATGGCAATCAGTGGGTAGATGCCAATGTCGGGGAACTGTACACACAGATTGAGAAAATCCGTAAGTCTAATGAGCAGATTGAAAAAGCAAAGCAGTTGAAAGACGGATACGAAAACAAACTCCGGGCGATTGAAGCCGATAGAGATATTGCTTTATCTGCCCTCAACAGCGAGATGGCGGCGAAAGAGCGAAGTATTGAGACGCAGCTTGCCGCTTTGAAAGAACAGATTAATTCTCTTGAAAAAGAGAAAGCGGGTTTATCTTCTGTGAGAGCAGACCGGGAAAAGGTTATTCAGAGCGAATACAGGGAGAATGTAGCAAAACATGATTCCACTGTTGCAGCTTATGCAGAATACGTCAACATGGCACCGCAACCGATAGCCCACCTATTAAAACAGGCAGAGGATACTGAGAAAATGAAGTCCCATATCAACGAGTGGCGCCGGATGCTATCCTTGCAGGGAGAAATTGAGCAGCTTACAGAGAAATCTACTTCTTATACTGAAAAGATTGAGAAAGCCCGGAACCTGCCCGGTGAGATTTTGGAGAAAGCGACGATTCCAATTGAGGGACTGTCTGTAAAAGATGGCATTCCGCTTATCAATGGACTTCCGGTAAGCAATCTGTCAGAGGGTGAAAAATTAGATTTATGTATTGATGTGACTTTGCAGAATCCGGCTGGATTGCAGATTATTCTCATTGATGGAGTAGAGAAGATGTCAACAGAAATGCGAGTGCGGTTGTATAACAAATGCAAGGAAAAGGGATTACAGTTTATTTCTACCAGAACAACGGATAACAAGGAACTGGCCGTGATTGAACTGTAAAAGAAATATGCAGGGCAGTTTAACGGCTGTTCTGCTAAATAGGAGGATTAGGGAAATGACACAAAAGGAATACAGAGAAGCTGAAGGAATTAGTAGGTCGGAACTTTTCAAGATTGCACGTTCCCCGATGCATTTTAAATATGCGGTGGAGAATCCGGAAGATTCACCGTCACTGGCGTTTGGTAGGGCATTGCACAAATATGTTCTGGAAAAGGATGATTTTATCAATGATTTTATTATTCTGCCTGAGATTAACAGGAGAACAAAATCCGGAAAAGATGAGTATGAAAGATACCGGACAGAGGCATTCAACAGCGGAAAGGAACTGGTAACCCAGAGTTTGGCTATATCGGTATTCTGTGGTACGAGGAATTAGACCAGTTCGCCGGAGATTCCGAAGTGCGAAAGATAGAGCAGTCTGCTATTCGTGGTGGCGAGCTGGCATGGATATTCAAGTCATTCAACCCACCAAAGACCGCCAATAACTGGGCGAATGAGTACGTGACAGAGGTGGGAGAAAATACCCTTGTCCACAGCTCCACATACTTAGATGTTCCCCGGGACTGGTTGGGACAGCCGTTTATCGACAAAGCAGAGCATTTGAAAGAGATAAACCCGGAAGCATATGAGCATGAGTACGGCGGTGTGGCGAATGGTAACGGCGGTATGGTTTTTGAGTATCTTCGGTTTGAGACTATCACGGACGAGCAGATTAAGACCTTTGACCGTATATATCAGGGCGTGGACTGGGGATTTTATCCAGACCCTTATGCGTTTATCAGAGCGTATTATAATGCTGCAAAAGAGACGATTTATCTGATTGATGAAAACTATGTTAATAAGCAGCAGAACGCAGTAACGGCGCAGTGGATAAAAGATAAAGGCTATACGGTAAAGCCCCGATTGGAACAGGCGGGGGCAGACTGTGAGAAAATCTCGGTCATAGATGAAAAGATAAAATCGCTTTCCATGATAGATGAACGTTTGGAAGAAGCTGTTATAAAGACAGGCGCAAAGCTGTTGATTTTAGACCCGATACAAGCCTATTTAGGCGGTGGTATGGATATGAACCGGGCGAATGAAGCAAGGGACATGACAAAGAAGTTGGCGGCACTGGCAGAGAAATACCAGTGTGCGATTGTCCTTGTCGGGCATATGAACAAAGCGGCAGGAAATAAGGCGGCATACCGGGGAATGGGTTCGATTGATTTCTTTGCAGTCGCTAGAAGCGTTCTCTTAGTCGGCAGGGTTGAGGGAGAAGAAAATATAAGGGCTGTGGTGCAGATTAAAAACAACCTTGCGGCGTTCGGACACCCGAAAGCATTTGCACTGTCGGAGGACGGTTTTCAATGGCTAGGGGATTATGAGATTACCGCTGATGAAGTGTTAGGCGGCATTGCCCCAAAAGCAAATAAAATGGAACAGGCGAAGCGTCTGCTTCGGGAACTGGCAGAAACAAACAATGCCATGTGGTCTTTTGGAGTTGTAGAATCCTTCAATATACTCAAACACGGATAAG